>NZ_CP179727.1:616214-1232429 GCF_047425875.1 Macrococcus animalis
CCTGATTGATTATTATAAAACTTTTGCATACTCACTAAATTCTCACCATTCGGCCCTTCATAACCGTTCGGATTAAACACCATGTCTTGGAAATGACTCATTGGATAATCTTCGTAGAACATATCTGTTTCTTCTTTTGTGATTGTTGAATTTTTATAATCTGGGAAATCAATTGCTAATAATAGAACTTTATCCGTGCGCTTCTCGCCATTATAACTTTCAGTAACTACAGATTTTACATTTTTAGCATGACCTGCTTTATTTCCTTTCCCTTTTGTATATTTATTTTGTGCATTCTTTTTATTTTTCTTATCTGTTACTTTATTGTATTTTTTATCGAATGCACCTTTGTTTTTTATGTATTTGTTTGATTGTTCTTGCTTATGTTTCAAATATTGTTGAACTGTCTTTTCTGCTTCAGCACGCGTTGCTGTTTTAGAAATTTTCCCTTCTTTCTTTAACATTTGAATTAATCGATCTTCGTTAGCCACACCTGCATCGAAATTTGATCCCATATGTACTTGTGATCCACTAGTATCTGCATACGCCGCACCACTAGTTAAACCTAAACTCGAAACCCCTAAAGATAATGCTAAAAGTGAAGAAAATAATTGTTTTTTTCTCATCTGTTTTGCCCCCGAATTTTCAATATTGTTTTACTGCTTGAGAATATTATCTTCTAAATATTCAGAATTGTAAATAAAATTTTGAATATTATAATATTACAAATATGTAACAAAAAAGTAGGACATAAAATTGTCCTACTTTTAATAAAGATTTATTTGTAAATACTAATTTTCCCAACAGTTCCATCACTGTTTTGACCTTCAACTTTTATTTTTAAGCCTAGTTGAGGTAAGACACGACTACTATCTGGTACTTGCATATTATTGCGTGATGTTAAGCTATAGCGTTTATCCGTAAATAAACTTACTGGCTTGGTTGATTTTTTCTTAAAGAAGTAATTTTTTGCACTATTATATTGTCCGTAGCTCTTCGTATTGAACGCTGCATCATATAATTGCATATCAGACATTGGTATTAAACCATCTTGAGTTGTAATATTTGATGGACTAGCATCAACTACTCCTACTAAACTTTTACCGAAATGTTTCGATAAGTTAGAGTTGTCAGTGTAAGTTTCATTCACATACCAAATGACTAAACCTTTACCATATTTGTTGATGCCAAATGGATCTTTTATATGTGATAATCCTTTATCTACGCCGTTATGAGAACGCCATTCTAATAAGTAATAGTGATTATAATTTCTCACTTTACCATACTTATCTTTTTTACGAATAGTTGGTAAATTCACTTTTACAACATCATTATTCACGCCCTTAATACTTGCTTGGTCAATTAGATAGTAACGTTTTTTACTTGAGATGTTTTTATAATTAATTTCACTACCGAGGATCCAATTCCCACCATATATTTGTTGTAAATCAGATTTTGCAAATGGACTTAATCCGACAGGCTCCATTCCTGGAATTAAACCTGCATCTGCCCCGTAACTCATAAGTGACCAGAAACGAATAGGTTCTCCAGCATGACTTTCTGCATTTGGTGCAGTATCATACTCATCGATTAATCCCAACATATGTCCAAATTCATGCGAGAAAGTACCAACTGTACTATCCTCAGCAAGGATACCATACTCAGCAATCCCTAAACGATTTTTATAGAGTTTAGAATATTTGCTGTGCGTTCCTGCGATAGATTTCGGGTTGCCATTCTTTGAT
The DNA here is from genome assembly GCF_047425875.1 of Macrococcus animalis. Lineage (GTDB taxonomy): Bacteria > Bacillota > Bacilli > Staphylococcales > Staphylococcaceae > Macrococcoides > Macrococcoides animalis. The sequence goes on from NZ_CP179727.1 coordinate 617,960, forward strand.
AATTCCACTTCGGAAACATGTTCCCAAATCGAATTTTGTAAGAACTTTCCGCCGCCCTCACTTTCCCCAACACCACTGAAGACAACGACAAATTTATCAACAATACCATCTGGTTCTTTCATATTACCATCTTGATCCAAATCATAATAATCATATTGATCATACTTATTCATATCGATTGATTTATCTTTCGCAACATGCCCAGCCGCTTCCATTATTAATTCAGAAACTTTAGCATCTTCATTATGCCCATAATAATTTAATGGGTGCTTTGCTCGATACCAACCGGAAACTTGTCCACTTAATTGAAGGCTATCTCCAGATACGTTTTGATAATATTTTTTTATTGAGCTATATTTTTTATTATCTGGCCCTGTTATTGATTCTCCGAAGAATAACTGCTGATAATATGCTTTATCATACTTTTTACGATAATTAGATGTATCAGCCTTCGTTAGCGTAGATGCAGGGCTATTACTGAAGTCCATCATTACAACTAATACATTTTCTTTCATTGGTTTTTCACGGAATATTCTTTTTTTGAACGCAGGCACTTTATCGACACTTGTCGACTTCGATTGTAATACTGGCTCATTTACTTTTATTTTATCTGTGTTATCAAACTTTACTTCGTCAACTGACTTTGGAGCTTGTATCGGAGTATTTGCTGAAATGATACCCGTTGGGATTATTGCTGTCGTAATGGCTGCAATTGATAATGTCTTTAAAATTTTATTCACCTGTTTTACCTCACCATCATAGTTTCTTCTTGAATGATTTGATTACCTGAATATACTTTTAGCGTAATCTTACCATTTGCTTCTCTCGCTATTTTACCATGAAAATAACAATGGAAACGATTTTCCTTGTATTTTGTATCATAACTTCTTGATTTTCCTGGAGGTTTTCCATCAAATAATCCTACTTGTTCTCCGTCTTCATCAATCAGTTCGATTGCCACTTGGTTAACTTGCTCTTTGGTAAATATATCAACAGTAAAGTGTTCACCGACACTCACTGTATTTGGATATTCAACATCAACATCTGTGCTTGACTTACTTATTGGTGCATTGGAATTCTTTTTGTTGTCATTATAATTATCTTTCCGTTTGTCATCATCGTTACCTTTACTCGTAATTACATTTTCATCTTTACCGAAACTGCCATCTTCAAAAGTTGAAGGGTCATACCATTTATAATCATGACCAGGTGTACCCCATGGTTCTTCTTTTGGTTCTGATGAATTTTGTGGTATTTCAAAGTCTAATACTTTTGTCTCATCATCTAAATCAATTTCTCCTTCAAATGAAGTAAAGTCTTCTTGTTTAATCATCCAACTGACAAGATTCTGCATTAAACGTTGATGATCCATTTCACGAATACCGTCATATGTGTTTTTACTTTGTCCATTATCTTCTCGTACGTATTTAGGTGTACTATCTTCTACAATTGAGGAGTCTCCAATAAAGACCGCTTTACCTTTACCAAGCTTACTTATTGCTACGAATGCTCCTTCATCTTTATAACCTTTCGTATAGACCCCTTGATCGACAGCATGCCCCCATTTATCACGTGATGATAAACTTTCAGGATATAATACACCTTTTGCTTTTTTCTTATCTGTAATTAGAATTGTACTCCCGGCGTGCATATTGACCTTAGTTACACCATCTAATATACCAAATACATTATCTTCATCTTTTGCTGATAATACGACATCATCTAATGCATTATATCTAAATCGAACGCCAAACGTCTCACTTAAGTAATCAGATGATTTTACATTTTTCATACGATCAGATTGTATCTCATCTCGCTTCATACCTTTCGTTATGTCATCAAATGCACCACGACGATAACCATTAAATATCTCTGAGGCATCAAATCGATTCAAGTTTCGATCGGCATTGTAATGGTCAGCAATCATCATTACACTACCACCTTGTTCTACGTATGTCTTAATGGCATCTTGCTCACTCGTCTTTAGTGGAATGTTTGGTTCTGGCATAATAAATGCTTTATATTGCTTCAATAATCCAAGCGTAATTTCATCATTATATCCTGTTGATGTAGTTGTAATACCTTCTTTTATAATATCATCGTTAAATGTAGAGAAACCACCATTTATTACCCAATCTGCTTCACCTGCAGTCACGCCATGTGCTGCATCAAATATAATATCAGCTTTACTGTTTGATTTCATTTGACTTGTTGTGTTGTCTTTATGTTGATTAGATGAATTGCATCCTGAGAGCAGTATTCCTGTAGTTAATAATACAATTATTTTTTTCATATGAGTCTCCATTAAAAAAGTGTGTTATTATATATCAATTTACATATACATTAACACACTTTGAGCTATTATTTTGTTTTATAAGAAATCAATCTTACTTTCACTTTATCTGAATGAAAGTTAACCTCAGTATCTTTCGGAGTTGTTACGGTTACATCAACTAAATCATCTGACTCATTAAACTCATAAGTGATTAAATAACTCTCGAAGTCTTGGTCAAAGTTTGGCTTTTGTGCCACGATTCTATTTACATCGCCATAAGTATCTTTCACAGTATAACCTGTAATTGATTCAAGTTCACGTGCGATTTCAGAAAGTGTATATTCTTTACCTTCTATAAGTACAAATTTTTCCTCATGCATATTAACGCCTCCGTGTTCTTTTTATTATGATTCCCTAAAATGTAGTTTAAGAAACATTTATTACATACCCTTTTGAATTCTCTAATGTTTTGTCGGCCATATCTTTTGATTCAGAAACGCCACCTTTAATATATAACTGAGCTTTACCATTCTGAATTTTTTTATAATCTTGTTTATTAATAGCAATTGATTTATAACTAATTGTCTTTTCTTTTGGTGCATATTCATTATAATTCTGCTTACTTTTTTTCATTGTAATCTCTTGAAGCTCTGTAGGTATAAACGATGCATATTCCGAGAATATCTTTTTACCATCGATATCTAATAATCCAACATTGTTATAGTATAAAGGTTTATTTAACGTATTTTCTGTTGTCACTTCATATATCATGACATACCCTTCAGTATCGCCATTAAATAACACAACCTGGTCCTTAGGCATATCTGTCACTTTAAATATTTGAATTCGACTAATTGTCGTGTTCATACCTGCATCTTTAAAATTTAAGCCGATATCCTTAATAGACTTCACTGTTTGTACTTTACCATTCGTACTTGCTTCAATTGTATTTGGCATTGTGACTTTATTACGCGATTGAGCAGCTTTACTTGCTAGTTGTGCACGGGCTTTTTCTTCTTTATCAGCCTTTTGCTGAGCGATTAAGCGATTGCGTTTATCAATTGCTGCTTGCTTTTTCTTTTCCTCTTCTTCTCGCTTAAGTTGTGCTTTTATTTCTGCTTCTTTATCCTTTTCTAATTGATTTATAACTGTTTGTTTATCTTTAATTTCTTTGTCTATAGATTTATTCTCTTCTTGTAAAGACTTTAGTTCTTTCTTAGATTTATCTTTTTGTTTCTTTAATTGCTCAATTTCTTTTTTCAGTTTGCCTGTATCTTCATTACTACAGCCCGTTAAAATTAATGCACCTGAAATTGCTAAGTACGCAAAGTTTTTCAAGTCAATCCCACCTTCATCATTCTAGCTACTATTTTAACACAGAATATAAAATTCGTATGTTAATTACATTCTCAGAAATCTTATTCTTTGCATTATTAATTATTTTGAAGAACAATATAAATATACATTAACATTAAGGGGGGAAAATTAATGAAATATAAAATTATTCATAGTTCAACATCCGAAAGTACACCGAACCACATGATCTTACCAGTAATTGTTTATCAAGATGTTAAAGGCGATTTCGCACAAATATTCAAACAAAATCAATGGACCGGAATTTGGACAGACGGTGTATTTGATTATCATCATTACCATCCAGATACACATGAAGTTTTAGGCGTTGCATCTGGTGAAGCCACACTGATGATTGGCGGGGAATCAGGCAGTAAAATTACCGTTAAAGTAGGAGATGCATTATTATTACCTGCAGGATACGGACATAAAAGATTAGAAGCGAGTCATGACTTCAAAGTTGTTGGTGCATACCCAACCGAAAATGAAGTAGAAACGTTAACAAGCTATGACGACATAAATGCAATAAACATGAGGGTAAATAATGTAACATTGCCTGAACAAGATCCAATCGAAGGTAGTACAGGTCCAATGTTTAAAGAATGGCATAATATTTATCATTGCAACACTTTTCTAAAATAGAGGCGGCGAACGAGCGTTTTGACACATGCAAACTGGAAACAAAACCGAATGAACTATAAATCAAAGTTGCGATTTATGAGTTCATTCGGTTTTTACTTGTGGTAGAACAGTTAGTCCCAAATCTCTGCTATTAGAACCATTTCTTTACTCTAAAATATCCTATCATACCAACAGTGATAGCAATCATTACAACCCAAACTGCTAAATAGCCATATTTCCAATGTAGTTCTGGCATGACTTCAAAGTTCATGCCATAAATACCTGCTATTAATGTCAAGGGCATGAATATCACAGAATAAATTGTTAATATTTTCATGATATTATTCATTCTAAATGAGTTCAGTGAAATATAGTTATCTCGAATATCTGCAGTCATCTCTCTTGATGATTCAATCATCTCGACTTGTTTGATTAAATGGTCATTGATGTGGTGCAAGAAGATTTTTTGTTTCTTACTGATTGATAATACTCTTCCTTCTAATAGTCGATACACTAAATCACGCATTGGCAATACAGTACGTCTAATTAATAATAAGTCTTCTCTTAAATCAAATGTCTCATCTATTAAGTTCTCTGTCGAAATATTCACAGAATGTCGATCTTCGAACGAGAATACTTTATCTTCTAGATCGTATACAAAAGGAAAATAATTATCGACAATAGCATCTAATGTTTTATACATCACTTCATTGGTTGTTATCTTTTCATTCGGCTTTTTATTTAGCATTGTTTGCCATACTTTATCTACTTCTTCCGACGCTTCCTTGTGGAATGTCACAATTAATGTAGGGTTAATAAAGATATCTATTTCTTCCGGTTTCATTGTCTTTAAATCAATTGCATGGAAAACAAAGAACAAATAATCGTCATATTCTTTATATTTTGGACGCTGACTTACTGTTGTCGCATCTTCAATTGATAACGGGTGAAAGTGGAAAAATTGACTTAATATTAAACTCTCTTCTTTAGTTGGCTCACTTAAATCTACCCATAACCATTTTGGAGTTACTTCTATATCATATGGCGAGCTACACACATGAAGTGCATTCTGTTCATCTATATACAGCGTTCTAATCATTTTACACCTCTATTGTTTTTATCATTGATGTACGATTCATCATTGTTGTATATCCTAATTTTCCATTTAATCGAATCATTGCAATATTACTCGGATGTACATCGCTATATATAGTATTGATATGATTTTCTTTTGCGATGATTTCAATTTGTCTTTTAAGTTGAGTTGCAAGACCTAGATTTCGAAACTTTGGATCTACATATGTCGACTTTATATGAACCACATCCCCTATGTGATACCATAAGAATGCGCATAAAGTATTATCATCTTCTATTAATAATATTTGATCATTACGATGCATCATTAATAAACTCATTGATTCATAACGTAATTTAATGTCTAGTTCAGTTGCACTGTATTTCTTATCATATGCTTTAGGCATTAATTCATGAATACGTGCGATTTTCTTTAATACTTCTGTTTCAGTTGTTAATAAACTTCTCATATCATTCACCTTTTTCATTGTACATGGATATGTATGATATCTCCACAATAAACTTAAACAAATACATCTACTCAAGCACAAAAATTACACCTGTTACATATACAAAACACACATTTCCTAGTTGTACTATTACAGTTAAACTGCTTTATATCAAAGTTTATTAAAAAGTTAACCGTTTTCAAAATAAATGTGATTATTTTCACGTATCGGTGTTATAATTGATTTGTGAAGTGATTAACAAATGAAAATTTGGAGGGAATTATTATGTTTAAAGAAGAAACTAAAAAAACAAATGCTTGGGAAGGTTTTAAATTAGGTAAATGGAACAAAAGAATCGATGTTCGTGAATTTATCCAATTGAACTACACTTTATATGACGGTAAAGATGAGTTCTTAGCTAGTCCAACTGAAGCAACAAAAACATTATGGGATCAAGTAATGCAATTGACAAAAGAAGAACGTGACCGTGGTGGCATGTGGGATATGGATACTAAAATAGCATCAACAATTACATCACATGACGCAGGTTACTTAAATAAAGATTTAGAAACAATCGTAGGTGTACAAACAGAAAAACCATTCAAACGTTCAATGCAACCCTTTGGTGGTATTCGTATGGCAAAAGCTGCTTGTGAATCTTACGGTTATGAATTAGATAAAGAAACTGAAAAAGTCTTCACTGATTACCGTAAAACACATAATGCTGGTGTATTCGATGCTTACTCAAAAGAAATGTTAGCTTGTCGTAAAGCGGGTGTTATTACTGGTCTTCCAGATGCTTACGGACGTGGACGTATTATTGGTGACTATCGTCGTGTAGCATTGTATGGTGTAGATTTCTTAATGAACGAAAAACAAAAAGACTTCAATAACTTATCTACTGTAATGTCAGAAGATATCATTCGTTTACGTGAAGAAGTTTCAGAACAATATCGTGCATTAAACGAATTAAAAGAATTAGGTAACATTTATGGATTTGATATTTCACGTCCAGCTGAAAACTTCAAAGAAGCTGTTCAATGGACTTACTTAGCATACTTAGCTGCGATTAAAGAGCAAAACGGTGCTGCAATGAGTTTAGGCCGTGTATCTACATTCTTAGATATTTATGCAGAACGTGATTTAAAAGCTGGCACAATTTCAGAAATCGAAGTACAAGAAATCATTGACCACTTCATCATGAAATTACGTTTAGTAAAATTTGCACGTACACCAGATTACAACGCATTATTCTCAGGAGATCCAACTTGGGTTACTGAATCAATCGGTGGTGTTGGTATTGATGGCCGTGCATTAGTAACAAAGAGCTCATTCCGATTCTTACATTCATTAGATAACTTAGGTCCAGCACCAGAACCAAACTTAACAGTATTATGGTCTACACGCTTACCTGAAAACTTTAAAAAATATTGTGCAAAAATGAGTATTAAAACAAGCTCAATTCAATATGAAAATGATGATTTAATGCGTGAAAGCTACGGCGACGACTACGGTATCGCATGTTGTGTAAGTGCCATGAAAATTGGTAAACAAATGCAATTCTTCGGTGCTCGTGCTAACTTAGCAAAAACATTATTATACGCAATTAACGGTGGTGTTGATGAAGTAAGTGGCGCTCAAGTTGGTCCAAACTTCGCTCCAATCACTGATGAAGTATTAGATTACGATAAAGTATACAAACAATTTGATCAAATGATGGAATGGTTAGCTGGGGTTTATATCAACTCATTAAACGTTATCCACTACATGCATGATAAGTACAGCTATGAAAGAATTGAAATGGCTTTACATGATACAGAAATTATTCGTACAATGGCTACAGGTATTGCTGGATTATCAGTTGCTGCTGACTCATTATCAGCAATTAAATACGCAAAAGTTAAAACAATCCGTAACGAAGAAGGATTGGTAGTCGACTTCGAAACTGAGGGCGAATTCCCTCAATACGGAAACAATGATGCGCGTGTTGATGATATTGCAGTACAATTGGTAGAATCATTCATGGGTAAATTACGTAAGCATAAAACATACCGTGATTCAGAACATACAATGTCAGTATTAACAATCACTTCAAACGTAGTATATGGTAAGAAAACAGGTAATACACCTGACGGACGTAAAGAAGGACAACCATTTGCGCCAGGTGCGAACCCAATGCACGGAAGAGATAAAAATGGTGCCTTAGCTTCATTATCTTCAGTTGCTAAATTACCTTACGATTGCTGTAAAGATGGTATTTCAAATACATTCTCAATCGTACCGAAATCATTAGGTAAAGAAGATGATTCACAACAACAAAACTTAGTAGGTGTATTAGATGGTTATGCAATGCAACATGGTCACCACCTAAACATCAACGTATTCAATCGTGAAACATTACTTGATGCGATGGAACATCCAGAAGAATATCCACAACTTACAATCCGTGTATCAGGATACGCAGTAAACTTTATTAAATTAACACGCGAACAACAATTAGATGTAATTTCAAGAACATTCCATGAAAAAATGTAGTAAATAGTTAAAGGACGGGATTTAGATGATTAAAGGACACATTCATTCAGTAGAAAGCTTAGGTACAGTTGACGGACCAGGACTGAGATATATACTATTCACTCAAGGATGTTTATTACGTTGCCAGTTCTGTCATAATCCAGATACTTGGGAAATCGGTGCCCCATCTAGGGAAGTAACTGCTGAAGAAATTGTGAACGAAGTATTACCTTATATCCCATACTTTAATGCTTCCAATGGCGGTGTAACTGTAAGTGGCGGAGAACCGCTACTGCAGTTACCATTCCTTGAAGAATTATTTGCAAAATTAAAACAACACGGCATCTCAACTTGTGTAGATACATCAGCAGGTTGCTTCAATGAAACACCTGCATTCATGCACCACTTTGATAATATGCAAGAGAATACAGATCTATTCTTAGTTGATATTAAGCATATCGATAACGAGAAACATATCAAACTTACAGGTAAACCGAACACACACATCTTAAGATTTGCAGAGCTACTATCTGAAAGAAAACAGCCTGTTTGGATTAGACATGTTCTAGTACCAGGCATCACTGATGACGAAGCAGATTTAATCAAGCTCGGTGAATTTATCAATTCTTTAGACAATGTCGAGAAATTCGAAATCTTACCCTATCACCAACTTGGTGTTCATAAGTGGGAAGCAATGAATTTACAATATCCATTAAAAGACGTTGAACCACCAAGTGATGATGCAGTCAAACATGCTTATGATTTAGTGAATTTCAAAGGAAAGACTCCTATAAATTAATTAAAAGCATTCAGCCAGTGGCTGAATGCTTTTAATTATCTTCATAAGTATCAAGTAACATCATCTCATCATAGTTAATCGATTGTCTTAATTCTACTGCTAAGTTCGTAGATAACTTTCCTTTTGCGAGTAAACGGTTAATCAAATCTTTCTCAGCATTAAGTACGTCAAGTGCGAATAGTGTTTCTGCATCGTCTAAACTTTCACTTGTCGCATTACGCTTAATTTGACTCACACGATTTAAATAGTTATCAGATACGAGTGCAATTTCAATACGATTATCTAAAGTCATTTCTTCTCCAAGACGTTGAACAACATTGTAATGTACACGTCCTGCAATTTTTTGAATTTCAATTAAGTTATTCTTAATCGACAATGAACTTGATTGATTAATACGATTTGCAAATGCTTTACGCTTTCTGTGCATTCTATATAAGAACAACATTCTTCTAAAGAAATTTGTAGAATGAAATATTTTAGAACGTTCGATATATTGTACATAGTTATTAAATGAACTTTGTGTGATTTCACTCGCATCAACCATTTCATCTAACGTCTTCATTTCAGTATTCATTGCAATAGCATGCAAGCGATCAATTTCTTTTGGACTATGATTTCTATCGCTCACTTCACTATAAAACCCTACTTGCATTGTATATTGACGAATTAAGTTACCTGCGATTATACTATTTTCTTTCGTAGTATTATCGTGTATATATTTAATCCCAAACTCTTTTAACTTAATACGCGCATCTTTAAAACTTAAAATTGAATCATCTACATTTACAATAGATTTAGGTGTCAATATTGGTAGCAATATTTGAGCGACTACTAAACTAATCACAATAATACCTGCTGCAATAAATAGTAAATTATCACGATAAGTAAATACTTCACCTTTGACGATTTCTAACGGTATTGTTAAAGCAATGGCCATTGAAATTGTACCATGAACACCACATACAGTTGCGATAATCGCGTATTTGAAGCGGTTCGGTCTTACTTCTTTCTCATCAATATTCTCACGATTTAATATACGTTCAAATCTGCTTTCACGGATGTAGAACATATCATATAAGAAGAACACCCAAATAAATCTAAATAAATAAACGAGTAAGGCAATAATAAGCATATAAATAATTGTCGATGTAATATCCTCATTACCGTGTTCAATTAATGACGTCGTTACTTCTGGAATCAAATATCCTAGTAATGTAAAGACAAATCCATTTAACACTGTAGATAATAATCCCCATGTATTATTATAACCAAGTTGTAATCGAGTTGTTGCCTGGCTCATCCTATCACGTTCAATGCCGTGAACAATACCGCCAATAACAGCTGCTATGACACCTGATGCATGTATTTGTTCAGCCAGTTCATATATTATAAATGGCGTTAATAACTGAATTAATATAAAAATATATTCATTAAAGAAACCTTTACGAATCAGAAATATCCTTAATTGTACAAACAATAATCCAACGATTAAACCAACAATTAACCCACCCAGCGTAGCTACTAAAAATTGTGATACAGATTCTCTAACACTAAATACGCCAGTTGTAAGTGCAAGTAATGCTATCTTAAAACTTAAGATACCTGCAGCATCATTGAGTAAAGATTCACCCTCTAGAATGGTCATTAAACCTTTTGGTAATCTCTTACCCTTTGCAATTGCTTGGACAGCAACAGCATCTGTCGGACAGATAATTGCAGCAAGTGCAAAACAAGCGGCAAGTGGTAAGAAAGGCATTAGCCAATGTGTGATAAATCCTAATCCGATAACTGTCGTAAATACTAATCCCATCGCCATCAATATAATCGGCTTTAAATATTTAAGAAATGTTATTCTGGAAACTTGATACCCTTCTAAGAATAATAATGGTGCAATTATTCCCATTAAAAATAACTCAGGTTCAAATTCAACATGGAGCGGTACTGGTGTTAAAAAGATTAACATCCCAATTATGATTTGAATAAATGCAAGCGGAATTTTAGGTATATAAAAATTTATTATAGTTGAAAGAATAATTGCAAAAACTAGACTTAAAATAATTATAAAACTTTCCATGCGTCACCTCTTTTATCTTCAATGATAAATAATTATACCCTTAATTCTCACATGTTTACATAGAATTTACTTGAAAATAAAAAAAGTAAGTAGCCTACGATTAGACTACTCACTTTCACCATTTATTCAGTATCACGTGACGGACCATAAATAGGTGGTACTTTTAAATCAGCTTGACGCATTAGTACTGTCATTTGACCTCTGTGATGTGCCTGATGTGCAATCATTGAATATAATAAATGACCTTTAGGCATATTCATACCGAAGAAATCAACTAATTCAATTAAAGCTTCATCAGTTAAAGATGAATCATATGCTGCTAACGTATTATTGTATATTGTCTCAGCTGCCTCGACAATATCTTTCACAGTCTCAGGCATTGGTGCTCCGAAAGTAGTACCATCAACTTTAATACCTGCTTTATCCGCAAAGCCACCTACACTTTGAACAACATGCCATGCAACTTCACCTAAAGTACGATCTAATTCAGAAACGGCTTGATCTAAAGACTCGTCTGTTAATTCTTTTAAGCATGCAATCGTCGTGTTTGCTTCCATACGATATTGATTAATAAAATCTTGTTTTATACGAAACATTAAATTGACCTCCTTACCTTTTATACTTTAAATATACCCTCATTAATGCTAGATTACCATGAATAAGGTACAGGTGATATATAAGAGGATTGTCACACATGATTGACAATCCTCTTAAATTTATTTATGCTAATAAAAAAGAAAGGAGTGATGTCTTATGACGAACATTAATACTGCAACTGTTACACTTTGTTTCGTCATGGACATTACTTGCTAACTATTGCTCGTATACCCGTGGCGAAATCGCCACGGGTATTTTTATAAACTAAAGGAGCAATATAATGGATATATTAACACAATTAGGATTCAACGAAAAAAGAATCAAACAAGCAAATGAATATAATGAAACATTAATAAAAGCACGTATCTCTGTGCAACATAAAGGGATGTACCGTGCAATGACTGAAGAAGGAGAATATTTAGTCCAACTATCAGGGAGAGACAAATTTGAAAGTCACGACTTAATCCATATCCCGGCCGTCGGTGACTTTGTATTAATAAAACCATTTCCAAATGAACAAAAAGGCATTATTCAACACATATTACCTAGAATACAACAATTTGTGCGTAATGCTGCAGGTAATCAAACGAAACCACAAGTCATTGCGACAAATATTGATTATGCATTTTTAACAATGAGTTGTAATGACAACTTTAATACAAATCGACTAGAACGCTATTTGATTGCAACATATGACTCAGGTGCAAACCCGATTATTGTGATGACGAAAGCAGATTTAATTACGGATTTAGATAAAGAAATTATGATTGCAGAACTTTCAAACGTTGCCCCTACTGTACCTGTTTATTTCGTACAACATGATAGTGATGACAATATTGAAACACTACGTAATTACATAAAAGAAAATAAAACAGGGACACTTGTCGGATCAAGTGGTGTTGGTAAATCGACACTCATAAACCGTATCATCGGGAAAGAAATGATGGATACAGGCGAAATACGATACACTGATAATAAAGGAAAGCATAAAACAACACACCGTGAATTGCTTTTACTCGATGACGGTGGGATATTAATTGATACACCAGGCATGCGCGAATTCCAATTATGGAGTACTGGGGAAAACGTTGGCTTAGGTACTGAATTTGAAGATGTAGAAGACTTAATATTACAATGTAAGTTTAACGACTGCACACATAGGAATGAACCAGGCTGTGCAATTAATGAAGCCATTGAAGCTCAGGAATTAACTGAAGATCGATTTGAACGATACAACAAGTACCTAAGAGAGCTCGCCTTTGTTGAACGACGTAATGATGAAGCAAAGATGAGCGCTGAACGTAATAAATGGAAAAAGATGACGCAAGCAGGTAAAGCAAATCGAAATGCAAAGATAGGGAAAAGAAAATAGAAATATTTTGTGGTGAGTGGTCTGTAAATAAAGATTACAGACCACTCATATTTTTAAAAACTCTATTTGACAAACTATACCAAAAAGATTATATTATAAGTGAGCTACTTGGTAATACAAAGTAGCTTTTAAAAGATTAGCTATCTTGTATTACAAAATAGAGGTGAAGCCTATGAGTATGCGTACTCAATTATTGAAAGGATTACTAGATGCATGCGTCCTTTCAATCATCAAAGAGAAAGAAGTATATGGATATGAACTCTCTCAAAAGTTACTCGATTCCGGACTCGGTAATATTAGTGAGGGGACAATATACCCAGTACTCCTCCGACTACAAAAGAAAAATCTCATCACAAGTGAAATGCGCGTTAGTGACGTTGGCCCGAAACGAAAATATTACTTCATCACTGCTGAAGGTGAAGAAGAACTGAAAAACATGACCGAAGAATGGAATGCCATAGTTGGGCCAATATCAACATTGATTAATAAGGAGGATGAGCATGACGAGCCTAAATGAAATGAATATCGAATATGTTAGAAAAGTAAATCAGTTACGACCAAAAAATAAAGAAGCTTTTGAATATGTTGCAAGTTGCATTACAAATAACGTTATGTTGTCTGAAGATGAATCAGATGAAATGATACTCGAGATACTTGAAGATTTAATCATTGCACAAAGCAATTGTACATCAGCTGAGCATTTCTTTGGAAATGATTTAGATAGTTTTATAAGTGATTTAACAAAAGAATTACCTAAACGCACAGTCAAATCATTTCTTGTAAACATAATTTTTAACTTAAGTATTGTCCTCATTATCATGTTTTTTATTTTAGGTTTTACAGACATTATCCTTCTTGCAAGTGAGGGAGAACATATAGATATTCCAATCTATTCTACTATTATATCTATCATTCTAATGATTGTATTATGTTGTATCAGCGTATTTATTAAACCACAAGCCTATGAGAAAAGAAGTACCACTCGAAATATAATAAGTGAATGCTTTAATTGGCTCATATACGGTGTTTTCTATATTTCATTTAATGTATTTAACACTGCACCTTATTTTAAATTTCCATTTTATATAAGTTTTATTATGTTTGGCATAATGATTTATATAAGCGTTCAATTAAAAAGAAAATACTTCCCGAAAAAACAATTCATATAGATAGGAGTGATTTAGCATGAACACTAAAGAAATTATTAAACAAAACAATTTGAAGCGAAAAGAACTTACTCCTGAAAATTTAAAAGTATATGAAGAAGTTGTAATGTATTTACGTGGTGATTTATCAATTTCTGAACATGTAACTGAAGTGACTTTATTAGACTTATTGGATCATTTACTAGAATCTCAAATGCATGAAGTTACAACAGAAGAATTTTTTGGAGATAATCCCGAACAATTTGCAATAGATTTAGTTGCTGAAATTCCAAAAGAATCTAAAAGTAATATTTACTTATTTATTCTGTCTCTCGTGTGTTTATTCTTTGGATTATTTAGAATTACAACATCTCTAATTGATGCTATTTATTTTTATGTATTTAATAAAGTTAATAAAGTAAATGTTATACAAGAACTAATATCTAATTCTATTATTGTACTTGTAATTGTCACAATTTTACTTATAGCAATAAAGAAGTTTCAGAATAATTCTTTCTCTAATAATTCAAATATACAAAAAAATATCCTATTTACTATAATATTATCTTCACTATTTGTACCTTTTATAGTGATTAAATTCATACCCCACCTATTACCTAATGGTGGTATGATAACTATACCTTGGTATATCAACTTTCTGATAGGAATTATACTTATTGTAATTTACAAATTATTATTCAATATATCTAAAAACAATAAAGAGCTAGTGTTCTTCAGATAAAAAATACCCGAAGCTCAACGTAGCTTCGGGCATTTCAATTTATATAATAATATCTAACACAAACCATATCACCATAATAAATAAGATAATAAACTTTGCGACTGTGCTTGTTAAGAATCCAAATAGCGATCCTAAACTTGCATTAAATGAGCGTTTAAAATCTTGATGAATCAATAATTCCACAATAAATACTGCTGCAAATGGTATGACGATAATTCCAAACGGTGGAAAGAAGAAGCTTCCGAGTATTATACCAATCGCTGCGGTTAATTCCCCTGCTCTACTCCCACCGTACTTCTTAACAAAGTGTCCACCTAACACATAATCACTAACTAACGTAATTATTGTCAGTGTCGCCATCGCAACCCAGAAGAACCACGATAATTCATTATTATTCACAGCAAAGTGATAGATAAAGAATCCAACCCACATCATCAAAATTCCTGGAATCATAGGCATAACCAATGCTACAAATGCTGATAAAAACGCTAAAATTATTAACGTCCAAAGAATAAATGTCATGCTAAGTCCTCCATTTTAACTGGTTTAGTGAAAATCAATAATATAAATGCCAATAAAATAAATCCTGATGATACAAAGAATACGTTTCCTAATCCAACGATTTCACTCATCACGCCACCTAGTAGGTTCCCTAATAATTGGCCAACAATCATCGCATTAGAAAATAATGTCGATGCGTATCCTGGAAAATCAGGTAATATATCCTGGAAGTAACTAATCCCAAGTCCGAGTAATATCGCTAAGAAAAATGCAAGTAACACTTGGCCAACAAGCATTGCTGTCACACTATCAAATACTCCAATTGAGAAGTAATATGCTCCACCTAATATACCACCAATCATTAATAGCGTTCTCGTTTGAAATTTACTCGCTAGAATTCCTAAAATAATCATGAACGGTACTTCGAGTCCTGCACATAAACTCGCTAAATAGCCAACATTCGACTCATCTGCTTTTAAAAACTCAGTAACAAAAAGTGGCATGTTTAACGTGTACATCCACTGTCCAACATGTAAGAATACAAATGCTAAGAATGGAATAAGCAAGTACATATCTTTCGCTAAGTTAGGTGCAACTGGCTCCACTCTATTTGAATTGTAAGTAACTTTCTCTGGTTTCACTTCATTGAAGAAGATTAAGAATGAAACGAGTACAACCCAATAAATGATGACAGTACCACCAAATATACCACCAAATCCAAATTGTTTTAATAATACTGTACCGACTAAAGGACCAAATAAAAATCCAAAACTAAACATCGAACGAAGAACAGTATTGGCAAAAACTGCATTCTTACTCGATGCTGAAGCATTGATACTTTCTCTAGCTGAAGCATACATCTGTGGCATTGCAGGTGCTGCCATCCCACCAAAGAATACATAAAGCGTCATAAATAAATATGGATTGGATACGAAATAATACATACTAAAGGCAACTGATGCCATTGCAAGACTGAACATAATCATGTATTTTCTACTAAATCCTGCTCTATCAGAAAATCTTGCAACGATTGTGTTCACACCAAATCCTGCTAACGCAAACAGTGCCATCATAACACCATATAGTCCACGTGTCATACCTAATTCTTGCGTTGCATACAATACAAAGAATGGCACAGTGATTGCCAGTGCCATGCCAAGTAAGGTCATATTAATAAGGAATAAGACATAGTTTTTTATACTGAAAAGGTTTTTAAACATATATACACATACTTTCTATTTATAATACTGTTCTATTATATAGCAAAAAGAATATTTGTATAGTTATGTTTGCTTACAAAGTAATAAGTATCGCTGCCTTGTCATCATGAAGCTTGACTCTAGGATACTTCTTTTTCTCTTTATCCTGGAGTTCTTTTGTAATCATATAGTCTAACATTGCTTCAAGCCCATCTTGTACGAACTTTAATACAAAATTATCTAAACCTAAATGCTCTATATCATAGAATCCATCAGTCGTAATTAATATGTGTGAAAGATCAGTTGTATCAATTTCTCCACGATTATATGCATGATTGAAATTCACATCACCATTCATCACCGAATACCCGCCAGGTACGTTTGCAGTACTTTTAGCATTATCAATTGCTTCTATCATTTCTTGTGGCAAAGTATTAGATTCATATACACCTGGATATTTCTCCTGCCACTGTTTCACTCGATTACTTTCATTAGTCTTCTTGAAACTAGGTATCACTTGAGTTACTTCATTTGATTTAGAGACGGTATAAATAACACAATCTGCTGAACTAGTAAAGTCAGCTTTCGTGTCATGAAGCTTAACAACAGCATGACAACACTGAAAACGATCTTTAGGATGATTGATTACGATATTAAATACATCCATTGCTGATTGAATACTCGCATTTGCTAATTCGGTCGCATTATTTAGAGTAATATTTGCGTCTACTTGTTCAAATGCTTGTTTCACTGCATCTGTAGCACGTTTGCCAGGAGTAATATTATTAATCAATATTCCTTTTAAACTCGTTACTCCATCAATCACACCATAAATCTGTGCTGCTTCATTTATTACTAATGCATCTTCATTCATGACTCCGATACCTTGTGCAAGTACTGAATTTATCATCTCTACACCTACCCTAAAAGTATTGTATTACGTACTTCTGTCATTTTGCGATCAAGTTCACTGGATGCATCCGCTACTTCTCTTAACTCCTTACGAATCTCATCACTTAATTGTTTCGTATTATATTTGTATTGTAGTTTATGTTCTGTCGATGCGAAGAAATCCATAGCCAACGTCCTAATTTGGATTTCAGCAGGAATCCATTTCACTCCTTCAGATAATACAAGTTCTGTTTCAACAATTAAATGAAGACTCTTATAACCACTCACTTTTGGGTTTTTGATATAATCTTTCACACGAACAACACGCAGGTCACTTCGTCCACTAAGCAACTCACAGATTTTATATACGTCTTCTTCAAATGTTGTAACGATACGTACACCTATAATATCAAAGATATTCTCTCGAATAGCCTCCAATGTAAGATCAATCCCTTTACGCTTCAGTTTCTCACGTAGAGATAAAGGGGCTTTGATACGTGTCTTAACATGTTCAAAAGGAGAATAACCATATCGTGCTTGCCATTCTAAGTCAATAATATCAATATCACTTGTTAGTTCGAGCAGTCCCATTTCGTATTCTTTAAAGAAATATTGAAATTCCTCTGCCAATTTCACAAATTCAGCTTGTTCTTCGATCTTATTAAATATTTGATTGATATCCATAATATGTCCCTCTCTTCTTACTCAATATATCAAATTTACACATAAAAAAGTACGAATACACATTGCATTCGTACACTATCGAATTGGTACATATTTTTTTACTTCGATATATTCTGACGCGACTTCTTTCATCAACTCAATATAAGCATTGACTTGTGGCAAACTCAGCATATCCGTTTCATAACATAAATACGTTTCACGTAGTAATGGGTTATTAGCGACTTCAAGTAACTGAATTTCAAATAATTCATGATCAATGTCTTTCATCACAATCTCAGGTAAAACTGTCATACCCACTCCGTTAAGTAATAATGATTTACAGGTTGAAATTTGATCCGTCTTAATTTGCGGTGCATATTCTTTATTGAATTGTTCAGTATACCAATGTTCGATTTCTTTTAAATAAATTGGATCAGCTTGAAATTCTATCATTGGTAATTGATCAAGTTCTTGCGCTTTATTCTTAGGATAAATAAAATAATGCTTTTCACTTATGAGCAAATCGTTATGAAGGTTCATGATTTTACTACCTCGAATAACTGATACATGAAAGTCATGACGATTATTTGAAATTCGAGTAGATGAACCTACTTGTAATTGAATCTTTACATTTGGATAACGCTCAACAAAGCGACCGAGCACAATTGGCAAGATTGTATGACCAATTAATGATGAAACACCAATGGACAACTTACCATTCACGATGCCATCAGACGATTGAATCATCTCTTTTAAGTTCGTTTCTTCCTTCAACATTTTACGTGCATGTTGTATTATCATTTCACCATTTGAAGTGACAATTAGCTTCTTTTTCGTACGAATGAAGATATCTGTGCCCCACTCTGTTTCTATGGATTTCAACCGCTGACTAACAGCAGGCTGTGAAATATATAAAGTATCCGCTGCTTTACGTAGCGTTTCCTCATCCGCAAGTGCCACTAATAATCTGTAATCATCTATTTTCATATGAAATCCTCAGTTCTAAAGATTATAGAATCGTCTCGTATTGTCCGTTACTTTTTGATGAACGGTTTCAATATCTAGCGATTTTATAAGTGCGATTTCTTTTATTATAGCAGATAATTGTTTATGAATGTGTAGCGCTTCAAATCCTTCATGCGGCCAAGGACCATCTGTCTCTATCATTAATCGTTCAATTGGAAAAATTGATACAACCTTCCTTGTCTTTGGATTCCACAATATATCTGGCGTTACACTAACCATATAATTTGTTTTTAACAATCGTTTGATCACATCATCACTCGCTTTAAACCAATGGAAATGCGCCTTATTGATCACGTGTTTTTCTAGTAAATCAAGGGTTATCATTGCATCATCATAGACAGCGTGAAGTACGATGGGTAAGTCATATTGTTTTGCTTTCATGATAAACAGTTCAAGCGTATTGATGTAAGGTTGAACGTTTAAATTGGGTTGTTCACGCATTAAATATTGCGGTAAGCCAACTTCCCCAATCGCAATGAGTTCGTTATGGTGGTCATCGATTAAGCTAAGTATACTCGATATTTCATTTGAATCTATTACTTGTTCTGGGTGAAAACCAAGTGCGATATGAACATTATCATGTTGATTGAGTTGGAGTAATTTCTGTGAACCCACGTAATCCATCGCAGTCGCTATGTAACCATCAATTATTTTGTTATTGATAATATGAAATTGATCCGCTTTTGAATATTTGTCTAGATGAATATGAGCATCATACATGTTATAACCTCCTATTGATGTGAATCTTTTATATAGGTCTGATATAAGGTGTAAGGGTATATATCAGAAAGGTGTTGATTAATAAGTAGTTTTGATATGTCACAATTATATTAACAATTTTAAGGTCCATCAATCCAAATCCAAAAAGTATTATCTCAGCTTAATTTATTTTTCAAATCAAATTTTACACTTCGTTTTAGACTAAATTAATAAGGGAAAACTAAATTTGTAAATTAAATTAGGAGGCGAATATTATGGATAAATTCGAGAAGATTGAGCAAGAAATAGAAGGTTATACACAAGACCGTCAACCTGGAACAGAAAAAGATATGGAGCCTAGACCAATCGCAGAAGATGAAAATTATAAAGCAAGTGGCAAATTAGAAAATAAAGTCGCTCTTATTACAGGTGGCGATTCTGGTATCGGGCGCGCAATCGCAATTCTTTACGCCAAAGAAGGAGCAAATGTTGCAATCGGTTATTTTAATGAAGCGACTGATGCAAATGATACTGTTAACAGATTACTAGAGATAGGTGTTAAAGCTAAAGCTTATCAACATGACTTAAAGTCAGAAGATGATTGCAAACAATTAATTAATAGTATTGTTAGTGATTTTGGTACTTTGAATATTCTTGTTAATAACGGTGGTGTTCAGTATCCACAAGAAAGCTTATTAGATATCTCAGCAGAGCAGATACAAGAAACATTTGCCACAAATATATTTGGTATGATGTATTTATCAAAAGCCGCTCTACAACATTTAACTAAAGGGGATACTATTATTAATACATCTAGTGTTACCGCTTATAGAGGTTCAAAAACTTTAATTGATTACTCAGCGACAAAAGGTGCAATTACTTCGTTTACGCGTTCATTATCACAGAGTTTAGCGGAACAGGGGATTCGTGTCAATGCAGTAGCACCAGGTCCAATTTATACCCCTTTAATTCCAGCAACATTCTCTTCCGATAAGGTTGAAAAACATGGTCAAGAAACTGCTTTAGGTCGACGTGGTCAACCGAGTGAAAATGCTCCTGCATATGTTTACCTTGCTAGTAATGATTCAACCTATGTAACTGGTCAAACAATCCATATCAATGGCGGAGATTATATTTCTAGTTAAAAAAATGTGCTTATCTTTTTGAGATAGGCACATTTTTATGATTCAATCTTTGACTTACAATACACAGCGAGTTTCTCTAAATCTCCAAAGTTCGTCTTCACACATTCCATAATTTCGTTGGCTGTTTGATATGCGAAATCATACTGTGCTTTTGTTATCTCTTTTTTAATTAACGCACGTTTCGCATCCTTCTCATCTACAAGTTCATAACGTCCATCTGGTAATACTAAAACATCTAAATACAAATCATGTGTTCTTGCTTTTCCGGGTTCAGGAAAGTTCTTCTCATTGATATCAATATAATACTGTATAGGTTGTCCTTGTCGATTATACATCACCGTAATACTATAATGTTTATTTTTCGGTAATATTTGAAGCCAGCGATATCCGTCATCTGCTACGATAATATCTTCTCCGATAATATTGACGACTAACGGTGATTTTACTTTTTCCATGATAATTTCTCCAATTATTCCTTCAAACTGGTCGTCCTTCACTTCTATCTCATGGTATTCTTTTTTTATTAAGCGGCGCCAACTACGCTTATCTATATATTTGGTTTTCATACCACCCACTCCTTAATATTCATTATATAAAAATAAACAAGGATGATAAATCATTTTATCCCCTTGTTTATTAAAATTATTAAATTATACTTCGTCAGTTGTATAGTGATCTTTCCCTTTTAAGAAGAATGCTAACACAAATGCAAGTAAACTTAATGCTGTTGCAACCCAAAACGCATCATTAATACCATTAATCGTAGCGATTTGCTGAAATTGTCCCATTACAACTTGTGTGCCTAAATTACTATTTCCCATTTGTTGACCAATATCAGACATTGAATTCATTAATCCTGGATTTGTCTTATCGAGTTGATTTGTAATATCACCTATATGTGCTGTCGTTTGTTGAGTCATCACTGTAACGAGTATAGCTGTACCGATTGATCCAGCTAATTGACGAACCGTATTACTAATTGCATTACCGTGTGGAATCATACGTAATGGTAATGCATTCATCCCTGCTGTCATAATAGGCATCATGATGAAACTCATACCAAACGAACGTAAGATGTATATACTTAAAATATGGCCGTAGCTTGTATCCATACTTAATTTTGTTAATTCCCATGTTGCAAATGTCATAATGGCTAAACCGAATATCGCAATCGGTTTAATCCCAATTTTATCAAGTAGTTTACCAGATATCGGTCCCATTAGACCCATGAGTAAGGACCCTGGTAATAATAAAAGTCCCGAATCAAGTGGTGAGAAACCACGGATAGATTGTAAGTATACTGGTAATAATAACATTCCTCCGAATAAACTCATCGTTACAATGATGTTGATTAGTAGAGTAAATGAGAATCCTGAATACTTTAGAACACGTAAATCCATCATTGGCATCTTCATTGACATCTCTCTATAGATAAATAGTAGGATAAAAATTAAGCCGATAGTCATCGTCGTAACAACGATACCTGAATCCCAACCTTTATTACCCGCCTCAGAGAAACCATATAATAAACTACCAAAACCTAATGTACTAAATATCACGCCTGGTATATCTAGTTTAACGTCTTTTGTCGGTTGATATATCTTAAACCAGAAGAAACCAATTAATAATGAAACTAACCCAATCACACTCATCCCATAGAACATAACATTCCAGTGATAATTCTGAATCACCCAACCTGTTAATGTTGGACCAATAGCTGGTGCTAATATCATTGCTATCCCCATCATCCCCATTGCTGCACCACGTTTGTCAGGTGGGAATAATGTCATAAATACATTCGTACCTAAAGGCATTAAAATTCCTGCACCAACTGCTTGTATAACACGACCAAGCATCATTAATGGGAAATTAAATGAAATAGCACAAATGATTGAACCGATAGTAAAGAATATCATCGCTGTTAAGAATAACTGGCGATACGTAAAGCGTTGAATCATATATGCACTAATTGGTACTAATATACCATTGACTAACATAAATCCCGTCGTTAACCATTGTGCAGTTGAAGTTGAAATACTAAAGTCATTAATTAATACAGGTAATGCCACGTTAATTAACGTTTGATTTAATATTGCGACAAACATACCAATCATTAATGCCGTAATAACTTTTGCTAGTGTAATACCTTTTCCATATTGAACAAGTGCTTGCTGTGGCTTCACTTGTTCATGAACAGGTTTATTCACATCTATATCTTCTTTTGCTGTATAAGTTACTTTAGAATTTTTTGTCGTACTTACTTGTTCAAACATTGCTTTTTCAGCAGCAATTTTCTTTTTATTACGTTTAATTACAAGTCTATTTATAATCCAAAACACGAGTAAACTAAAAATGACATATAAAATTATACTAGAGGTCATACAATAACCTCCCTAGTTTTTATGAATGCGTACAGTTACATTCATTCCTGGAATAATGTCTAATGATTTATCTTTATCTAATTCAATTTTTACAGGGACAACTTGTGTTACTTTCGTAAAGTTCGCATTACCGTTAGATGATGGTAACATTGAGAAGCTAGAAGCAGTTGCTAAACCAATTTCTTTCACTTCACCTGTTAAATCTGTATCTTTAAATCCATCAACATAAACATCAACTTCTTGTCCGATCTTAATACCATCGATTTGTGTTTCTTTAATGTTGGCTGTTACAAATAGATTTTTTAAATCATATGCATAAGCTATCGGAGTACCTGCACCTACAAATCCATTTTCAGTAGCTTGTGTTTTGACGATTGTGCCATCTTGTTGCATTGTGATATCAGTTTTTGAAGGTTTTCCGTCTACGCCCATACCAACAACCGTTCCAACTTTATCATTTTTAGAAATTTTATCTCCAACCTGTTTATCTAAGACAGTTAATTTCCCCGCCGTTGGGCTAGCAATCACTAGTTGAGTGCCTTCTACTTTCGCATTGTCAGTTTTGACAAAGTTTGTTGCTTCATTATAAAAATGAAATGCTGCAAATCCTCCAATTACAAGGATGATTAATGTTAAAATATTAATTAAAACGAGTTTTTTCATGGCATTTGCCTCCTATTATTTTTTCGCATAACCACTATTATAGTCCGATTACAATTTCAATCAACCAACAATATTTGTTTAAATGTCGGAAATTGATTACAATTAAGTATTGAAAACGTTGTCAAATCAATAAATTTAGAAAGAGTGAAACAATGACTGAAAAAAAGATAAAAAAGCACTGATTGAATTTGCTTTTATTCAACTAATGGAACGCTTTCGATTTAGAGAAATTACGATAAAAATGATATGTGAAGAAAGTAAAATCAATCGTTCTACTTTTTATGCTTATTTCGAAGATAAATACGCATTACTAGATGGCATGATTGATTACCATATTTCTAACATAGAATATATTATGAATGACAATTTACAAGACTTAAAAAATGAATCTGACAAAAGACCTTCAGTAGAGAAGTATTTACAACAAACCTTTCAATATATTTACGACAACCAACAATTCTTCAGAATATTGTTAACATTGCATCCTGCGCAAAATTTCACACAAAAACTTATCAGTAGTTGGAGAAAAAATTTTTTAGCTATATTAAATAGTACCGTTACGTTAAATTATCCAGATTACTTTGTCAATTACACCATTGGCGGACAGTTTGGGGTATTATTCTTTTGGTTACAAAATGATTGTCCAGAAGATCCTGAGATAATTAGTAGCATCATTTATAATAATATTCTAAAAATTAATCGATAATTTAAAGTGTTTTATTTCACTCAATCGATATATCGAGTATAATGGTATAGAAATAAATTAACGGAGGCAGACAATGAGGTTATATCAATCACTTACAATTGGAGCACTAACAGCCGCTTCACTTATCGCACTACCCCATATTGCCAAAGCAGATACACTGAAAGTAGGCAAAATCAAAAACGAGAATACAATTATTATTACCAACAAATCAGCAATGTCCAAAAAAGTTGCAGGTGATTTCGCACAATATACTCTTTACATTAACGATGCACACACAATTAATGGAGAAAAATATTATCGTGTACAAACAACTGATGACATCAATAATGCAATTGGATATGTAAAGGCAAGTGATTTAAAAATTAATCAAACAAAGATAGTTCCTACTAAAACGAAAGTATATAAAGTTAAAGCAACTTCAACGAAACTTTATGAAGTACCTGAAGGTAGCAGTAGACAAGTGATTGATAGAGTGAGTAAAGATGCAACCATTTCAGTTGAGAAGACAATACGTGTAAACGAGAGTACATATATTCTAGGTACATTACCAAATAGTTCAAAGGGTTGGATTAATATTACCAACGATGTAGGTCGTAAACCTGTACAACATAATCCGATTAAAGAAAAGGCACAACCACAAGTAAAACCTGAACTACAAGCGAAGCAAGAAGTGAAAACAGTCAAACAAGAAACACCGAAAGAAGAAGAATTAACAGAAATCGTTGCACAACCAAGACCAGCCGGGCCAGGTATCAACCATATCGAAGTGCCAATGACGATTAAAGACGCTTTAAAAATTCAATTATCTTTACATCCAAAACCTCAGGCATCTAACGGTATAAAATGGAAGAACGCGCGCAGTAAAGACGTACTTGCAGCAATGAATCCTGAAGATGCAATGAATGACCCTGTTCAAAAGTATCAATTTCTAGCATTAAATGAACCGCAAAACCTAACTGCCGCTCAATTAAATGTATTATTAGAAGGTAAAGGCATACTTGAAGGTCATGGTGAAGCTTTTAGACAAGCAAGCTTAAAATATAATATCAATGAAATTTATTTAATCAGTCATGCATTTTTAGAAACTGCTGAAGGTACAAGTACTTTAGCAAAGGGTGTTAAGGTTAAAGGTGAAGATAAGGGCAAGCGTTTCTACAATATGTACGGTGTTGGCGCTTACGATAGAGATGCTGTGAAACACGGTTCAAAATATGCTGCTAACGTTGGCTGGGATACACCAAACAAAGCGATTATTGGTGGTGCTGAATTTATCTCTAATGGATTTATTTCTGAAACACAAAACACACTTTATACCATGCGCTGGAACCCACAAACACCAGGTGATAGTCAATATGCAACAGATATTTTATGGGCAAGTGCTAATGCTAATTATATGCATGCTTATTATCAAAAATTAGGTATTTCTGGAGGAAAGTTTAACTTCATCCATTACGCAAAATAATTTATTATTGATTACCGGCAATGAATTTTGGAATTTGACTATTTTCCGAAATGATTGTCGGTATTTTCGATTTACCGGCAATGTGCCGATTCATCCTAACCTTTTAAACTCAAAGAAATTGGCCGACAAATTGAATTTGTCGGCCAAAAATAATCCACATTCTTCTAGAAACTTGATAATCCACTAAACTCCTGAACGCGATACATTACTGATTTCCAGAACGATGGATCTTTCTTTACATCATAATGATCTGTTACATGCGCATACGTATTATCCCATTTCGCATCGAAATCTTTATCAATTTTTGTAAATACAGGTAAGTTTGATTCACCAGAAATGATAGCATCTGTTTCTAAATTTAAATCACCTACATTACGGCGAGTTAAGTTCGCACTTCCTAAAATCAACGTTGATTCATTCTTATCGTTATCCTTAAACAACGTAAACTTCGCATGATACTGTTCACCGTGACTGACTGCCCATTTAATCTTTATGTTATCTTCTGACTTAGAAACCAGCTCATGGACCACAGGTTTATTGGGAACCCCTGGCTTTTCTTTGCCAAATGCTTCTTTATTCACATCTAATATCATTTGAACATCCACACCACGTTTACTTGCTTTAATTAAAGCTTTAACAATATCACGGTCAGAAATATAAAACATACCCATCTTAATCGAATCACTATCACTCATACGATCGATTTCTTCAATTAAGGAATCTTTAATCTTACCTTCAGTGACAAGAGTTGTCGTATAATCCATGCTGTTATTAAAAGCACGTGAATTAATTTTGAAGTCATCAACTTTTAAATTTGCACCACTCATATTCATTGCGTGCACTTCACTATTAATCAAATCCTCTTGAATTTGTCCCCTTACTTTTAATGCCACATTTTGGTGATGCCCACTTGGGTCATGTGGATTACTGGATGCGATGATAGCGGCGTTCTCTGTTACCAATGTTTTACGGTGATTCGCTTTCATATTGAGTAATCGACCAAATCCACGCACTGTGACATTCGGTGCATTTTTCGAGAAGATATTTGTAATCAAGCCATTCTCATTATTGCCAAACCAGCGCATAGTAGGACGCCAAATCCCTGAATAAATGGGGTTAGAATCACGTAATGCTACTAAATTTGTTTCGTATAAATTAATACCATGCGCACGTAATTTCTTATAATGCGCCGGCGTATAACTACCATAGAATGAATTGATTGGATCAGTTAACATATAAATATTAATATTAGGATTCTCTTTTTTCTTAGCAATTAAAGTATTTGTGAGTTGCTCTGTAAGCTTCGGAAAATTTTCTCCATCATAGGTGTTATTAAATAAAAACATATCTAATATAATGAAATCCTTCGCCTCTTGAATGACTTGTAATTGATGCTTAAATATCTCATGATCATAATGCATAATATTATCTTTCTTGTAAGTGTTATCAATCAACACTTCAGCATCATTGGTCTTGCTATAATCAAACCACTTTGACACCCCACCAGGCAATGGTTTATTTGCACCATAAATCGCACAAACAATGTATGCGCCAAAGCAAATTAAAGCTATCTTCTTGAAACCAAATGTTTTTTTCTTGCGCTTATTTTTGGACTTTTTAGGAACAATCTTTGAAGTTTTTTTCGCAGCCATTATGACCCTCCTTGTTACACATATTATACCAAATTAAAACACGTGTAATTGAGAAATCACACGTGTTTTCGATTATTTATCCACTACAATAAAACTTGATGATTCGCTTAAATAATATAATTCTTTTCCTTTAGGATTTATTTTATTATTATCAATTTTATCAATAAGTTCTTGTTTATTAATTTTCTTAGCAAAATTATAATCTTTAATATCTTCTTTAGTCAAATCTACTTTATAAAAATTAGATACATTTCCTAGGTAATAATATGTTCCCCCTGGGAGAAGATCACTTTTCTTATTGAAAACTTTATTGTCTATTAAATATTTAATCATATCTTCATCATAAATGCTAATGGGTATTGAAACCATTCCTGATTCAGTAAAACTTTCATTAATAGCATTAAATGACTCGCTAAATTGCAAGAATACACCAGTTTTACTATCTTGAATTAACGGGTCCCTATTCACATTATATTCAAGAGTCTTTTGCAATAACGGTTTTAAATCATCGAAATCTTTATTCGTTATACTTCCAGAACCACTGAAATTATTTTGATGTTCTGCAATAATAGCTAAATCATGTTTCTTTAATTTATCCCAAGGTATATTATCAACAAATTCATTATTTGATACACCGTTTTGAATCAGAGCATTAAATTTTCTATCATACTGATCTTGATAGTTATAATTTCTTTCTATAATTTTTCCAGATTTCATTTGATATTTTATTACAACATAATTCATGTAATTATCTGCACTTTTATCTTTTATAAATCGATGAGCCTTCGTAATATTGTCTATCGCTTTCTGCGAAGTAATTTTTACATTGTCTGTTAAACTTTCGCCATATTCGTTTTCATTGTGTTTTAATATCACACTCTCAACTTTTTCTGCTTGCGGTACATACTTTTCTCTCATTTGTCCTGAAATGTATATCGCAACAATTGCTACAGCAATCATGCCAAGTGTCAATGCATAAAGTTTACGGTCGAAATTAATTCGTACCGATTTTTGTGCAATCATTTCTAAGAATATATAGATTAACGTAAATGATACGAGATAGATAAATATTGTGATGAACTTTTGCTCATTAAAAATTGAGTTGAAAATAATCCCGCCGAGTAGTGTCGCAATCAACATTGATATAAAGAACACGAAGAAGTGCGCGTAATTTGTTGAATATGCTTCGTTAATACGTTCGTTCTTTCTTTGTTTATAAATTACAAATAACAATATAAATATGACTGTACTTACGAGAAATATCATTATTAAGTATTTAAAGTCAACTTGGTCAATTGCTATATCGTTAATAAAACGAATGGGTACGGTTAAGTTAGTCATGAGCTCGTCTGGATAATTTTGAAGTCCTTTAAACATAAACATATGTGTTGTATAAACCATTGTTCCTAGAATAAATGGTGATGCTATTAAAATTAATGAAGATACTAAATGATTCAGCATATTATTAATGAATAGACCAAACAACATTGTAATCGTAAAGATAAAGAAATCAATTACCAAATTCACTAGAATCCAAATAACAATTTTCTCGATATCTATCGATGCATATTTAATCTCAACTATCCAGGTAATCAATCCATTTAATAATAAATTCACAAGTAAATGTGAGAGGAATACTGCATAGGCCGTTATTAATATGCGCTCGCGCTTAATTGGTAAGCTGTGAATAAAGTCAGATGCCGCTTGTGATTTAAAATAATATGTCAAAAATGCGGCACACAAAAGTGTATAAAGCATCGTACCAACAAAGTAGATTGGCATCGTCATCGTTTCACCAATTAAATATTTACTATGATTGTGAGGTCCTGCACCTGAATCAATATGTGCAATCACATATGAAAAAGGCACGAGTATAAATGTACAAATAATATTAATAATAGTTAAAAAAATAATTGAACGTGATAAATTACTAAACAGTGCTTTATTCAACGATAATGTTTTCAATTGCATAGCCGTGACCTCCTAATTCATAAGTAAATATTTCTTCTAGTGATAATGGTAAAATGTCATACATTAATGGATGCCCTGAAGTGATATATTGTTCGATATTGTCAAAGTTTCCTTTAACAATACATGTTACCACGCGACCTTTAACAGTCTTCTCTACTAAGTCCATGCCATTAAAGAATGAATCATTTGGAATTTTCTCAAACGCCATTTGAATCTTAGCAACATTTCCTTTTAAGACATCTAAATCACGTGCCATTAATATTTTACCTTCATGCATTAGTATCACAGAATCACAGAAGTCTTCCATTTCACGCAAGTTATGACTTGAAACGAATAATGCCATCTCATGATTACTCACATCTTGAATTAAGATATTCTTTATCGTATGACGAACAATTGGATCTAAGCCATCAAATGGTTCATCTAGTAACATTACTTCTGGACGTGCTGCAATTGCTAGAATGAATGCACATTGACGTTTCATTCCTTTTGATAACTTTGATAGTTTTTTATTCGGATTCATTTTCAACAGTTCAGTTAACTGTTTGAATCGCTCATTACTGAATTTAGGATATAACTTTTGATAAAAATCTCCCATTTCTTTGAGGTTCGCATGTCCAAAAAAATACGGAATATCCGAAATAAATATCATCTTTGATTTAAAATTTTCATTCTCAAATATATCAGTGTTATTGTACTGAATCGTACCTGAATCAGTGTCATAAATTCCTGCAATCATTTTGAGTAATGTCGTCTTACCTGCACCATTACTACCGAGTAAACCTTGAATACTTCCCGTTTGAATTGTTAAAGTTGCATCATTAACTGCTATAAAATGTCCAAACTTTTTTGTAGCATTGCTAATTTGAATCATCGTTGTCACCTCGCATCGATTGTATTTTTTCTATAATTTCTTCTTTTGTTAAGCCTAAGAATAATAACTCTTGAACGATTTTCTCTAATGAATCAGACAACATCTTAATTCGCTCCTTCTGCATTGAATCTTCAACTTTATTCACAAAGCTACCTTTTCCAGGGACTGAATACGTATAGCCTAAACGCTCTAATTCACGATACGCTTTCTGAATCGTATTCGGATTAATTGTAAGTTCTTGCGCCAACTGACGTACGGATGGCAATTGATCATCTGTGTGTAATACGCCATTCATAATCTGCAGTTTAAAGCCACTCACGAGTTGTTCATATATCGGGACACGGCTGCGATTATCGATTGATATCATAATATCTCTCCGTTTCTACTGTATTAACTGTACTATTTACTATAATACACTTAGAACAGATATTTGCAAGTAATATTTGTAAAATAACATAAAAAAAGAACACACATAATTTTGTGTGCTCTTAAATGGTTATAGACTAGGCGACTTACCACCATCGATATTTATTGCAACGCCACTAACATAACTTGCCGCTTCACTGACTAAGAAAGAAATTACATTTGCCGCTTCACGCGTGTCACCAATACGTCCTAATGGAATATCAAACTTCGGATCTCTTGCATATTCTTCCCAAGTTAACTCTGGTGCTTCAGCTTGCCAACGTTTTTCTATTTGTCCGCTGCGAATGAGTCCGATACAAACTGCATTCACACGTATATTATATTGTGCTAAATCTCTGCTCAACGTCTTTGTTAACGCTAGTCCAGCTGCACGTGTTACTGATGTAGGCGTCGTATTTGCTGGGGGATTCTTCCCTGCAACAGCTGTTAAGTTCACGATAGCTCCACCATTTTTCTTTAATTCGGGTATCGCAGCATGTAACATATGTAATGCACCAAAGATTTTTAAATCTAAATCTTGTTGCCAATCTTCAATCGATACTTCTTCGAAATTCTTCGCAAAAGCACTTCCAGCATTATTGATTAAAATATCAAGCTTGCCGTAAGTATCAATAGCTTTATGTACGAAAGCTTTACAATCTGATTCTTTCGTTACATCACAGACTTGATATATAATATCTTTTCCTGTTTTCTCTTTAATTTCTTTTACTACTTCAACCAATTCATCTTCGTGGCGGCTGGCGATGACAACGTGCGCGCCTTCCTCAACTAATACAGTTGCTGTTTCTTTTCCAATTCCCTTACTAGAACCTGTTATTACTGCTACTTTACCTTGTAAACCTAAATCCATATCATCAGCTCCTTTTAACTAAAATATATCAAAAATCATGCTATGATAGTAGAAAAAGGATTGATAAAATGAATGTTTGTTTCTTACGTGGCATCAATGTGAATGGTATAAAAATTAATAATAAAGATTTAAAAAATGTGTTTGAAGATTTAGGATTTTGGAACGTTACACCGATATTGCAAACAGGAAATGTAATTTATAATACTCCGCTGAACTTAGACGAGCAGAAAGTAGCAATAGAAGTAGCACTTCGTAATACGTTTGGTTATGAAGCATTTGTCATTTTACGTGATGGAAAGCATATGCAAACGCTTTTTGACGACTACCCATTTGAATTAAATGATATCATGCAACCATATGTGATCTTTGTAAATAAAGAGATGATTATGCAGGATTTAATGTCGTTACCACTTGATGATAATGAATACATTCAAAGAGGTGAAAGCATTGTGTACTGGACTGTACCTAAAGGAATGACTTTAGACTCTAAATTTGGTAAAGCTTTAGGAAAAAGAATATATAAAAGTGAAACTACTTCCCGCAATTTAAGAACAATCGAAAAAATTGTTGCTAAATTAAATGAAAAATAAAAAGATTGCAGTTTAAAATATCCTGCAACCTTTTAGTTTCAATCCATTTATTCTAAAAATGTACGTCTAAATCCATAGAATGGTCGAAAGTGATTTTCATAATAACTTTTTGAACTGCTTGTCGCAAGTAGTTCCATTCGTGTTGTTGGATATAATGCATGAACATAATCCATTAAAGCTTTAGCATAACCGTTACCTCTTGATTCATGTTGCGTAATCAATTCGCAAACATAAAGAGAAACATGTCCATCCGTAATTGTACGTATAGCAGACACAGCATGTCCATTTACTTCATAAACATAACTTTCACTATTCATCCATGCAGCAAGCGTTTGTTCATGTCGGACGACTAAATTGTCCCAACCTTCATGCTGATTCATCTGTTGAATTGCATTAATATCACTTTCCATAAATTTACGAATCATGAGCAAGCCCCTTTTTCTGTTTTTCTTTAATTTGTTTTAATAATGCCATTAAATCCTCTTTCACAAAAGGTGCAAGCGTCTCCATAAAAGTATTGGTCATATGGCTTTTATCAGCATAAGCAACAACATTACCAATAACGGGACGACATAATGTATCTGGGCAAATGCGATTTGTATAATCATAATAATAGACATTGGTTGGCGGGTTTTCCAGACGTGACCAATCTGTTCTTTTGGGAACGACTAGATTTTTGTCAATCGTACATTTTTTATTGGCACGTCCACTACACCACCTGAAACTCTATGCAACCAAATATGATACACTGCTACAAGTTGAGCAGCTACTGCACGTAAACCTTCAATTTCTGGCCTAAATTTTTTTGTATTGGTTTATTCTGTGCCATCATTTTCACCTTTTAATTTGTATTTGGTTATATTATTCAAAAAAATAAAGTCGAGCAAAACCCGACTTTATTTCTCTGTATCTATTATAATTCTACATTATGATGAACCGTTTGAACATCTTCTAAATCTTCAATAGCATCAACTAATTTTTCAAATGTTTCTAAATCAGCAGGTGTTAATTCTAACTCATTTTGAGCAAGCATTGATAATTCAGCTACTGTAAACTCTTCAACACCCGCTTCTTTTAATGCATTTTGTACTGCTGCAAATTGATCAGGTTCAGCATAAACAATCACGTGACCTTCTTCTTCTAATACATCACGCACATCTAAATCTGCTTCCATTAAGATTTCTAATGTATCATCTGCTGTCTTGCCATCAAAACCAAATACTGCAGTGTTCTCGAACATATAACTTACTGAACCAGAAACACCCATGTTACCACCATTTTTCCCGAATGCAGCACGAACATCACTTGCGGTACGGTTTACATTATTTGTTAATGCGTCAACGATTAACATTGATCCACCAGGACCAAATCCTTCGTAGCGTAATTCATCGAAATCTTCTTCGCCGCCACCTTTTGCTTTTTCAATCGCTCGGTCAATAATGTGTTTTGGCACAGAATATGTTTTTGCACGCTCAAGTACGAATTTTAAATTTTGGTTTGATTCAGGATCTGGCTCACCAGACTTCGCTGCTACGTAAATTTCACGACCAAACTTTGCGTAAATTCTACTTGTATTTTTGTCTTTAGCTGCTTTCTTATCTTTAATATTGTTCCACTTACGACCCATAAATTACACGCTTCTTTCAAATTAATATGTAATTATTATACACTTAAGTTGTTAATTGCACAAAACAAAAATAAGCACATTTGGAAGAATCCAAATGTGCTTAAAATTTGATTAATCTTTTAAAATGCTTGCTAATCTTAAGATATCCATAATGATGTTTAGTAAGTTAATAAATAAGTTAAATCCCATTTCTCTTGGTGAGAACTGACCACGTTTCATACGATTAAAATCATAAATCGTATATAGTAAAAAGATTGCTAATCCTGCAATTGTAATCACTAAGTGAAACATTGGAATTTGTATAAAAATTCCTGCAAAACTTGCTAGCACTAAAACGATTAATGCTGGAAATAATAATCTACCTAAATTTGTCGCGTCTCCAACGACAAAGTATCCAAGTGCTCCAAACGCTAAGAAAGCTCCAATTGCTAAACCAACGTTTTGGTAGAATACAGTTGGTCCTAACGTACCGATATAGTACATAAATGATGCATAACTGACTACACCTAACGCAAATGCTAATACATTGGAAATAATAGCGCCAAATTTTCTAGATGATCTCACAAATAATGAAATCATAACCAATGCAAAAATTAAGACTGAAACCATCATGCGCATACCTGGTGGAACGAATTGTCCTAAGTAAGTTCCGACTGCAAAGATTACCCAATAATACATAAAATAAAGCCATGCATTTCTGATAGCTGAACCATGTGACATTTGTTGTGGTGCTTGATAACTATAATTGTTCATTTAATCCCTCATTCTAATAAAAATATATTTCTGTATAAACCATTGTACGTTGTAATCACAAATTACTCAAATTTTGTGAACTTATGTCGTTTACTCAAAATAAAGTGTACATATTTTAACCTCACTCCATTCACAAAAAAGACAACCCAAAGGTTGTCTCTTATCTAGACAAACATACTAA
This sequence comes from Macrococcus animalis, assembly GCF_047425875.1. Lineage (GTDB taxonomy): Bacteria > Bacillota > Bacilli > Staphylococcales > Staphylococcaceae > Macrococcoides > Macrococcoides animalis. Next base: position 653,235 of record NZ_CP179727.1, read on the forward strand.
AGATTAAAATGAAGATTAATCCACTCACTGATATAATCGTTTCAAGTAGTGTCCAAGTTAATACTGTTTCTTTCACAGTTAGTCCGAAGTATTCTTTAAACATCCAGAAACCTGCGTCATTTACATGAGATGCGATAACACTTCCGGCACCTGTTGCTAGAACAACTAATGCTAAATTCACATCACTTGTTTCTAAAATAGGAATAACAATGCCCGTTGTAGAAATAGCTGCCACAGTTGCAGATCCTAAAGCAATTCGTAATACGGCTGCGACTAACCATGCAAGTAAAATTGGTGAAAAATTCGATTGCGTAAATAATGTCTCAACATGTTTACCTACACCACCATCAATTAATACTTGTTTAAATGCACCACCTGCTCCAATAATTAATATCATCATACCAATGGGATATATAGCGTCAGATACAGATTGCATTACATCCTTCATTTTACGTCCTCGCATCAAGCCCATTGTGAAGATTGCAATAACAATAGAGATTAACATTGCAGTTGATGCATCACCGATTAAGTAAATAGTTTTCATGAATGTATTTGGCTCCACACCACCCGCTTCAACAATCAGCTTCACTACAGTTGCAATTAACATCAAGATAACTGGGAATAAAGCCGTTAATGTACTTATAAAAAATCCAGGTGTTTCTTCGATTTTAAAATGTACATTTTTACCTAAAGAAGAGATATCTCCTTCTCGTGTAAATGCTGTTGGTGCAATTTTTTGTGCAAACTTACTAAAGAGTGGACCAGCGATAATTGCAACTGGAATACCTATAATAAATCCATACAATAAGACTTCACCTAAGTTCGCACCATATTCCTTGGCAATCATTACTGGCCCTGGATGTGGTGGTAAAAATCCGTGTGTTACAGATAAAGCTGCGGCCATTGGAATACCTAAATATAACGCAGGTAGTTTCGTTTCTTTTGCAATAGTATAAACAATTGGAATTAATAATACCAAACCTACTTCAAAGAATAATGCGATGCCAATAATAAATGAAGCCACAACAACGGCCCATTGAATATGCTTTAATCCAAATTTATCGATTAAAGTATGTGCAATACGTGTTGCACCTCCACCATCAGCGAGCAACTTACCAAGCATTGCACCAAGTCCAAATATTAATGCGATATGTCCAAGTGTTCCACCCATACCCGCTTCAATAGTGGCTACAATTTTGTCTAATGGCATACCTAATAATAATGCTGTTGTAAATGCTGTTATTATTAATGAAATAAACGTGTTCAATTTGAGCCCCATAATTAATACAAGTAACAATAATATTGCAATTAGAACCGTAATCAACGGCCATTGTTCGGTGAAAAAGTTCATTATTTTTCATTCCCTTCATGGTTTCTTTGGAAATTTGCCATATCTAAATAGACGTCCATCAATTGATTTGTTACTTTCATATAAATCGGTAAAATTTCTCTGTAAATCAATACATTTTTGTACATCGGTTGATGTGGTTTCGTCACACCGACCATGTCACTGATATGATTGAAATCAGGCTTCAAACCAAGTGCAACTTGACCTAAAGTCACAGCACCTAAACATGAACTTTCCACACTTTCAGGGACAATAACTTCATGTTCGAAGATATCAGCCATCATTTGACGCCATAATGCACTTTTTGCGAATCCACCGGTTGCTTTCAACGTTTTCACTTCATCATCCATTAATACACTAAGAGCAATAAACACAGTATATAGATTGAAGATAACTCCTTCTAATGCTGCACGTATCATGTGTTCTTTTTTATGAGATAATGTTAACCCAAAGAACGAACCACGCACATTTGCATTCCAATACGGTGCACGCTCCCCTGCTAAAAATGGATGAAAAATCAGACCGTTACTAGCTGGTGGTACACGTTCAGCAATCTTCGTTAATACTTCATAACTATCAATGCCTAACCGCTTTGCAGTTTCTACTTCACTAGAAGCAAACTCATCTCTTATCCAGCGTAATACGACCCCGCCATTATTCACAGGTCCACCAATTACCCATTTATCTTTTGTAAGTGCATAACAGAATAGGCGACCATGTGCATCTGTCTTCGGTTCATCAATTACTGTTCGAATCGCACCACTTGTACCAATTGTTACAGCTACCTCACCTGGCTTAAATGCATCAACACCTAAATTACTTAATACTCCGTCACTTGCGCCAATAACAAAAGGCGTATTAACATTTAAGCCCATCTGTTCAGCATATTCCGCATTTAATCCTGTTATAATTTCAGTCGTATCTACCGCTTTTGAAAAATAATCTTTATTCAAGCCTAGTAATTTAAGTACCTCTTCATCATAATCGAGGGTCTTTATATTAAATAAGCCAGTTGCACTTAAAATAGAATAGTCTTCTACATAACGATTGAATAGTTTATAAAAAATATAACCTTTAATTCCGATAAATTTTTGAGCCTTATTGAAATTAACACCTTCTTCATGCTTAAACCACATTAACTTACTCAAGGGACTCATTGGGTGAATCGGCGTACCAGTTCGTTTATATATTTCCAAACCATTATACTTACTATTCAATAATTCACTGTATTTAAAACTACGATTATCTGCCCATGTAATGCTGTTTGTTAAAGGTTTATGAAACTCATCCATTAAAATCAAACTATGCATCGCACTCGAAAAACTTACGAAGTCAATTTCATCTTTTAGAGCGCCACTTTCTTTTATCACTGCTCCAATTGTTTTAAGTACCGCATCAAATATTTCATTCGGATTTTGCTCTGCGATATCACTGTGCGGTGTTAGTAAAGGATATTCTTTATGTTGAATTGAAATTATTTCACCTGTTTGATTATAAAGAACGCTTTTAGTACTGGTTGTACCTATATCAACACCAATCATATACATCTACTATTCCTCCTTAGTTTGCGAATAATATAAGCTTTCAACTTCCTCATTTAAGTCATCAAAATTAATATGCAGAACTTTTTTGTATAATTTTCTATCTTGATTTCGAATAGCTTCTATATACATTTCATGATTTTTGAAAATACGTTCAAAATCCGATTTATCTTGAGTCATACGTTGTTGCATTGAAATAAAGTTTAAGATCAACATATTGGGTTTAATGGACAACCATAACTTTTCTAGTTGTAGATGATTAATTGATTCAATCATTGTTTGATGGAAGAGTATATCTTGCATCGCAAATTCAGCTGCATCATCAAATTTTACTGTTACCCGCATCATTTCAAGCTTCTTTTCAAGCTCTAAAACAAGTTGTCCAATACAACGTGTTTTAATCTTTTCAAATGCAAACCCTTCTATCATAATACGCATATCATAAAGTTCTTTAATATCTTTTTCACTTAAACGTTTAATAACCGCACCCATTCTCTCTAAGCGAATCAAGTGATCCATTGCAAGAATTTTGAGCGCATCCCGAATGGGTGAACGACTCACTTCATATGCTGCTGCTAATTTGTTCTCAGATAGCTTTTCACCATCTTTTAATTCGCCGGAAATAATTTTATATCTTAAATCAAAAGCAATACGCTCACCAGATGATAAATTTTCTGTCCATTGTTTCGGTAACATTTTTCCACCTCGTCTACTTGTATACAAGTATGGTACATGAAAATATATATATTGTAAACGTTTACTTTGAAGCGTTTACAAAATTGTCACAGAACGACGACAAAAAAAGTGCATGATTCACATAAGAATCATGCACTTCCTCCAAAAATTTTTACTGTTTCAATAATCTATTCAACGCATCAATTCCATTATGGAACTCATGCTTTCCAGTATTTTCTGTAATCAACTGAATTTCAGGGAACGCTTTTTTCCAACATGTCTGATGATTTATATCAACACGGTCATCATCAACAGATTGAATATGGTACATTGGTACTGCTGTTTTTAATTCACTTATAATGACATTTTGTGGATCACTGAATTTATCATCACAACCAAAAAACGGTGAGCCAATCATCACAACCTTCTCAATTTGATGTTCCACTTTATTTTCAGTCAAATATTTCGTAATTACTGTCCCACCAAATGAATGCCCCACTAAGATTACAGGTTCATTAATCGGTACTTCATTTAAACTCTTAATAAACACTTTAACCCAGTTGTCATAAATTTGACCTGCATCTCTCGGATAGACACTGGCATGCCAAGTGCACTCCCCAATATTATCCTTTGTCTTACGAATTAATGGATTACTACCTGTTGACACAGACTGAACGCCTGCACTATGTACAAATACAATATGTTTCATCATAATCCCTCCATATAAAAAAGATAAACTACATAATTGTAGTTTACCCATTTTTATAAAAATATATTTAAAACAAGATATATCAGTGCTGCAATCACTGCAGAAATCGGTAATGTAATTACCCATGTTATAATCATACGTTGCGCTGTCGTCCACTTAACACCTTTAACACGATGACTTGATCCTACACCAAGAATTGATGATGAAACAACGTGTGTTGTTGATACTGGTAAATGTATGAAAGTTGCCCCAAAAATAATGAGAGCAGACGATAGATCTGCAGCAACACCATTTGCCGGACGTATCTTCATAATATTACCACCAACTGTTTTAATGATTTTCCAACCACCAACAGCAGTTCCTAGCCCCATCGCAGTCGCACAAGCTAATTGTACCCAAAGCATTGGCTCTGTACTACCTGTCTGTATACCTGCAGAGATTAATGCCATTGTAATGATACCCATTGCTTTTTGCGCATCATTTGAGCCATGAGAAAATGCTTGAGCAGCTGCAGTGAATATTTGCATAAATCTAAAATTTCGATTTGTTTTAGTTAAATTCGCATTTCTAAATACAATTTTTATAATAGTGTATATAATATATCCAATAATAAATGCGAGTAAAGGTGAGATGATTAAAGCAATGATAATTTTAATAAAGCCCGCGTATTGTAATACACCAAATCCACCTGAAGCTACTGCAGCACCTGCAATGGATCCTATTAATGTATGACTCGATGAACTCGGAATCCCATAATACCAAGTAATTAAATTCCATGTAATCGCTGATATGAGTGCTGCAAGGATAACTACTGATCCATTTTGAAGTGTGAACGGATCAACAATATCTTTACTTACTGTTTTAGCAACACCGTGAAATAATACGGCACCAAAGAAATTTAATATTGCTGCCATAAGGATTGCTTGTCTTGGTTTTAAAGCTTTTGTTGAAACTGCAGTTGCAATTGCATTAGCTGTATCATGAAAGCCATTAATAAAATCAAATGCTAGTGCAAAGATTACGATTGCAATCGTAATAATAAAAATCGGTTCCATAGTAATGCTCCTTAACTGTTTTTCATAATGATAGATTCTAAAATATTCGCTACTGTTTGACACTTATCAGCTATATCTTCTAAAGATTGATAAATATCCTTAACCTTCATTACTGTTAATGGATCTGTTTCTACAGATAAAATATGTTTAATTGATTGTCTTAGGATACCATCACAATTTGTTTCGTATTCTTTGATGTTAATAGAATGTACACGGACATGTGAAAATTTTTTCTCTGCAATTAAACTCACCGCAGTCTTGATTTCTTGTGCACATGCTTGAATGTTGCGTACAAACTCAGCCATATATTCATCAGAATATTCAATGGTATACATTTCAAACATACCTGCTGTTTCTTCCATACCATCCATTACATCATCAATAGCATTACTTAACGCTAAAATATCTTCTCGTTCAATCGGTGTGATGAACGTTTGGTTTAAGTCAGAAATCATTTGGTGCATTAAATCATCACCATTTGTTTCATATGATTTAATTGTATCTGAGTACTTCTTTAAATCGAATGCAGAGTGAAAGTTCATATCTCCAAAAGCTACTGCTGCACGATCTAAATTCTCCGCCATCGCTTCTAATTGAACTGCAAACTTATCTTTCTTTCTGTTAAACATCGTAAATCCTCCTATTTAATAAAAAGCTTATTTAAGACTACAACGATATTTTAAAGTAAATTACCTAAGAAGAATAGTGTTTTGTAAAAATAAAGTAAAGTTTTTTTAGAAAGCGCTTTCTTTATTACGGCATTGTAAATTTAACGTAACAGCATTGTAAATTTGACCTAAAAAAATAGACATCCTTATGCATGATGAATGCAGTAAGATGTCTAAATATTATTTTGTATACTTTTTCTCAATACCTTTTTCTTTTTCTTCCTGAAAACGCTCGATTCTCATTTCTACATCAAATATTTTCATCGTCAAATGATGTATGGGCGCTTGCGTTAACAAATAGATGAGCCAAGGTAATGTAGGTTCATAGTCATGTAATGCTATGATTAATATATCTGTATCTTTTAAACGTCTAAACTCCATACGCGCTCGACTTTCCTCATGTGCATGAAGTAATACACCGCCTGTAATATTATATACGATACGATTGTCATCAGATTTATCATTATCTTTTTCTAATGTTAAGATATGCTTTTTTACCGCTAGAATATCAAACCGACCATCCATTTCTTTGACTTCAACAAAGTCTAGAGCCATATCACTCAACCATGCAAAGTAATGTTTACTGACTCTCTCTACTGTCCAGCTTGATGGCATCAGTGTTCTTTGAATACTACGTACATCATTGGATTTTGAGTTTTGCGTTTGTGCGACTATTCCTTTTCTTTTTACTGGTGTTTTTGTGATTTGCACGGGAGTTTTGTAGCTTTTTAGAATATTAATTGTTTCTTCATCATCACCTGTACCTGAAACATAAATAATTGACTTTAAATTGGTTTCTTCGGCTGCACGTGCAAAGTTATCTGCACTAATCGCGTTGATATCTTGAAACGTTGCATCATTCAATTTGTTTGAACGCTTCGTTGGATCTAAGAAATATACCCCAAAATCAACTTGCTGCATGGCTTCGATACAATCATTTAGCGAAAACATATCACCAGTAATCCATTGGATATCTTGAGCAAGATCTTCTATTGGATATTTACTCATCGCATAAATTTCAAATTCATCTTTTAAATGTTCATATAGATTTTTACCAATATAGCCTGTAGCGCCAGTTAATAATAAACGTGGTTTCATTATATAGCCTCCATATGTCTCATTTCTTTTATTGTACCCAATTTAGCCTATGTATAAAAATGTTTCGTGCAATTAAAATACTATTTTAATTTTGGCTTTTGAATATGGTTCGTTTTAACAGTATTCGATGAATAAGGTGATTGACTTGTATAATTCCCTAAAAACATCATTAACTTGCGATATGTTATTCTTGATTCTTTTAAATCCATATGAAATTGATATTGATGACGTAAACGATGTGTATCATCAAAGAAGGAATGTGCATATGGAACACCATTTTTCTTTAGTATTTTTACCATCTCAAATGCTTGCGTATCAAAAGGATCTGCATCACCAACCGTTAAGAATGTCGGAGGATAGTATTGCGTGATATTCGCTGTCGTACTCAACTGCTCTATTGGTTTGAATTTCTTTTCCCAGTTTTTTTCTCCCGTATAACTTTCCAAAAATAACTCAATTCGAGGAAACTTGGTTGCACGAACTGTTTGCATATTATACAGACCTCCGAACAGCACAACTGCCTTTAATTGATTGGGTTTAAACACTGGTTCTAATTGCATATCACTCATTAATTTTTCGTTTGTGTGCATTGCAGCGAATTGACTGGCAATTTGTGCGCCGGCTGAATCACCTCCGATAATAACTTGTGAGTAATCGATTGGGAAATTCATTTCATTCTTTTTTAAGAATTTCGCTGCTTCAAGTTCTTGTAATATTGGAGTTGGATATTTATTGTTTGGCGCAAGTGCATAATTCATATTTGCAACAACAAAACCTTTTTCAGCAACTTGGGCTAAATAAGGATTCTTATATCTCTTATCACCTGCAATAAAACCTCCACCATGAGTCCATATAATGAGTGGGAGTTTATCCCCTTTGCGAATTTTACTCGGCATAATAATATCCATTTGAGATAGTGGCGCAATATCGCTATATGTTATGTTTTGAATTATCTTTACATTCGGATTTTCAATTGCTTTATCACTTAGCATCGCGTTTCCAGAGAATCTAGGATCAGTATTTTCATTCCAACCCATTATTTCGGATATCATCATGACGCATAATGATAAAAGAATTGTAATCACTAAATATCTTTTTTTCATTCAATCGCCCTTTCTAATAGTACATTATTATAGCATATCCTTAGAATGTAAAAAAAATAAAATGGGAGAATTCCCCCATTTTATCTTTAAGCAATATGATTTTTACCTCTATTTTTACGTTTAAAGTATTTCCATGTAATACCTGCACATAGAATAAGTCCAACATACCCCATTATCGGATATACCGTTCCTACTAGTTCTGTAAATCCAACAAAACTAAGTACATAAGCAAGTGCCATTAAACTAAATAACATCAGCTTGTATTTTTTAGAATAGGGTGTTGAAAAACGGGCTAAAAATGAATACATTAGACCAGCAATTGTATTATAAATGACCATTAACATAATGATACTTAATACCACACCTATGATCGGATGAATTGCTTTCCCTAAAATTAGCGTAGGAATCGCTGAATCATTAATATTTTCTAACTCACTTAACAGTCCAGAATTCACCATTAACAATAAAATGAGTAATACTATACCACCAATAAATCCACCACGGCCGGCAACCTTCATACGACTTGCGTCTCCACCAATAGCTGCCATCATACTATAACCTGTCGCAAATGCTAATCCACCGTAGTTAATACCTGACCACCACCACATTGAAGTTTCTGGTAAGAAAGATAATTTGAATGGTTGTTTATCTGTATTAATATGCTTGTGAACTTCATTTAAAGGTACTGATCCGTTAAAGAAATAGTAAACTGCAATAATCGTCACGACAATAATAAGAAATGGTGTAACAATCCCTAAAGCACTAACAATTTTATCGAAATCAAGTAGTAATGTAATAATAATTACAATGACCATTAACAGTGACCCTAACCAAATTGGTAATCCAAAACTTTCATGAGCTGCACTTCCAGCTCCTGCAATCATAATGACAGAAATTGCATACAGAAAGAAAACTAATATGTAGTCAATTACTTTTCCAAATTTTTCACCAAATAGGTATTGAATTGTCGGCTCGTGACTATCGGCATCTAAACCATGTCCCATCTTGGTCGTTTGTCTCCCAAAAAAAGTGAGCATTAATCCTGAAATAATTATAGCAAAATAGCTATAAATACCATAGTTCGTGAAAAATGTTAAAACCTCTTGACCTGTAGAAAATCCAGCCCCAACAATGACGCCGACATAGGCTGAACCTATCTTTAAAGCTTCTTTATTCCCTTTACTCATCAAAACGCTCCTTAAAAGTATTAAAAAACATGTCTAAAAACACAGACATGTTGTTTATACCCTTATGAGATTTATAGAAACATTATTTCTTAATTTCTTCTGGGAGACCGAACGTTTCACCTTCAGGTGCTTCTGACTTTGTAATGAATAAAGCAGTCACTAACCCAATTACTGTTAAGAATATCGCAAACCAGTATGCATGATGCACACCACTAGTTAATGCGTCGTTAACTTGCGATGCTGTAGGATTCGTAATACCTTCCAACGCCTTCTTCTGACCATGAGTCATAATACTTACAAATACTGAAATTCCCATGGCACCTGCAATCGGTTGAATCATATTTCCAACTGCTGTACCGTGTGGATATAGACGTCTTGGTAATTGATTAATTGCATTCGTGTGACTTGGCATCATAATCATTGAGATACTAACCATTAATAACATATAAACGATGATAAATACATATACGCTAATACCAGGATGAATCGTTGAATAGAATACCATCACACACGCTAATACGAACATACCTGGAATAATCATTTTTCTTGGACCGATTTTATCAAAGATACGGCCCATCACTGGACTCATGGCACCATTTAATAATGCCCCGGGTAATAAAATCATCCCTGCAACTTTTGCTGAAAATGCCATTGGGCCTTGTAAATACATCGGCATTACAATTTCTGAAGCGAACATTGCCATTACCACTACGACAAAGATGAACATACCACGCGCGTAGTTCGCATATTTAAATACCGATAAATCAAGTAGAGGCTCCGCTAATTTTTTCTGTCTGATTGCAAATAATATCATTGAGATAATACCAATGATAATACACCCTAAAATAAACGGGTTACCAAAACCACCTTTTGCAGTACTTACTGCACTGAAACCGTAAATAATACCAGCAACCCCGACGCTAGATAATACAACAGATAAAATATCGATTTTCGGTTTCGTAACTTCACCAACATTCTCTAAATATTTATATGCAAAGATGATTGAGAATAACACGAAGGGTACGACAGCGAAAAATAACCATCTCCATCCCATCGTATCCACAATAACACCAGATAAAGTGGGACCGATTGCTGGTGCAAACATCATCACTAAACCAAAGTTCCCCATAACTTTACCTCGCTCATGAGGAGGGAATAAATTAAGCATTGCATTCATAATCGTTGGAATCAATAATCCCGTACCCGCTGCTTGAATCATACGCCCTGTTAAAATCATTGGAAAGTTCATGGCAAAACCTGCGATTAAAGTTCCTACTAAGAAGATAGACATTAAACCGATAAAAAGTTGACGCGTTGTAAACCATTGAATCAGTGATGCTGAGAGTGGCATTAACACACCCATAACCAGCATAAAGCCAGTTGCCAACCACTGAACAGTCGGTGCATCGACATTAAACACTTGCATAATTTCCGTTAAAGCGATGTTCAATAGCGTTTCATTTAAGAACGTAAAGAATGCACCAATTAAAAATGTAATCATAATGATTGTTGATTTTTTCATATTTCCTCCAAAAAAATAATGAGCTTACGCTCAAAAATTTTCCTATTATTATTTTAAAATAAAGTGATAAAGTACATTCTCCATTAAATGTCTATACATCTTACACCATATAATTATTTCAAGCAATATAAAAATCTTTATTAAGTAAGAAATTACAATATACACATCAAATTTTACAATCTCAAAAATAAATATACAATCAATTACTTTTGGAAATTGTAAATTAATACTATAATAAAGATAACAAAATAAAGGGAGCGATCACTGTGGAATTAAACAAGCAAGTTGTTCATATGTTTTTAAGAGAAGTACATGTAAGAGACTTTGAAGATATGTCAGCAGAACCTACAACAATGCACCGTTTAGATTATGAGCAAAGTGAACAAGATCCAAATCTTTATGAGTTCAAATTAACTTTTATGTTTGGACATTTTGGAACGCAAGTAGATGGTGTTATCGAGGCTGCTATATTAATTCAGAGTGAAGACGATTCTGAAGTAAATGTGATTGAAGAAATCAAAAAAGAAGAAGGTATGTTTGCCATTCCGTTATTCGCAAAAGCATCTGCTATCATCACTAAATTATCTGAAGACCGTGGTCAGTTCCCGATTATCGTACCCATCGAACTATGGCTTGAACAATAAATAGACGTAAAGCAAAAGCGTAATGGAATTGACCATTACGCTTTCTTAGATATTTGGCTAAAGTCAACAACGACTTTATCTAATTTTTTCGCCGCTTGTTTCAATATATTTCTTGCTACGTGGTTTTTAGAATCTATTTTTAAGATTTGTTTCGCTGTATCGAATGCTTCCTTGTCTGTAATCACAGGTTCAGGTACGGCATATAAGAATAATAATTGTAACAAGCTTTTCACTTCTACTCGTTCTGTCATGTCAACTGAACGTAGTGCATGATAATAAGCACTATTGAATGCTCCGTTTACTTCACTTAATGGATAAACAAGTAGTAAGAATGCTAAATCGTGTAGTTCAACTGTTTCAGTTTCTTTCATACATTCTAAAATAAATGTATAGAACATCACTGATTCACTGTCATGACACGCACTTATAAATGCTTCTTCAAATAGCATAAAGTCGGTTGCTTGCATTAATGCTTTAGCTGACTCAAAGTCACCACTTAACACGTAATATTCTATTTTTTCCTGTAATTCCGCGCGCATTAATTACACCTCCTCATGATTGAATAGCCATGTAATTGTAACACAAAAAAGTGTTAATTCCTATTTTAAAATTTAGATATCTGTCTTCATTTTATTTTAAATAAGTAATCTTTCGCCAAATCCATTCTAGTGGCCCTTGCTTAAATTTCTTAAAATAAAGCGTTGTAAATACTATTTGGAACATAACAATTGCAATTGCTACAAGATAAACTTGAGCAATTGTTAACTGTCCATATAGTTTAAAACCATAGAACACAATAAACATGATTATACTTTGCATAATATACAATGTAAAACTCATCTTACCCATTAATAGAAATGGTGTAAATGCTTTTTTAATTGGAGCATATTCTGTTAGTAAGGTTACCCAAATAATATAGCTTATAGATAACATTACCCCACCGTAATAAATATATTCGCTTGATGCACTCGCATTGATTTCATATGTAATCATTAAATATTTAAGTGTGATTCCAAGTATTGCAAAAACGAATGATAACACTAGCATCGTTTTTTTATTTTCTACAATTGCTTTTAAGAGATCGGCACGCTTTACATACATACCCATTAAAATAAATGGCATAATCGATAAGAAATAACCAATCGTTGTATCTGGATTAATCGCTGTAAAACCTTGGTAGAAAAATTCTTGATTATATTGCAGTATATTTCCGAAATCACCACTCGTCATGACTTTAATCCATTCATTTTGTGATTGTTCGAAGCCATAAAATTCTTTCCCAAAGAAGTCAGGTTGCATGAAGACTGAAATCATCACTGGGAAGCTTCTGAACATATATATCACCGCTAGCAATAAAGCTGCAATTAAGGTTATAACGTTTGGCAGTAACAAAAAGAGAATGGCGATAAACCCTAGCACTGCATACACATTTAATATATCTCCATAAAATAAGAAAAATCCATGGAGTAATCCAAACACTAGTAATGCTGCTGTTCTTCTATATAAGACAGGAATAAAATTGTTACCCCGACGTGTGATATTCTCAGCCATAATCGCTAAGCCAAAGCCAAATAAAAATGCAAATATTGGATAAAAAGAGTTATGAATGAATAAGATATTTAATTTATATAACCATTGATCAACAGGTGAATCAAAATACATCAACGGATCTGTATAAACTTCATTCATATGAAATCCAACAATATTCATAAATAATATGCCAATTATACTCATACCACGTAGAATATCGATACTTTCAATCCGCTTATTCATTTAATTTTTTGACCACTTCACTTTTAAGATTGAGTTGACCAAATCCATCCACTTTTCCATCAATATCGTGACCATTTTCAGGTTCGATAATACGAATACTCTTAACTTTTGTACCCTTCTTAATCACAGATGATGTTCCTTTAACTTTCAAATCTTTAATAATTGTTGCACTATCACCATCGTTTAATATATTTCCGACACTATCTTTAATTACTACTGCTTCTTCCTCTTCAGGATTGATTGGCCATTCATGTGCACACATTGGACACACATAATTGACACCATCTTCATATGTATATTCTGAATTACATTCTGGACAATTTGGTAAAGTCATTTTTATTTCCTCCTATTAATTAACGTATGGAATACCTTCAATTACAAGTAACTCAATCTTCATATCTAAACCACCACGGAAACCTGTTAATTTTCCGCTCTTACCGATGACACGATGGCATGGTACTACAATCATAACAGGATTTGCACCTATTGCACCACCTACAGCCCGAATTGCTTTCGGGTTACCAATCATTTCACTAATATCGCTATAGCTTCTTGAATCACCATATGGAATTTTAAGTAATGCATCCCAAATGGACTTTTGGAAATCAGTACCGTGTAAATCTAATGGCCAATTAAAATCAGTTAATGTACCTTTAAAATAACGTTCGATATCTTTAATAAAGTCATCGTTCTTATCATCAGCAGGATAACCTGTGACACGTTCAGCTTCAGGGATGAAACGACGGATATGATGGTCAACATATTCTGTTGTTTCATCATTACCGAAATAAACGACACCAAAGTCATTTGATGCTAATACGTAAGCTCTATCATTAATATCAAATTGACTAATAAATATATTCATATTACGCTCCTTTTAAAGGTGAGTTCGTGCCAAATGCAGGACGCTCCATGTCTACATGCGGAATTAAATCTACGAAATATACATCCGATACTGTATTAAAGCCAAAACTACCGTAGAAACCTTCTAGATGCGCTTGACCTTGTAAGTGCATATCTAAATACTTATGATGTGTCTCTATATATTTTAACGCATTTTGCATTAGTTCTTTAGCAAGACCCTCTCCACGGAAATCCGGATGCACAATAACGCGACCAATATGGACCGTATCCTCTTCTGGAATAATACGTGCATAAGCAGCGATATTACCCCCTACCTCTTTGAACATATGAACGCAATCTAAATCCTTATCATCGATTTCCTCGTAGTAACACTGCTGCTCTACGATAAACGTATCCACTCTTAATTTGTAAATCTTATAAATCTCGATAGGCTTAAGCTCTTCAAATAATTTATACTGCCACATATCACTCAACCCCTTTGTATATTTATTTGATTGTATTATATAGTAGGAAAATAATAAAGTTTAAATGAAAAATCTATAGCGAATTGGCTATAGATTGGGGTTATGATTTTACATTTTTGTATATTGCAAGACCTATAAAATAACTAAAAAACAAAACAAATAATGTCCAAGCTAAATAATCTATAGTAACAACTTTTGTTTTTGTCCATCGTAAAATTTCAAAGCCAGCAAATCCTAATATAGCTAAAATGATTAAAAAATATCGGTTAAATTCTAAAGTTAATTTTCTACTAAACTCATCCTCTATAATCATCTCACCTTTATCATTCATTGTAACTGAATCTCTTGAATATGATATATACATTCCTATAGCTGCTCCTATAGAAGATCCAATCACACCTGAGTAATCCAAGGGCTGTTTTAGAAAAATAGAATCTAATATTTCAATAATTAAATAAATTAAAGGTAAAATAATTAACCATTTATAATAATATCTTTTTGTTATTTTCTTAGTGTACATCTCAATCCTCCTCCAATTTAAACAGTGCTTCAATTGGAACATCAAAGTACTTCATGAGTTTTAATGCGAGTTCTAAACTTGGGTTATACTTATGACTTTCAATCGCGTTAATCGTCTGTCTTGTAATATCCAAATCCTTGGCCATTTGGACTTGAGAGATATTACGTGCGGTTCTGTATTCTTTAATATAATTCTTAACGATGGTGTTCACCTTCTTAGTGTAAAGATATCTTTACAGATAATATACTATAAAATGGATATTGTGTAAAGATATCTTTACACCTAAATTTTACAAAAAATTACCCTTTATCGAAATTTCGATAAAGGGTAAAGAAGTAATATTAATTTTTAATTAGAATCTGTAGTATCCGTCAACTGATCCAGAGATGAATGACACTGAACGTTGACCAATTCCTGCTGATGGGTTTAAAGCATCAACCATTTGTCCACCACCGATGTAAACACCAACGTGGCTGAAGTTGTTAAAGTATACTAAGTCACCTGGTTGTGGATTAGATACTTGTGTACCTGCTGCTGCTTGCGCATAAGTTGTACGTGGGATTGATTTACCCATTGCTGCTAATACTTGTTGAGCGAATGATGAACAGTCAACTGCTGTTGCTGAGTTCGCACCATAAACGTAAGATTTACCTGCTGCGATCGATAATGCAACTGATGCTACATTGTTATTTACAGCTACTGAAGTAGGTGCTTTTTGTACTGCTGGTGCTGTACGTTCTGCTGTTTCAACGTTGTTTGATACATTTGCAACTGTGTTGTAAGTATTGAATGTGTTATTTGCAACTGGTGCTTGTGTTGATGTTTGAGCAACTGGTGCAGTATAAGTCGGCGCTTGAACTGGTGCAGAATATGAAGTATAAGTTGTAGATGCTACATCTGTTCTAAGTTCTGCTGCTGCGTCCGCTGAGTTTGTTGGTACTAATGTTGCCATTGTTGCTGCTGTCGTTAAAGTTAATAAAGTTTTTTTCATAATGTTTAATTCCTCCAAGAATCGGTTATATATTAATATAGTATTTTTATATTTAGCGTGATAATTTATTTTGTCGAACTCGGAAAATAATTTCAAGCCGTCGTAATCACATGTCCAACTATAACACGGTTAAACCTAAAATAGTTGGATGTAAATGTTTTGTTATCTAAGTGATATATTTTATCTATGTCTGTAATATTAGTAATTTTGTCGAAAATCCCATAGCTATAGTGTAGACATAAGTTATTCAAATATAGAATTTGTAAATATTATCCAAGAATATTACGAAATTAAAATCCAAAAAACCGCACTGTAACATTGTAGTTACAGTGCGGTTTTACACTTTGTTTGTATAATTATATTAATGGATATTTTTTTAAAGGAAAGCATCGTCATAAATAACTGTCCCTTGAATACCCTTATTTTTGACTTCCTCAGAAGCTCTTACCATGAATACATTATCAGGCACATCAAATGGCGGTTTGATATTATAAGTTGAAGCAGGTATAAATCCAAATTTAGTGTAATAGCTCGGATGTCCTAGAATCACAATGGGTTGATCAATAGGTATTTTTGACAATGTATATGTCATCAATGCTGTTCCGATACCTTGCTTTTGATAATCTGGATGTATTGAAAGTGGTGCCATAGCGAGTCCATTATTTTCATTAATTTTAATTTTAGAATACATAATATGCCCTACGATTGTGTCACCTACCAATGCTACTACTGACAATTCAGCAATGTAACTATCAGATTGCATTAATTCTTCAACTAATTTATGTTCTTGATTATCGCTCATTTCTTCATTCTCAAATGCGAGCTGAGTCGTGTGTATGATTTCCTTTAAATCTTCATAAGTAGCTTGTCTAATTTCCATCACATTACTTCCTAAACCTTTTATTTAATATGAATAAGATAATTATCATTATAAATGGCAAAATAAATTCATATTGCGGAAATGTCATACGTGTAATAAACGATAGCATGGCAAATATGATAAATGTATATCCCATATATAGATATAATTGTGCATAATTTTCTTTTGAATACTTTGTTGCAACTTTTGTATTGCCAATATTTTTACTTATATAAATGAGATAGCCACCCATTCCAAGCATTAACACATAAATTAAATAATTTAATATCATAATTTCTCCTTTTCCTTCTATTATATATGTAATGTTAAGTAAAACAAAAAAATACACCACATATTGTGATGTATTTTTGTAATTGTATTAAATTAGAATCTGTAATATCCAGTTACTGTACCATAGAAGTTTCTAATTGAACGCTCACCAACACCAGCTCTTGGGTTTAAAGCGTCAACCATACGTCCATTACCAATGTAAACCCCAACGTGACTACCACCATTGAAGTAAACTAAATCTCCAGGTCTTGGATTATATACACGTTTACCAGCTGCCATTTGTGCATAAGTTGTACGAGGTATTGATTTACCCATTGCACGCATAACTTGTTGTGCGAATGCTGAACAATCTACTGCGTAACGATTGTTAGCTCCGTATACGTACACTCTGTTTGCTGCGATAGAACGTGCTACTGAAGCTACGCTATATGAATTATATTTTTTATATTTATAAGAATATTTTTTAGTTGCTGCGTCTGCGTCATGCGTTGGAACCGATGTAAATACTACTGCTGATGTAACTGCTGCTAATAATAATTTTTTCATTGTATGTGTTCCTCCATAATTTTCTTTAATAAGTTTTCGTTTGTCTGTGTGACTTCTTGAAATAATCATATCATCCAAATTCCTTTAAAAGTGCATTGTAATAGACTTGTTACATAACTAACACGTTTCGTGACACAATATTACAAAAGTGATTGTCATACTGTAATATTGTAAATCACTATATATATCAAGGGTTACAGCCTTATTTTTGTTAATTGAAACTGAAATAATACAATTTAATATTACAAAATGTAATATTAATCAACCTATTCGTTTAAAATAATTTCAATATTCAGACTGATACTTTGCAATAAGAAGTAACTATCGATTATAATAATGTAAGCACTAACATTTAAATAAATGTACTTAAATTAGGAGGAAAACAAACATGAGTAACTTATTAAAAGAACAATATGGTTTATTTATTAACGGTGAATTTGTTGACGCAGAAAACAAAGAAACATTAGAAGTTAAGAATCCTGCTACAGGTGAAGTATTAGCAAAAATTGCAAAAGCAACAACTGGTGACGTAGACACAGCAGTTAAAGCAGCAACAGAGGCCTTTAAGACTTGGCGTTATGTATCAGCAACTGAACGTGCTAAGTATTTAAATAAAATTGCAGATGTAATCGAAGAACATAATGATGAAATCGCACAAATTGAATCTATGAATAATGGTAAACCAATCCGTGAAACTTCAGCATTAGATGTACCTATTGCTGCTGATCACTTCCGTTACTTTGCAAGTATCATTCGTTCTGATGAAGGAACTGTAAATGAAATGAATGAACATGTGCTTTCTATTATTAAACATGAACCAATCGGAGTAGTAGGTGCTGTAGTCGCATGGAACTTCCCATTATTATTAGCAGCATGGAAGTTAGCACCTGCATTAGCAGCTGGTAATACTGTTGTTATCCAACCATCATCATCTACTCCATTATCATTAATTAAATTAGCTGAATTATTACAAGAAGTATTACCTAAAGGGGTATTAAACGTATTAACAGGTAAAGGTTCTGAATCTGGAGACGCAATCTTCAATCATGAAGGTGTTTCTAAAGTTTCATTTACTGGTTCAACTGAAGTTGGTTATTCTGTAGCCAAAGCTGCTGCTGATCGTTTAGTTCCTGCAACTTTAGAATTAGGTGGTAAATCAGCCAATATTATCTTTGATGATGCAAATCAAGAAGTTGCTTTAGAAGGTGCTCAGTTAGGTATTTTATTCAACCAAGGTGAAGTATGTTCTGCAGGTTCTCGTTTATTCGTACATGAAGGAATCTACGATGAGTTTGTTCCTAAATTAGTTGAAGCATTCAAAAACATTAAAGTTGGAGATCCATTAGATAAAACTACAATTATGGGATCTCAAACTGGTCCTGATCAAATCGAAAAGATTTCAAACTATATTCAAGTTGCAAAAGACGAAGGCCAAAAAATCTTAGTTGGTGGAGAACGTATTACTGACAATGGTTTAGATAAAGGTCATTTCTTCCAACCGACAATTATTGAATTAGATTCAAATAAATCTCGTATCGCACAAGAAGAAATTTTCGGACCTGTATTAGCGTTAATCAAATTCAGTGACGATCAAGAAGTAATCGATTTTGCGAACGATTCAGAGTACGGATTAGGCGGTGGTATCTTCACTACTAATATTAACCGTGCATTCAATGTTGCAAACAAAATGGATACTGGTCGTGTATGGATTAATACTTACAACCAATTCCCAGCCGGTAGCCCGTTCGGTGGTTATAAAAAATCAGGTATTGGTCGTGAAACAACTAAAGAAACACTTCGTCACTACCAACAAACTAAGAATTTATTTATTGATACAAGTAACACACCTCTTGGTTTCTACTAAGATTTCTTTGATTATATTTAAGGAAGCATCTCCAATTATAGGAGATGCTTTTTTATTTGATATTTTGTTCGTACATGATAGCTAAGTGTGAACAAAATCAACATCTATTATCGATTTATTCAGAAATCCCTGTATTTCTTATACGTTTGTTCATGCATAACGCTCATGTATGAACAAAATCAACATCATTCTTCGATTTATTCAGAAATCCCTGTATTTCTTATACGTTTGTTCATGCATAACGCTCATGTATGAACAAAATCAACATCATTCTTCGCTTTATTCAAAAATCCCTGTATTTCTTATACGTTTGTTCATGCATAACGCTCATGTATGAACAAAATCAACATCATTCTTCGATTTATTCAGAAATCCCTGTATTTCTTATACGTTTGTTCATGCATAACGCGCATGTATGAACATAATCAACATCAATCTTCGCTTTATTCAAAAATCCCTGTATTTCTTATACGTTTGTTCATGCATAACGCGCATGTATGAACATAATCAACATCATTCTTCGCTTTATACAAAAATTCCTATATATCTTATCCGTTTGTTCATGTATACCGCTCATGTATGAACAAAAGTGCTTTATTAATTATTCTTTTCATAATATGTTGCTTTACTCCTGCCACATTGTTTAAAATTTTTCTGGACTATTTTTTGTACGCATCTTAGATTTAGACTGGTCCACTCGACTAATAAAGCTACAGTCACTTTAGTGACACCCAATCTTTTCAACATTTCATAAGTACGTAATATAACATCCACATTTGATTCTTTAAAGCCACATTGACATTTCATATATTTCTCACCCTTATAATGTCTCATTCCAATTCGTCTACACTTTATACATCTTACTCCTTTTCGCATTTCTTCTACAGAATAGTAGTGAATGCGCTCAAAGTAATTGTTAGGATTATGGTGATATAAAAGCTCGTTCCCTAAATCAATCATCTCTTGCGTAATTAATTTCTTACTAGACAAATAATCTCGTACTTTATCAACATCTTTAGCAAATAAAACCAACTCACTTGCCTCAAAACCTTTCAATTGAAACGTCTCATTTATAAATACCACTTTACTATAGTAGGAAAAATCAATACCAGATTGGGCTAAGAATTGACGCATCACTTGATGTCCCCGTTTTAAACGGGGAATTACGTCACTACTCACATATTGTTTGCTACTAATAAAATTTCCGTCCTTATAGGTATACTTTCCACTAAAATTTTTCACATCAAAGTGAAAGATACAATCCTCTGTTATTACAATGAAATCAAACTGAGCTCGCCCTGGTGTTTCTAAACTAATATCCCACAAGACGATACATCCTTCTAAATCCTTTATCATGTCATAAAACAAGAATTCACCATCATAACCTTGATGAAATCTCTTTAAATTCATTGTGTCAAGATCATCCAGAACGATTCTATTTTCTACATCTAATAAGTAAGCTTGATATTCTGTAGGCTCAAATGTTTTCAGTATCATAAAAACCCTCCTTTCCATTTATAATAGGAAGGAGGGAAATTGTATGCAAATTGCAGCAATTTAAATTTGTCACTAATTTTGTTACAGAATTTCAATTTTTATTCCAAAAACAAAAGAAAACTGCAACGACTCCGTTGCAGTTTCTCAAAATTTGCATTAACACAAAATTATTAGTGTTGACATTGTTTTTGCATGTCGATAACCATACGACCTTGAATTTTACCATCATGCATTTCTTTAAATACATCATTTACTTCATGTAAACAACGTGTTTCAACGATAGGTACGACTTTCCCTTCTGCACCGAATTCAAATGCTTCACGTAAATCTTCACGAGTACCTACTAATGATCCAACGATTTCAATACCATCTAATACCGTTTTTACAATTGCTAAATCCATCGTTTCTGGTGGTAA
This sequence comes from Macrococcus animalis, assembly GCF_047425875.1. GTDB lineage: Bacteria > Bacillota > Bacilli > Staphylococcales > Staphylococcaceae > Macrococcoides > Macrococcoides animalis. The sequence continues at coordinate 674,870 of NZ_CP179727.1, forward strand.
CCCTACACAAACTACTTTTCCAGCTGCACGTACACTATTTACTGCTTGGTTGAATGCAACTTTAGAAACTGCTGTAACAACTGCAGCATGTGCTCCGCCAACTTCTTTTTGAATCCATTCACCAGCATCGCCATTGGTCGGATTAAATGTAAGATCTGCGCCAACTTCTTTCGCTAAAGCTAATTTATCATCATTAATATCAATAGCAATAACTTTAGCATTGAATACATGTTTGGCATATTGAATAGCTAAGTTCCCTAATCCACCACATCCATAAACTGCGATATATTGACCAGGTTTTACGTTAGCGACTTTAATTGCTTTATAACATGTAACACCTGCACACGTAATACTAGATGCTTGTGCCGGATCTAATCCTTCGGGCACTTTTACTGCATAATCAGCTTTAACAATACATTGTTCAGCCATCGCACCGTCAACTGAATAACCAGCATTTTTTACATCGCGGCAGAAAGTTTCTTTACCGTTAACACAATATTCACAGTGTCCGCATCCTTCAAAGAACCACGCAATTGAAACACGATCTCCTACTTTAATACTTGTTACGTCTGGAGCAACTTCTTTTACAATTCCAATGCCTTCATGACCTAAAATTGTTCCAGTTACGTCGCCAAAATCACCAGCTGCTACGTGTAAATCTGTGTGACAAACACCACAATATTCTACATCTACTAATGCTTCTCCAGCTTCAATCGGACGTAATTCTTTTTCTACAACATCTACAAATCCTTTGTTTTCTTCGCTTACTACTGCTGCTTTCATTCAAATCACTCCTAATATATAATTAACTAAGTTCATCATATCACTATTCAAATATAATTGATTGTGATTTATTGAACAAAGTGTGAAACCTTATTAACATTAATATAAGCCTTTATATAAAAAAGAATAATAGGAATAATTCCTATTAATTATATTCATCAAATATTATATCTATTATATAATTTTACACTTTTTCATTCAAGTAATAACCTAAACCGCTTTCATTATGTTATTTTATATATGAGGAGCGATAATATGTATACGATAAAACCAATGACCGCTGATGATGCAAAGAAAATACTTACATGGCGATACAATCCACCTTATGATTTCTATAATATTGTCAACACCATAGCACATCCAGCAGAAATATTAGATGATGTTATCCGTACGAACCATTTCTATAGTGTATTTAATCAGGATCTGATTGGGCTTATAGAACTGCATTCCAATGAAAATACCTGTACAATTGGACTAGGATTAAGGCCAGACTATACAGGTAAAGGTTATGGTGTGGCGTTCGTCAATCAAGCCGTCCAATTTATTCAATCAACTTATCCAGAAACTACAACCATCGAACTTGCCGTGGCTACTTTCAATGAGCGTGCCATAAAAGTATACGAACGTTGCGGCTTCACTGAATTGGACTATGAATTGATGGCTGCACATGGAGTTCTTCATGAATTCTTGAAGATGCAAAAAATTTTATGTTGATGCAAAGTATTCCACTAAAGCTTGTTTCATCGATTGCTTAATCTTTGTATCAACGACATCAACATTCCAACTCATACCAAGCGTTCGAACTGGTTGTACTTTTCTATCAATTCGAATTTGAACAATATCACTCATATCAAAATTAAACAACTTCGGTATGATTGTTATCCCTAAATCAGCGGCAACAAAGCTTGCGATTGTAGGGATTTCTTCTCCTTCGAATGCCACTTCAGGGATTATATTCTCTTCTAACAACAATTGATCGACTAATTTTCTCAATACAAATCCTGATTTCAACAAAATAAATGCTTCGTCACATAATTCAACAACACTCACCTTATCGCGCGTTGCAAAACGATGTGTCTTAGGCACAGTCACATACAATATTTCCTCTATCAATGGTTCGAATGTTAACGGTTCAATAGTATCAATCATAATCGTTACTGCAACATCTATTAATCCTTTCAACATGAGGTCATTCAATACTTTAGAATTATTTTGCACAAGTTTTACTTGCACATTTGGATATTTCAATTGAAAATCATGCATAAATCCTGGTAAATATGTTGAACCCACAGTATGAAGAAATCCAAGTGTGATGGTACCGGACTCAACACCAGCCATCTCATTAATCTTCATTTTAACGCTGCGATAATCATACATTACTTTCTCTGCTGCCTTTAAGAATTCTTTCCCATATTGATTTATAAATAAGTTTCTACCTCGACGATCAAATAATGCAACTCCTACCTCACTTTCGATTTTAGCAAGCGCTCGACTAAGTGCGGGCTGACTGACGTTCAATGCTTCTGCCGCTTCAGACATATGTTCTGTTTCACTGAGTTTAATAAAATATTCAAAATGATGTAATTCCATTCATCTTCCTCCTATTCACAAAACGTATCATTTTAATAAAAATAATGCATTATTCGTATTAATAATTCCATGATACCATAGCAGTAATTAAACTACAGAAAGCTGGGAATACCATTGTCTAAACCCTTTATCGAAAAAGGAACAACTGCATACACTAAAGTAAATATCGCATTTTTCTTAGCAGGATTCACGATATTCTCTGTACTCTATTCCGTTCAACCACTCATGCCATTTTTCGTACAGCATTATCATGTCACACCAACAATTGCGAGTTTAACACTATCAATTTCAACACTCGTAATGGCGATATCACTTATATTCTTTGGAGCCTTATCAGAAGTCATTGGTCGTAAATCTATCATGATATTTTCTGTAATCGCAGTTTCAATTCTGTCATTATTGCAACCTTTCGCGTCAAATTTTACTTTATTTCTAGCTGTTCGATTTATGCAAGGATTTGTTCTTGCTGGACTGCCAGCAATAGCGATGGCTTATATCAGTGAAGAAGTACATCCAAGAAGTATTACAAGTGCGATTGGACTATACATTAGTGGCAATGCATTAGGCGGTGCATTCGGTCGAATTTTTACAGGTTCTATTGCTGGATTATATGGTTATCAAGCTGGACTTTTATCTATTGCTATCTTAAGCAGTATTGCTGCAATTTTATTCTCGTTATTTATCCCAAATTCTAAGCATTTCACAAAGAGCCCATTACAATTCAAACCTTTAATCGCATCATATCGTCACCATTTAACAAACAAAGATTTAATTAAACCGTTTATACTAGGCTTTCTATTTCTCGGTAGTAACATTGCCATGTTTAATTACATTAGCTTTGAACTCATTGCACCACCCTACAATATTTCAACAACAATTGTAAGTCTCATTTATTTACTGTTCTTACTCGGGATGGTCGCTTCCATAATGTCCGGTAAACTCACTGATACATTCGGACGATACCATACGATGAAATTTGCGATTATCTTGTATCTTCTCGGCATTGCTATCACACTCTTACCGTTTGCAATCTTTAAAATTATTGGACTTGCATTTGCAGTATTCGGATTCTTCTCAGGACATGCACTAGCAAGTAGCCTAGTTGGTAGTATCGCAGATCATCACAAAGCACAAGCAACATCACTTTATTTACTATTTTATTATATTGGCTCTAGTGTTGGTGGAACAGTTGGTGGGCTATTCTACGACATTGCCGGATGGTATGGTGTTGCAATGATGGTAACACTCTTTATGATAACAGCATTTCTCATTATCGTATCAATGTCAAAACCAATCACAAAGCACATACAAACACACTAAAAAAAGAGGTCTGCTTCAGACCTCTTTTCTTCTCTTCTCAAGTTGTGTACTTACTATACTTGCTAGCAATTGTTGAAATAGCATGCCAAACGCGACCGGCATCGCTACTTTAGCCGGAAAGTACGTTGTTGCTACAATTACCCCCGTAGAAATGTTACGCATCCCACATAAAAATGTAATACTCACATGACGCGGGTAGCTATGTTGCATAAAGCGACTTAATACAATACTTACGAGATACCCACACACGACAACAATAAAGACAACAACGATAATCAGCAGTAACTCCCAAGTAAAAGCTTTCATATACGGTGCAATCGCACCACCATTGACGAATATTATGCTAAACAATGCAAGTTTACTAAATGGGTTGAGCTTTGTTCCGATTATTTTCGGAACGGTGCCACGACTTAGCTCATTGAGCAATATCGCTATTATAGTCGGAACAACAATCATCAGTATTAAATCAATAATTAAATCAGCTGTCTGAATCTTTACTGCCTTACCAGATACAAGGTGCATCGTCGCTGGAATAACAATCGGTGCTAAAAAGGTATCAAGCAATACGACAGCAAGCCCTAAAGGCATATCTCCTCGGCCGACATTAATCCAAATAATACTCGTCACACCGGTCGGTACACACATTAACATGACAAATCCAATAATCAATAATTGATCATCAAAAATAGCATTTGCAATTAAGTAACTTAGAAGCGGCATAATTAAATGAAGAACTACCATGCATAACAAAATATCCTTGGGTGCCTTATAAAATATATTCAAGTCACTAAACTTCATATTGATGCTGCCGGAAAACGTCATGAATGCAAATAAAAATGGTACGACAAATAAAAAATACTTGCCGAAATCATCGAATATGACACCTAGTAACAGACTACAAATCGTAAGCAAAGCAATATACTTCTGTAAAAACTTATTCACAATATCTAACAAAATAAAAACCTTCTTTAATCCCTTTTAAGTAAATTATAGCATTAAAAAAGAAGTGGACAATATCCACTTCTCTGCTATTATTTCTCTTTTAAACCTAACGCTTTAGATGTATTCACATTGATTTCTTCAAATAAAGCTTTGTTTTCAGCTAGTTTCACACCATAAGATGGAATCATCTTCTTAATTTGGGATTCCCATTCTGGCATTCTATCTGCGAAACACTTATTTAATACTTGTAGCATGACGTGTACTGCAGTTGATGCACCAGGAGAGGCTCCAAGTAACGCTGCAACACTACCGTCTTCAGCTGTAATGACTTCAGTACCAAATTGTAATGTACCTTTACCACCTGTCTCACTTTCTTTAATCACTTGAACACGCTGTCCTGCAACTACGATTTCCCAATCTTTAGAATCAGCATTTGGAACGAACTCACGTAATTCTTCCATACGTTGTTCGTGTGACAACATCACTTGTGAGATTAAGTATTGTGTTAATTTCATTTCTTTACCGCCAGCAGCTAACATGTTTGTTACGTTACCCGGCTTAACTGTCGCAAGTAAGTCTGTATATTTACCTGTCTTTAAGAACTTCGGACTGAACCCAGCAAATGGTCCAAATAACAGACCACGTTCACCGTTAATATATCGTGTATCTAAATGTGGTACTGACATTGGAGGAGCACCCACTTTAGCTTTTCCGTATACTTTTGCTAAATGTTTTTCAACGATTTCTTTATTCTTACACACTAAGAATAAACCACTAACTGGGAAGCCTCCTACACCTTTAGATTCAGGGATATTTGTTTTTTGTAATAAAGGTAATGAATATCCACCTGCTCCGATAAAAACAAACTTCGCATTATGAATTTCATTCTTCTTGTTATTTTGGTCATAAACTTTAACATTCCAGCTACCGTCTTCTGCACGTTTAATATCTTTCACAGTATGTTCAAAGTGAGTCACAGCACTATCAAAAGATTTCATCACATCAAATAATTCACGCGTTAGTTCACCAAAGTTAACATCTGTTCCAGCTTCCATACGGGTAATTGCAATTTTTTCATTTGGATTACGACCTTCCATCATTAAAGGTACCCATTCACGCATCTTATCGTGATCTTCAGTCAATTCCATCCCTTGGAACAATGGATTATCTTTAAAAGCCTCTAAACGATTTTTTAAGAAACGAATATTATCTTCACCTTCAACGAAGCTTAAATGTGGTACTGGCATAATAAAATCTTGAGGATTCTTTAACTTTCCAGTGTTCACCAAGTAACTCCATAATTGTTTAGATAATTGAAATTGCTCATTAACATTAATCGCTTTAGATATGTCCATCTTTTTATCTGTATCTTCATTTGTATAATTTAATTCACATAATGCAGAGTGCCCAGTACCTGCATTATTCCAAACATTCGAACTCTCAAGACCTGGTTCTGACAACTTTTCAAAGACTTTAATATTAATAGAAGGATCAAGTTCTTTAAGTAACACCCCTAAAGTCGCACTCATAATCCCGCCACCGATTAAAATAACGTCTGTCTGCTTAAATACTTTTTTCATTTTATTTCCCCCAACAAATCCATAATATATTTCCATTATAGACCTTTTTTTATCTTTTGTAATACTAGTATAATGAAAATCTAAAAATAATGTAACCGTATTCAAGTTTTTTTATATAAATATAAAAATATTCTCAATACGAAGAGATTCTATGGGTGCATTGTGCTGATTATTCTAGGCTTACCACGTGGATTTAGTACTGTAAATTCATCCTTCCTGACTTATTAATCCTTTTCATATTTATGAATATAATTTATTTCGTTTGTACCATATATAAAATTAGTTTAATATACAAATAAAATGAAATATTACCCCGAAAATACAATACTTAAAGAGGTGCTTAAAATGAGTTTATTAAGTGATATTAAACAGCCCAAACAATCAGCTTATTATCAAAAAATGATATTACTCAATTTAAAATTCGAATTCAAAACAAACAATCGTATCTTTTTTCCTAACGGCAAACATCAAAACCTGAATGACCATACTTACAAATTTGAAATCACACTTCAAAGTCCAGTCGATACAAATGGACTTGCGATTGACTTCTATAAAATAGAAGCTGACTATCGACACCACATTGCGCCAATTCTCAATGCACCAATATTAAATAACTCATTACCCGAAATGAATACAACAGTTGAAAATATTGCTTATTACATTTGGCAACAGTTTGACGCAATCATTGAAACACCTGCTTCAATTCATAGCCTAACGTTATATGAAACGAAACAGCACAGTGTGACGCTAACTGAGGAAATGATCAAATAAAAAAGCCTGATTAGGCTTTTTTTATTTGATCAGAATTCTTGTATTTATCTGTAGGAAAAGTACAGTAACAAAGTGAGAAAATAAAATTCGATAAAGGCAGCGATACACAAATTAACCAAGTATATAAAAAGTTATTACCTGAATTCCCTACTTTTAGATAGTAAAATCCATAAAGTAAAACACTTATACCTAATAATATATAAAATATATAAAAATACTTATATATCTTAGAAGCTTTACCTACATCATTGATCCTTCTAGTTATTGCAGAGGAAATCGGAATAAATATTACTGTACCTTTATTTAAGGTTAGCTATATCTTTCTTATGAAAATAATTTGAAGGAAGTAGTGCGTAAATAAAAAATATAATAATTACAACTGAAAAGAAAATTGTAGCTATTAACCCCGTATCCATTGATAAAAGTTCAAATTTCATTAAATATTTAGCGAAAAATATCAAACAAATAATTCCGACTACTAATCTATACAGTCGTGCAGCATTTTTATAATAAAGATTGTCTTTACCAACATCATTAATTCGGCGCATTGCCGATGACATAATAGGATAACCAATAATAAACAATAATAAAATGAGTATTGGTAGAAATATAATATTAAAATTTACTCTCTCTATCCATCTTAAAGAGTAAATCAGTAAGAACAAAAGAGCTAAATTAATAAAAAATGGCATCCAAAACTGCAGTCTATTGTCTTTTTCTTCATTATCAAAAGTGAGTAACCAAAATCTTTTATATGTCTCCAACATCTACTTCACCTCAGTTATTTATATTAACAATATTATACAACATCAATAAATAAAGGTAAATGTCATTGTCAGAAAAGACAGAAAAAAGGCGTGCATACGCACGCCCCATAGAAAACTTACAAAATGACATTGCCATTCTCATGATCAAAAATTGTAATTTTAGCTTCGTCTATTCTAACATTAATTTTTTGACCAACTTCGAGTGGCAATTGTTGATTAAATTTCGCTACACATTTCTCACCATTGGCTAAGAAATTCACAATTGTTGTATCTCCTAACATCTCACTTGCTTCGACAACAATTTCATTTCCACTTGGATCTAATGTTATATGTTCAGGTCTAAACCCGACATCTACTTTCGTCGCTTTCGTACTATGGTTAAATGGATAACTAAAGTTTTCAAAGATTATTCTGCCTTCATGAATATCACCTGGCACAATATTCATCGCTGGGCTTCCCATGAAGTTTGCAACGAATTTATTTTTAGGGTGATTATATATCTCAAGTGGCGTACCGATTTGTTGTACATTCCCATCGTTTAATACCATAATACGGTCACTCATCGTCATCGCTTCTACTTGGTCATGTGTTACATATATCATCGTCATTCCCAAACGTTGCTGTAACTGTCTAATTTCGACACGCATTTGTCCACGTAACTTCGCATCTAAGTTTGATAATGGTTCATCCATTAAACATAACTTTGATTCACTCACAATCGCACGTGCAAGTGCGACCCTTTGACGTTGTCCACCAGATAAGTCTGCTGGTTTCTTCTTTAAGTACTCTTCTAATCCAACGATTCTTGCCGCTTCTAATAATCGACCTTCGCGTTCAGCTTTTGGTACTTTGCGCATTTCTAATGTGAAAAGTATATTTTTTTCTACCGTCATATGTGGATATAAGGCATAGTTTTGAAATACCATTGATAATTGACGATCTTTGGGTTCTAAATGATTCGCAAGTTCACCATCAATAAATAATTTACCTTCTGTAATCTCTTCTAATCCAGCAATCATTTTTAATAATGTACTTTTCCCGCAACCAGAAGGTCCAACAAGAACAAAAAATTCTCCTTGTTTTACTTCAAAATTAATATCGCGTAATACCCATTTATCATTGTTATAACGCTTATTAATATTTTCTACTTTAAGCATTTATATCGTCCTCCCATATAAGACGACCATTTTGAATAATTTTAGATATATCCTCTAAAATGATGTCTGCATTATATAAATCTGATACTTTACTTGTTCCACTTAATACACCAATACTTAGACCTAAATCTGCGTTCTTGGCAAGTTGCATATCGATTGGTGTGTCTCCAACCATAATGAGTTCTTTTGTAGATAAGTTATATTTTTCAATAATATTATTTAATATTTTTTCATTTGGCTTTTGATACTCTGCAATATCACTTGTAATAATGTCATCGAATAATTTCAATATATTGAACTTTTCTAAGAAACTAACCGTACTTAATCTGTCATCAGCAGTGACAATAGCAAGTTTGTATCCTGCCATTTTTATAGCATTTAATGTTGCCTGTGTGCCCTCAATAATTTGAAATTTATCTTCATAAGCTTGACCTAAAGTATCCATATTAATTCTTGTCCATTCTGCAATATCCTGATTCGTATATTGTTTGAACACACGAATAATATCATTTGTCGTACCACTAGAAAGGATACCTTCGGCATGAATTTTGTTATCTTTAACACCAAGTAAAGCTAACAATTCTTCTTGTTTAATGTCTGCAGCAAATGTATGAATAAACTTTTCTGTAATTTCGTATCCAATTTCAAGCCACACAGCATCAAACTTAAGTAACGTTCCATCTTTATCAAAGAGTACTAATTTATACTTCGACATGATACGTATCCCTTACGTCCTTGAAAGTTGTTGCAGTTCTTGGTAATGTTCCAAAATAGATTGGGTTCGTAAAACTGATGAGTTCTGATTCTGTTCTAATTTCAAATCGAACAAAATCGTTCTCTTCAAGATGTATTGGTACGTTTACTTTATTATCAATAATTTTAAATGATTGATGATACGTTGAAGTGTAAACGTGTAACTCACCATCCACTGTTTCTCCGTCTACTGAAAATACAATTTGCGATGGTATCTCACCCTCGAATTGCGAACCGAATATAGCCTGTTGTTCATTAATTAATACATTCATAGCATTAACTTCAATAAATCTTGTTACAAATACATGTCCTGCTTTCAAACCTGCAAGTAACGTCTCTTTATCTAATTGTTCTAAATAAACATGCGTTGTAGGATCATTCAATGCATTTGTTCTATTATTATCTTTCTCATCAATTAAATGATGGAAGTCACTACCACCCACAGCTGATATTTTGTGTCCACACTTTAATGTGTGATGCCAGAAGTTCAATGCTTCTTCAGTTGCTTTAGGATTATCTTTATAACTTGGGTCATTCCATAATTCCATACAATCAATTTTGTCTAATATTAATCCTTCATGTAACCAAGACCAAATCGTTAAGAAAGGATGGTTGACACTCACTAATGTACCTTTGTTGCGAAGATCATCCATTAAATGATGTGTCCCAACTAACGTTTCAATATCAAAAGGTTTATCGAACATATCATATTCATGTTTAACGTTTAATCCATTCCAATGTCCCGTGTTACCAGTAAATTCGACACCTGGTAATACGAGAACATCCGACTTTGGCCAGTAAGTTTGAAAAATATTATGATCAGTAATAAAGAAGAAATCAAGACCTACTGCTTCAGCATGTTGAATCAAATCTTCAGGTGATAAACTCCCATCAGAAAGAAACGTATGCGCATGTAAATCACCTTTATAATAACGTTTTTCTGTTGTAATAACTTCATTGCCTAATTCATTAATATTTGGATAATCTATAGTATTCACTTCATTCTCAGTAAGCTCTGTAATTTCATAAGTAAGCGAAATCAAACTAAATTTATGCAATTCAATAACTTTTACAACTAAATCATCTTCAGTAATAGGTTTTGTGCCAAAACGTTTGTTATTTAACTCCACAACAAATGCTTTATCATAACTGATGTTCTGAAATACTAATTGTTCATTTTGATAAATTCTAAAATAATACCAACTTGCACTATTAATTTCAAAAGCAATACGTGGTCTTTTAATCCCACGTATTGAAATTTTTTCAGTATAGATTTGCATCGAATTCTCCTCTATTTCGCGTTATCTAATGCAGCTTGTGCTTCTTTTTGTGCTTCGTTTAATACTTCTTCAGCACCTTTTCCTTCAATCTCCATCTTGTCTGCAGCTTTTTTAATTGCATCGTAAATTTTACCGCCCGTTGGATCTATGAATGTCGATACTGCATTTTCTGCTTGTTCGATTGGTTTCAAGATTTGAGGGTTTTTCTTAGCAAATTCTTTAAATTTAGGGTCATCTTTCGCTGTTGTTCTAACCGCGATATAACCTGTGTTCATTGACCAATCTGCTGTATTTTCAGCTTTTTCGAAGTATTTAATAAATTCGAATGCTGCCGCTTTTTTCTTATCTTCTGTTTTCGCTGGGATTGCTAATTGTTGACTTGAAGCTGCTGGTGTTCCTTCTTTCCCATCAAACCCCGGTTGTTTAGCTGCCGCTAAAATCTTAAAGTCTAAGTCTCCTTGGTCACCCGAAGAGCCGATGTATCCAGCAGTCTTACCTTGAATCACATCATCAATTGTTTTATACCAATATTCCCAACCTTGTCCACCTGAATTTACTTTCATTAATTTATCTTTATTTAAACCTTTATCAATAATTGACCATGCTTCAATCCACTCTTTAGAGTTAATCGTCACTTTCTTACCAGATTCATCGATAACTTTTCCACCATTAGAATACGCCATATCCATTAAGTTATCTGGACCCCACATTGGATCCCAAGCATAGCGTTCAACTTTTCCGCCTTTTTTCTTAGCTAATTTCGGTAATGCTTTTTCGAATTCTTTCCAATCTTTAAAGATATCTTCCGTTAATCCCGCTTCTTTCAAAGCATCTTTACGGTAATACATTAATTGTGTTGTTCCGTATGCAGGTAAAGTAAATTGTTTCTCTTCAACTTGACCATCTTTTAAGAATGTTTCAATAATATCCTTTGTTTCGTAGTCATCTTTTACATCAATGAATGGCTGTAAATCTGTTAATATCTTTTTCTTAGCCATAGCTTGACCTGTATCTGTTGTCGTTAAGATTAATGCTGGTGTCTTACCACTTGCCACTGCTGCTTGTAACTTCTTATATGTTTCATCATAGTCAGCTTGTTGCACACCTTTAATTACAACTTTATCTTGAGACTTATTGAATGAATCTATTTTTTTCTTCATGTTATCGCCTAGTTTACCTCCTAGACCATACCAGAATTCGATTTCTACTTTTTCTCCGTCTTTAAGTTCTGCTACTTTACCGTTACCTTTTTCACCGCTTGTACCACAACCTGTTAACATCGTTGCTAACATCACGCTTGAAAGACCTGCTAAGATTGACTTTTTCATTTTTAATTGCTCCCCTAATTTTAATTTTTAGTTTAAAAGTTTATTTAATTCCGTTATCTGAGATACCGTTAACAAAGTATTTTTGAATTGCAAAGAATAAAATCAATAAAGGTAATATTGTAAAAGTAGATGCTGCCATAACTTCTGGCCACTTCACACCATATGCCCCGCCTTCAATAAAAAACTGTCTTAATCCATTTGTGATTAACATTTTTTCTTTGGATTGTAGTATTAATGATGGCCATAAATAACTGTTGTAGTTTTGTACGAAACTGATAAGTACAAACGTGATAAATGTCGGCTTTGTCAGTGGGAACATCACACGCCATAATATGTTCCAATGGCTTGCACCATCAATTCTTGCTGCTTGAATAACCTCTTTAGAGACTTGCATAAATGCTTGGCGGAATAAGAATACCCCGTATACACTTGCAGCAGATGAAATGATTAAACCTAAATGAGAATCAATCAAGTTCATCTTACTAAGTACGATGTAACTCGGAACGTATGTAGCAGCAGCTGGTAACATATATGTTCCCATAACAATCGAGAACATTGAATTTTTACCTTTCCACTCCATTTGCGTTAATGCATAAGCGAAAAGTGCTGAAGTTACAGTTTGTAATAACACGATGGCAATTGAAGTATACGTACTATTAAAGATATACGTTGCAAAAGGTGCTGAATTAAATGCACTTGCAAAGTTTTGCCATTGTGGTGATTCAGGGAAAAGTACGAAAGGCACTTTAAAAATTTCATTTTTTGTTTTAAGAGCACTTAAGATCATCCACATAAATGGAAAGAACATGAGCAAACTACAAAATACTAATACAATATGTTTTGAGAGTAATGGTAAGATTTTCATTGGTAATGCACCCACTTCTTCGCACCGTAGAATTGAATTGCTGATAATACGGCAGTGATAACAATTAGTATTGATGCAAGCGCTGTTGCTTTACCCATGTTATACTCTTCAAAAGCCATTTGATAATACATGTAAAGAATTGTACGCGTTGATCCTGCTGGACCACCTTGTGTTAATATTTGGAACTGGTCATATGCCTGTAATGCATCAATCGCTAAAATTATCGTTAAAAAGAATGTTGTTGGTGAAATCATTGGTAATGTAATTCTTAACAACTGTTGGTATGCAGGTGTCCCATCAATCTTAGATGCTTGATATAATTCTTTAGGTACTTTCTTTAATGCATCTAGGTAGAAAATCATTGCCCAGCCGATACCTTTCCAAACTGTTACGATAATCACTGCAACCATCGCCCAAGTAGAAGATTGTAACCAACCTGGTTGATATATATGCATCATGCCAAGTAATTGATTTAAGATACCGATTTTCGGTTCAAAAATCCAAGACCAAACAATCGAAACAGCGACCATTGGTGTGACCCATGGAGAAAATAACATCGTTCTATAGAACCCACCTAAATGTAGTTTCTTAACAACTAATAGTGCAAATAACAAACCTAGAATAATCGTTGGAATTGTTGTACCTACCACAAAATAAAATGTGTTCCAAAGAACTTTGTAAAATTGATTATCCGATAAAATCCCTGTGTAGTTATCAATACCGACAATTGAATAATCCTCGCTCATGAAATCCCAATCTGTAATACTAATGTAAATACTATAAAGCATCGGGAAAATCCAAAATACTGTTAATGGAACTAAGCATGGCAATGTGAATAAAAGTAGTGTTAGAAACTTGTTTGATTTACGTTTTTTTGTTTGCATGTTATTCTCCTTTCACTGCAAATATACAACTCTATTATGTATTTTCTGTATAGGAAGTGTAAATTATGTGTAAACACACAAAAACACACATTTACAATGTGTGTTTTAAGTAATTATATTTATTATCTTTACATTACATTAAAAAACTTTTTATAGCGTGATTTCGTTTCCTCATCAATTGTATTGTCCGTAATAATTGTGTTAACTTTGCTGAAACCATCAAACGGAATCAGTGACACTTGATCAAACTTACTATAATCTGCTACAACAACACTTTTTTTAGCACGATACATAAATGCAACTTTCACTTTCAATTCTTCATGCCCATAATCAGTGAAACCTTCATTGATATCAATGCCACTTAAACTCATGAAGAATAAATCAATATTATATTTCTCGATATGATCTATTGCAATATCTCCAATGATACAACGTTCTTGATTGTATAGAATACCACCAGGGATAATCACAGTAAAATTTGGTGCCTTTGCAACAATATCAATAATTGGAATACTATTCGAAATAATCGTCAATTTATTAAATTTGCGTACTAGACGCCGCGCTATAGCAGTGTTCGTTGTGCTCACATCAAGCGCTATTGACATCCCCTCTCGCACAAGACTGCACGCTTTCTTTGCGATGATACGCTTTTCTTCAGCATACAAATTTTCACGCTCTATAAAGTTTTTTTCAATATCAGACTTCGCTTCTATAAACTCAGCACCGCCGTGTACTCGCTTCAATTTACCAAGAAACTCTAACTTCTCGAAGTCACGCCTCACCGTTTCAAATGAAACATCTAATGCTTTTGCAGTATCTTTAGAGTTAATTTTCCTTTTATTTTTAAGGGTTTGTAGTATCCAGTCATAACGTTCATCAATTTTCAAACATAATCCCCCTTAATAAAATCCATAATATACTAAATAGATTCCCACAAAATATGAGATTATTCAAATAATATCCACAAACACATAAAAAACACACTTCCAATATGAAGTGTGTTCATATGTTAACTATTGAAAAATGCCTTCCAATACTTTCGCAATACCATCACTGTTATTATCATCTGTTACAATATCAGCAATCTGTTTTAGATCAGGATGTGCATTACCCATCGCAACACCAATTCCCGCATCCCTTATCATTTCCATATCATTTAACTGATCTCCAAATGCAATTACGTTTTCCTTTTCAATCCCTGCACTTTTACAAATATGATCAAGTGCACTCGATTTATTCACACCAAACGCTGTAATTTCTAAATAAAATGGTGTAGAACGAATCGCTCCAAACTGTGATCCACAAATGGATAGGATCTCTTCATTTACTTCATCGATACGCTTTGGGTCTGCTGTCAGTAATATTTTCATTGGGTCAAAATCTAACGTGTCATGTAAGTCATGTGTTAAATTAAAATTTAATCCATGGTCACGATATTCATGAATCACATATTGATTATCTGCATCATTTGCATATAAATCGGTACCGTTATCAACGATATGAATTAAATTTAGATGCGCAATTTTACGCAAGAATTCTTTAGCATCACTTTGAGCTATCGACTGTTTATAAAGTACTTCATCCGTCTCAATATCAATCACCATCCCACCATTGTATGCACCAATTAAGCCATGATGATGTTGTAAGTCTAGCTCCTCAATTTCAAATTTAAACCCCGTACGTGGACGACCAGAAACTAATGCCACTTTAATGCCCACATCTTGTGCTTTCATTAATGCCTCTTTCGTTCCTAGTGTAATCGTTCGATTATCTGCAATTAAAGTACCATCACAATCTAATGCGATTAACTTAATCTCATTCATCAGTAGTCCTCCAATTCAAGAAAAGGATTTTGACATGTGTCAAAATCCTTTAGTTTTATATTATAATTCTTCACCATTTGTTGCGATAACGTTTTTGTACCAGTTGAATGATTTTTTCTTACTTCTTTTCATTGTCCCGTTTCCTTCATTATCACGGTCAACATGAATCATACCATAACGTTTTTTCATTTCACCCGTTGTAAAAGATACGACATCAATTATACCCCAAGGTGTATAACCTAATAAATCTACACCATCTTCAATCACTGCATCTTTAACCGCTTCAATATGTGAACGGAAATATGAAATACGCGTGTCATCATTTATTGATCCATCTGCTTCAACTGTATCGATTGCACCAAATCCATTCTCAACGATGAATAATGGTAATTGATATCTGTTATAGAGTGTATTTAATACATATCTTAATCCGATTGGATCAATTGTCCAACCCCAATCTGATGATTCTAAATAAGGATTGTCGATTCCACCCTTTAATCCACCATTCAAAATACTTGTTGGATCTGATTCTGCATCATGTTTAACAGTAGTAGACATGTAATAACTGAATGCTAAATAATCTACCGTTCCAGCTTTAAGGATTGCTTCATCTCCATCTTCAATCGGTAATGTTACGCCTAATCTTTCTAATTCTTTCAATGCATACGTAGGATATTTACCACGCACATGTACATCCGGGAAGAAGAAGCGTTCACGGTTTGCTATTTCAGCTGCCATAATATCTTTTGGATCACATGAATATGGATAAACTGGTACATGCGATACCATTGCTCCAATTTTAAAGTTAGGATTAATCTTCTTACCAATAATAACCGCTTTAGCACTTGCAAGTAATTGATGATGTGCCGATTGATACATCACTGCACGAGCATCTTCACCTGGTTGAACTTGTATACCTGCATTTGTCCATAAGAATAGCGGATTATTTACATCCATTTGGTTATTAATTTCATTGAAAGTCATCCAATATTCAACTTTATCTTTATATCGATCAAATACAACTTCTGCAAATCGCACAAAGCAATCTACAACTTTACGGCTACGGAAACCACCATATTCCTTAGCTAAATGTAATGGTAATTCAAAGTGACTCAATGTGATAACAGGTTTGATGTTGTGCTTTAATAATTCATCAAATACATCATCATAAAATTGTAAACCTGCTTCATTTGGTTCAGCTTCATCACCTTTAGGGAAAATACGTGTCCAACCGATAGAAGTACGTAATACTTTCAATCCCATTTCAGCAAACATTGCAATATCTTCTTTATAGTTTGTATAGAAATCAATAGCTTCATGGTTAGGATAGAATTCATTTGGCTCAACTTTATCTGTGATTCTTCTTGGTACACCGTGTGCGCCAGCCGTTAATACATCTACTACTGATGGCCCTTTGCCACCTTGGTTCCATCCACCTTCAAATTGATGTGCTGCTAATGCGCCACCCCATAAGAAATCTTCATTTAATTTAGTCATTGTGAAATCCTCCTATTTAATAATTGTCATTGTTTTATTATTCTCGTCTACTATAACATCATTATAATTCATTGTATTTGTAATCACTATTGGTGTGACTGTTGAGTAACCTTTATCTTCAATAGCGGTTTTATCAAAATTAATTAAAGGCTGACCCACAGTTACTTTGTCTCCTTCTTTAACATGTAAGTCAAAGTGTTCTCCTTTAAGTTCAACTGTATCTAAGCCAACATGAATTAGGACTTCAACACCATCATTGCTTTTAATACCAATTGCATGTTTCGTCGGAGTAGTCATGACAATTGAACCTTCTACTGGAGAAGAAACAACACCTTCTGCCGGATTAATCGCAAATCCTTTTCCCATTGCACCACTATTAAATACTGGATCTTTTACATCATTTAAAGCAATATACTGACCAACTATAGGTGACACAACAAGTTGTTCTAATGATTCACTTGTTACGATATCCTCCTGATTATCTTCAGATATATCTAATTTAGTATCTACAGCTTTAGCAGTATCCTCACCATAACCAAACATCATAATTAACACGATTGGTAAAATGATTGCTATTGCAACACCAATACAGATGCCGATAAATGAAGAAGGATTGTCCTTACTAATACCATTCACGATTGTTAATGGTCCAGGAAGTCCAGCGTATACATAGTAATAAGGATTGAAGAAACTCGCTACTACTGCACCTACTGCACCAGAAATACAACCAATAATAAATGGTTTTTTAAATCTTAAGTTAATACCATAAATCGAAGGCTCTGTGATACCAAAAATACCTGTAATACCTGCAGATATTGCAACAGATTTTGTTTCTTGAACTTTTGATTTTATGAATACGCCAAGTACCGCTCCAACTTGTGCGATAACTGCAATTGTTTGATATGCTTGGAAAGAATCACGACCATAGTTATCAAAATTTGCAAGTACAACTGGGGTAATACCCCAGTGAACACCAAATATAACGAATACTTGCCAGAATGCACCGATAATAATCGCAGCAACAATTGGTAAGTGTTCAGCTAAATAGTTATACCCATCTGCTACGCCATTTGCAAAAATTGTAGATAAAGGGCCAATTAAAAGAATCGTTAAAGGTACCATTATGACCATACACATTAAAGGCACAAATAAAGATTTTACTACATCAGGAAATACTTTATTAAAGAATCTTTCAACATAAGATAAAATCCAAACTAAAAATAATGGCGGCAGTACTGAAGAAGTATAAACTGTTTGTGATAATGCGATACCCATAAATGTAATTTTTTCTCCCTCAGCAATACGTCCAGCAATCTCTGACCATGTTGGACTTACTAATGCCATAGCACAAACTACTGCGATATAAGTATTAACTTTAAAATGTTTTGATGCGGTAAGTGCGATAAATATAGGTAAGAATGTAAATGGTGACCAAGAAATAAAACTGAATACTTCATATGTCCCTGTTTTAGCAAATGCCGGCCAAACTAAGTTAATTAAGATGAGTATCCCTTGTAGAATACCGGCAGCTGCCAAAATATAAATGAACGGTGCAAATACCGCGGACATAGTGGCAATTACTCTATTTAATATCGAACCTTTTTGCATATTATCATCTGTGTGATCTTCGACGTCAGCAATATTCGTAAAAGCATCGTAAACTTCCCCAACATGTTGACCAATAACGACTTGGAATTGTCCACCATTTTCAACAACTGTAATTACGCCAGGCATCTCTGATACTTTTTTCTTAAACTCTGGATTTGAACGTTTTAATACTAATCTTAAACGTGTTGCACATCTAGCAACGTTAACAATATTATCTTCTCCACCAACAGCTTGTAAAATATCCTGTGCAAGTTGTTGATAGTTTCTTACCGGCTTAGCCATAAAATCATCTCCATTTGTTTGTCTTTTATTCTATTATACATTATCATTTTAATTGAACCGGTTCAATTAAACAAGTGCGAATTAATTTTAATAATGTATAATTAGTGACAAGTACATAAAATAGGAGTGTCAAACTTGAATAAATATGAAGTGATTGCAGCAGCCATCCAACAAAATATATATGATGAAAAATTAGAACAAGGGACAAAACTTCCAAATGTAGAAACTTTGATGAAACAGTATGAAGTCTCAAAAAGCACCATCACAAAAGCTTTAGATACATTAGAAAAACGCGGTGCCATCTTTCAACAACGTGGTAGTGGCATATTTGTACGACGTCAACGTCGTGAAGGGTATGTCAGTTTATTAACCAACCGAGGATTTACATCAGATTTAAAAGAATTTAATATTTCTTCAGAAGTTATTAAATTAGTAAAAATTCAAGCAGACGAAGAAGTGAGAACAAATTTACATTTAGCAGAAGATGATGAAGTTTATTATGTAGAACGATTACGTAGAATTAACGATGATATATTATGCATTGAAGTATCTTACTTTCCAGTAAAACTTGTACCTTATTTAAATACTGAAATCGCGCAAGGTTCAATCTTTAATTATCTCTCACATGCACTTAAATTTAATATCAGTTTCGCTGATATTTATATGCACATTGATGAATTAAATGAAAATGATGCCCATAAACTTGAATTAAAACCCGGTAACCCCGCTCTATTCTTAGAACAAGTGATCTACCTAGCGACGGGTGAACCTTTTGATTTTTCAAAAATCACTTACCACTATAAACACTCAAAATTCTTTGTACAAGCTACAAATTACTGATTAACCATTTTATGTTATAATGTATAAAAAAAGAAAGTGGTGTTAACATGCCTTGGTTTGAAGCATTAGTATCAATGATGATGGCATTAGTTCCGATTATTATCGTATTTCTAATCTTAATGGATGGATACAGAACGAAGATAAACTCAGAAAAGATTATGGCTCAGAATGAAGAGATTATCAAACTGCTTAAAGCATCTAATAATATAGGTGATTTATGATGATAAGTCCTATAGGTATTCTTATTAATTTATTACTTTTAGCTATTCCGATTATTATTTTGTGGGTAATAATTTCCCATATGTATCACACACGAAAAAATACGCACTTTATCATCATACAAAATGAAAAAATGATTAAATTACTTGAAGATATTAAACATCAAAACAACGCATAACCCGTAGGTTATGCGTTGTTGTTATTATTGATATTGTTTTAAAATTGATTTGAGTTTCGTTTGAGCTGCTTCGTCTTTAGATACAATCATGTTATATCCTTTTCCAGGCGTAAATGTACTACCATATCCTTTATCGTTATACTCACCGAATCCCGCTGAGAAACTCATATCTTCACGTTTTTTCTTAAGTTCATAAACTACGCCATTATCTCCTAGAACATACTTTGTAATGTATGTCTTTGGTTTAGAAATTGTATAGTAACCCGCTGCTGTTGCTTGATTGAGTGCATCTTTAGAATAACCATATTGATCATCTTTCGGCTGATAGAAAGTTGCGCCACCAATCGCATGCAATCCAAATGCATAATAACCTGGGTTATTCATATCTTGGACTTGCATATGACCACTCGGCGTACTTGCATACCAATCTCCACGTCCGGCTGCACCATGATCAAAGTATATTGATGTAACTGCTTTTTTCTCTTTTTTCGCTTTAGTAGATGCCCACTTTACGAAACTATTTGAAATAGCAAAACGCTCAGCAATCGTAAACTTCTTCACAGCTAGTTGTTTTTTCGTTTTGTAGTTTCCCGTCACTTTTACATTTACTTCAGGACTCTTTGTACCTTGCGCTGTTTTATAAAATACTCGTAATACTGTTCCCTTTTTCTGCTGATTAATCGATACTTCTGCCATTCCATATTGATTTACTTTAGCCTTACCTTGAGACTTTCCACCTTTATAAATGTAGACAGTACTATTCTTTGGAGCATCGACTTCTACAAATCCGGCTGTATTACTTACTTTCCACACTGTTATTGGTTTCTTTAAAGCCGCATCTGCATTCCCAGAAATCATTGTTGATACTAATGTTGCACCAAGCATTACAGGTAGTAATTTTTTCATAATTATTTCCTCCGCATCATTTTATTGTATTCGTTTTCATTATAAATATTATTTAGAAATAGTCACTCAGTCTGAAGTCGTATTTACAATAATTTTACAAATGAATAGACAGTAAATTGAATTCATTTCGTACCTATATTTAAAGCTTTCCTTTCTTGAAGGAAAATTGATACAGCATAAAGAATAAATACAGAAATGGTAATAAAAATATTACATAATAAATAATCTCAATCCAAATGACATCACCAGGCAATCCTTGTCCCATGATAGCAAACAGTAAAAAGTAAAACATATATGATATAGGAAAAAATCCAATTACTAATGCATGAATTCGCTCTGCGCCCAAATCTCTACAACGTCGCATCATTAACGTCAGAATTGGTATTAAGAATATTGCGAGCAAGAGTAAATGATAGAACTGCCAGTTTAATTCAAATAGCATTTCAAATATCGGTCTTTTTGTATCGAATCCTAACTTGGGTAAACCAAGCATTGGACCTATAATAAAGATAGACAAGATACATATAATATGTGTCCAAAATCCTATATTAAATTCTTTCCTATTTGCATAACCACTAATATCAAACGTCCTTTTCCAAAAACTAATGTATGTATCCATCATCGTACCTCCGAATACTTCGGATCTGCACCGTATTTATTTGGACCACGTGTACCTTCTTTTAGTGACATGATGAATAGAACCATACTTGCGATTAAAAAAATGGGATTCACGAAGAAATAGAACTTACCTATAAGTGTCTCAATACTGCTTAAAAAAGATTCTGAATAAAAGTACTCTAATAAAGAAAGTGGAATACTTATCAGACTTACGATAATACAATATATTCCGCTGATATTGATATCTTGTAGCCTTCTAGAACCTATCGCCATACCCGGAATAAATGCAATCCAAGTGAATGCTTCGACTACAATATAGTAAGTTTTGTTCACATCGAAATGCTTACCTGTTAGAAAATACGCTAACCAAAATAGTAGATAGACAAACGCAAAAATAATCACATGACCTAATAAACTTAACCAATACTCACTACGTCTAGATCTTCCACTGAACTTAAATCCATTCTTCCAGAAGCTTATGACTGCTTGTTTAATCGACAAATCTCTTTCCATAATGAACACTCCTTTAGTTATATTTTACCATTGAATTGGAAAGTGCAACCTTAAAGTTACCTTAAATTTTCCAATTCAACATACCGAATCATGGCTATTTAATCCAATTAGTCACCTATCATTTCAGAAACCTCACACAATTAAAAAATTCATGACTGATAAACCTGGTTTATACGTCATGAATCCATATTTCTAACTTCTTATTTACCTTCTTCTTTCTCAGTTAACTGAATAAATAGCTTCCCTTTCATCACTTCTACTTTCTTTTCATTCGAATAAATCTCTAATTCAGCATTTAATCCTTCTTTTGACTTCACGATGTTGCTTAACTTCATTTCACCATTTTTATATACAGGATTATCCGCCAATTTAATCATTATCTTTTCATCCTCATCATATTTCACAGTCCCTCTACGTTCTATTTTCGTTTCGTCTGATGAGAATGTAACTTCATCTTCCTTAAACGAAATATATCCGAGCTTTTTTAAATCTTCTTTTGGTCCAACTTCAGCAATAAATGTTTTTCCATCTACCTTGCTTTCTAATCCACCACATGCAGCTAATATATATAACATACTAAATATTAATACTAATAAACGTTTCATTCTGTTACTCCTTTATTCATTGGTCTCATATCGGTATACCATCTTGCGCGATTTTATAAAACCTTTATCATTAAACCTGTCTTTTCTCCAACCTTAAAGTTACCTTAAAAATTCACTATAAATATTTTCATCTCTTTTGAATTACCATATACTGATAAAAAAAGGAAAGAAGGTATCTAGATGAATACAATTTTAAAACTTGGTATTGCTTCAACACTTTTATTAGGCATGTCACCTGCAGTTGCAGATGCAAAAACACCTACGCAAGCTGTAACTCCTTATTACAAATGGAATGGCTATTCCGGCAACAGTTATCAATTTGTGTTAGACAAAGATTTCAAACGTGCATTATTAAATAGTAATGTCACAGTAAACGGGATGAAAGCTACAAAACCGAAGAAAAATTTCGATGATAATCAGTCATTCAATGCCTATAATTTCTATACAGAGTTTAATATTCTAAATGCTCAATATTTAACGAAAAAATTTGATACGATTGGTATTAAAGAAGACAAAAAGTATTATGTCGTTAAAATGCCAGTACAGAAAAATAAAATATCGTATAATCAAATCAAAAAAATGTATGGTAAATATACATTAGGTGAAGGACAAATGGGTGACTCTGAACTCAATCAATTTTATGAGCAATCACTTGCAATCAAAACAAAAACCGGTCAAGCGCAATTTATGTTCAATAAAAAAGAAATGCTGACACATATATATTTTATTGGTGATAGAAATTTAGAAATGGGATATTAATATAGAAGCTACCCTTGTGGTAGCTTTTTTATGTGCGAAGCCTCATCAAATTTGTCATAACCAAAAAAATGATTAAAGTGATTAATCATTCATTTATATGACACAGCGTCACCTCATTTTATTCATACTATCTTCTATATCTTTAATCACTTCATACATTAATTCTGCTGCTTCAACATCCGTGAAACCTTTAGGGATAATCGTAAATCGGTCTTTTGGAATATCATCTATATAACCCAAAGCATACGCCTCTTCGATAAAACAATGCTCCATTTGTTTAAGCGTCTTAAGACTAACAAATAATTTATTTATATACATCACACTGATACAATCATATACCTTCGAGAATTCTGCCATATCTAAAATAGCATCGTCCCCAATGTTCGAAAAAAATATAATTGTATCGTCTGAAAACATATCATATATAACATCTAAGTCCCATTCGTCCATTTTATATGTATCTTTATCTTCAAACTGATTAAAATTAATATTTTTTTCTTCTAATTGTCTCATTAATAACGGTAATGATTCATTATCCTTAAATCATGTATTTAAATTCACATTGTAACCCCCACCGCTTAATTTTAAAGCGATTGGAATCGGCATCGTATTCAATATATCCTGCATATCGTCTGAAGCTAACCTATCTTGAAACACCTCTCCAATTACAAATATCATACACTCACCTCTTTCTTTTATCATAGCAACTCACAGCATAATAAACACGTTATAGACAATGCGAAAATTTGCTATAATATCAAAAACGAGGTGATACGATGGATATAGTCATATTAAGAGAAGAAGACATGGCCACACTTAGAAAATATAATGTAGATCCAGAAAAGTTTGATGAAGATTTTGAAGATATTTTTAGAATGATAGGTTATGAATATGATGAAATATTGTTCAAAGAATTTGGCTATGAATTTGATCCTGATGAAATCGAACAAGTTCCAAGAATTGCAGCAATGAAGAAAGATTTCTTGGAAATATACGATCATATTGCAATGGATGAAGGTTATATCAGTTACAATCATCATTATGTATCTTCGTATAACAACGCATCGTGTAAAATCACACTAAAAGACGACACAATAATTGAAGGCAAAAGTACAGATGCAAATTGGCTTAGTAAAGAAATTAATATTTTAGTTAAAGACCTATTCCAAAAACAAATTATGAAAATTAATTTAGACGAAATAGTATCGATAGACGTAAAAAACAGCACACTGTAATCAGTGCGCTGTTTTTTGACTATAACTTATCTGTAAACTAAACCACCATCAGTTAATATTGCTTGACCTGTAATATAATCCGCGTCATCGGAAGCTAAGAAAGAAACTAAGTTGGCGACATCTTTAGGTTCCTGGTAACGACCTAATTTAATTGCACTAGTGTATTCTTTCCATGCATCTCCTGGTTTCATACCTTCATTATATTTTACCATTTCAGCATCGATTCGATCCCACATTTCAGTTTTTGCAACACCCGGGCAATATGCGTTAACTGTGATTTGATATTGTGCTAATTCTTTTGCTGATGAATGTGTAAATGAACGTACTGCATGTTTTGTAGCTGAATAAGTAGACAACATTTCATAAGACTCATGACCTGCAATACTACAAGCATTAATAATTTTACCTTTAGTTTCTTGCTTAATAAATTGTTCTGCTGCAGCTTGCGTACCATATACAGTACCGAATACGTTGATATTAAATAAACGTTGTAATTCAGTTTCTTCGACTTGTAAGAATGGCGTAACTGCATCAATACCCGCATTATTAACAAAAACGTCTAATTGACCAAAAGTATCAACCGCGTGTTTAACTAAAGCGAATTGATCTTCACGTTTTGAAACATCACCTTTAAATGATGAAATTTCAAATCCTAATCCTTTAAATTCTTGTTCTGTTTTGTTTAAGTTATCTTCGTTTATATCATGGATTACTACTCTGAATCCATCCTTCGCTAAACGTTCTGCAATACCTTTACCTAATCCAGCAGCTGAACCTGTAACAATTGCAACTTTACTCACTTAAAACATCTCCTTAAAAATTTCAGAATTTTTAATACATTTTAATTATAATGTTAATTGTGAATTTTTTCACTTAATATAGGTCGTGTTCAATAAAATGTAACAAATTACTATATATACTGCTGAATTATCGTTTCGCTAATATTCTAAATATATATATCACTTATGTAAAAATCCAAAAAAATACTCGTTTACGTCAATTTTAATTTGTTTAAAAATAAAAAGACAACCCTAAAAGATTGTCTAATTTCGCACTATGCTTTTTTCCAAACTGAACCTTTTAGATACATCAGTGACCATTGATCACCGCCATATTTTTTATCAATATTACGCCATTTCTTCAGAGATTTAAGATCATTTGCTTTTAGTAATGCGATACGGTCAACAACGACATTTACTAATTTCGTGCGATCTGCATTATATCGATCACTTGAAATGATTTTAATATTTTTATAAAAATCTACATATCCTTTTTCTGAGTGAATACCAATACGTATTGAATACAATGGCTTACCATAAATTTGATGAATTTTCTTACGTGACACTGCTTTAATGTCCGAAGTATTTACTTGGCTTATTGTTCGCTTCAAAAACGGTACTTTTTCTTGAAAGTTTGTAAATGCTAATGCATTTGCTGAACGAACTGAATCGTTACCAGGTTTATTACCAATTAAGAAGTCTTCGAAAACAATCCCTTTTTTATTCTTATAGTAACTCACCTTTTGTCCTGCCTTTAAACCATTGATTGTCATCTTACCACTCTTTGCTTTTTTCGCGAATGCTTCAGTTGCAATATTAATTTTTTTAGGTGTAGCTGCTTCAGCTTGAATGTTTACCGACGTTATTACTAAACCTGCTGCAAGTCCTGTTACGAGTAACTTTCTCATCATAAATCACTCCTTTTGGATCATTGAGGATACATTTAATTATAATTCAATTGTATAACAAATTCTATTTTAAGAGTATATTTATACCCATTCGTCTATAAATCGTCATAATAAAAACTCAATCTAATTTTTTCTATACGTATTTGTTCATAGTATCTCTTATAAGTTATTTAGCAGAATTTTTGATATATGAAAAAGGCGAATGGAGAAGCATTAAGATACGTTTGTTCGCGTAACAACTCTATGCATGAACAAACCTTGAAGATTTTATTATTTTATTTATGCTTTCGTGGAATATTGGTGCGTTTGTTCGTGTAACAACTCTATGTGTGAACAAACCTTGAAGATTTTATTATTTTCTTCATACTTTCGTGGAATATTGGTGCGTTTGTTCACGTTACAGCTCTATGTGTGAACAAACCTTGAAGATTTCATTATTTTCTTTATGTTATCGTGGAATATTGGTGCGTTTGTTCGTGTAACAACTCTATGTGTGAACAAACCTTGAAGATTTTATTATTTTCTTTATACTTTCGTAGAATATTGGCACGTTTGTTCGCGTAACAACTCTATGTATGAACAAACCTTGAAGATTTTATTATTTTCTTTATACTTTCTTGGAATATTGGCGCGTTTGTTCATATTACAGCTCTATGTGTGAACAAAAAAAGACTTCACCGTAGTGAAATCTTAATTATCTTTCTTAGCTGCTAGTGCAACCTCTGTTATAAATGCCAATCCAAGTAAACCTGCAAGCACTTTAAAATTTTTAGAGCCAAATTTCTTATTTAGTTCATCTTGAGATGCTTTACTCATACCGACAACCCATAAATATCCTAATGCATTAACTGAATACGCAGCTTTTGCGATATTATTATTTACCCCAAGTTTATTCAAACGACGACTGAATAAACTATATGATGGTACTAACGTAATCAAAGCCAAAGTAGAATAGAGTTTATTCGTCTTTGTATCAATCAATTGTTCCCCAGAATCTGTCTCTAAATTATCTATATCAGCTAAAGCTAAAATCGTAAATGCTACAACATGTGTCAACGTTGGAAACCAATACTCTGAACGACTTGCTTCTTCAGTTGTGTTCAACGCATAGCGCCAATAGTTCATGTACTCTTTCAATGCTTTGTTCATATTATCCCCTCATTTCAAGTATTATCTATATTATCCCCTAATATTTGTATGTGTTCAATAGATATTCTATGACAAAAAATAACCCTCGAAATAATTTCGAGGGTCATTCTATTAAGCTTTCTGAACAGTAATTGTCCAAGATGCATCATCTAATTGTTCGTAATTCGTTACTGGATAACCATTTTCTGCTGCCCAGTTGGGTAATGCTTCTGTCGCTTGAGTACAGTCAAAATCAATTTTCAACTCATCTCCAGTTTGTAATGCTTCCATTTTCTTTTGTGCTTCTATTAATGGGAATGGACATACCATTCCAACTGTACCTAATTCGTGTACCATATTCATCCTCCTTAAGCTGCTTTCGGTTTTAAATTAATCACTTTTTTCGCTTGTTTCATTGGTCTTACAAATAAGAAATAACTCATGAACCATGTACCTAATATCATAAATAATAATGAAATCCATCCTTGCGTATTCATTGTTGCAGTAGATACTAAACCATTACCGATTGAACATCCACCCGCAAGGGATGCACCGATTCCCATAAATGCACCACCAATGACACTGTTACGAATTGTCGTTTTTTCTGGTAAACGCCATTTAAATTCTCTAGATCCACGTGCTGCAATATATGAACCTAGGAAGATTCCTAATACTAAGAATACTCCCCAGTCTATTAATTTCGTATCCCCATTCACCAAAAATTGAAGTAAATTTGCTGATGGTGTTGTAATGCCTAATCCATAATTGCGACCTGTTGAAATACTCATTGGCCATGCGATTAAAGCAATAATACCAATAGCAATTGCAGCAACAAATGGATGATATCTTTTTTCAAACAATACATGTCGAACACCTGTAAATTTCTGCTTTAACTTTGGCATTGCAAATTTCGGTTTTGGTTTATTCAATGTTTTAACAACTAAAATTACTGTAACCATAATAAGGAAAACTAGATAGATCCAAAAAGGAATGCCAGTTGACTTTGATAAATCCGCATTTACTACTGAGACACTATTTAATTTATCAAGCAAGGGCTTTAATACACCCACCTTCGTCATCGCTGCAAAAAGTGCGTACATAAATAATGCAATCCAACTCCCAATTAAACCTTCTCCAGCTCGATACCATGTACCTGTGGCACACCCACCCGCTAACACAATACCAATTCCAAATACAAAAGAGCCTAAAATCGTGCCAATCACTGAAAATGCTTCATACTCTATATGTATAATATTCATTGAAGTTAACACGTATAAGCCTATTGCTTGGATAGAAATTGCGATAAGTAACGCATAGAACATTTTATTGTTCTTTTGAACATACATATCACGGAACCCACCCGTTAAGCAAAAACGTGTACGTTGCATTACGAAACCAAGTAATGCACCCACAATTAAACCACTAACAATTGTCCAAATCATAAAAACCTCCTACAATTCCGATAATAATAATAAGAAATAAATATTATAGTATATGAAAAATAGTTATAAATCAACACCTTTAACTCAGATATTTTATTTCATAATAATCTGCTTTCAATTTATAGGATACTTTCTTTATCAGTGCAGGATGTTTCATTTAAAATACCTCAATCTCTTGTTCCCCAAAATGGTCTATAACATCATATTCGTCTGTCCCATATGCAATACCTTGATAATAATTGCCCTCTATCACTACTAATTCCATCCCGCTCAACCCCTTCATGTCATTACATCCATCATACTATGTCGAGATAAAAAAGATCCGTATCATCTGCGATACGGATCTTGGTTATTATAATGATTTGAGTTCTGATATGGATTTTGTTGATAGTAATTACTTTGATAAGGATTATGATAATTATCTTTACCAAGCACTTTAGGATTCGGTCCCCATTGATTTGATCCTGGTTGGCTATCTTGTGCACACCAAACAATATACCAAATACCAATGACTAAATTAAATAATCCAATCATCATATGTAGGAATAAACCAATTACAGATGGATTTTGTGAATCACTTAAAAAGTTAATAAACATACTTACATAACTTAATAGAATCGGAACAATATAAAATAATATAGCCCATTTACCGCTTCTACCGATATCATGTAAACGTCTAACTAATAAAGATAAGTTAGGTATAAGTAATATTAATCCAATGAGGATTAAAGATAGAAAGCCTAATACCCCCGATAAACCAAATATATTTAGCATCGTGTTATGATCGTTAGATGCTCCAGCCGCAGCCGCACTAAAAATGATTACCATAAATAAAAAAAATGAAAAGCCGAGTGTAAATAGGATTGACTGCGTAAAGAAAGGTACCCAATATTCTTTTCTTCTTGATCTACCCTTAAAGTCGAATGCACGTGTCCAGAATAATTTCGTCGCTTCCCAAAATGACATTGGTTGCTGATACATAATTCCCCTCCAAAAGTGTTATTTGTTACTCACAGTATAAATAAAGTTTCTGTAAAATTAAAGAAAATATTTATTATATCTTATGCTTCTAGTATATTTATCCATATCAATGTACAATATACATAAAAAGTAATTGAGGTGTATTATGTTCAAAAACTTAAAATTTCAAATTGCTTTTATTACGCTCATTTATTTAGTGTTCATCATTTGGTTTGTGAGTATAGGTGGCCATAAAAATCTAATAATCTTCTCATTTTTTATTGTCACTTATTTTACAGGCATACTTTCAATAATTCGAGAACACAAAATGAAACACATAGACAAGAATGACAAAATTGCAATCCACCATGCGAAAATTAAAAATCACCGCAACAACTCAATTGAAAACTTAATCCTCCTCATAATATACAGTATTATTTTATATTTCTTAAATATACATGATATATTTCTTAGTCCATACTTCATGGTTGTCTTAACGCCTGGCAGTCAATTTATAGGACACGCTGTGAGTTACTTCATGGAAAAAGAAGAACTCCAAATCACATTAAACAAAAAGAAAACCACTTCATAATGTAGTGGTTTTCTTAAGATAAATATGTATATTAGACATAATAATAAGGCACCCGTAAGTAACGAGTGCCTTAATAATTATTTATCTTGTTCGTCTTTACTGACTTTCTTCTCGCCAGGTTGAAGTTCCAATTGTTCCTTCACCTTCTCGTTCATTTCACCATCGATGACTGATTCTGGCATGATTTCACGTCTATTACTTGTTGTTTCTTTATCAACATTTGACATATCTATCGCCTCCTCAATTAGTATAGTTACTTATACCCCATCGACTATACTAATTAACAAAAAGGCTTTATCAAAATTTCGAAACGTATATTTACTCTTCATTTATTGCATTTTTCTATTATCATCATTTGGTACCGTAAAGATAATCGCAATCAGTGCCATAACGCCCATCAATACATTCGCCCAAAGTGCAATCATTGCACCTGTGAATACACCCATCGACGCAACAGCAATACCGTAAATTGCACCACTTATTGCTACTCCAAATGCGCCTCCTAATGACGATGCCATCTTATATATACCTGATGCGACACCCACTTTATCTTCTGGTGCATTTGAAATTGCTGTATCTGTAGAAGGTGTTGCGTATAAGCCTAGGCCTAAACCAAAGAATAAATATCCTACAACACAGCTCACGATATAAATTTTTTCAGGTAAGAACGTAAGAGATATCAACAGTACCCCTATTGTAACGATTAAAGTTCCTAATAACATTGGTTTTTTAGCCCCAATTTTTTGTAATATCTTCTCACCAACACGTATCATAAGTAGCACCATCACTAAATATGTAATTGATAAGTATCCCGCTTGAAGAGATGTATAACCTAAACCTTGTTGAACAAATGTATTTGCCACAATCAATGTTCCTGCTACAGCATTAAGTAAGAAGTTTGAAATCGTCGCCCCTGTATATGGTTTGTTTGTAAATAAGTTAAAATCAATTAAAGGGTTATCGACTTGTTTTTCGAGCTTCAAGAATAAAAAGAATGAAAGTAGAACGAGTATCACTAAACCGATAAACCATATTGAAGTAACACCGAGCGTCGCACCTTTCGTAATTAATATATTTAAACTTAATAACATTACTACTAAGATAATTAGACCTTTAATATCGAATTTAGATGTATTTGTGACTTCTGATTTCGTTTCTGGTGTTCCTTTAATTAATAGCATTGAAATGATAGCAACGATAATAGAGATAATAAAAATCCATCTCCATCCCATTGTTGTTGCTACTGCACCACCAAATAATGAACATATTCCACTACCACCCCAAGATCCAATCGACCAGTAACTTAAGGCTCTTTGACGTTCCGCACCTTCATAATATGCTTTCATTATTGCTAGTGTTGATGGCATAATACAAGCTGCTGATATCCCTTGAATCACACGTCCTAAAATTAATAATGCAGGAAAATTTGTTATGATAATTAACAATGAACCGACAATGCTCAGGATCAATCCTATGTTAGTCATTTTTACGCGCCCAATTTTATCAGCTAAACCACCTGCTCCAACAACAAACATTCCTGAGAATAATGCTGTTAAAGATACTGCTATGCTGACAGTTCCCATGTCAGCATTAAAACTATCCTTTAGGTTAGGTACAACATTCACTAAAGATTGAGCAAATAACCAAAAAGTAATTACAGATAATACAATACCTAATATTAATTTGTTACCACCGCGGTAACTTGATTGTGCTACATTATTCATTTTTATTTCTCTCCTTTGAGGTAATCTAACACAACAGTGCCCACTGCTTGTGCAGAAATTAATAATGATTTTTCGCTTATATTAAATTTTGGATGATGATGTGGATAAACTTCACCATCATCTGGTGTAGCGCCAACATAAATAAATGCACTTGGTTTTTCTTTTGCATAATAAGCGAAATCTTCTGAAGGCGGTTGCGCATCACATGTTTCAATTCCAAATTCTAAATTGGCATTTTTTAGTGTTTCAGCCACGTATTCAGTAAACTCAGGATCATTGTATAATGCAGGGTAATCATCATTATATTCCAGTTCACAAGTAACGCCGTACATTTCTTCTAATCCTTTTGTGATACGTTTAATTTCTTTCTCAATTGTTTTCTTTGTTTCATCTGTAAGAGCACGAACATCTCCTTCAATTTCAACACTATCTTTAATGACATTAAACTGTCCCTTACCGTCAAAAGAGCCAATTGTGACAACGCCTGTTTCAAAAGGATTTAATCTTCTTGAAACCACAGTCTGAACGGATGATACAAATTGTGCACCTGCAACAATCGCATCATTAGCCATGTGTGGTGATGAACCATGTCCACCCTTACCATTCACCTTTAATTTAAAATATGCACGACCCGTTTGAACATAACCTGGACGGTAATACACATTACCTGTTGCCATTGTGCTCATGACATGAACACCTAATACATTATCTACACCTTCTAATACACCATCTTCAATCATGCCTTTCGCACCACCAGGAGGCACTTCTTCAGCAGGTTGGTGAATCACAATGACTTTACCTGTAAAATTATCTTTTTGTTCAGCAAGTGTTTCTGCTAGTACGAGCATGTAAGCAGTATGTGCATCATGACCACAAGCATGCATTACACCAGGATTTTGTGAGGCATATGGCAGACCCGTTGCTTCTTCTATCGGCAAAGCATCAAAATCTGCTCTGATTGCTAATGTTTTACCTGGCTTACCAGAGTCAATCGTAACTTTTATCCCTCGCTCACCTATATTGGTTTCAATTTGTACATCTTTATCTTTATAAAATTCTTCGATGTACTTTGCAGTATTTTCTTCTTCAAAAGAAAGTTCCGGATGTTGATGTAAGTAACGTCTAATTTCAATCATTTTTTCTTCTTTAGTTTTTAAAGCTTCAATTAATTGTTTATTCATGTTCTTCATCTCCTTAAAGTAATTATAGTCCCTGATTTGAACTATTCATTTTCTATATATGATAAAATCTATTTCAATTTATGTTATTTATTTACCCAAAATAAAAAAGAACAAAAATAGTTTGTCTATTTTTGTTCTAATCTTCGTATTTTTTAATATCTAATATATGAATGGCGTTTGTTTGTAAGGTGATATCATATTGTAAATCTTTATCAACTTTGACTTCCTGTACATTGAGTTTGGGATAAGATACACGGTTAATATATTCAATCGACTCAGCATCTATGCCATATTGTGTATTAAATGATTGCCACACTTGATATAAAGCACCATTTTCTTTATCTAGCGTGTAGTGCTTAATCCGATATAATCCTTGCTTCAAATCATTTATCTTAATCCATACCGCTTTCTTTTGAAGAAATGGTAAATCATCATTTAAAGATAGATATGGGTTAAAGTGTTCTGCATCATAAACAACTATCTGAAAATGATCATCTCGTCCTAAAGCAAGACACTGATGCTCTTTAAATAGAATAGGATGATGTAATTTTTTAAATAAAGCACTAGTAAAATATGCAGGTCGTTTTCCATTATATTGATGAAACAATTCTATACTATTCATATATTCATTTCGTGATATTGCGTGTTCTTTATGCAAATCGTAATTTAACCAATAGCCAATGGTATCTACGATATGGTTTAATCGCAGAAATTGATCAAAAATAATGCCACCTCTAAAATATTCTCCATTCGTCAAATCTGTGTCTCCAGTTAATGTATTCCAATTGATTAACATCAGTGGGTACATAATCTCATGACGTTGTAAAAATTTAAATACTTCATTTGATTTATCAACAATATGATGCTTTGCTAATTCAAATGTTTGATCATCTGTAACATTAAGATTCACGATATCATTTTGATTTGCATCAAATGCAATTTTTTCAATACGATGGACATCACTTTGTATTATATCGATGAAGTCTCCTATATCCTCAAGATTGACAAATACTATTACTTTTATTGTCGGAATATAATGGGTAATCATTTGTAATAGCTGTTGATACATTTTTAATGACATATCTTTAATAAACAGTTTCACATGGATTCTATTTCCCATATCTAAACGCATTGCTATGTGCTTAAAAAAATCCTTTAACCTCGATAAGTATACGGAAAACTCACCCTTAGGTTGCAGGCGAATCGCTATACCTAAATGATGTTCAACTAAAAAATCAAAACACGCATCTACCTTATGATATCGCTGGTAATTCGCTATACGCTCGTCTGTTTTTACTTCCTCAGAAATTAAGCTAGGACTGTTGATAGGGTCTTCTATTAATAGATGCGTAATGCCAATATCTCTTTGCGTTAATTGCAATTGATGTTGTACTTCATTTAATAATAAATGGTCTAAGTGCCCTATTTGAATTACATGGTTAAACTGTTTGAGCGAAGAATCTAAGGCATCTAAACGAATATCTATATTTTTCGTATTCTCTGGCGCTTCAATTAATTTTTGTGATGCATCAATGACATATGGTGCAAGCATACTAATGCGTTCTTTATCAGAGTTTTCTACGACTAAAGACTTCACACTCATGGTAACCTTATGCTTTTTACGATATTCACTCGGTGAGATGTTTGCCCATTTCTTAAAATTACGAGAAAGTACTGCTGAATTAGAAAAGCCATTCTTCATTGCGATATCAGTTAAAGAATCCTCGCTATATAATAAATCCATTACAACATGCTCTAATCGCACTTCATTCAGATAGTGATTGAAACCTACCCCCATTTTTTTTGAGAATAATTTAGATAAATATGCCTGAGATAAACCAATATATTCAGCCATTTGATGTAAAGTGAGCGATTCATCGTAATGGGCATCTATATACCTGAAAACTCTCTCCAATCTATAGTCTGAGTCACCGACTAACTCAGAAGTGTCACTAAAATGAGGTACATTTTTATATAATAAGCTAAGTAAAGACATTAACTGTTGTTCTATGAATAATTTATAATATTTACTCTTTCTTAAATAAACGATTGCTATTTTAGCTAAAGTATCTCTAATAAGTAACACAGTATTGTCTGTTGGTGCTAATCGATTTAAGTCAAAGCGTGTGCCCTCATCTTCTATTATTCTATTTATCATCTTGTAGGGAATATTGAGAGTCATATAATCTCCTACACATTGATTAATCAGTAGCATATCTCGATGATTGAGTAACCTGATGTCCCCATCAGCTAAATGATAACTTTCATTATTTAGTGTGATAGACATCTCTCCTTTTAATACGAAAATAAATTTAAGACCATTCGTTTTAGTTAAATTATGTAATGGTTCATTATTAAATTTAATATCATAATGATTCAATAGATCACCTCATAGACTTTCGTTTGTACATTTATGTTATTTTATCTTACCATGAATATATAAGATAAATATATGGTCAAGTTCAGGAGGCTTTCGATGGATTTTAAAACACGAGCAATAGAGATATTAAGAGAGACTTACGGTGCGGAAAGTCGTTTCCGTGATGGACAGTTAGAGGCAATACTTGCTGTCGTGAATAAACAGAAGACGCTTGTCATCCAAAAGACAGGTTGGGGAAAATCAATTGTTTACTTCGTTGCAACAAAATTGCTAAGAGAACAAGGAAGTGGCCCTGCAGTCATTATTAGCCCGCTTTTAGCATTAATGCACAATCAGATTGAAGCAGCCAATAGGTTAGGTCTCGATGTCGTCACTATTAACAGTAATAACAAAGACGAATGGGATGATATATACGCAAGACTTAACGCGGTTGATGCAATGATTGTATCTCCAGAGAAGTTATCTGACGCAAGGTTCATTGAAGCATTATCTAAAGTAAATGATATCGAACTCATCGTTGTTGACGAAGCTCACTCCATCTCAGACTGGGGTCACGACTTTAGACCAGATTATCAGCGTATTATTAATTTAGTTAAAGATTTACCTGATTCAATCGCGATTCTTGGTACCACTGCAACGGCCAATGACCGTGTGATTGAGGACATTAAATTACAGCTCGGGGACTTACAAGTCTTCCGCGGCGACTTAATTCGATCGAACATTTCTATACAGGTGAAT
The DNA here is from genome assembly GCF_047425875.1 of Macrococcus animalis. Taxonomy (GTDB): domain Bacteria; phylum Bacillota; class Bacilli; order Staphylococcales; family Staphylococcaceae; genus Macrococcoides; species Macrococcoides animalis. The sequence continues at coordinate 711,805 of NZ_CP179727.1, forward strand.
CCCTCTCAATCGAAAGCGGAGCGTTTAGCTTTCTTAGCAGCAAGTTTAAATGAACATCCATTCTTAAATAAAGAACAAGGCATCATTTATTGTCTAACAAAGAAAGAATGTGAATCGGTGGCCACTTTCTTAACTGAACAAGGAATTTCTGCGGCACCTTATTATTCAGGCATGAAAGATGAATTTGGTGAAGATACATCAGTCTCAATACTGGAGCAATTTCATAAGGGTGAGATACGTGTAATTGTTGCTACAGTAAAGCTTGGTATGGGTTATGATAAATCGAACATCGGCTTCGTCATTCACTTTCAGCTCCCGCAAAACTTAATCTCGTATTATCAACAAATCGGACGTGCAGGAAGAAATGGTAAGCCTGCCTTAGCGATATTACTTCATGGTGATGAAGATGATGCCATTATCAAATCATTTATCGACAGTGCGAATAAAAATCCGATGCTACTCACTGAGATATTAGACCTATTCAGAAATCAACCTGAAGGCATGTCACGTAACGATATACTGCCCCATTTCAATTTAAATATAACGAAGCTTGGCGCAGTATTAAAGTATTTATTTGTCCATGAATATATCTTAATGGATAAACGAAAGTATGTGATTAATCCAGATAAACATTTTGACGCTGTGAGTAACGCTCAACTACAACAATCCTTAAATGCAACCCGCCTTCAAGAACTTGAGAACTTGAAGCGTTTCGTGAATTACGATGGTTGCTATATGAAATACATTGCGGATGAACTTGATGCGCCTGACCTACAAGAAAAATGTGGTATTTGTGCGCATTGTAGAAATCGTGAATTTATCAGTCTAAAGAAAGACCATCCGATGATAGAAGTTGCGAGTAGCTATAAGAATAAATTGCATGGCGAAATACTGCCTCGTAAACGTTGGTCAAATAACAAGAAAATTGATGAACCACTACAATTCCAACCAGGATGGACATATACAACAGATCCATACTCACCTGTTGGTAAGAAGTTTATGTTTGAACGTGATAATAATCATTTCTCAGATAAGACAACCTTACAGATTAGTCAATTCTTAAAAGATCATATACAAGCGTACGAAATCAATGCAGTCGTAAGTGTACCTAGTTTGCATAGACCGAAACTCACAAAACACTTAGCTCAAGCAATCGCTGACTATAATCAAATTGAATACATTGATGCCGCCATTAAAACAAGTGCTGGACAACGTCAAAGTGATATGCAAAACTCCATCATGCAAGAGCAAAATATTCAAGAAACAATTGCAATTCAAAATAATGAGTTACTCAACAATAAAAACATATTACTCATTGATGACACCGTTAATTCACGTTGGACAATGACCGTTGTCGCATCAAAACTACTTGAACATGCCAATACTGTTTATCCATTCGCACTTGTGAATACTGGACCAGGAGAATAAAAAATACCTTTCAAGATTATTTTCTTGAAAGGTATTTCTATTACTTTTGATATTTAAATACAGGGTAACCGAGTGAATTCTCAAATACACCCGCAGCTTTAATTTTCTTTACGTAATCGGTATTAATACGGTAATAAAATGTATCTACACCTGGCTTTTCTGCAAAACCTTGATACCCCGTCACCATAATACCGTTATCTGTTGCCGTTTTGTAACCCATATGAATAATTTTATTTTTACTTAATATCACACCCGTATGACCTAAAGGACCACGGCTATTTTTCTTATCTCCTAATATAAAGATATCTCCATAACGTACCTGACTCTTCTTGATTGGCGTGAATAAACGATTTTCTTGAGCGAACATTGTTGTTGTATCACCTAATACTGTTTGTTTCGGCAAGTAACCCGCTTCTATCATCGCAGCATATACAGCACTTGAACAATCCCATGTCTTAGTGCCCCAACGACCCGCGTAAGATAAATAACTCGTCTTACCCATGCGATCATAGAACCACTGCACCATCACATCTTTACTCGGTGAACTACGTTTATAAATCGGTAACGTATTCTTAGGATTCGACGTTACAAGGCGATCACCAACGTAAGTCGCATCAAGGACTAATGCATTCCATTTCTTGAAATTTTCTGGCGTGATATTGTATTTTTTTGAAATCGAATAGACACTGTCTTTTGCTGTAACGGTATGTACTCTAATCGTTTTATAACGCTTCGCATCGACATTATTCAGTGGTGTTAATAGCATTGCAACAGCTGCTATCGCACAAATCAATTTTTTCATAAGAATCTCCTCATTCGTAATATGTCTCTTTATTATTTCACAGATGAGTGTAATATGTCATTAACTATTTAATTCATTTCTCAATCCTTCATAAACCGCTTGTTCCAAATGCACACCATGCACCCCTACGACTTTACTCGATACACGGTTAGCAAATTGAATGGCTTCACCTAAGGCTTTACCTTGACTGAGTCCGGCGAGCACGCCACCAGCATGGCTATCTCCAGCGCCAATTGTGTCAACAACTGTTGCTTCAAATCCTGAGACTTGATGAAATGCTCCATCATAATATGTTGCACCCATTTCCCCAGTCGTTACAATGACATGTGCATTTGTCCAAGCATGCATTTGTATTATTGCTGCTTCTAAAGTCGCTTTCTTCGTCAGTTCTTTTATCTCTTGTTCATTAGCATGCACAATGGGTGATAATTGATACAAGTTCTCTAATCTATTTGTCTCAATTAATTGTCCTCTCGGTCCAGGACAGAAAATAATCTGCCCACGTGCTGATTTTAGAGATGCAATCAAACGTTCACCATCCGCTTCTTCAATCTCTAACCCACATACGTAAATATAGCCATAAGTATCTAGAGCTATATTATTTAACCACCCTGGATCAAACGAATACTCTACTCCGTGATGGGATAAGAAAGTTCTATCTCCATTCTCTTCTACAAAACAATAGCAACAACCATTTTCTCCGTCCAAATGAATATCCGTTTTTATGCCTAATCGATTCATTTCTTTTCTCACAAAATCCCCATACATTCCCGTGCCAATGGGTGAAATAAATGTATACTCCATTTCCAAATGATGCAGCACATTGACGACATTAAATGCACATCCTCCTACTGCCATCATTTGTTCTTTAATATGTTCATCTCCTTGACTTGTGGGTAATTTATCCATGTAAATCATTATATCTGCTACTGTCGAACCGATTACTAAACATTTCATTATTTAAGCACCTCACTCCATTATTTATATTTTATAACAAATTAACATTTTAATCTTTAATTAAAAAATACAATTTTATCCTATTTTCTTTTACTTTACTAATTTGTAGGTTATAATATAAATGATTAAAAAAGGGGTGTAGACATGATCACGTGGTATATAAAATATAACAAGAAATTTTATATCGTAAGCATGATTGGTATGTTGATTATTGCCGTTGTCCTGTTCTATATTTACTTTCCTAAGTATACATTATTTGCAGTATATGCATTTCTTATGATGCTACTTATCTGTTATGTTGATACTATTACACAAATTAGGAGATATCTAGAAAACAATAATGCAAAGGCATGGATAGTTGAAAAATGGCAACTTCAAGATGCCATAACCTATACAATTGGTTTAGCCATTATAGTTGGCTTAGGTAATATTGTAGTTCAATTATCTCCTCCGAACATTCCAGGTATGAGAACGCATTTCACTACGCTCGTTGTCTTTATATTTTTCGCTATTGGAAAATGGTTACGCTATTTTGAATTCAAACGTGAAATGAGAGCAAGCAAAATCGTATAACCAGGAACTTATATTTGAATTTATTGATGTATGCTATTGTTATCATCGTGAGCATGATCTATAAGTATTAAAATTGGCCAAAGAAGAACTCAGATTATTAATAAAGAAAACTCAAACGACCTCAGTAAGCGATAAAATCTATTTGTCGCTTACTAAGGTCGTTTATTTAGATTTTTATTTTTGTTCTACTAATTTTAAAGGCACTTTAACTTCTTTATCTACTTTTTTACCATCTTTTAATTCTAAAATAGATTTAACTGCAGTTTCACCCATTAAAGCCGGTTGTTGTGCAATTGTTGCATCTAATTTTTTGTTGTCTATAGATTTGATAGCATCATCATTACCATCAAAACCAACAACTAAAATATCTTTATTCCCCAATGCTTCAATAGCTCCTAATGCCATTTCATCATTGTGAGCGAAGATTGCTTTAATCTCTGGATGAGATTCAATCATGTTTTGTGCTACATTTAATCCTTCTGCACGGTTAAATTTCGCTGTTTGTTTAGTAACGACATCTAATTCTTTATCGGCTACTTTATGGAAACCTTCTCCACGTTCACGTGTTGCACTTGCACCTGGAACACCCTCAAGTTCAGCTACTTTCGCTTTTTTACCTACTTGTTTAACGATAAAGTCTCCAGCCATTTGCCCACCTTCAACGTTGTTTGAAGCGATGAATTGCGTTACTTCACCTTTATCAACAGAACGGTCTAAAGTAATAACAGGAATATTTTCGTTATTTGCATTTTCTACTGCAGCTGAAATGGCTGCTGAGTCAGTTGGGTTAACGATTAAATAATCTACTTTTTGTTGAATTAAATCATCAATGTCATTTGATTGTTTTGCTGAATCATCTTGAGCGTCTACTACTTTTACTTTAAAGTCATTTGCTTTCGCTTCTTTTTCAATTGCATCTTTAATTGAAACGAAAAATGGGTTATTTAAAGTCGATAAACTTACACCAACAGTAATATCTTTATTTGCTTTATCTGTTTTACCCGCTTCTTTTTCTTTCGTCGGTGAATCTAAACTACATGCTGATAATGCTAATACCATCACTAAGATCATTGCTAAAAACTTTTTCATAAATAACACTCCTTATATTTTTATTATTGAATAACCATTATTTTTTTCTATCAATTAATACTGCAATTAAAATCACGACACCTTTAATCACTTGTTGATAGAATGATGAAACGCCTAATAAATTTAAACCATTATTGAGTACACCAATGATTAAAACACCAATTAATGTACCAAAAATTCGTCCTTTTCCTCCTGTTAAAGAAGTTCCACCTAATACAACTGCTGCGATTGCATCTAGTTCATAAGATGTACCTGCAGTTGGTTGCGCTGAATTTAATCTAGAAGTTAATATTGCACCCGCAATCGCTGCCATTAAACCTGATATTGAATAAATTAAGATCTTCACTTTATTGACTTTAATACCTGAAATGAAAGCGGCCTTTTCATTACCACCAATAGCATACGTATTTTTACCAAATACCGTTTTATGTAAAATAAAATATAGTACTAAAAATACAATTAACATTGTGATGGCTGGTACAGGAATACCCAATAGATATCCTTTACCAAACATTTGAAATAATACATTATCGCCTAAGTTTGTGATAGGATTACCGTCTGTCACTACTAAAGTTAAGCCGCGAAAAATCGTCATTGTTGCTAACGTTGCAATGAATGGTGCCATTTTACCAAAAGTAATTAAAATACCGTTTACTGCTCCTAAAATTGCGCCAATTAATGCACCAATTAATAATGCTAGAATAGGATCTACCCCACTCGTAATCATTAATGCTGTTAAAGCACTCGATAATGCAAGGATTGATCCGACACTTAAATCAATACCACCTGTTAATATTACAAAAGTCATCCCAAAAGCGATTAAGCCATTAATTGAAACTTGTCTTAATAAGTTAAAAATATTGCTTGGTGCTATAAAACTACTATTTAAAGCGGTGATTACAATAACAAGAATAATTAATCCAAGTAATGGTCCTAATCGTTCGATAATATTACCTTTTTTGTTTAAACTTTTATCCATTGATAACGCCTCCTGTAGCAAGAGTCATAATATTTTCTTGTGAAATTTGAGACTTGCTTAATTCTCCAGTAATTTTTCCTTCTTGTAATACATAAACACGGTCACTTAGACCAATGATTTCTGGCATTTCAGATGACACCATGATGATTGATATACCTCGTTCAGTCAGTTCATTCATTAATGTATAAATCTCACGTTTCGCTCCGACATCAATCCCGCGTGTAGGTTCATCTAAAATGAGTACTTTAGGACCGTTACCCACCCATTTCGCAAGTACTACTTTTTGCTGGTTCCCACCAGATAAAGATGACACTGCAAGTGATTTATTTGATTTAATTGAAAGTCTCTCTTGCATTTTATCTACGAATAAATCAAGTGGTTTATCAAGTACAACACCATTTTTAGAGAAACTTTTTAAATTTGCTAGTGTCATATTATCTTTAATTGAAGCATCTAATACAAGCCCTTCATCTTTACGATTCTCTGTAATAAAGCCAAAACCATGTTTTATAGCATCTTGGGGATTATTATTTGTAATCTTCTTTCCTTCTAATTGAATAGATTTAGAGCCCTTGTCTAATCCAAATAAAGAACGCATGATTTCAGTACGTCCAGCACCCATCAATCCACTAAAACCAAGAATTTCACCTTTACGTAAATTGAAATGAATATCTCTCATTCCGAATATGTCATTGCTCAAGTTTTTAACTTCCAGAATAACTTCGCCAGGTGATACAGTTCTGTCAGGAAACTGTTGATCTAAGCTACGTCCAACCATTGCATGTACTAGTTCGTTATAATTTGTTTCATTGGTTGGTTTTGACATTACTGAAGTACCGTCACGCATAACAGTAATTTCATCTGAAATTGTAAATATCTCATCCATTCTATGACTGATATAAACGAATGAAACACCCTCAGATTTTAACTGATTAATCATAATAAATAATTTATCTATTTCTTTATCCGTTAGCGCTGCTGTAGGTTCATCCATAATAATGACTTTCGCATCTGTCATTAGCGCTTTAGAAATCTCAATCATTTGTTGCTCACCTATTGAGCAACTACCTGCCACTTTATTAAGAGGTAATTTAAAGTCTAATCGCTCAAACACTTTATTAGCTTCTTCCTTCATTCTCTTTTCATTTAATTTACCAAATTTATTTCGAATTTCTTTACCCACAAACAGATTTTCAAGAACAGTCATTTCTGGCCAAACATTGAGTTCTTGATGAATAAACTGTATGCCCGCTACTTCTGATTCTTTAGGAGATTTATAGTCTACAATGTTTCCATCTACTTTTATTTCGCCTTGATCTTTCGTATGAATCCCTGTAAGAATATTCATTAAAGTAGATTTCCCAGCACCATTCTCACCCATAAGCGCATGAACCGTTTGATTATTTAATCTAAAATCTACTCCCTGAAGCACTTTATTATCTCCAAATGCTTTGTGGATATTTGTCATTTCTATCATTTCAACACCCCCTAAAAGTTAACACCACTTCTTAGAATAATATTTGCATATGGCGTTGCTTCACCTGTACGAATAATAACTTTTGCATGTTTACTTAAATCCTTAAATTCTTCATGTGTTACATAGCTAGTTTCAGTATCACCCATTAACTTTTCAATTGCTGTTAATACTTTCGTATTCGCTGATTTAATTTCGCTGGCTAACGTGATATGTTCGATAACCATATGACGTTCAATCTCAGTTAATACATCTATAAAACTAGGTAATCCTTTTACTAGTGCTAAATCTATTTTCTTTATACCTTCTGGTACCGGTAGACCACAATCACCAATTACAATTTCATCTGTATGTCCTAAATCACTTAATACTTTAGAAATCTCGCTGTTTAAAGTTCCTGTCTTATACAAATCAATCACTCCATATCTTTTCTATATGGCATTCCGCCTTGAGCACCTAAACCGCCTACTGAAATACTAGCAGCACGATTTGCAAACTTTAACGCTTCACTGAGTGCCATATCTTCACTTAACGCGACTGCTAATGCACCATTAAATGTATCACCAGCACCTGTTGTATCAACAACTTTCGCTTTAATACTTGGAATATTGATAAGTGACTCATCGTAATACGTTGCGCCTTTATCACCAAGTGTCACAATCATTTGATTAGGGAATTCTGCAATCAGTGTTTCAAAACCTTCTCCAAACATGTCTTTCACTTCAGTTTCATTTGGCGTAAAATAAGATACTTTTGATAATAAATTTTTGTCTATTTCAATATAAGGTGCTGGATTATATATTGTTGTAATACCTTTTTCAAAGCTTTTTTCAATAATATATTCTATTACTGACTTAGGTATTTCATTTTGTAATAAAATGATACTCTCATCTGAAATATTCTCCATCACTTTATCTACCAGTGCTTCAGAAACTTTTCCGTTCGCACTTGGTACTACAATAATTGAATTATCATGATCAGCTAACGTGATATGTGCAGTACCACTTGCACAATGTGTAATCGGTTCCACATAATCCACATTAACTTTATTTTCTTTCAAATTATTTACGATCATTTCTGCAAAGCTATCATCTCCAACACAACCTACCATTCGAACGTTAGCACCTAATCGTGCAGCACTAACCGCTTGGTTGGCTCCCTTACCACCATTTGTCATGAAGAATGATTCTCCTAAAATCGTCTCACCTTTTTTAGGGAGTCTTGTTGCCTGTGTAACTAAATCAACAGACATACTACCAATAACATAAATATCTTTCATATTAATCTCTCCTCGTACTATTACGTTCTATTAAACAAACATCAACCACAACGTGTTCCACAATATCTTTCATTTGAATGAGATTAATTAAATTCTCACAAGCTACTTTTCCAAGTTCATATGCAGGCTGTCTGACCGTTGTAATGCTCGGATAATAACTTTCACTCATTTGAATATCATCAAAACCAATCACTTTAACATCCTTAGGAATTCTTATACCGTTGTTCTGTAATATCCCCATTACTTGAATAGCGCACATATCATTACAACATATTATACCGTCATATAATTCACTTCTCATTTGATCAAGTAATGAATTGCCTATTTCAGCAACTTCTAATACATCAAATGCTAATGCAGCATCCTTAAGCGTCTTGCATGCTGTTTCAAATCGTTTATTAAATGAACTGAACTGTGGGTTGCCTGAAATTACTAATATCTTTTTACAACCAGCATTCATTAAACATTCTGCCTGCAGTATTCCGCCCTTTTCATGATTCGCTTCAACAGTTACTACGCCTTCCTCAATACGATCTAACATAACGTGATGCATTCCATTATGCTTAATTGAGTCATCAGTATATAAATATTGCAAAGCTGATGAAATAAAACCAACACAATTATTTAACTGAAAAGTTTCAATATAACTTAATTCTTTTTCAGGTTGTTGATCACTATTACCGATAATAATATGAAACCCATGCTCTAGTGCAGTATCTTCAACACCTCTAGCAACAAGCGTGAAGAATGGATTGGTTATATCAGGAAGAAGTAATCCAATCATTTTAGACTTTTTATTGTATAGTGATCTTGCAGTTTCATTCGGCTTGTAATTTAAAGATTCAATTGCACGATTAATCTTCTTTAAAGTATCTTCATGAACATATCCTGAATTATTAATAGCTCTTGATACTGTTGCAACAGAAACACCTGATTCACGTGCTACATCTTTGATAGTTGGCATTCTGTCCCCTCCAAACATTAATGTGTAACCGATTACACATATAGTATCACGACAAGTAAGCGTTTGCAATATTGAATATAAATATTTTTTGTGATACATTAGTTAAAATTTGTATTTAAAGGAGTATTTATGATAAAAAGATAGTCAAAAGAGAAAATATTACTAGAGAGTTTCATATGTGATGAATTAAAAGGAAGACTCAAATGGTATCAAGCTGTTCATCGTCATTCGCATGATCAACCGCCGAGATATTCATTGACACTTGATAAAGAAGAAATCTTTGCAACTAATACAATTAAGGTTGAGATGACACGTGGAAGTTATTTTAATTTATCTGATTCAATAAAAGAAAAATTTGTATCAGAAATACTAGAAAGACCAGGAAATTCTAAGCTGATAAAGCATTTCAGTAATGATTCAGCTAAATTATCTTCCTAAAAAAACAAGTGTGCTGTATCATTTGAATACAGCACACTAACTTTATTATTTACTTGATAACTCATCTTCAGTCATCCATTTATGATCTTTGACTAGTTTATCAGTTTTAGTATCTTTATAATCTACCACGTAAACATCCGTTTGTTTAACATCATCAATAGTTGCCTCAGCACCCTTCATACCATCCATATGATTAGCTGCCATCTCAGCTTTCTCACCTTTTTTGAATCCTGACTTAGGTGCATCTTTCAACTCTTCATTTACTACCCATTTATGATTTTCAACTTTCTTATCACCATTCTTAGGTTGATAACTCACTTCGTACACGTAAGTCGAATAAACTTCTTTAACTTTTCCCTCTGCATCTTTCATACCAGGCATATGTTCCTCAGTAATCTTTACTTCATCACCAACATTATACTTAGGGTTTGTCGCTTTCACCATGTTCTTAGGTGTTACTTCATTATTATGATTCATATGGGCATGTTCATCATGATTTGCTTCTTTGTAATCCCCACAACCTGAAAGTAAGATACCTGTACTAGCTATAATTGCAATTAATTTGTTCATAATATATCCACTCCTGTCCCTTCATTTGACTACATAATATACCCTATATGGGTATATGTCAATTGATAGAAAAAACTCAATGAATGACTGTTATATTCACTGAGTTAAATCACCTATTATTGTCCCGGATTCACACCGTATTCTTGTAGCCAAGCTTGATTCATAACTTCTGTTGCCTCACGTAGCTTTTGATCATATTGTTCTTGAGTAATTAAACCTGCTTCTAAATCTGCAGATGCCTGACGTTCAATAGCACCTTTTTTATTACCAGCTTCTAGAATTGCCGGTGTGCGACAAGCTTCAGGAATGCCACCTCTTATTCCCTTACAGAATTCTAATCGTTGTTGCTCCGTTGGTTGATTATTGTTCACCTGCTCGTCAGACACTGGCTGTTGTTGTGTCGGTACTTCTTGCGTTGCTGGTTCCTGAGTTACAGGTTGTTCAGTTGTTTGTTGCTCCACTGTTGCTGGTTGTTGTGCAGTCTCTTCTGTCGATGTTGGTTCAGTAGATTTTTTATCGCTCTCTTTTTCTTTGTTTTTAGCGATTTTTTCTTTCGCTTTTTCTGCTTTACTAGCCTCTTCTTTTTTCGTTTCACTTACTTCTTTCTTCGGCGATTCAGCTTTTTTCTCTTCCTCTTGACCGCCACACCCTGTTAATAATACTGATAATGCGACAAATACTGATAAATATTTTTTCATCGATAAAACTCCCGTCCATAAAATTAAGTTCACAATTATTTTAACATATATTTAACTTATATTTTAATTATTTAAGTAATAAAAAAGTATTTACTTAATAAATCATATCGCTCATTTTTTCAAGATAATTCTTCATTATTTTTTCTCGATGGTTGTAATAAGATAAAGAACAAACACATCGTGATGATGATGTTTAATATCATTGTGAGACTGTCCCCATTATCTGTATGCAGAAACGTATTCAATTCCTTTGATCCTCCTGGTATGCCAAATGTATTAAAGAGATTGATTAAGATCAGTAAGATATATAGACCCAGTGACCATATCCAGTGAAATCGTGTATCTCGCGTGCGACGTATAATGAGTGATGCTGTCATGATTAGTAATGGCAATAAAAGTGCACAAAATAGTATTATGCCTATAATCCCTGCAACAATAACTTCCATAATAAAGATAAAAGATATTGACTTTCCGAACGCTTGAACGAAGTAATCAAATGAATATAAAGCACCGATAATACTCAGCACAACGATGATAACTAGCAACAGGGCATTGATTAATAGTCCTATCAAAAATTGCGGTCGTGTGAGTCGTCCTTGGAATGTAATCATTTCTTTCATACGCTTAAACACGATTATCACCTCCACTTTCTTCATCTTAATTATAATATGAAATATGATTAATAAGATGAGATATTCATCACGGGTATCTCAATAAATTAATTAATCCAATTGAGTAAGAATCTGATGATTAAATAATTAAAGTACTCATATATGTGAGTAACCTCACTTTGTCATTTCATCATGACATTAAAATAAGTGATTCATTACAATATCTTGAACAGAACCCTTCCAACAACATCAAATTTTGAAGATTTGGTATGCTAAAGAAAAGTTGAAAGGGGTTACACATATGACACTAAAAGATACATTATTCAATGCTTTAGATCAGAAAAAATCGCGTATGTTAGAGATTCGCCGCTACTTACATCAACATCCTGAACTGTCTTTTCACGAAGAAAAAACATCAGCATACATTCAAGACTTCTATAAGGATAAAGATGTTACAGTGCATACCAATGTTGGTGGTGGACATGCAGTAATCGTGGATATTGAGAGCGGCAATCCAGGAAAAACAATTGGATTAAGAGCTGACTTCGATGCATTACCGATTCAAGAAGAAGCAGATGTAGCCTTTAAATCAGAGCATGAAGGCGTGATGCATGCCTGTGGTCACGATGCGCATACTGCTTACTTGTTAATTCTGGCTGAGTCATTAATTGAAGTGAAAGCTAAGCTTTCAGGAACGATTCGAATCATCCACCAACATGCAGAAGAAGTACCTCCTGGTGGGGCGAAAGGTATTGTTGAATCTGGTATATTAGATAATCTAGATGAAGTATACGGTATTCATGTCTTCCCATTTGTGGATCAAGGTAAGATTGAAATTCACGAAAAAGAAACCTATGCTGGACGCTCAAACTTTGATATCGAAATTCAAGGGAAAGGTGGACATGCGGCATTACCACAAACATCAAATGACGCGTTAGTAGCGGGCGCATATCTAGTCACGCAGTTACAAACTATCGTATCTCGACGCATGGACCCAAGAGAATCTGTCGTTGTAACCGTTGGTGCATTTGAAGCACCAGGTGGATACAACGTCATTCAAGACAAAGTGACGTTAAGAGGGACTGTACGTTACTTAAACGAAGATTCGAAAGAACCAGCATATCAGGAAATTAAGAATCAAGTGGAAGGATTAGAGAAGACGTTTGGCGTTAAAGTAAATCTAGATTATAAATTTGATTATCCTGTTCTCTACAATCATCCTGAACAAACCAATGCCTTACGAGAAATATTCAAACAAAGTGAAGGTAGTTATTTCGAAGAAGTCGTTGAAGGACAAGCCTTATCAGGTTCAGAGGACTTTGCATATTATTTAACAAAGACACCTGGGACATTCTACATCGTCGGAGCAAAGCCAGAAGGTGTTGAAACACCATATCCAAACCATCATCCGAAATTTATGATTAATGAAGATTCAATGATGGTATGTGCGAAGTCATTGGCAGAAGTTGTGTTGAATAGAATGGCATAAACAAAGAAGAGATTGTGTTAAACAGCACAATCTCTTTTTCTATTATTCTCTTATAAACTTCGCATCATGTTCGCCTAATTCATCTGAAACATAACGTTCTACTTTCATTCGTAAATCATATTTCTCACGGAGTTCAGTAATCTCTGCCATCATCGGAGAAGCATGATGCTGATCAATTGCGTCTTGACTCACCCAACTATCAATCAATAATACAGTTTCAGCATCATCTACCGGAATAAAATACTCATAACGCGTATTCCCAGGTTGCGCTTTAATTCTGTCTACGATACCTGTCTTTGCCATTTCATCTGCAAACTTACGTGCATTACCGTTCCTACCTGTGTAATAAATATTTACTGTAATCATAAAATCACTCCTTTGATACTATATTATCAAATGTAGTATGCAATACAAAAACGAACAACCAAATCATTAACTGATTTGGATGCTCGTTCTAAATTATCTTTCTACTATTCCATTATCTTTAATCACTTGTTTATACCATTCAAACGATTTTTTCTTTCGACGTTCTAATGTGCCCTCTCCACTATTGTCTTTATCCACATAAATCATGCCATAACGTTTACTCATTTCGCCAGTTGAAGCTGAGACTAAATCAATGACACCCCAACTGATATATCCAATCAATGGTACCCCGTCTTGAATACCTGCATGCATTGCTTGTATGTGTTGTTTCATATAATCTATGCGGTAACCATCATTGATGCTACCATCCGCTTCAATTTCATCTTTCGCACCGAGTCCATTTTCTACTACAAACAACGGTTTCTCAAAGCGTTCGTATATATGATTCATCGTAATACGTAAACCTAACGGATCAATCACCCATCCCCATTCACTTGTATTAAGATATGGATTCTTTGCTGACACAATAATATTGCCTTCATTTGCCTCAACTTTAGATATATCAGCAATTGAAGTTCTGGATGCATAGTAACTAAATGCAACAAAGTCTACTGTATTTTTAAATGATACTATGTCATCTTCAGTTTGTTCAATCACAATACCGTTTTCCTCAAAGAATTTGTCCATATAGTATGGATATTTCCCCTTCGCTTGCACATCAACAAAGAATGTATTGTTACGTTCGTCTTGCATTGCTTTAAATACATCTTCCGGGTCACAACTATACGGATAGAAACTACCTCCAGCAATCATACATCCGATTTGAGATGATGGTGCATATTCACGCATTGCATGCACTGCTTTACTGCTGGCCACTAACATATGATGAGCTGCTTGATATAACAATTGTTGTTTATTTTCATGCGCTTCAAAGTATAGTCCCGCCCCAGAGAACGGACTGTGTAATACAACGTTAATTTCATTAAATGTAATCCAATATTTGACGTATTGACCGTATTCTTTAAAGCATGTTTCAGCAAAGTTTACAAAGAAGTCTATCGTTTGGCGATTCTTCCAACCTTGATAATGCTCGACTAAATACATTGGAATATCAAAATGTGCAAGTGTTACAAGTAACTCCATATTGTGTTTGCGACAAGCTTGAAATATCTTATGATAGAACGCAATACCTTCTGAATTAGGTGTCATTTCATCACCATTTGGGAACAATCGACTCCATGAAATACTTGTACGGAATACTTTCAATCCCATTTCAGCGAGCATAGCAATATCTTCATCGTAACGATGATAAAAATCTATACCTGTATGACTTGGATAATATTCACCTGGTACTAATGTTGGATGAGGTACTTTTCCAAGCTTTACGGACTGTCGATTTGCACCATGCGGTATTAAATCAATATTACTTAAACCTCTGCCACCTTCATTCCAAGCGCCTTCCGTTTGGTTTGCAGCAATTGCGCCACCAAATAGAAATCCTTCTGGAAAAATAAAATCTGTCATTATTTAATCGCTCCTAAAATTGAAGTATTTGCGACTACTTCTTCCTTAGCAAATGAATTAATCGTGCTATAATCATCAGAATTTGTAACAACTAAAATAGTTGTTGGATCGTAGCCCATTTCAATAATTTTCTTTAAATCAAATGTACCAATGACTTGTCCTGTTGTCACGCGGTCACCTTGTGCAATGTTTGAAGTGAATGGTTCACCGTTTAATTTTACAGTATCAATACCGACATGAATTAATACTTCTACCCCGTTATCACCTGTTATCCCTATCGCATGTTTCGTTGGGAATACTGAAGTCACTGTACCTGTTACGGGTGCATAAATTGTGTTACCTGTTGGTTCGATTGCGATACTTTTACCAATAACTTCTCTGCTAAATACATCATCTTGCACACTTGAGATAGGTTTGATTGTACCTTCTACTGGTGCTGCTACAACGATATTTTCGTTAGTTCCTAAATCTAATAATTCATCTTCAGATTCTGGAATATCTTCAAATCCAATTAATAATGTTAAGATGAATGAAATCACGATTGATAATGCCATTACAACGATTACCCAAACGATACTCATTGGATCATCTTTATCAATAAACTGAACGCTCGTAAATAAACCAGGTGCTGCCATAGAATGACTTGCTAGTCCAGCAAGTCCTGCTACTGCACCGGTGATAAATCCTGTGATGACTGAAGCAATCATTGGACGTTTTAGACGGATAGCAACACCGTATAAAGCAGGTTCAGTAATTCCTGCGATAATTGCAGATGATGCTGCCGCTAAAGCAGTTTGACGTAGTTCACTATTTTTAGTTTTGAAGGCTACTGCAAGTGAAACTCCACCAAGAGATAAGTTCGCACCGATTTCAGATGGCATAACCATACCTTCTTGACCTGTTTCTGCAATCGTTTGAACGATTGTTGGTGTAAATACACGGTGCATCCCTGTCATTACTAATAATGGCCATAATGCACCAACGATAGCTACAGCTAAGAAACCTAATTGATCATGTACCCAGAATACAATTTGTGATAAACCTGTACCAATTAAAATACCGATTGGACCTACTACGATAATTGCTATTGGTGCTGCAATTAATAAAATCAACATTGGTTTTAAGAAGTTCTTCATTACAACCGGTGTAATGCGATCTGCGAAATCTTCAATGTATTTAAGTAACCAAGTCATTACGATTGCTGGAATAATTGTATACGTATATTTAACTGACATAACTGGGACAAATACGAATGTTGCATCTTTACCTTCTGATGCTTTCAACATAATATCCATAAATACTGGATGAACCATAACACCTGCAACAGCCAGTGCTAAGAATACGTTACTATTGAACTTTCTAGCAGCAGATACTGCAACAAGCATAGGTAAGAAGAAGAACGGTGCATCTCCAATGGTGTTTAAAATATTATAAGTAGAACTCTCAAGTGATAACACACCCGTCATATTTAAAATCATCGCTAATAATTTGATCATAGATCCACCGATGATAGCTGGAATTAATGGACTCATTGTACCAATGATGGCATCTAAAATATTAATACCTACTTGTTTAAAAGTTAATTTCTTTTTCTCTACTGGTTCACTACTCTTCGCACCACCACTCACCCCAAGTTTCATTAACTCAGCATAAGTTGCTGCTACATTGTTTCCAACGATTACCTGATATTGACCACCTTGTTTACGTAATCCCATTACGCCATCAATATTTGTAACAACTTCATCGTTTGCCTTTGACTCATCTTTCAACACGAAACGTAGACGCGTCATACAGTGCGTTAAGTTTTTAATATTACTTACTCCACCGATGCTGTTTAAAATCTCACTCGCCATTTTTCGATCTTTTGACATGGTATTCACTCGCCTTCATAATTTTTGAGTAACAATACAACAAAAAAAGACCTAAATCATAAATAGACATAAATATCCCATAAGGTACGTCTATTAATGATTTAGGTCTCGCCTGCCGAACAGTTACAATCCTAAACAATTAATTGTTTATTTTGTTTTCTCCACATAAATATAACACACAATTTCTAATTGTCAACGCTTTCATTTCTGTTTATTAATCTTTGTATATGAATTGTCAAATATAATAACTCTTCAACGGACATCTCATGATTGTATTTCTTACTCAGAAAATTATCAATCTTCTTGACACACTTGTGCGCATCAGGATACTTGAGCCGAACAATCTCGTATAACTCTACTTCTCCATTATTAAATGCCTGTTTCATAAAAATGCGCTGCGCTAAAAACTTCAAATGGGTAACAAATCGAAAATACGTTAAACTCTCTTCGTCAAAATTAATTCTAAAATGATACTTCACTAAACTTAAAATATTATGAACCATCTCAGTCACTTGATTATAATCTGCCAAGTTATTATTTTCTGCATTCAACAAATGAATGGCGATAAAGCCCGCTTCTTCTTCAGACAAACGTACATCCAACTTTTCTTCAACAATACTTAGTGCACGACGCCCCATCTCATACTCAGTGTGATAAAACTTCTTGATTTCCCATAACAAACCATTCTTGATCTCCATACCATCACGCTTACGTTCAATCGCGAAATTAATATGATCTGTTAACGCCACATAAATCGTATCACTTAATTGTTTATTGTATTCCACTTTTGCCATATCAATAATTGCTTCTACAGCTTGTACTACCTCGATTGGTACTTCAATTAGTAAAGTTTTGAAACGCTCAGAAATTTCTTGGTTACTGAGTTCGAAAATTTTATCTATTTTTGACGCTTCAACAATATCACCCTCTTGTTTTTGGAACCCAATACCTTTACCCATAACCACCTGTTCTTGGTTATTTTGAATCACACTGATGACATTGTTATTGATAATTTTATTGATCTTCATAGCTTCACCTCGGCACCCTCAGATTCGTAATCTTATTGTGCCATACTTATATAAAAATTATCAATTGTTGTTTTAAAAAAGCCCAGAATATCTTCTGGACTTTTTGAATTATAAATTTCTAAACTGATAAACCGTTCTATAAATCTTTTCACCATCAATTAATGGTGGGCTTTCTGAATTCACACTGTTGGGTTCAAATTGTGTTTCTAAACATACACCAGCGAACTGATCATAAATTACTCCATCTTTCCCTGGTACATTGTCTAAACCATTTCCTGTGTATAGTTGCACACATGGCATATCAGTAAATACATCCATTGCAATACCTGTTTGATCTCCTATCAGCGTTGCCACTTTATTTGCGCTACGATGATTGAGAATATAATTATCGTCAAAGCCTGAAGCTTGTTGTTCTCCAATTACGCTCTCAGTCGAAAAGTCCATCGGTGTATTCAATACATCTGCATGACCTTTTGGAATGCTTTCATTATCTAATACTGAATATTGTCTACTATCAATCCATAATCGATGTTTCATAACACTTCCGGAATCGTGTCCATTTAAGTTAAAGTAACTATGATTGGTTGGATTAAACACAGTTGGTCTGTCACTTTCACCATGATAAGTTATTGTTAAAGCATTATCATCGGTAATTGTATATGTCACGGCTAACTTTAATTCCCCGGGAAATCCTTGATCCAGGTGTGGACTGACAAGTTTAAAAGTAATCGTGCTGGATGCACTTGATACGACTTCCCAACGTCTTAGTTGATAGCCATCATTACCACTATGTAACGTATTATTGCCTTCATTCGTTTCAATGTGATAACGTTCATCATTTAGTTCAAATGTTCCTTTAGCTATTCGGTTTGCTACTCTTCCGATAATGCCACCGAAGTAACATGTTGG
Organism: Macrococcus animalis; assembly: GCF_047425875.1. Classification (GTDB taxonomy): domain Bacteria; phylum Bacillota; class Bacilli; order Staphylococcales; family Staphylococcaceae; genus Macrococcoides; species Macrococcoides animalis. The sequence continues at coordinate 730,854 of NZ_CP179727.1, forward strand.
ATAATCAAAGTATGCACTATCATCATCAAATCCAAGGACTACATCATATCTCTGATTGTTTTTAGGAACTAGAATCTTTGTAATCGTTGCTCCTAAATCTGATAATTCAATGGCAATACCATTGTTATTTTCAATAGAATACCTTTTAAATAAATGTTTCGTCATGTTCATCACACCTTAATGTAAAGATTTCGTATTGTTCTCAACTAATGCGTGTTCAATTTGTTCTAATGTATAACCACGTGTTTCAAATACAAAGTATTTAACAAAGATCGCACCAATGATACAGAAGACACCGAAGATGCTAAATAGTAATTTATCTCCTAGTGTTGTAAGTAAGACGGGGAAACTGACTGATACTGTCCAGTTCGCTACCCAGTTCACGAGTGACGCAATCCCTACTGCTAAACCTCTGATTTTAAGTGGGAATACTTCACCAATCATAATCCACATCACTGGTCCCCACGTTGCACAGAAACTAGAAATATATGTTGCAATAAAGATAAATGTGAAGAGATGGAATCCTTCTTTACCCGCTTCATGTTGAAATGCCCAGGCAAGTGCGAAGAATGATGCCCCCATCGCAAGCGCTCCTGCAGTTAAGACTGTTTTACGTTTAAAGCGATCCATGAATATTGTCGCAATCACAGTAACAATGACATAGAATACACCTAATAGAATTTGAGTCTTAATCGCGGTTGAAGCATCTGTGCCACCGCTCATTAAAATACGTGGTGCATAATAGAAGACTGTATTACACCCCATCCATTGTTGTAAGATCGCTAAACCAAAGGCTACAACTAGTGCTGGACGTGTCCATTTCGCAAATACGTCTTTGAATGTCCCTGTTGCTTGTTTATTTTGTTCTTCAATGTCATGAATTTCTTTTGCTGCTTCATCCCTTGTTAAGATGTTATTTAATATATCCATTGCTTCTTGTACTTTCCCATTCTTCACCAAGAAACGAGGTGACTCAGGTAATAATAATGCGCCGATGAATAGAATTAAAGCTGGTACCGCTGCAAATCCTAACATTAATCGCCACCCTATTGGAGAGTCTTGCCATCCGTAGTTGGCAATGTATGCAATTAACATCCCAATCATAATCATTAATTGGTTTAACGCACTTAATCGTCCTCTATCTTTAGCAGGTGCGAGTTCCGCTAAATACATTGGAACCAACGCACTCGCACCACCGACTGCTACCCCTAAGAATAAACGAGAAATATTTAATACTGTAACGTCAGGTGCTAATCCACAACCGATTGCTCCGATAAAGAAGATTGAAGCTGTAACCATCATCATCTTCTTACGACCATATTTATCTGCGAGTGGTGAAATTAATATTGCACCAACTACAGCACCGATTAATACACAACTTACTACAAACCCTATTTGAGACTCACTTAATTTTAATTCTTCTTGAATGAATATTTGAGCACCGGCGATGACACCCGTATCATACCCGAATAATAGGCCACCTAAAGCGCCGAAGAAGAATATCATTGATTTTGATAATTTCATCCTAATCCCTCATTCTCTATTTTTGAATTATTTTTTGTAGTGCATGACTCATGTTTTTAGTATCGTTATATGCTTTTTGCCAAATTGCATATACCTTCTCATAGTATTTTACGTTTGCTTCATTGGGTGAGAATACTGCTGATTTGTATACAACCCATGCCTCAATTGCTTCGTCTGCTGATGCAAACCAACCTTCTCCTATTGCTGCAATCATACATGCTCCAAGGCCAGGACCTTGTTCTACTTCTAAACGTATTATATCCTTGTTGAAGACATCTGCTTGAATTTGCATCCAGTCTGGATTTTTAGAACCACCGCCAACTGAAATTAAGCGCTTCACATTACCAGCGTTTAATCCTTCGTAAATTACTTGGCTATCTTTTAAACTAAATGTTATCCCTTCAAGCACAGCTCTTGAGAAGTGTTTCAGTTCATGATGTGTATCAATACCAATGAAACTACCACGAATTTGACTGTCGTAGTGTGGTGAACGTTCTCCAACGATGTAGGGTGTAAATAATAATCCATCTGATCCTGGTTTAACGGTATAGATTTCATTTAATAGCGTTGCAAAGTCTAAACCTTTCGCAAAGGTATTCTTAAACCAGTTGAGTGAATTCCCTGCTGCGAGTGTCACACCCATAGAATAGTATTGATCTGGAATCACGTGGTTGAAGAAATGGAGTTGTCCTTCATAGTTCTTCGCTTCAGGTTCTATTGCACTGAATACACCACTTGTTCCAATAGAAACTAATCCAGTATCACTTGATAACCCAGCACCTAAAGCAGCACATGCATTATCTGCACCGCCTGTGTAAACGCTTACATCACGTTCTAAATTAAAACGTGACTTAATATCATCACGCACTTTTCCTACACAACCAAATGATTCGTGCAGTGTTGGTAGTATATCAGCATCAATATTAAATGCATCTATCATCTCTTGTGACCAAGATTTTGCATCCACATCTAATAGTAACGTACCAGCCGCATCACTATATTCCGTATAATAAACACCTGTGAACCAGTAACCCAAGTAATCTTTAGGCATCATAATCTTTCTTACTTTAGCCCACGTTTCAGGTTCATGGCGTTGTAACCATAAGATCTTCGGTAATGTAAAGCCTTCTAATACACGGTTCTTTGTAATTTCAAATAAACGTGTCCCTAACTTCTCAGCAATGATATTACATTCTTCAGATGTACGCACATCATTCCATAAAATTGCTGGATACACTGGACGATGATCTTCTCCTAATGCTACAAGAGAATGCATTTGACCTGAGAAACTAATCGCAGAAAGTTCCTTGCCGAAGTCAGCAACGTGTAATGAAATCTCTGTTAATACTTTCTCACATGCCAAGATCCAGTAATCAGGATGTTGTTCAGAATATCCTACTTTCGGTGTATCGAGTGGATATTCACTGCTGCTTTCAGCAACCACTTTGCCTTCTTTGTTCATCAATATCCCTTTTAAGCTACTTGTTCCTAAATCTATTCCTAATACATAGCTCACGCATCTTCACTCCTCATGAAAAGCGTCTAACTATCTAAATATCTCTTTAAATAGTTAGACGCTATTTTTTTATATCTATTACACCAAATAATCGTTTAATTTAGATTTAACTAACTCGATATGGCTTGATTTTAATTCTACTGTATCTAAACTTAAAGCATGCTCAGTTAATGATTCTAAATCCTCTTTATCTTCAACAATGCTTTGACCAATACCAGATTTAAATGTTTCATAACGCTCATCGATTAATTTATCAAAGAATTTATCGTTCATTAATTTTTCTACAGATTTTAAAGCACGTGCGTATGTGTCCATACCCGCGATATGCGCTAAGATTAAATCATCCATTTCAAATGAAGAACGACGTACTTTAGAGTCAAAGTTAATACCACCTGGCGCTAATCCTCCATTACGAACAACTTCTAACATTGCTAACGTTGCAGCATATCCATCTGTTGGGAATTCGTCAGTATCCCAACCTAATAATAAGTCGCCTTGGTTGGCATCAATTGAACCTAATGCATCATAACTTCTTGCAACACTTAATTCATGTTCAAACGTATGACCCGCTAAAGTCGCATGGTTCGCTTCTAAGTTTAATTTGAAGTCGCCTTCTAAATCATAATGTTTTAAGAATGCTATTGTAGTTGCAGCATCGAAATCATATTGGTGTTTTGAAGGTTCTTTTGGTTTAGGCTCTAATAAGAATTGAGGTTTGTGACCAATTTTTTCACCATATTTTACTGCCATTTTGAAGAAACGTGCAATATTATCTTGCTCAAATTTCATATCCGTATTAAGTAATGTTTCGTAACCTTCACGTCCACCCCAGAATACGTAGTTTTCTCCGCCTAATTTCTTAGAAATATCTAGACCCTTCTTCACTTGTGCTGCAGCGAAAGCAAATACATCTGCATTATTTGTAGAAGCAGCACCGTTGTTATAACGTGGGTGTGAGAACATGTTTGCTGTATTCCATAATAATTTAATACCTGTTTGGTCCATTTTCTCTTTAATTAAATCTGTAATCACATCTAAATTATCGTAAAATTCTTGTAAAGACTCACCCTCAGGCGCAACGTCTACATCGTGGAAACAGAAGTACTCGATCCCCATCTTCTCCATGAATTCAAAGAAAGCATCAACGCGGTTTTTAGCTGTTTGCATTGGATCTTCGTCAAACCAGTTACGCGTGTTTACTGCGCTACCAAATGGATCTGAACCATCTTGCGTCATTGTGTGCCAATATGCAGCAGCGAAACGAAGATGATCTTTCATCGGTTTACCTAATACAACCTCTTCCGCATTATAATGTCTGAAAGCAAATGGATTTTCCGTCTTAGTACCTTCATATTTAATCTTTTCAACATTTTCAAAATAAGTCATGATAAATTCCTCCATAAATTTAATAATATATACATTGTTTATTTAATTGTTTAAGTCTATATTTATCAGTACGAGGTGAAACAACATGAAAAATGAATATGAACTCATCGATCATCATAAAGTAAATAACATTAAAGCATTCGTCATTGAAATCAACTATCGTAGACCACACTTGCATACTGACTTAGAAATTATCTACGTCTTAGAAGGAACCTTGACCGTTAGACTAGAACAAAAAACAGTTACCGTTGAAAAAGGTCAATTCTTCCTGCTTAATACATGCCAGTTACACGAATTTATATCTAAAGAAACAGCTCAACTATTAATCATACAATTTAATACTAGATCAATAGAACATCTCTTTCCTGAAATCAATGAAATACTGTTTGATAATGCGCCAGTCAATCACACACTATCACCCTCATTACTTCAAAACTATTTAACGCTGAGCCGTTCATACTTTAAAGAAGATGAACTTTTCCATCTTGCTTGCCAGGGATATGCTATCCTTACACTTTTCGAACTTGTGAAAGTGGTACCTTACACGCAAATTACAAGTACAGAAAGAGATAATCTCCTTTCTCGTAACGACCGTATATCTAGAGTGAGTCAGTATATCCAAAGAAATTACAATGAAAAGATATTACTGAGTGAACTCGCACAACAAGAGAATATCACTACATCATATTTATCCAATTTCATCAAAACACATTTTGGATATACCTTTCAGGAACTCGTTAATTTCACACGTTGTGAGAAAGCAAAGCACCTACTCGTTAATACAAAGAGTAATCTGTTAACCATCAGCCAAAACTGTGGCTTCTCTGATGTAAGATATTTAAATAAATCATTTAAAGCAATGTTTGGTATGACACCCCAGCAATATCGCATTCAGACAATCGCACCTGAAAAGATATCTGAAATGAATGACTTGCAAAGTGTTGATATTCAACACGTATTGACTAAAGACCAAAGTATTGAGAAAATCGAACAACTATTCGATTCAATTGGTAAGCGCTTACTTCATGTCTAAAATATACTCTTTTATAAAAGCGGTTTCACACACAATCTTTAAGTTTTAATCCGACAATCTTTAGATGCATTTAGAATAAATTATTTAAGTATGTTTACTGTGTTAAAGAACTCATGTTAATGCTAAGGATGACTATCCTAATACAGCAATGTTTATAAAAGATATAAACTTTAATTTAAATTATTAAATATTAGATACACAAGAACTGCCAGTGAGACTTACAAATGTCTTACTGGCAGTGTTTTATAATATTGTATTTTTTATTTTTTGTAAAAAATACATAGATTACCAACATCGATTAATATATAATTAAGTATATTTAAAATAATGTAAATTAGGGGGAATAAGTTTGAAATGTAAAAATTGTAACAACAACCTAGAAGCAGGTGATTTGTTTTGCGGTGAATGTGGAACACCAGTTGGGCAAAACACGGAAAAAATATCACCAAGAGTTAATGTTACCTCATCTGTAGATACTGTCATAGAAGAACCAATAATTAAAGATTCAACTACAACACAGCAAACAACTTATACCGAAACACAACCAATCATTAACAAAGAACAAGTCAATCAACAATCCAAAAAATTAGTTAATGAAGGAAAAGGATTCTTTTCTACTGCTTTTAAAAATCATGATCAGGAATTAAACAGTAATCATAATTTTTCACTAGTTTTAGCAAGTACACTTATCGGAATCGGATTATTACTTATTGTATTGTTATTAATGATTAAAATTCCTAGTGAAATTGCGTATATCGGTATTTCAAAATCAAGTATTATTTTTAAAGTATTACTTTCATCTTTAGCATTTATTGCTTTGATAATTGGTATTACATTCACGATTGTAAAATTCATGATAAATCCTGTTATAACAATTTCAAAAGTAATATCAGACTTTGTGTTAATCAATGTCTTTTCATTTATTACAATTATGATTGGTTTAATATTAATTGTCATTGATTCATTTTCTTTCGGTGGTGGTTTAACGACTTTAGGAGTATTTATACTCGCTACTTCACCTATTTTTATGATCGGCAAGTATTCAAATAATACTCAAACTAAAATCTCTAGTTTTTATGGTGTTATCATTTATATGATTATATTAGCAATTGTACTTAGAATATTTGGTGAATCAACAATTGGTATGTTGCAAGGTATCTTTACAAATTCAATTAATAATGCCGCAGAAGGCTTATTTAATAACTATTAGGTGATAAATATGACAAATTGTATAAATTGTGGAGCAGAACTTAAAGAAAATCAAAAAGTATGTACTAAATGTGGCACTAAAGTTGAACCAAGAATAGAAAATAACTCAACGCCTCTTCAACAAGTGAATCACAGCACTCCTAAGAACAAAAAAAATAATAAACTACTCATTATTATTTTGTTACTCATAGGTGCATTATTAATAACATTCTTTATTTTAAAATCACATTATTCACCACAGAATCAAGCAAAAAGTATTTCTGAAGCAATAAAAAACAATAAACCTAGTAAATTATCAGAACTCATAACATCAGATAATAATGACAAATTTACAGAAGATGATGCTAAATCTTATTTAAAATATCTTTCGGATACAGATAATAAAACGAGAGTAGTAAATGAAATTAATGATGCAACTAAAAATATGTCGACATTTAACGATTCTCATAATGAAATATATATTGGTGGCGAAGAAGTGTTAAATGTTTATCGCGACGGTAAAGTCCTAGGACTATTTGATAAAATTGCATTTCAAATCCCTAAAAAAGATGTAAATCTGTACACAGAAGATACTGGCCAGATTGAATTCAATGTTAATGGTAAAAAAAGAACTGTAGACGTAAATGAAAATCAAGATAATAACATAGGACAATTTTATCTTGGTAACCAAGAACTTAAAGCAAAGAAAACGGTTGATGATGAGACATTTGATGGTCTTATTTTAATTAATATGAATGAAAGTACCGATGCTCAAGAGAAATTTGACATAGCAAATCTAACAGTCGATATCGAAAATGACTATTTGGTAGATGATATAAAGCTTTATATCAACAAGAAAGAAGCACCATATGATTTTTCAAGTGAATATGGCCCATTTGAAAAAGGGAAAGAGATTGAAGTTTATGCTACTGCAACTGTAGAAAAGAAAGCTATCGAAAGTAGTAAAGTGAAAGTTAAACTTGATAGTGATGATAATAGCATTCATATTATGTTTGATGAAGATGAAATTGATCAAATCAATGAAGATACTACAGATGCTGAGATTAAATCAATTGAAGAAGAAAGTAAATCTGAAGATGATGATTCAGATAATAGTGAAAGTCAAGATGTAACTGTAGATAATGCAATTGATATTGTTGAATCATTTGAAGGAGAATCACTTGATACAGATCAATATACTTATAAAACACCAGAAGAAAATGATAAAGGTGTTGGTTTTAGTTACCTTGATGAAGATGGAGATTTAGCAGGTAGTTACCAAATTTTAAAAGATGGTACTGTAATTAAATATGATGAAAATGGTGATGAAATTGATCGCGGTAGCGGTTTGTAATCACAGTACAAAAAAGAAATGCCTACTTAAAAAGTGAGCATTTCTTTTTTTATATTGTAAATTTTCTCTAACATTTACTATGATAATTAATTTAAATTAGTGCTTTATCTCTATTTCCTTCAGTTTTTAAAAATTACGTGCTCAAATGAAAGAAATTGTAATAAAATATTGAGTTCTTTATTATGTATCATTGCAAATTTTAACAATACTATTTAAACCTATACCTTTACATATAATTATATAGTATTAACTTTTAATGCCTCGTTATTATTTAGAACAAAAAAGCCGATGAGATTTCATCAGCTACTAAAACTATTACTTCTTTAATTCATCAACTTTATCATTAAATGTATCATGGCTTTTTCTGCTTTCTCTTTCACTTCGCCAGCCTTTTTATTTTTTTGCTCCTTAATTCAGAATTGTTAAATGCATCTCCAACTTTCTTATATATATTTCCTTTAAGTTTATCTAATTTACCATCTGGTATATTATCAATCATTTTTTCATAAGTAATGTTTAATTATTTTACCTGGAAAAACATAGATGCTATTATTCAGATTGGTATAACCAATCTTCTGGTGTAAATACATCAGGTTTAGTATTTGCTTTCACTTTCATTAAAATATAATAAACTATAAATGATACAAGTAATGACTGCAAAGCTGGTAATCCAAAGTTATAAACATATTGTGTGAGATATCCAACAAAAATTCCTAATGCCAATGCAATTGTTGCAATAATATTCCACTGATTGATTTTTTGCCAAGATTGTTTGCGTAAAAGAAAGAAATCTGCAAATAATACACCTGCTATAGCTGGATAAACAAGAGCTGTCATGTATAAAAAGTCTTCAAAGTATTTCAAAATCCCCATCAATGCGACAATAATCGCCATTACAGTTCCAAATAGAGTTAATAACATACGACCTTTATTGCTACTTACATTTAATATATTAGCAAATGCAAGTCCCATACTATAATTGTTAACGAGTTGACTCGTCCATGTTGCAAACCATAAAATTAAAAATCCCCAGATAGGAAATCCTAATCCCATCATTACGTTTACAATATCTGCATCTCCAATGCCAACTGACATTACAGCTCCAACTATAAATAATGGAATGCCGACCGAAACAATCCCTAAAGGTATAAGAATATTATCTTTCCAAGTCGGTTTTGCGTACCTTGTGTAGTCAGCTGCAATCACCCATTGTGATACATTGACACCTATCACTAAACTGATTGCTGCTAATATACTCATTTTACGTTCTGGTTGCCAAGCCATTATTTCATCAAATCCCGTATTATTTAAAGCATAATATATGCCACCTACTATTAAAATTAATCCTGCTGGTACCGCTAAATAATCAGTCCATTTCATCGATTGATACCCAATAATCGAAGGTATCGAAAAGAATAAGCCAGCAACTATTGTAATAAGCGCCCACAATCCCCATTGTGTTTTATAATCCACACCTAACATGGCAGCTAATGCATTTCCTGCTACCGCAGTTTGAAGTGCCCACCAACCTAATGATGCGATAAAAATCGTACCTCCTGCGATTAATCTTGCCTGCATATCACCAAAGCTGTTCTTAGCAATAACCGAAGAAGGTCGTCCTGTTTTTGCACCCATGTATCCAGAAAGGGTATTCCCTATCCACTGAATAACAATCATACTGATTAGTACTATCCAGATTGTTTCCATGATACTAAATGAACCTACAAGTGATGCTCCCACCATCAATACTGGTATTGTAAACTCTAGTCCACCAAATATAACTGCTGGTGTTGTCCAGTGCTGCCTAGCACCTAGTGGTACACTTTCCAATGGATTGTCATTTATATTAATACCTTCCGATTTTAATTTCGACATTCAGTATCCCCCTTTAATATAAATTTTAAATAAGTAAACATACTAATTTACATGGTTCATTATTCAAGTTTCTTGAAATATGAGGTACACCTTTTTTAATCAGCGTATAATCTCCTGGTTTAATATACTTTTTTTCTCCATTAATAATTGCTTCTAACTCACCAGATATAATAAATGAAATTTCATCGTATTCATGAATACTCTGACCACTTTCAGGTACAATTAAATTTCCTGGTATTTCTACATAATTGAGTGTTCCTTCTATTCCTTTGCTCTCCAACACTTCTTTAAAAAATTCGATTATCTGAATCTCATTCGTATCACTTAACTGGTTTGAAATATTATATTTTTCCATACCATCATCCTCTATAACCATAATAAGATTCTGCTTGTCCCTTTGTAATATATCCATTCAGAATATCTGATTCTACTAAACTTTTATCTCGATTTTTAGGATCTCCATAACCCCCTCCTGTTGCAGTTTGAAGTACCACTTTATCTCCTTTATTTAACTTATATTGATTGTATTTACCAAATGGCCCGTCAGTAGTCCCATCTGCTTTTTCAATATAGAATTGATTATTAGAACCATCTAGCCCACCAGCTGTGCCCCAGACATTTGTCTTAAATCTTCCGAAACTGCCTGTGAAAAATTGGCCGTCAGTTAATGCTATATAACTTCTAATAAGTCCTGGGCCCCCTCTATGTTTGCCAGCACCCTGTCCATCTGTTCTCAGACTAAATTCATCTACTCTTACACCATATGCAGTTTCAGCAACTTCAACAGGAACATTAAATGTTTCACCATCAAGAATACAGAATTGACCTGAATCACCATCAAAGTCTTTAGATGCTCCCCATCCTCCTGCTGAAGGTTCAACAATTAAGAAATTCTCCTGTGTATCGGGATCAACTCCACCCATAATTGCTACACATACACTCATTAAGTGCCCTGCTGTTAATTTATGCGGTAAATGTTCCGCTAAGCTTTTCCAAATTAATTCATTACCATATAACATTGATTCCCAGTACATAGAAACAGGAGCCGGACGTTGCGCTGATAATACTGAAGCTTCATCAGTAATAATTTCAAGGGGTCTAAAAGCTCCATCATTGACATCTTGAGAAGGATTAGTGATGGCCAGGAATATCGTTCTTACTGATGAAATTAACCCTGTTTTAGAACTATTAATTGGACCTTGTACTTGTGGTGATGAACCTCTATAGTCACATATAAATTTGTTATCTGTAATAGTTAACTTCAACTTCACTTTTAATTTTTCATCTGTTATACCATCATCATCAATATAATCTTCTATTTCAAAAACACCTTTCGGTAATTTTTTAATTTCATTTAAAGTAAGTTTTTCTCCTTGATCAAGGAAACGTTCCATACTTTCTAATATAGAAGCTGCACCATATTTATTACATAATTCTTTGATTCGTTTTTCACCTGTTCTAAGTGATGCAACTTGTGCCCACAAATCGCCGATTGATAAATCTGGAAACCTTACGTTATGTTTAATTAAGTTAATAATCTCATTGTTGGCCACACCTTGATTAAATAGTTTTAAACAAGGGAACTGTAATCCTTCCTGATAAATATCAGTAGAGTTTGTTGACATTGAACCTGTATCTTTTCCACCAACTTCTGTCCAGTGCGCTTTATTTGCGGTAAATGCAATTAATCTATCATTTTCAAAAATCGGCATAACTAAACCAACATCACATAGATGGGAACCACCACCATTATAAGGATCATTAATTAAGTAAATGTCCCCCTCTTTAATATTATCTCCATGAATCTTGATTGTCTCTTTAACCATGAAAGAAAGCATCCCTATAAATCCTGTAACACCATTTCCTTGAGTAACAAGTTCACCTTTGCTATTTGTTAAACCACAGGCATAGTCTAATACTTCATAAATAATCGGACTCATTGAAGTATTAGCAAGTGATATAAACATCTCTTCTCCTGTAGAAATCAAAGAGTCTTTAATGACTTCATACGTAAATGGATCTGTTTTATAGTTCATTATCTTCTCCTCCAATTTCAATGATTAAGTTACCGTATTTATCTTTAGCAGCAATATCGTTTTTATTGATGATTGTTGAAGTTGTCTTTTCTTCAATAATTGCTGGACCATCAATTTTTTCGTCTACATCAATATATGCCTTGTCATATACATTTATCTCAATCCAACCATCATTTTCAAAAAAAACTTTACGTTTTTCTTTTACTCTTTCACCATCTTGGTGTTCAACTTTTGAAATGTGAGGCTTGTCCAGTTTACCTAAGACTTGCACTTTAATATTTACGATTTCAGTACCATTTTCTAATAACTTATAAGAATACAAACGTTCATGACTTTCATGGAATGCATTGATTACTTCCTGAATATTCTTTTCGTTCAATTCTTCATTTGTAATAGGAATTTCAACAGTATGCTCCTGACCTACATAACGCATATCTAAACTTTTAGAGAATACTACTTTGTCCTCATCCATGCCTTCAGAAGCAAGGACATCTGTTGCATGTTGGATTGTTGAAGTAAATTGTTCATTAAGATGTTTGAAATCAGCTTGATTTGTAGAAGTAAGGACCGTTTGTGAATAATCATGTCGTAAATCTGACATAAGCATACCCCATGAAGCAAATACAGATGCAGCAGCTGGAATAATCACTTTTTTCACACCTAATTCTCGGGCTAAATCTTGCGCATGCATTGGACCACCGCCACCTATTGCAACAAGAACAAAGTCTCGAGGATCATATCCTTTACGGACAGAAATTAATTTTAAGGCATTTAACATATTTGAATTTGCGACTTTTACAATACCTGAAGCAATTTCTTCTGCATTCATATTTAATTTTTCACCTAATGCTTGTTCAACATTTTCCTTCACATCGTCCAATTCAATCGCTGAATCAAAATTCTTTAAAGATAAACGTCCTAATACAACATTTGCATCAGTCGTAGTTGGCTTCTTACCACCTTTACCATAACTTATCGGACCAGGCTCCGCTGCAGCAGAAAGAGGACCAACTCTAAATGAACCACTCTCGTCAACCCATGCAATTGATCCTCCTCCATTACCTATTTCAATAATATCTACAACAGGTACTTTTAAAGGGTATCCTGCATATTGATCTGTTTTCTCCAAATGATAGTTTGTAGAGATTTTAACTTCTCCATCTTTCACTAATGAACACTTCGCAGTTGTACCACCTATGTCCAGTACTATTAAATTTCTCTCATCTAGCATATCACCAATTATTTTTGCTCCGAATATACCAGCAACCGGTCCCGATTCAACCATATTAATCGGAACATCTTTAGCTACGTCAAAAGTACTCGTACCACCATTAGACTGCATTATATAATTAAACTTCGATTCACGATTGGCGTTAATCTTCTCTTCTAAATTTTTTAAATAATGATTTGCTATTGGTTTGACATAGGCATTTAATACGGCAGTAGAAGTACGTTCATATTCTCTCCATTCTTTACTTAAATCAGTAGACGTAGAAATGAACACCTCCGGCCATTTTTCATGTACATATTTTGCAATCTTTCGTTCGTGTTCATTATTCTTATAACTATGTAAAAGCGAAATCGCAACTGCTTCTACACCCTCGTCTTTAAAATATTCGATAATATCATCAACTTCATCAAGATTTAATGGACTCAACACTTGACCATGAAGGTCTAATCGTTCTGATACCTCTTTTCTTAAATGACGGTCAATTAAAGCTGCTGGCTTTTTGTAACGTATATTAAATAAATCAGGACGATTACCACGAGCTATTTCTAACACATCACGAAAACCTTTTGTAGTAATTAGACCAGTCTTAACACCTTTCTTCTCAGTCAAAGCATTTATCACGACAGTAGTACCGTGGAAGAACATTTCAATATCCTTAATATCAATATTTGCTTTATTTATAACATTAATAATACCTTCATCAAATCTACCAGGTGTTGTATCTGATTTTTCAGTAATAATATTACCTTGATTATCTAGTGCAACTAAATCTGTAAAAGTACCCCCAATGTCTGTAGCAACTCTCATCATAAATCTCTCCTTCAATTAAAATAATTTCGGTGTTAACACACATAGAACTTTTGCAACATCTTTACCATTATTGATATACGAATGTTCTAAACTAGATGGATAATGAATAATCTCATCTGCTCTTACAAAATACTCCTTACCATTAACCTGGAAAGTCAATATTCCTTCCAGTACATGATAATGCTCCTCACCTTCATGTCGTGACACCTCACTTTGATCTCCAGGTTGAATTTCAATCATAAAAGATTCTAACTTACGATTATCAAATTCACTAGACGTTTTAATAAAACGTTGATTAGAGTTTTCCAATTTAAATGATTTCACTTCACTAGGAATAATTTTAAAGTCCTCATTAACAGGTTGATCAAAAAATGCAGTAATATGTTCATCAAGTGCCTCTGCAATTTTATTTAGTGACGTAATCGCTAAAGACGATTCACCCCTTTCGACCTGAGATAAGAAGCTAACGGATAAACCCGTTGATTCAGCTAGTTCTTTCAAAGTAATCCCTTTAATCTTTCTAACTTGTTTAATACGTTCGGATATCTCCCTCATATTTCACCCTCACTATAATTTATTACAGTTATACTGTATTTGTGTAATAATATACCACATTTAATTTAGAAAATAAAGAATGTTCTGATAATTATTCTTAATAAATATACTTATCATATATAAAATCACGAAAAAATGAACTCAAAAAATTTTGAGTTCATTTCATATTTTTCATTTATTTAAAAATACTTATAAATTATATAACTTCTTATCTTCACCAAAATTCTTACTCCAATCATTTGTAAATGCATCCACAGCTATACTCACTGACGGCATCGATAATCCTTGTTCTAATACATCTGGGCTAACCGTTACAGCTTGCGATCCTGCCTTTATAGCCTTTACAACTTGCCCTACGTTTTTAAAGCTTGCTGCCATAATTCTTGATTGTGAACCAGATTCTTTAATATTTTTTGCAACAACTTCTATTACTTCTTCAGGATTCACATTAATATTTTCCATACGGTTATAATAAGGGATTAGATAATCAACTTTTGAAGCAACAGTTAGTAAAGCCTGAAAATCCGAGTATATAGCTGTCGCACTTACATTCTTATTTTTACTTTTTAAAGTATTCATTAATCTAATACCATCTGTTGAAACTGGAATCTTAATATATACTTCTTCATCTACATTTTTGAAAATACTTTCAACATCCTTAAGCATATCTTCATAATTATCAGAGACAACTTGAACATGTAATGTTTTTTCATTGCCAATAATTTTTCTAATAGCTTTCAAATGTTCAAACACATCTATATTTCCTTCTTTAGTAATAATAGAGGGATTAGTGGTTACACCTGAGATAGGTAAAAGTCGATTATACTTTTCAATTTGCTCTAAATTTGCTGTATCTAATATTAATTCCATTTCTTACACCTCTTATTTAATTTGATTTAAAAACTTTCTAATCCATTGCATTAAAATATGTGGTGAATCTACTGTTTCTATTAGTTCTAAGAAATCTCCATTTTCTAATAAATATACTAATTCCGACATCGCTTTAATATGTGTATTATTATCCACTGCTGATAAAGTAAAAATAATACTAACCTTTTTGTTACCAGGCATATTAATGGGTTTGGAAAGTGCTGTTATTCCGATACCAATTTTATTGGCTCCTTCATTTGGTTTCGCATGAGGTAATGCAACATCATCCATAATATGAATACTCGTTACATCATTTCTTATGTTAGAGATGATTGTCTCAATATAATTTCTAGTAATTGTGTCATCATCTAATAAAGGAGTTGCAGCGATATAAAATGCTTCTTCCCAATTATTAGAATCAATATTTAATAGAATATATTCTTCTTTTAAAATATCAGTCAATCCAATATTTTGATTTACCAATTCACTCTTAATTGTATTTGTGGAACTTCCTAATCCCATGATGTAATTTGATATACTCTTGATCAAACGATCCTCATCTTTGATATTGGCATTCTTTTTTATTATATCCACTAGTTCAATCATATTAATGTTATTGATACCGTTCGTTTCATTTTTGACCATTGAGATTAATTCTAATTTTTCTTCATTTGTCATAATTGGATTAATCACAAAAACTGGCTTATTGAAAGTATATAAATGTAGGTTAGGTACCGTCGTAAAAATATAATCAAAATGTCTTGATACATTAATAATTTCAGAAGTTTCTATAGGACCTAATAAAATAAATTCTGGAAATATTTTTTTCAATTCATTATAGGATATTAATGAACTACCAATTCCATTAGGGCAAACAATAATAGCTACTTTTTGTCTGATTTTAATTTCTGTATTCTCGGTAATAAGTGATGCAAAATGTAATGTTAAAAATGATACTTCATCTTCAGGAATAGTTGTATGAAATAGGTTAGAAATAGGATTTAATGTTTCTGAAACAATGTGGAAGAGTTCTTTATATTCTGTTTTAATTTTAATATTTAAACTATTAATGATGGGTAGATTAAAAAACATTCGATAATATGCCGGCTTAAAGTGACTATAAATTTGACCTTTAACATCTGATAAATTGTTAAATTTAATACCTGCCAAAAGCTCAAATTTAGTAATAATTCTAGATACCAATTCTTCTATTATTGATCTATCAGGAGAATCTTCATTGATATTTCCTAGAGCAAAACCTAATATCCATCCACATACATATAAGTTTGAAGTCTCATTATCAATATCTAATGTCATTAATATTTCGCTAGCTACTTCATATTCTTTCATTTTTAGAATCGTACTGTAATTATACGTACTAAAAAATAAATCCGCATTTTCATTTAATCTAGGTTTAAATAAAAGTAATAAGTAACAAAATTCTATTTTTCGATTTTCAATGAGATTCAAACTATATTTATTAAAAGCATTTGTAATAATTTTTAGACATGCATCTTTAGAACCTATATTTTCATTGAAAATAAAATAATCATAAAAGAAATAATCATTTTCAATGTTAATATCTTTCAAAAATAACTGCATAATAAAATATCTTATTTCCTCTTCATTTCCAACAAATTGATAACCTTTTTTTCTAGAATAATTAATTTCAAAATTTTCATATTGAATAATTTTTTCTACTTGTTTTAAATCATTCATAAATGTTGTCTTACCTACATACAATGATTCAGTAAAATGAGTTGCTGATAAATATGAATTATTGTAGAAAAATAATTTTAAACAAATATATTTATGCCTTTCTGAAGGTTCTAGCACATAACTTTCATAAAACGTCTCGCTCATATAGAAGTCAATTAAGAATTTATAGACTTCTTCAGAAATAATAATCTTATCACTATTAATGTATATAATCGTCTTATTAACTTCTTCCAAATGCCCATTTAATTTATCTAAAGAATATTCTAATTGATCCAAGTTTATTGAAAGTAAATTTAATAAACTTGGAACACTAATACTTCTTTTTTCTATTAGCTTTTCTATTAGTTTTCTAGTTTTCTGATCAATACTAAACAATTAATCACCCCCTAGACTAAACTAATGATTATTCGTATTAACGATTTCCCTTAATTGTTTCGCATTATTTAAAATCGTATCTTTATCACCTTTAGATAGTAAACTTCCTATGCCTATACAATCCACACCATTTTCCAGCCATTCTTTAATGTTATCAAAATTTGCTCCTCCTGAGGATAGTACTGGAACAAACGGTAGTGGTGTCTTGATAGTGCTAACAATCTTAGGACCGAACATAGAAGACGTTGGAAAAGCCTTAATCATATCAGCACCATTTTCTAATGCGACTACAATTTCTGTCATAGAACTACAACCTGGCATATAAAGGATTTGATATCTATTACATAATTTTGCTACGCCAATATCAAAGTTAGGTGCAATAATAAATTGTGCTCCATTTAATATAGCATGCCTAGCCGTTTCACTATCTAATACTGTTCCAGCACCTATTAATGCTTTTTTTTCAAATTTCTCACGTAAAAATTTAATAACTTCACCAGCGTTATTGTTAGTATAACTAATTTCCATTGTAGAAATGCCACCTGCAATACAACTTGAAACAATTTCTTCTGCTCTTTCATTTGTTTCTACTCTAATGATTGCCATTAATTTTTCATCTATAATTTTTTTAAGTACTTCATGCTTTAGCATTTATCTCACTCCACCCTTCAATTTTCTTATATTGATCAAGTGTTTCGAATATTTCTTGAATATTTGCATCATCTTTCACCGGTAAAACCGGTAAATATGGCTTACCAACTTCAAGATCAATCATTTGTAAGCATTTTTTCAATACGCTAGGCACAGTTTGTAATTTTAATATTCTTCTAAAGTCTTCAAGAGATTCTTGATAATGTTGAGCATTTTCAATATTATTTTTTTCAAATGAATTATAAATAGCAATATTCGTCTTAGTAAGAACATTAGAAGTTCCAGAAACTGCTCCACTTGCACCTAATTTTAATGCAGCTAATATTTTAGAGTCTGAACCAACGAGTACTGAGAAGTCCCTTCTATTAATAGAATTGATATAATTTGATAAATTATCTAGATTTCCACTACTATCTTTAATTCCTATTACTTTAGGACTTTCTGCTAATCTTTCAAGCGTCCCTACTTCAATATTGATACCTGTATTCTGAGGAATATTATATAAAATAATTGGAACATTAGTATTTTCAATTATTGATTGATAATGATAATAAAGTTCCTCTTGTGATAATTTTATTAAATATGGTGTAATAATCGAAACAGCATCTACACCGATACTTTCAAATTCATTAATTAGTTCAATACTTTCTGTAGTAGATATTGCACCTGCACCTGCAAACACAGGTACACGTCCTTTAGCTTCATCTACTACAATTTTTACAAATTTCAATTTATCGTTTTTAGATATCGAAAAGAATTCTCCATTCGTTCCAAGTATAAATAGTCCATGAACACCTTTTTCAATCAAATTATTGACCATTTTTCTTGTAGCAATTTCATCGATTCCATTAACGTTTTGAGGTGTAACCATTGCAGTGATAATTCCTTTAATACGCATTTATATCACTCCTAATTATTAATTGAATAGTGATAATAATTTATCTAATAAAATACCGGTAATATTATAATCAATATTCGGGAATGTTGATCCTTCTATTCCTAATGTTCCGTAAACTGGGTACAATACAGTTGGTAAGAATACAAGTAATAATCCTGCGACAAATGAACCTGCTATTGCTCCTCTCCATCCTCCAGTTGAGTTACCAAACACACCTGCAGTACCACCAGAGAAGAAACAAATATGTGCCGCTGGAATAATAATTACAGGGAATTTAAAGATGGCCATGATAGCTACCCCTAACAAACCAGCAGCGTATGATGAAATAAATCCTACTAAGACAGCTGTTGGTGCATATGGGAAAACAGTTGGAACATCTAATGCTGGTTTAGAGTTAGGAATGAATTTTTCTGAAATTGAAACGAATGCTTCAGTAATTTCAGCTAAGAACATACGCACACCAGACATTAAGATTGACATACCAGCAGTAAACGTAAATGCCTGAACAAATGGAAATACTAACCAATGTTGTGTTCCTGCAAGTTCTTGAGTAACATCTTTACCTGCTTTTAATGTTGCAATATAGAAAATGATTAACATTACAACGGCTACTCCCATTAAGAAATCTCTAAAAATAGATAACCATTTAGGGAATTTAATAGATTCTGTTGTTTGCTCTTTATGTTTTGAAAATAGTTTTCCAATCAAACCCGAAAGTGCATATCCAATCATATTAAAATGACCAATTGCTTGATCATCACTTCCAGTAATTTTTCTCATAAACGGCTGACATAATTGTGGAAAAAATGCTGAGAAGAAACCTAACAATAATCCACCCAATAATATAGCGTTTAAATCTGAAAAATGATGAGCTTTGAAAATTAAGGCGAGTACACAAGCAAAGAATAAACTGTGCCCAGTTGTAAAGAAGATATTTTTAAACGGTGTGATACGCGCAATAACTAAGTTCATTACAAATCCTAAAATTAAAATACAACTTGTAACGAGTCCATATTCTGTTTGCGCTAATGCAGTTGCCGCTTCAGGAGAAGCAACTACTCCTTGAATATGAAACCCAGATTGAAATAGTTTATTGAAATTTTGTAATGCACCAGTCATTATCATACCGCCTGATGCAAAAATTAAGAAACCAATTATTGTTTTAAATGTCCCAGTCATTACTTCACTAGCGTCTTTTTTTTGAGCCATTAAACCAATAAATGCAACAACTCCTAGCAGGACAGCTGGCGTGCTTAGAAAGCTAACAATAAAATCCATAAATCATTCCTCCCTTATAATTTCAATGCTTTTTCCAACTTTTCTTTTATTTCGTTTTTATCTACGATATTATTAATACCAATAATTGTTTGAGGTAAATTTTTACCTGATAATTCGTCTGCTACATCTGCTACTGTAATAATAAATTCACCTTTGTAACCTTGAACTGCATCTAATGATGCATGTTCCACTTCAATTGGAAAATTATTTTGTTTTACTACATCCTTAACTTTGATTTTTAACATGAGACTTGAACCTACACCTGCTCTACATGCGATTAATGCTTTATACATTTTCATTTCCTCCTTCATATTCTTCAATAAATTTTAATAATGCTTCTGGTGATTCTACTTCTTCAATAAATTCAATAAACGATTCATCACTTAATAATGTTACGAGTTCAGATAATAATTCTAAATGGGCATTACCATCTTGTGCACTAAGTGGAAATAGAAATTTTACAGGATCATTAGTTTTGTGATGACTAATTACTGGTGTCTTTAATCTTGAAAAACCAATATTAGTTTTATTAACGCCTGAATCTGATGGTGCATGTGGTAATGCAATATTTTTAGTTATTACAATATAAGGACCCGTCTCGTCATATATTTCAATTATCTTGTCAACATAGCTTTGCTTAACAGAATTGTTTTTAATTAAAGGCTTAGTCGATTTTCTAATTGCATCCTTAAAATCTTCTACTTCTAAATCAAGTAAAATTGAATCTCTTTCTAAAATTTCGCTTAACATGATAAACCTCCTTTATTTCTAATGAAGTATAATTTCTACACTTTCATCATATCCTCGGTAGTAAGCGGTTACAATACACGTTCTAACCATATATTTTCGAAAGTTCAGAAATAATTGTAACTAACTATTTGATTAAATTCGATTCTTGATTTGATTTCTACAAAAAAGAACAATAAATAATAGTTTTGAGTTCAATTCTTAATATTTATATAGAAATCACTGAACTCTAAAAATTGATATATTAATTATGAAATCCCTTTTCAAAAAGGTTGGACATAAAACTTTATGAATATAATTTAATAATAAGTATTTCTTTTATTTTTTATAATCAAACAAAATAGCCCAGAAATTTAATCTGGGCTAAAAATTATTTATTCTTAGTAATCAATATTTCAATCAATTGCTTCTCACGATCTTTTTCGGCATTTACTAAATCTACATTAGAATAATCGTAGAATCCTTTTCCTGTTTTTGTTCCTAATTCATTAATCTCATTTTTCTCAGTCAGTATTTCTGGTGTATCTTGTCTATTACTTAAGTCAGGGAATAGATTTGAAACCACTTTATCCCATGTATCAAGTCCACCAAAATCTGCAATTTCAAAAGGACCATTTAATGCCCATCTTAAGCCAGGGCCATATTTCACTGCTTTATCAATATCTTCTATTGTTGCAATATTATTTTCTACTAGATTAAATGCCTCTCTAAGTAGCGCTGCTTGTAATCTATTCGCTACAAATCCATCGATATCTTGTCTTAATATAATCACTTCTTTGCCACATTGTTCTAGTAATGACCTCACATAATTGATATCTTCTTCAGACATAGAATTTGTCACAACTTCTACTAACGGTACAAGGTGTCCGGGATTAAAATAATGTGTGATACAGATTTTATTTTGATGTTGATATAGCTTTTGTAACTTCTCTAAACTAAATGTAGAAGTATTGGATGCAACAATAACTTCCTCTGATAATAGTTCACTTAAGGCGTGATAAAGTTGTTCTTTAATACTTAAGACCTCAGGCACAGCTTCGATAATGATATCACTTTCACTTACTGCTTCTTCAAGATTCTCTATGAATGTAATATTATTCATAACAACAGTTGAATCTTCAATTAACTTATATTCTTTTTGGATTTGTAAATGCTCGTTTATTTTATTATGTGCAAGTTCTAAGCTTTCTTTTTTCACATCAAACAATTTAACTTTAATATTTGCTAAAGCAAAGGACAGAGCAATTGTTCTACCCATAATACCTGCACCTAATATTGTGACTGACATATAATCACCTCAATTTTTATTGGACAGTATAACCACCATCAATGATGATACTTTGTCCTGTTACAGCTGTTGTTGTTTCCTTACTTAAAAATATACAATAATCACAAATTTCCTGAATATCGATTAATTTCTTTTGAGGCACTAATGGATAGATGACTTCATCTAAAACTTGTTCTACTGATACGTTTCTTGTCTTCGCTAAGTCTTCCATTTGCCCTCTTACAAGCGGTGTGTCAATATATCCAGGACAAATTGCATTGACGGTAACACCGTTTGTCGCTAACTCAAGTGCCGCAACCTTAGTTAAACCAATTAAACCGTGTTTAGCTGAATTGTAGGCACTTTTACCACTAAAGCCTATGACGCCATTGATTGAACTCATATTCAAGATTCTACCGTAATTTTGTTGTTTCATAATCGGTGATACATACTTAATAAACTTAAAGGGTGCGATTAACATGATATTGATCATCATTTCAAATTTTTCACTAGGAAAATCTTCAATCATACTTACATGTTGTAGTCCTGCATTGTTAATTAGCACGTCAATCGTTCCAAAATGTGACTTTGCAGATTCTACTACATTTTTTATATCATTCTCATTTGTTACATCACATCGTACCGTTAACACGTTTTCTTGATTAAAATTTATTGCTTCACTTTTTAATTTTTCTTCATTAATATCAACCATTACAACATTATAGTTTTCATTTATATATGTTTTAGTAAGTTCTAACCCAATACCTGACGCGGCACCTGTAATAATTGCAGTCTTCATATCTATTCCTCCTATACTAATCCTGTTAACGTGTAAATACCGATGATAAAGAATACTGCTAATGTCTTAATGACTGTTACTGCAAATATATCTTTATACGATTGTTTATGTGTTAAACCGGTTACAGCAAGTAATGTGATCACTGCTCCATTATGTGGTAATGTGTCCATACCACCTGATGCCATTGAAATAACTCTATGCATCACTTCTGGTGAAATATTTGCTGCTTCAATCATCTTAACGTATGATTCCCCCATGACACCTAACGCAATACTCATACCACCTGATGCACTACCTGTAACACCTGCTAATACAGTAGTTGTTACAGCACCATTTACTAATGGGTTATCAATTGCACTTGAAATACCGTTACTAATCATTTTAAATCCTGGTAAAGCGGCAATAACACCACCAAAGCCATACTCAGCTCCTGTATTCATTACAGCTAGTAAACTTCCGGCAATTGCAGCATTTACTCCAACTTTAAATTGAGATGTTACACGTTTAAAGTTAAATAATAATGCTGATAGAATTCCTAATAATAACGCTGATTCTAAGGACCAGATTGCAATAACTGATTTAATCTCAATTGGTGGCGTGTCTTTCACACCAGTACCATCAAACTTAAATTGTTCGCCATAAATTTTAGGTAAGTAACTTGTTAATACCCTGTTAGTAACCGCAACTAATACTAATGGTAGAAATGCTAATAATACTTTTATCCCTTTTACATCTTCACCATATTCAACATTGGCTTCTTCTTCAACGATTTCATTATTAATACCATAATAACCTTCACCATTTTTAATCGATTTTCTTTTACTCCATTCTAGATAAGCTAAACCTAGTATCAGTACAAATATACTACCTAACACACCTAAAATAGGTGCTGCATATATATCAGTTTTAAAGAATGGTGTCGGTATAACATTCTGAATTTGTGGTGTGCCAGGTAACGCATCCATCGTAAAACTAAATGCTCCAAGTGCAATCGTTCCTGGTATAAGTCTTTTTGTAATATTTGCTTCTTGGAATAATTTCTTTGCAAATGGATACACAGCAAATACAACAACAAATAAACTCACACCACTATAAGTTAATACTGCACATAAAATAACAATTGCAGCAATCGCATTTTTCGCGCCAATCACTCTTACAATAAATTTTGCAATTATTTCTGCAATACCTGAAAGTTCAATGACTTTACCGAATATTGCTCCCAATAAAAATACTGCGAAGTAACTCTTAATAAATCCTGACATTTTCAGCATAAATACTTCTGAGAAAAACGGAAGCATATGATGAGGGTTTGTTAATAAAACCGCTAATAAGGCACATAAAGGTGCAAATAAAATAACAGAGTATCCTTTATATGCTACAAACATTAATAATCCAAGTGCTAATAATACAATCAGTAAGTCCATACAATCCCACCCTAACTTAAAAAGTCCCTTTGTTTTTATTTAGTTTTTATTTTAGTTTTACTTCATAATTCGCTTCTGTGTTTTCTTTCAAATACTCTTCAGTTGTACCATTCAATAATTCAGTTAAATACATTTTCCCTTCGACAAATTCAAACACTGCTAAATCCGTAATTAATTTATCGACAACTTGCTTACCTGTTAAAGGCAATGTACACTCCGATTTTACTTTTGATTCTCCGTGTTTATTCATGTGTTCCATCACGACGATAACTGACTTTGCACCATGGACTAAATCCATAGCACCTCCCATACCTTTAACCAGTTTCTTTGGAATCATCCAATTTGCTAAATCTCCTGATTCACTCACTTCCATTCCTCCAAGTATTGCAAGGTCAATATGTCCACCACGAATCATACCGAAGCTTTCAGCAGAGTCGAAGTAAACGGCACCTTTTGCTGCTGTTACTGTCTCTTTTCCTGCATTGATTAAGTCAGCATCAAGTTCTGCTTCAGTAGGATATGGTCCAATACCTAATAATCCATTTTCAGATTGATAGAAAACATTCTCCACATTATCATTTGCTTCATTTGCAACTAAAGTAGGCATACCAATTCCTAAGTTGATATACATGTTACTTTTAATCTCTTGTGCAGCACGCTTAATAATTACACTTCTATCTGCCATTTATTTCTCCTCCTTTAATACAGTACGTTCAATTCTTTTCTCGAATTGCTCCCCTAAATAAACATGTTGAACATAAATGCCAGGTGTATGAATCTGATCTGGATCAAGTTCGCCCACTTCAACTATTTCTTCTACTTCAGCAATTGTGATTTTACCTGCTGTTGCACATAACGGATTAAAGTTTCTTGCTGTTTTTCTATAAATTAAATTGCCCAACTTATCAGCTTTCCATGCTTTCACTAATGCATAATCGCCAACAATAGATTCTTCTAATAGATATTCTTCACCATTAAATTCTTTCGTTTCTTTACCTTCAGCTATGGGTGTACCTACACCTGTCTTAGTATAAAAACCTGGAATACCTGCTCCTCCAGCACGAAGTTTTTCAGCTAATGTTCCTTGTGGTGTCAATTCAACTTCTAATTCACCATTTAAATACTGACTTTCAAAAGTTTTATTTTCACCAACGTAAGAGCTAATCATTTTATCAACTTGCTTGTCATGTAGTAATAAACCAAGACCAAAGTCATCTACACCACAATTATTACTGACCACTGTTAAACCTTTAGTCCCTTTTTCTTTGATTGCATTTATAGAATGCTCTGGGATACCACATAAACCAAATCCACCAACAACTAATGTCATACCGTCCTTTAAATCTTTAATGCCTTCATTGATATCATGAATTACTTTACTCATGTGAATTGCCTCCTTTTATTATCTTGATACAATGATTGAGATACCTTGACCGCCACCTATACATAATGTTGCTAAACCTTTTTTACAATCTCTTTTCTTCATTTCATGCAATAAAGTGACTAATATTCTTGCACCAGATGCTCCAATTGGATGTCCTAATGCGATTGCCCCGCCATTAACATTAACTTTTTCATAGTCATACTTTAAATCTTTACCAACAGCTAAGCTTTGCGCAGCAAAGGCTTCATTACTCTCAATTAAATCAATTTCATCTAATGAGTGTTTTGTTTTTTTCAACGCTTCTTTGACCGCATCGACTGGGCCGATACCCATAATCTCAGGATCAACACCACTCTTACCAAATCCTTCAATCGTTGCTAAAATCTCTAAACCTTTTTCTTTAGCTTTTGATTCTGTCATTAAACAAAGTAATGCCGCACCATCGTTAATACCTGATGACGTTCCTGCAGTTACAGAGCCCTCTTTCTTAAATGCTGGTCTTAACTTACTTAAACTCTCAATCTTCAATCCTGCTCTTGGGAATTCATCAGTATCAAAGATCGTAGGATCACCTTTGCGTGATGGTATTTCAATTGGAATAATTTCATCCTTAAACCTGTTTGATTCAATCGCTTTATTTGCTTTCTCTTGTGAAGCGAGTGCAAATTCATCTTGTTCTTCTCTAGATATTGAATACTTCTTTGCTAAATTCTCAGCAGTAATTCCCATATGGAACTGATTGAAGTAATCAGTTAAACCATCATAAATCATCGTATCTTTTAATTTTTGGTCACCCATTTTGAATCCAAACCTAGTGCCCTCTAACACATGCGGTGATAGTGACATATTCTCCATACCACCCGCTATGACAACATCATTATCACCAAGTAATATAGATTGATAGGCTAATTCAATCGCTTTTAAGCCAGATCCACATACTTTATTAATCGTCATTGCAGAAGTAGATTGATTCAAACCACCATTGATTGTTGCTATACGTGCTGGATTCTGTCCTTGCCCCGCCTGCAATACATTTCCAAGAATGACTTCATCCACTTCATTTTCATTTAAATTTAATTGCTTCACTGTTGCTTCAATTAACTTTGCTCCCATTTCATGTGCAGGAATATCCTTTAATGTCCCTCCAAAAGAACCAATCGCTGTTCTAAAAGCTGAAACAATTACTACCTTTTCCATAACTAAATCCCCCTTAAATAATTAAGAATGTTGCACAAATAATGACTCCTGAAAGTATCAATACAAATAAACAGAAACCCATAATATCTTTTGCTTTCAATCCAGCAATAGCTAGCGCAGGTAAAGCCCAGAACGGTTGAATCATATTTGTCCAAGCATCTCCCCAAGCTATAGCCATCGACATCACAGCATTACTTACACCAAGTTCTTTCGCTGCTTCAATCATAATTGGGCCTTGAACAGCCCATTGTCCACCACCACTCGGTACAAAGAAGTTAACAACACCAGCACTTAAGAATGCGAGTGCCGGGAAAGTTTGTTCGTTGGAAATATTTAAGAAAGTATCTGTAATATTTTTAGCTACACCTGATTGCGTCATCATTCCCATTAGTCCAGCATAAAACGGAAACTGAATTAAGATAGAACCGACACCTTTAGCAGCATCATTCACTGCATCGATATAATTTCTTGGTGTACCGTGTAGAATTAATCCAACAAATAAGAAAATAAAATTAACAATATCTAAATTGAGATTAAAGCCATTTTTCATAAAGAAATAAACAATATAAATGAGTCCAACTAAACCAATTAAATAATTTAATATAACGCTATGTTCGATTCTTTCAGCTGGCGTCAACTTAGACTTATCTATAACTTCCTCATGATTCGTATTCTCCACTAGTAAATTTTTATCAATGATGAAACGATCTTCTTTCTTTGGATGCATAAAATAATTTAGTATTGGAATACTAATCATTAACACAGCTACTAATAATAAATTCCATGGCGAGAAAATCGTTTCATTTACAGGAACTAAACCCATTTGCTTTTCGAATGGATGACCTTTAGTAGCAATCGTTAATGGAATTGAACCAGATAAACCACCATGCCAAATTAAAAACCCTGAGTAACTACTTGCAATTAATAATCTGTAATCCGTATCATCACGAACTCTTGCAACTTCTTTCGCATATAATACACCTAGCACTAAACCAAATCCCCAGTTAATAAAACAAGCAAGTGCAGCAACAAATGAAACCATTATTATCGCTTGACCAGCAGTTCTCGGTAAACGTGCTAACCAACGTAGCAATTTACTAAATGGTTTACTCATCGCCATGACATGTCCTAATAACAAAATTAAAGCCATTTGAATCGTAAATGATAATAGTGCCCAAAAACCATCGCCCCAGAATGTAATCATTTCAACAGGTCCGGTGTTCGTTGTAAAAATGCCAATACCATAAACAAACAGGGTTAATAAAATAACGATTACAAGTGGATCTGGTAAAAATCTTTCCATTAATCTCGTCGAAAGACGTGTCAAAGCCTTCATTCAAACATCCCCTTTGTCTGATTTTTCTGAAATTAATTTATAATTTGAATACGTATTCAAAAATAATCAGAACACAGTTTGAATACGTATTCAAAAGTTCATAAAATTTTAAACTGTCCCCCTATCAAAAACTTGAATCGGTAATGTTAACTGGCAATCTAACTTTTCATTATTCACAATTGCATCAATCAATTTAGTAATAGCTACTTGCGCCATAGTTTCTTCTGTTTTCACACCTATTGACGTTAAATTAAAATGTCTATGTTGCATCGTTTCAGTATTATCAATACTAATTAATGCAAAATCATCCGGTATACTATAACCATGCTCACTTAAGATATCAAATACAAATAACGCAATCATATCTGTTGTTGCAAATATGGCAGTAGGTTTGTTTTCTCTATTGAACATATCAATTAAAATCGGTTCGATGGAATCATATGTCTCTTGCGTAACAATAATGTTTTCATCATTAATCGGCATACCTTGATTTTTAAGTTCATCTTTATAGCCTGACAATCTATCTTTAAAAGTAGATTTATTCAGCAAACCACCTAAATATAATATATTCTCATGCCCTTTTGACTTAAGAAACTTTACAGCTTCTCTTCCAGCATTATAGTTATCCATTTCAACATAATTCCCACCATTTTTGTGTTTACGATTATACATAATGTATGGAATATTTAGATTCTCGAATTCTTCGAAATGCTCACTCTCATAATACATAGAAGACAAAATAATCCCGTCAGTCGTGTTCGCAAATACATTATCATAGACATTATTCATCTTCGCTTCTTCTTCGAAATAAACATTGACGTGAAAGCCATGTGCACTGGCATAATCAACAATGTATTTAGTAGACTCGACGAAGAATGGGCTATTTAATGTGCCGGAAATTAATGATATTTGGTTTGTTTTATTGCTGATAAGAGAACGCGCGATAGAATTAGGTCTATAGTTGAGTTCCTTCATGACCCTTTCTACTCTTTCTCTTTTATCTTTTTTGACTGATTTGGGATTGTTGATTACCCTCGATACAGTTGATTGAGAGACCCCTGCTTGTTTTGCGACTTCTTTTGATGAAACCATTCTGCACCTCTTTAAAGTAAACGTTTACATTTATAAGTTAAACATTGTCTGATAATTCTGTCAATGGAATTTCGTAATTAATACCTGTATTTGATAATATTTTATTTCTAACTTCAAACGCAAAATAATATTATGAAATTGACAGAATATTCACTTAATTACTATAATTGATTTAAATAATATTTAATGTGACTTAATTATACACAAGGGGGATATTTTTATGGAGAAAAAACTTGAGAAAAAAGTGTTGGGCGCGAGTTTGATAGGATCATCTATCGAATGGTTTGATTTCTTTTTATATGCATCTGTTGCAAGTATTATTTTCAGTAAACAATACTTTGTTACTGATGACCCTACTGTTTCAAACTTGATTGCATACTTTGGTCTTGCATTATCATTCTTTATTCGACCATTCGGTGGTATTTTCTTTGCGCATATTGGGGATAAAATGGGAAGAAAGAAAACGTTAGTCATGACATTGTTACTCATGGGGATTGCAACAGTTGCAATTGGATTTATACCTAATTATGAAACAATCGGAATCGCAGCACCACTACTCCTCTTACTTTGTCGTCTAATTCAAGGGTTAGGCATTGGTGGTGAATGGGGCGGTGCATTATTATTAGCAACGGAATATGCACCAGCTGAAAAAAGAGGTTATTTTGGTAGTGTGCCTCAGATGGGCGTTACAATCGGAATGGTTTTAGGTTCTTTAGCATTCTATATTATGACTGCAGTAACAACTGAAGAACAATTTAATAGTTTTGGTTGGAGAATTCCATTTATTCTAAGTGGTGTATTAGTATTCTTTGGACTATGGATTCGAAAAGGATTAGATGAAACACCTGATTTTAAGGAAGTTCAAGAAAGTGGGAAGGCTCCAAAAGTACCTTTACTTCATACACTGAAATATCACTGGAAAGAAGTGTTAATAACAAGTGGTGCAAAATTTGTTGAAACGGCACCATTCTACATTTTGGTACTTTCGTAGTTGGATATGCTACAGAGAGACTTGGCCATAAATTTGAAACTGTTATGCTTATTGTAATGGCATCTGCAGTACTAACAACAATATTAATTCCTCTTTACGGTAAGCTAAGTGATAAAGTTGGCAGAAAAAAATTATACTTAATCGGTGCATTTGCAATGCTACTCTATAGTTTTCCATATTTCTGGTTACTTGAACAAAAATCAACTTTAGCTGTACTCATTGCCACTGTAATTGGTTTAAGTGTCATTTGGTCTCCCATTACCGCAGTATTAGGAACTATGTTCTCAGAAGTATTTAATAAAGAAGTTCGATACACTGGCGTCACATTAGGCTATCAGATTGGCGCAGCATTAGCCGGTGGAACAGCACCAATGATTGCCGAATATTTAATGGGTAAATTCAATGGTTCGTATGTACCAGTTGCAATATACATTATTTTAATAGCTATTATTTCAATCATTTCAGTATTATCGATCAAGAATAAAAAAGCTGATGATTTAGCTCACACCACTATTAACTAGGAGGTAAATAATGAAGTTTTTTAGTGATAAAGAAATTGAAGCGCAGTATTCCATGAAAGAAGCTATTGAAGCGCAGTATTCCATGAAAGAAGCTATTGAAGACGTAAGATCGAATTTATCTGATTTGAAACTAGGGAAAGTAATCAATAAAGAACGTACCGTCATTGAATTGCCTGGTACAAAAGATTCAATGCTTTATATTCCATGTGTGAATACACACAATCATTTTTCAATATTAAAAACGATATCAATATTCCCAAATAATACAGATAAACCAGTTTCCCAAGGAACAACATTGTTATCAGAATTGAAAACTGGCCAGCATATTGCAATGTTAGAAAGTAGCTACCTCACTAGACTAAGAACAGGTGCAATGAGTGGTATCGCAACAGACCATCTTGCACCAAAAGATGCATCAGTACTTGCTGTAATTGGTACTGGAGGTATGGCATTTGAACAGGTTTTAGGTGTATTAGAAGTGAGAGAAATTAAGAAGATTAATTTATATAATCGAACGAAGAATAAAGCAATAGACTTTAAAGAAAAGCTAGAAAATAAAGAAGTAAAATGTGATATTATAATCGCTGATAATATAGAAATAGCAGTAAAAGACGCAGATATTATTAACTGCGCAACACGCTCTGAAACAGCAGTATTCAATTATCAGGACATTCAATCAAATGTACATATCAATGGTGTAGGATCTTACTTACCTGAAATGCGTGAGATTGATATTCAAGCGATTGAAAATGCAAAAGTGATTGTAATTGATGATTTCGAAGGGGCACAACATGAAGCTGGAGAATTTATACAAGCAGCAAAGGAAAATAAATTCTCCTTTAATCAGGCTTATGCTTTGAAAGATATTGATGAGATCACTGATACGAACGGTTTAACCATCTTCAAATCCGTTGGCGCTGCCTATTATGATTTGGCAGTGACCGTTGGGGCTTATCAGAAGTTAATTGAATTGAAAAAATAAAATTGAAAGAACCATTTGCTAAAACTGCAATTGGTTCTTTTATTGATTCAAACTGGAATATTAAATTCTATCAACTAATAATTGTTACAATACGACTCTACAATATTTTCGATTTTTTCCAAGTTAGCCAAGCGTGATTTATAAATATCTATTTCTGCAACATAGCCAGATGTTGCATCAAACAATGCACCAGTTAATGCTCCAATAGTATCTGTATCATTTCCAAGATTGATTGCTGCAAAAACTCCTTCTTGATACTTTTCATGATTCAAGTAACAATAAATCACCGCTTCCAAAGTATCTACAACATAACCTGTAGAATTTATTTCTTCGACATGAAGATTCTCTAATCCATTAAAAATTCTATAATAAGCAGAATAATCTTTACCTAGCGCTTCTAATTGTATTTGAACATGAGTTAATAACTCTGATTTATCAACATTACTAAACAATGCTTCTAAAACTAGTATATAAATCATACATCCCATTATAGATTTTTCATGACCATGTGTGAGCTTACTATAATCTGATACCATTTTATACTTATCTTCAATTGGTAAATCTGAAGTCATCTTAACAATTGGCGCAATGCGCATTAAAGAACCATTACCATTATCAAATTCACCTGATAAACCACAGGCTGTAGCACTACGCTTCAAATATTCAAAGTTTTGACAAGCTTCGTGCGTAGTAATTCCGATATCAAACGTTTCTCCAAATGGTGTCATATAATTTCTAAAATCATAATCCGCAAATTTCTGCATCAAATCATCGAGTGAACTGTTTTCATTCATATGTTCTACCGTACATAATAATAATGATGAATCATCAGACCAAGTTCCAGGTGGTAAATTGTACGTCCCATAACCTATCATATCACTGACTTCAAAAGTACCACGTGCCTTAAATTCCACTGGTACACCTAAAGCATCACCAACAATAAACCCGTATAACATACCCCTTAGTTGATTATTCAAGTCAATCAGCTCCATTGAATTTCATATTGTTATCAAACAAATTCGAGTTGATACATTTTCATTATATAGAAAAATAAATCAAAATTAATATTCTATAACTTTTTCATTATTATAATGTTATTTCGCTTGAGAGGATATTATTGTAAGGTAATTTGTAATGAATATTTTTGCTCAATATAAAAAAACCAGAAATTAATCTGGGCTCATAAAAATATTCACATTAAAATCCTGAAAACTGATATATCGTCTGATATTTGGCTTATACTGATTTTCGAAATATAAAATAAACTCTTTAAGTAGAGTGCCTATGATTCAGATTTGCAGTTTGTTTTTTTTATTTTCCAGTGTTTCTTGTTATTTTATCCTTCAATTCTTGTATAGTTAACATTGGTGAATACCTATGAATCATTCTATGGCAATTTGAACATAATAAAACCATATCATCTAATTTTGTTTCAGTTTCACCATCCATTTGATGAATAGGTTTTGTATGATGACATTCAATATAATCTTTACCTAATTCACCATATTTATCGTAAAAATCAAAGCCACATGCTTCACAATAAACACGTTCATTGTTGGTTAAGAAGTTTCTAATCACATCTTGCCTAACCAATGGATTACGTTCCTTTTTGATGTGTATAACTAAAGATTCTTTACCTTCTATATATGACTCAGGTAAATCATATATCACAATAGAAAAGCCGGTTGTATTAAATTTATCTTTTATCAATTTATTTTCTTCTTCGTTCAAGTACTTTCCAGAAACAATCGCATTACCGAATTTAATGCCTATTTCAGAAGGTTTGTATCCTTGATTAAAAAATTCGAAGTTATCTAATATGATTGAACCAAATTCACCGCTGTTATCTTTACCATATATTCTAATCATATTTAATGAATCGTCTACACTTAATTGGACAACTCCCCTGAGGGGATGTATTGTTAAATTAAGAAAGTAGGCGATTCAGTTCGTAACATTCGAGTAAGTATGTAACAGACTCACCTAACGATTCTTCATTAAATTTAGATACTATTTTAGGAGCTCCATCTTTACCTTTATATATTCCATGCTTACTAGCACTGCCACCTCGAATAGAACCCACATCTTCACTTGTTTTAAACTCGAGCCAATAAGAAAATGTATTCTCACCATGACCTAAAGCATATGTTTCATATGTTAATTCATTAATATTATCCTTTGGAAATCTCTTATTAAATTCTTCGATTAAATTATTTACTTCAACATTTAAGTGTTCTATTGTTTTTCCTCTAAAGGTTAATGTTTGATAAAAAGATTTTAAGTAAATTGATATATTCACATCATTTATCCTTTATATATTAAAAATACCAACGTGAATGAAATCACGTTGGTATTTTTTTAATAATTAGTAATAATAACTTCTTCAACTTCTCCTCTTGATTTTGAAGATGATGCAATATTTCTTTGTACATTTATTATTTCATATTTATATCTAGCATCCGAACCAAACAACTCATAAATAAACGCTGTATGGTGATTTGAAATCATTATTTTAACACCTTTATCAGATAAATCATCACATATTGATTTTAGCCTTAATTGATCTGGTCGGTCAAATCCTAAATCAGTGTAACTAGTAAAGCTAGCTGTTTTTGAAATTGGATCATATGGTGGATCTAAATATATAAATGTTCTATCATCTACATCTTTTATAACGTTTTCAAAATCCGTGTTTGTGAATTCAACGTTGTTTTCATTAAAAAATTGACTATCTACTTTTAATATTTCACTATTCTTATAATTATCATTTTTGTATCTTCCATACGGTGTATTAAAATGTCCTTTACTATTTACTCTGTACAACCCATTAAAGCATGTTTTATTAAGATATATGAACCTTGCAGCTCTATCTAAATCTGATACTTCTTGAATAAAATTGATGTTTCTATCTAACTCTCTAATACGATAAAAATCTTCTTCAGTATTATTATAAGTTTGTAAAAGTGCAATTAATTCAGTCGGAGACTTTTTTATTTGTTCATAGGTATTAATTAGTTCTAAATTCAAATCATTAATTATTGCCTGCTTAAACTTAACTTTATATAATAAAGCAGCTCCGCCGGCGAATGGTTCTATATATTTGTCATAGTCATGCTCATTTGGCAAACGCTGTACCAATTCTTTTATTATTTTTTGTTTACCACCAGCCCATTTTACGAAAGGTTTAGGTGATTCTAAAGTAACTTTATCAACCCATTTTAACATTGATTCCACAGTTGATTTTCTCCTTCTAATTGTAGACTCGCTGAATCCTTGCATTAGAGTATCTTCTCTTAATATTTCTAAATAATTATCTAATTCTATATCCATATATTCCGAGTCTTTTTTTAATAAATAATACTCTCTAATAGAATTATGAGACATTATAGCTTTAACAATCATTATTATTCTTTCTCTCTCATTAGCTCTTTTATACTCAAGAGCTAAACCTGTTGGGTAATACTTAGATTCTATTTTGTCCAAAAAACCTAGATACTCTAAAAAATCACCATAATAAAAACCTTGTCTTTCAGCAAATCCATATATCTTTGAGATATCCGCGCCATTTGGTGCATTATTAATAAATTCTTCTTCATTTATTATTAAATTCAAAGTAAAAATAGCAGTCTCTATAGAGTTTGCCTGTGGGAATTTATGTTTTTTATTTTCAACAATGACTTGTGTATTATTTATTATATTAATAATATCAATCTCTGAAACCGACTTTTTAAATTTCAATAATGATAATTTCTTTTTAAATTCTACTTTATCTAATGAGCTCATCTGATTTTGCTCTATTAATACTGAATCACTCACATTTATTATTTTAGAATTATTAAGTTTTTCTATATCTTTCTTAAAATCACTCTCAGAATATAATTCATTTTCACTTTCATTTAATATATCTTCCCATGATAATCCATCCATTAAATATCACTCTCTAAAATATCATCTATAGTGTTGATTGCTGGTTCCATTTTTATCTCAATTGCATCTAATTCTTCTCTTGTCAGTATTTCAGAATCTATTATTGATACGACATCAAATTTATCTACAATATCTTTTTGAACTAGTAGCTCATCATACAATAATTCTAATCCTGCGTAACCATGATTTTTTATTAATTGAAATTTATCATTATCATCCGTTCCAATTGCATCTAAGAAGATTTGAGACATTGTTAGCTCATTTCCTGCAAATCGTTGTTCTAAGTTTTCAAAGACATTTATTAAATATTTGAAGTTTACCCTTTTAGGATTATTTAAAAATGTTCTCGATATATTTATTTGTTCTCCACCAACATCCATAGTTTCTTCTTTACTATTATATAATCCCTTAAGAACAGCTAAGAAGAATAATTCTGCGCTTCCGCGAGTACCCGTAAATAAGTTTTTTTCGTATAATTCATTTATTATTTTAACTTGTCTACCTTCTAATACAATATCCGAACTCATAATATCACCTCTTTTAAATCTTCTGTTAATATACTGTCTCTTCTATTTTCAGGAGGAATATCTAACAGATATTCTTTACTTGTTTTAGGTCTAAATGCATTTTTTATACTTTCACTATATTGATTGTCATTAGTTAATAATATTACTTGCTCTATAGATTCACTTATCTTCTGGGATATATTTTTTGAAAAATATTGATCTAACATCGCGAAGGGGCCATCCATAACGACGAAGAAATCTTTCTTTGTCATTAAATCAATATCTTCCTTTTTATTTTTATTTAAGTTTGATTTGAAAGTATCGATTATCGATAATATGATTGAAATACTTACTGCAACTGATTCTCCTGAAGAAATTGCTGATTCTGTTCCATCTGGTTCAGTTACTTTTAAATTGAATTTTTCATCAATACTGATATTTTTATCTTTAGTGATAATATCTTTAAAGTGCTTATTTGCAAAATTTTCAACATCTTGTCTTAATTTTTTTTCATCTAATACTTTTCTATATCTTAACTGGTCAAGTGATTTTTTTAGAATTTCTTCTTGTACTTCAAGAATTTCATTAAATTTTATCTTTTCTTCTAATTCTACAATTTTAAACTTATATTTTTCTAATTCCTCTTTTGATAAATTTAGTTTTTTAGTATATTCTTCTCTTTTTACGGTATTATATGTTAATTCTCGTTCTAATGAATTTGACTGCTCATTTAACTCTTTTATTCTTTGTTGTGGCATTTTACTTATTTTTTCTTCTAGAATTTTCAATTCCTCTTTGTTTTGTGCAATAGAAGAGAATAAATCATTATATTCTTTTATTTTTTCTTTCAACTGCTTAACGATATTATCAATTTTTGCAACTTCCTTTGTTAATGACAAAGAATAATCTTTTATCATAGCTTCATTACTAATAGGGGGCTGATAATTTCTTTGTTTCATTAGTGTTTGAATATGTTCTTCTTGTAAATGCGTTCCACATATACAAACACCATTTTCAATTATTTTATCGATTGCTGTTACTTCCATATTAGGTATTGAGTTATCTTCAGCTTCCTCTGATAGATTAATTTTCTTGTATTTTCTATCTAGTAAATATATATATTTTAGCGTTGAATACTCTAGATAAAGAGCTTGAATTGAATTATACCTATTTTCATTAATTTCTTCTGAACGCTTGATTTCATTTTTCAAACGCATCTTTTTATCTTGAAATTGAGATATATCGTCAATCTCACTTAACTCTTTATTTATAATATTAATCTGTTTTTCAGCTTCTTCTTCTTTTATTTTCTTTTCTTCGATTTTTGATTCTAATTCCTCTAATTTATCTTCAATTAAACTAATATTAATTTCTAGTTTTCTATATTCCTCATTATTACTTGATTTAGCTTTTAATTTTCTAACATCATTAGACAATCTAGTTAAAGTTTCAATTGAATTATTTAAGATTGGTAATGTACTAACTGCTGTTATTGCTTCACTAACTTCTCTTTTTGCTACAGTACCTTTTGATGATAATTTTTCAATTCTTTCTCCATCAAACAGAAAATAGTTGACCATTTGAATTGATAATAATGAGTTTATCTTTCTTTGAATAATTTGTTCTTTTTCTCTATTCTCATTTCTTATAACACGAGTTTCTCCCTTATCATCTTGAAATTCAATTGCAACAATACTATTCATTTTTTTTACAGTGTTTGCTGTAATATTTAAATTCTGTGTTCTATTAATTTTGACAGTTGAACCATTTTCTATGATTTCCATTACAACTCTATAATATGTATCTTTGATGTCTGCAATTCTACATTCTCTTAATTCATTATAATTAATTAAATCAGACTGTTTATCCAATTCAATTGCACTCTCACCAAATAAGCACCATTTTATCGCTTGCATAAAGGTTGTTTTTCCTGTTGAATTTGCAGCTCTAATAACAGTAATATTTTTTTCTTTATCTGATGTGTCAAACTCTAATGCGAAATTTTTATATTGTCTAAAGTTTTCAATATGAATAGATTTAATTTTCATTAATTATCCTCTCCCAATAATATCTTTAGCTTGTTCTTCTAAATATAAGAATATTTGATTTTTTAATTTATGCTTTTCATTTTCATCGTGAAAAGGATTTGTTTTTAAACTTTGCTTTTCGTTAGACAATACATATACTAAAAATTTATTTATGTCTTTACTTGTTACTTTATCCATTCTTCAATTCCTCCAATACATAATGATATGCTTCCTCAATTTCATTAATTATTAATAAATTTTCTTCTTTATTTTCTGATGCATAATTAAACTCTCTCATTCTTCTTAATTCACGATCTACTAGATATGCATCTTCAATTACCGGATTAAAATATAAATCATTAATGTCCTCTGGCAACATTATTAAATCGTAAATATAAGAAATTGGTTTATTAGGTGCTTTTCGTAGTATTCTTCCTCTTCGTTGAATAAATTCTGTAAGTGAATCTGTACTTGATAGTATATATGCGTGTGTTACTTCTTTAAGATTCACACCTTGATCCAAGCATTTTATAGCTAAAAGAGTATCTATATCATGATTTTTAAATTGTGTTAATATTTCTTGTCTTTCATCGCTAGGAATTTCACTATATATTCTTCTTAATCTACAACCATGTATTCCTAATTCCTTAGAGACGAAATCTATATGCCTTGTACTAATTACATTACTACCATCGTTGTAATTCCCTGGTGAACAATAAATTATTTTTTGTTGTCTTTTTTTCTCATCATCTAATAACTCCTTTAATTTCTCAACTTTACCAATATTTGAATTTGCTATTGTACTTGTTAATCTCTCTACCTCTTTTAGTACTGCATTATGAGAAAGTTCTTTGTTAAGTGTACTTGATAGTGAATCACGATATTTCTTTAATTCATTTTTATCAAAAGATAGAATTATAGGAACATAATTGTACTTATTTAAGAATCCATTTTCAATGGCATCCTTTAAAGTATATTTAAATACAATTCTTTCAAAAAAACCTATTAACTCATCACTTTCTTCTTCATTTTTTCTATATGGAGTTGCCGAAACACCTAGTCTATAATTAAATTTTACAGAAAGTTGTTTATACAAATTTCTTGTCTTCTCAGCACCAAAGCTATGAACTTCGTCACAAATAAGTAAAGCTTTGCTCTTTAGATGTATATTTAATATGTTTTGAAAACTTTGAAGTGTAAAAGTATTAGATGTTGTTATGACTATTGTTGGACTTTCTACAGTAGATTTTTGTGATAACTTTATCTTTAATAATTCTTTGTAATTACTTTCTACTGAAGAACATTTTATTGCATTTATATTTAAATCTTTAAGTTCTTGATACCATTGCTCTACTAAATCTAACTGTGGTGCAATGATAAACGTTACAATATCATTTTCCTTTTTTTGTAATGCTTCCTGACATGCAATTGCTGTGATAGTTTTACCAGTCCCAGTTGCCATTTCTAATAATCCCACATAATCATTGTCAATCCAACTATCAATTGCTTGATGTTGATACCCATATAAATCAAATTCTTCAAAAATTGATTTTCTTCCATACTTTTCTTGTTTCTCTCTTATTAATAATTTCTTCTTAATATTTTTAAATGCTTGTGAAATTTTCGGAGTGATATCACATTGTATTAGTTGTTCATTATTATTATTCCAAATATCATCAAAAGTTTTTTCCATTTCTTCAATTACATTTGCACTTTCATTTTCTTTTAAAATCATTACTGTTTCAAAATTTTTATGGACGGCTGCTGAGGTCTCATTATTAGATCCAATAAACCCTAATTTTTGATTATTTTCATCAATAAAAATCCCTTCTTTTGCATGAAAAATACCGTTTCCATTTTTAGTTGATACAAATTTGATATCAATTATACCTTTTATAATTAAATCAGTGATATATGGTAATTCTGTGTTATCCATATTTTCAATTGTTTTGATGATACATTTTTCAATTATACCTTTGAGTTCGTACCCTTCACTGATTGCTATATGGTCTTGTGTTGAAAGTTCAGGTGAACAAATAATCTTTATTTTATACGATTCATTCATACCAGATTCACAGATTTCATTATAAATATTTTCAATAATTGAACTACAAAAATAACCAGACATTCTTTTATATTCATTACTTTCAAGAATTATTGGTTTATAAAATTGTGAAATAAAATCATCTTCAAAACTAATATATCTATTTCGATAATTAGAAAAATTAATCATAGATATCCACATCACTTTCTTTTAATATATCATTAATTATATTATATATTATTTACATGTTATTCATACTATTTAGGTAAATAATTTTATTTTAAGTGTATATCTATTTCGATATATTTCTATTTATATAAATATTAATAATAAATTCAAATTGATTATTTATATTGCTACGTATATTGTATAATTAACTAAATACACTAAAGGAGCGTTCCTATGAAAAAAATAATCGCTGTTCTCTTCACTTTGTTACTAGCAATATCATTAGTTACACCAATATCTGAGGCTTCAACTTATACTTTAAAAAATAAATCTTTAAAACTACCTAACCTTTATAGTTATAGTAATGCAAAAGCTATGAAGAAGGCTTCATTCAAATACTACAGTCTGAAATTACGTCAAAACCAACCTGCTATGCTTAAGGCTTGGGGTTCACCTCTAAGCAATACTGTAACTAGAAGTTTCGGTTATACTGCTGGATCTTATTTCTATGGTGCAAACAGTAATGTTCTTGTTACCACACAAGCTGTCGGTGAAAAAGCATCCGCTAGTAAATACTTAATCGAAAGTTTTACCATTGTAGATAGTAGCAAAAATACGAATTATCAAAGATAAAAAAATACTTTGGTGCCCCCACTTCTTCTACTACAAGTGGTAAATACAAAATCAATGACTACGGCAACTATGTTAATATGACATTCAAGAAAATAGGTCCAAAATGGTACGTTGATACACTGAACTTACACAAATACAGTTTCCAACAATAATAAAATCCCAAGAGATGAGGTTTTGTCTCTTGGGATTTATTCTATTTCACCGCTTTAACTAATGAACCAATCTCTTCCGGCCCTACCTGACAGCATCCACCTATTATCTTCACGCCTTTATCTTTCCACTTCACTGCCGCTTCAATTAAAGATGCATCCTCCTGATCAATCCAAGCCTTCTTCACAGCATCATATTTCCTTCCACCATTCGGATACAGAATAATCGGTTTCTCACTCTTTTCAACTAATACATCTACTGCACCATCGATTACTTTCACACTCGTACAGTTCACACCAAATGCATATACATTCGGGATATCATTCACCAATTCAATTACATCTAACAATGCTGTGCCATCCGATAAATGTATGCTATCTTTCAGCGTCACTGATATCCACGCTTCAATATTCGGATAATCAACTAGCAACGTCTTCACTGCTTTTAATTCCTCAATATTCGGGATTGTTTCAAAAGCAAACACAGATACACCCGCTTCAATCAATATATCCAATCGTTCTTTATGATACTCGATATAGTCTGCTTCAGTTACATTATA
The DNA here is from genome assembly GCF_047425875.1 of Macrococcus animalis. GTDB lineage: Bacteria > Bacillota > Bacilli > Staphylococcales > Staphylococcaceae > Macrococcoides > Macrococcoides animalis. The sequence goes on from NZ_CP179727.1 coordinate 772,907, forward strand.
ATCTCCTGTATACTCTGAACCATTTCCTAACATCGCACCATATGATCCAAGTGAACCAGCAACAATCACATCATCATTCGCTGCTTTCTTCGCTAAAGCCACTGCTATCTCTAAATAACCTTTCGCTTCTTCATCTGATAACCCTATATTTCTAAACGATTGCACAGACGCTTGATATGTATTCGTTAATATAACCTCTGCACCATTATCAACAAACGCTTTATGTACTTCATACACCCCTTCAGGATGTTCTTTTATTAAATTCGATGACCACAACGCATGATTCACATCATAACCAAACTGTTCAACAGTCGTCCCAAATCCTCCATCAAGTATCGTCACATCTTGCTTTAATTTATCTCGTAATAACATGAATCTTCTCTCCTTTTTTCTTCACAAAGTAATGAATCAACCCAACAATGATACAGAACGGTAACCCAATAATTGTCGCTAATCGTTGATTCGGATCAAACAACACCCCAACACATGAAACGAAGCACAGCGTAAACCCAATCACCGGTAATATATACGCTGCCTTTCTTTTTTCATGATGCTGTCTTAATTGATTAAACCTCGCAACACAGATGCTCATCCATACAACAACTACCGCAAACCCTGCAATAGAAACCAATACTAAATACACTGTAGACGGGGCAATCACACTTGATAAAAGGCTCAGTAGTGCGCCTACTAAACTAATTATTGTTGCATTTATCGGCATCCCATTTTTATTTAACTTTCTTGCAATCGGTAACACATTATCTTGTTCTGATAAACTCCATAACATTCTGCTTGATGCATATAACCCTGAATTCGCTGCCGATAATAACGCAGTTAGAATAACAAAGTTCATAATATCACCTGCATACGGTATGCCCACACTATCTAATATAGATACGAAAGGACTTTCTAATAAACTCGCTTTATTGGTTGGTAAGAGTAATACCATCACAAAAATTGTCCCGATAAAGAGTAATGACAGGCGCCATACAGTGGCACGAATGGTCTTCGGAATAACGATTGATGGTTGTTTCATCTCACCTGCTGCAATCGCAATTAACTCTGTTCCACTAAACGCATAATTCACAGCAAGCATTGTAATAAACACGCCGTATATACCATTTGGCACATCCAGTAACTTTTCATTAGTCATAACAGGTTCTAACGTCGACGGTAAAATATTAAATAATATCAATAAGCCAATGATAATAAATGCAATGATGGCTAACACTTTGATCAACGATAACCAGAATTCACTTTCTCCATATGTCTTACTCGTCGTGAAGTTAATGCCCACGATAATTAAAATAAAGATCAAACTAAACAACCATACAGGAAAGTCTGGAAACCACTTCTGAAATAGAATCCCACCTGCTGTTACTTCTGAACCTAACGCAATCGTCCAACACAGCCAATAACTCCAAGCAACGACATGACCTACAGATTGGTTAATATAAATATTGGCATATGTATGGAACCCTCCTACATCCGGATGTTCAATCGCAAGTGCACCCATACATTTCATTACGATGTACACAAGTAACGCACCGATTACATAACTTATGATTGTTCCAATAGGGCCTGCTTGTTGCAACGTATACCCTGTACTTAAGAATAATCCCGTTCCAATCACACCACCAAAACTTAACATCATTACATGACGCTGTTCCATACCTCTTTTGAATTCATTTGACATATCCATTCCTCCATAAAAAAATACCCCTCTGAAAAAGAGGGGTACGTATCGTCTACACTCATATTTCAGGATGCTCCTGTTGGATTTAGCACCGTGCATCTGCCGGTTGCTGAGACTTCAAAGGGCCAATTCCCTCCATCTCTCTGTATAAGTTATTTAATTGTTTAATAGCATAACACTATCATAAATTGGGGTCAATAGAATTCTGAAATTTCTCACAATAATATTAACTATAAAGTTTTTATTTCTAATAAAAACTTCTCTCTATCATCTATCGATAATAACGTCATTACTAACTCTAAGTTATTGATGACTTTACTCAGTTTTTCATATACAAAATCCATTTCTATTATTTCTTTCGGATCTTTTTCTAAACAAATGAAACAAAGCCATTGAACATCTTTTCCTGACCATTCGATTGGTTTTTCTAAAGTTACGAATACTAAGAATGATTCTTTAGATGCTGAAGTAATCGGATGTGGAGCTGCTACATAGTTTCCATAAGAAGTTGGTGCTACTTTTTCTCGTTCAATCACTTTTTCTTTAAAATCGGAATAGATTAAATTATCTTTTAATAATTTGTCTTCTACAAAATCAAGAATCTCATTAAAAGTTTCATATTTTTGTTTAAGAAAAACAAGTTCTTCTCTAAAAAACCTTAATTCCTTTTTCGGCTTATTAATATAGTTTGTGATTTGTTCAATATCAGATTGAATTAATATAGGATTAACCTGAATAATATCTACACTTTCAAACTGCACATCGAGAGGCACTGTACTAATGATTAAGTCTACATTAGGAATATCATGTTGTTTTACTTTGTACATTTCACTGATGCCCATAACTTCAATATCTTTTTCAAACAAATTTTGAATTCTATATTTTAATAGTTGAGATGAACTGACGCCTGAAGCACATACAATTAATGTTTTAATTCTTTCTTTTTCTTTTTCTAATCGCTCCATTGCACCCCCAAGATGCATCGCAATATATCCTACTTCACTTTCATTAATTTTGTATTTCATCTCTTTCTCAATTACTTTTGCACAAATTAAAGCCGCATCAAATGCAAATGGATACTCTTTTTTCAACATATCAAGTAAAGGATTCCTAAAATTCATATGATATTTATATCGATTAAATGCTGTGCTTAAGTGTAAAATCAATGCTTTTTTTAGCTCCTGATCTTCTATTAAGTCAATACCTACTGTTTTTTTGATTTCATCAAGCATTTTAAAAATAATATCTTCTAAATGATATGTTTCAATCAATGTTGAAATTACTTCCTCGTTTTTGTTAATACCTTGGCCGATTAAATGCAATGCAATGTAAGCAACTTCTTCTTTTGAGATATTTACATCGAAGTATTTTTCTACTTTTAATACAATCTCATTTGCTATTTTATATTCTTTAGTTCCAGATAAAGAATCATAATAAAAATTATCGATATTACCATTACCTTTAATTCTTCCAAGTGCTATCACAATATGTACAAATAAATTATTAATTGTCATATCTGTAACGTTAAATGACTCTGTAGCGATTGTATCAAGAATAATTTCTTTAATCTTATTCGATTCATCTTCTGTTAATTCAAATTGAAGTGTATTATCTTTTAAATTTTCATGATCAAATAAATACTCAGAAATACAAAATCTTTTTTGAAATTCTTCTCCGATTACTTTAAGGCCATATCTTGGCTTACTAACTATTTCTAAATTATATTTTTCAAAATTATTTTTCACTAGTTTTAAATCATTTTGAACCGTGGTCTTACTGACATACATTAAATCTGCTAGAACTTCTAATTTTATATAGGTTGGGCTGAGCAACAGCTTCCCCATAATAAATTGTACACGGTTAGACTGGTTGTTATAATCTATCGTTATTTCCTTTGTCGCATTTGAAAGAATATGATATTTAAAGATTTCTTCATCGATAACTTTAAGTTTATATCCTTTACTTCTCATTGAAGTAATTTCAAATCCTAAATCTAACTGAAAAGTTTCTATATTTTTAATTTCATTTCTAATCGTCTTAGAGGAAACATTAAATATTCTAGCTAAATATTCACTCGTTTTATATATATCATCTCGATATAGTTCAATAACAATCTGCGTTTGCCTTTTGTTCATTTCATCACCTGCATTCTGCACAAAAAAGCCCTCTAAACGAGAGCTATTATTATTTAGAAACCATTATTCTCTGAAACTTGTTTAAACCATTTACCACTTTCTTTTACCAATCGCTCCTGTGTTTCAATGTTTACAGAAACAAAACCATATCTGTTTTTGTAAGCGTTCATCCATGACCAGTTATCCATGAATGTCCACATATGATATCCCTTACAATTGGCCCCTTCTTCAATCGCTTTTGACAACCAAGTCAAATGACCTTTCAGGAAGTCGATTCTATAGAAATCATTTAGTTTTCCGTTTTCTAAAAATCTTTTTTCATCTTGAACACCCATACCATTTTCAGAGATGAAAGATTCAATATTATCATAATTATCTTTAAGGTTAATCATGATATCATAAATACCTTTTTCGTATATTTCCCATCCACGATATATATTCATTTTTCTTCCTGGCATTTCATAATTGTCAAAGTAATACTCTGGGAAAAATGGTGCATTATCATTTGGTTGTGAATCTCTTGCTTTAACACGTCTTGGTTGATAATAGTTTACACCTAAGATATCAATAACATTTTCCTTTATTAATAATTTATCTTCATCTATCGTATCAGGTAATAAATCATGCTTTTTGACAATATTTATTAACTCTTCTGGGTATTCTCCCTTAGTTGATGGATCAAGGAAAGAACGATTAAAGAATAAATCGGCAATATTCGCAGCTTCTAAATCATATTTATTTTGACTTCTCGGATACGATGGTGTCAAATTTAGTATAATACCTATTTTGCCATCTAAATTTAATGTTCTATATACTTTTATCGCTTTAGCTGAAGCTAATATTGTGTTATAAGCAACTTGAAATGCCTTTTTTGCATCCACTATATTTGGATAATGAAAATCATAAAGGTAACCACCTTCTACTGGGACGATTGGTTCATTAAATGTAAACCATTTTTTCACTCTATCGCCAAAAAGTTCGAACGCTGTTTTAGCATAAACCTCGTATAAATCAACTACTTCTCTATTTTCAAATCCACCAATTTCTTGTAATTCACTTGGCATATCGAAATGATATAAGTTTACAAATGGTTCAATTTCATTTGCAATTAATTCATCAATAACATTATTGTAGAACTCAACAGCTTCTTGATTCACTTCACCTTTGCCGCCTGGAATTAATCTCGCCCAAGAAATAGAAATTCTAAAAGAATTATGTCCTGTTTCTTTCATTAATTTAATATCTTCTTTATATTTATTATAAAAATCTGAGGTCGTTTCAGGTCCTACTTCATCAAAGAATCTAAATTGCTCTTTTTCATACCAAATGTCCCATATATTTTGTCCACGATTCAGGCTTGAACCTTCAATCTGAGTTGCTGATGTTGCACTTCCCCACCAAAACCCTTCAGGAAATTTAACAGTCATTATTTTAGTCCTCCCTTGTATAAGTCGATAAATTCTTGGGCCATATCTTTTACGGTTATCGCATTCATCAAATGATCTTGTGAGTGTATAAGAATGATATTAATATCATTCTTATTCCCACGCGCTTCATTTTGTAATAATTCTGTTTGAAATTTATGCGCTTTATTCAATTCAGTATTTGCTTCTTCAATTAATCTATCTGCTTCTTCAAAGTTACCTTCTTTTGCTTCTTGTATGGCTTCCATGGCTGACGATCTACCGTTACCACCATATAAAATAATTTGAAATGCAATCTCATTAATATCCATTTTTACACCCGAATTCTTTTTTATTTATTTTCATTTTCAAGATTTTTTTCAGACTCATAATAATTTTTATCCATGATTTTAAGGAATGGCCACCAAACTAAAGCAGTAGCCATTAAATTGACTAGCTGTAATACGGCTCCTTGCCATGCATTTCCTGTCGCTAAGAAACCACTTAAGAAAATCGGTGTAGTCCAAGGTACAATGACACCTGACGGTTTCGGAACAATTCCACTTGCCATTGAAAAGTAAGTAATTAATGTAACAATTACTGGTGCTAATAACCATGGCAAGAACACAAGTGGGTTCATAATAATTGGTAACCCAAAAATGATTGGTTCATTAACATTAAAGATGGAAGCTGGTGTTCCAAGTTTACCAATTTCTTTTGTTTGTCTACTTTTACCAATAATATAAATTAATAATACGACCGCTAAAGTTCCACCAGTTCCACCCATACCTACTAAGAAAGTATCGATGAATTGTTTTGTAATTATATTAGGTAATTCGTGTCCAGCTTGGAATGCTGCTAAGTTCTCGTTATTTAATGAATACCAAATTGGATCAAATACAGTATTAACGATAATTTGACCATGTAAACCAAAGAACCAGAAAATTTGAATAAAGAATACAGCTACTAATGTTGCCGGTAATCCGCTACCTAATGCTGTTAATGGTTCTTGAACTACTGAATAAATAAAGTTCTGTAATGTTTCGAATGGTGTAAACGAAAAAATAATTCTAATTAATAAGAATAATAACAATGTTAATGTTGCCGGAATTAACGCACTAAAAGACTTCGAAACTGCTTCTGGTACTCCTTGTGGCATTTTTATAGTCCAATTTTTATTTGTAAAGAATGAATACAATTCTGCTGCTAATAATGAAACTAAAATACCTAAGAACATCCCTTTTGCACCTAAAATTTCAGTTGGGATAACACCAGCAGTCTTTCCAAGAACTTGTGGTGTTAATATTAGTACAGAAGCTAGTGCAGTAACCGCACCGTAAATACCTTCAACCCCATTCTTTGTTGCTAAACTATAACCTATTCCTATAATAACAAATAGACCCATTAAACTTAATGTTGCTGCACTGGCTGGACCTACTAAACTTTGCCACTCAGCAAATGCCTCTTTAGAAATTAACTTATCTAAGAAAGGAAAGTTAGCGATAACGACAAAGATAGAACCAAAAATAATTAATGGTAATGCAACCATAAATCCATCTCTTAGTGATGCTAGAAACTTGTTGTTATTTAATTTATCTGCTAATGGTAATAATAAATTTTCTAATTTCTCCATAAATGCACTATTCATATCTGTCCCCTACTTCCCTGTTAATTTAATGGCTTGATTCAGTACACCTTCGCCATCAATTCTGCCGTAACTCATTGGGTCAATTGATTCAATCGGTAATTCAATACCTTCATCACTAGCAGCTTTCACAAATTTCTTTTTCATAAAACGCATTTGAGGTCCAATTAATAAAACATCATATTTGTTTAACACTTTAAATGCATTATCTGCTGACATCGCTTCAATTTCTGCTTCGATTCCTTTTTGTTCTGCAACCTCTCTCATTTTTGTTACCAAAAGACTCGTTGACATACCTGCTGAACATGCTAATAAAATTTTATACATAATATATTTCCTCCTCGTTTTCTTTATATTTACACTTTACTATGAAAGCGTTTACGTATCGACATTCCCTTTTTCCATTACTAACGGAAATTAGATTTTTCACAAGTTACGCATTTCACATTATAATAGAGAAGAGGAGTGATAAACATGGAAAATGTGATAGGAATAGATATCGGTGGCACGAAGGTAGCAATAGGTAAGTTCAATATCAAAGGAGAGCTCTTAAATGAGACAATAATCCCTTTTAAGAGTGAATTAAGTCCCGAAAAGATGTCCGACTTGATTTTCGATCAAATAGAGAATTTAGTTGATAATAATACAAAATCTTTAGGGTTCGGTGTCCCTGGTCCTCTGAAACTTAAGGAAGGTAAAATGGGCAATCCCCCAAACTTGAAATCTTGGCACAATTTCAATATCATTAAGTACTTTTCTTCAAAAACGCAATTACCTTTTTATGTTGAAAACGATGCGAATGCTGCAGCTGTTGCAGAACATTTATACAATAATCAAGAAGAACTAAAAAATACGATTTATATCACTATAAGTACTGGTATTGGTTCTGGCATTATTATTAATAATCATTTATTATCAGGGACTAATGGGAATGCTGGAGAAATTGGTCATACCTCAGTTGATCTTAATTCAAATATAAAATGTGATACTTGTGGCCAATATGGTTGCCTTGAGAATCTTGCCAGCGGTACTGCAATCGCAAGCATCTTATCAACAAAATTAAATCGTACAATCAGTACATTGGAAGCTTTCGAACTTTATAGGAATGAGAATAAATTTGCGATAGAAGTAATAGATAAAGCCATCAGTCACATTGCACAAGCAATCGTAACTTTAATTAATCTTTATGACACTGAACAAATCGTATTGGGTGGTGGCGTTATGAAAAATGGAGATATTATTCTACCAAAAGTAATTGATTATGTATCTAATCATGCATTAAGTGATGTAGGGAAAAGTGTAATCATAAAAAAATCAAAATTCGAGAATATTGGTCTGTTAGGAGCCGCTGCACTTGCTATCAATAATTAATAAAACAAACAGCAGACTAAGATAATCTGCTGTTTGTTTTAATTGTAATAACTTCATTTGGATTAAAATGAACTTCAGAAACTTGTTCTTTAATAGTTTCTTCGTTAAGATTGACAATACTTACTGTTGCACCAAATATATCTTCAAAATTAATTACTTCAATATTTTCTGATGGATTAAAAATTCTAATTAATATTGCATCTTTGTTTTCTGCCTTTTTCACCGTACTGAGTACAACCACTTCACTGTTAATTTCAAATAAACTAAATGTATTTTCTAATGAGATATCATCTTTATTCAATTTCATTGCATTATGTGGAATCTTATTATAGCAATGTAAAGGTGTTAAAACTGATTTAGATTTTTTAGGGATAGAATTCTCATAATTAATTAGTAAATTTAGCTCTAATTCAATTTCTCTAAGCATTTGTGAATCTGGCGTTGGCATTTTAATCCCTGAAGGTCGACCAGGTCGACGAACTAGATTTTCTTTTCCTAATACACCTATTGAACGAAATAGAGTTATTGCAATATCTTCAAATGATTCACCTACAAATTGATATTCTCTTGTAGAATTTGAAATTACAGTTACATTTTTATCATCTTGTTTTGAAGATACATAACTTAAGAAAGGATAAATCGTATCTGGTCTTTCATCCCAGTCCTCTTTCTCCCAAACATTTATTGCATCATCAATAACCGATCTTTTTATTTCTCCAAATTGATTGTCAGAAAAACTAAATTTATTATTCACATTTGTTGGGAATAGCATTCTTAAACGATGATCTTTAGATTTATTGTCAATATTAATTTTAATATTGATATTTCTGTCTAGTTTACCTAGTGTTAATGTAATTAATACAAGATTCTCAACAGTTTCTCCATCGGTCTTTCTACTTTCCAGGTCAACTGGTAAATCTAAAGAAACCTTTAACACTATTTTATATTCATTTGAAGTTTCATATATATTTGAAGATAGTAACTTTTGTTCTAATTCAAAACGTTCGTTTTCTAATGGTGAAAAATCATATTCATCGCCATCGTCGCCAACATTCTCTAAAGCTAATACATTTGTATACAGTTCGTTAAATTCTTTATCTAAAATATTAATAGTTCCATTTTTATTAATTTCAATATCAAAATACTGAGTCGTTAAATTTGTAGTTTCTTTAATGTTACTAATATCTTTATTTTCATTTACAATCTTAAATGCTTTATAACCCATTGCAGGAATCGTTTCTATTAATTGAATAGTGTATTTATAAAAGGGCTCATAATCACCATAATGAACAATTTGTCTATCAATCAAACCAGGATCTATAATTTCTTTCTGAATTAAATCATAATTGACAGTATTACCTTTGAAATCTTGAATAATGAAGTTTTCCATTTTTGTAATTACATCTGTTGTAATTACTTCTGTTTTTGATTCTAACGACAAATTAAACAATGTTAATAAATCATCTTGTGATTCATTTTTAATAGCATCTGTAATTTTTCGTTTATAGAAATTAATTAGCTGATCTGTTTTTTCTTCTGCTAAGTAAAATCTATTCAATATCTCACGATGTACTTTATCAGAACAACAACAACCAATACTATCATGCGCATGATTTTTCATAATTTCTTTCCAAATTAATTCAATTAAACCATGTTGATATTCAAATCCCAGATTATAAGCAATCGTTGCTAATGGCTCTAAAACATTTGTAATTTTATTTTCAATACGTGCATTTATCGATTTGATATCCATTCTTGTTGAAAAAATACTACGATGTACACGCATATACTTTCCATCAATAAATTCGCCACTTATCTCTGGAAGAGTATTCTTCATAATTTCTTCAAATAAATTATCGTAATTACTTAAGAAAAATTTTCGCTCGGGATAAAGCTCATGCAATGAATTGATAACTTCATGGATATTTTTTTGAACTGGCATTTGATCGTGCCCATTTGGTAATAATATATGCTCTCCTGTTGCGCCTCTATCCAATACCGGCAAATATTTTTCCATTCTCTTTGATAATGCATTTTTTTCTGTTGGTAAATACTTTCCGATAGCATATCCTAATGGTAATAACTGTGTTGTTACTTTATAATTAGGTTCCGTATTCCAAATAAATTCAGTTTTATTTGTCCCATGCCTTTCAGATGTACCTCTCCAAAACATCGCTTTATCAATTTTAAATCCATTTAAAATTTTTGGCAATTGAGCAGATTGCCCGAATGAATCAGGTAAATAACCTATCATCATAGGATTTCCGAATTTTTTTGAATCTTTTATACCGTATAATAAATTTCTTGTAATAGACTCTGCACCTACAACCATTTCATCTGTTTGAGAATACCAAGGTCCTACAATTATTTTACCTGCTTGCACCAATCGTCGTAGTCTTTCTTCATTTTCTGGTTTAACTGCTAAATAATCTTCAATGATGGCAGTTTGACCATCTAAGACATAGTAAGGATAATCTTTTTCTTTCTCTAACTTTTCGAATATTTCTTCCATATTATTTACTAATAGTATTCTAGATTCCTCAGTAGAAAAGTACCACTCTCTATCCCAATGCATATGGGGAACAATATGAACATTCTTCATAATAAATTTCCTTTCTACGCTAATTTATTTTTCTTCATTTTTCTAGTTAAAACTAGTAATGTCATTGATATTGCTGCACCTATTAATGCTGCACCTAACCATATTGATGCTGCAATTAACATTGGTTTACCATTAAGAAGAGCTAATGAGAAAATACCTGCTCCTGGTACCGTTAAACCGATGCCAAAGAATCCGACAATTGCTCCAGTTACTGCTGAACCTACTAAAAATGAAGGAATTACTCTAAATGGATCATTCAATGCAAATGGAATTGCACCCTCAGTGATTCCAGCTAATCCTAATAACCAAGTTTGCTTTCCTACTTCTTGTTCTTCTTTACTAAATAAATCTTTCGCTATAATAGTAGCTCCTGTCACTGAAAATGCTGATACCATTTTTACGGATGCAAATATAGCATATGGCAAGAAATTATTACTAGCCATTGCAGCTATACAAAATGCATATGCCGCTTTATTTACAGGTCCACCTAAATCAAATGACACCATCATTCCAATGATAGCCCCAAATAATATCGCATTTGTTCCTGACATTGATTCCAACCATTTAATTAGTCCCCCATTTAGCATTGCTAATGGTTGTCCGATTAGGAATAACATGATTAAACCTACAACTATTGTTCCAACAACAGGATACACCCAAAAACTAACAAATCCTGCAAATGTACCTTTAGGTTTAACCTTTGCTTTTAAGAATTTAAGGAAGTAACCAGCGACTAATCCACCGACCATACCACCGATAAATCCACTGCCAATTAAGTTAGCTGCTAACCCTGCAGCAAATCCTGGTCCTAATGCTGGTTTATCTGCAATTGAATATGCCATATAAGCAGCTAATATTGGTACCATTAATTGACCTAACATTCCTCCACCAAGTTGTCTTATCAACCATAACCAAGATCCTTCAGTATCATAGACTTCTTGTAAACCAAAAATTTGAGCAATAAAAACTGCAAAAGCTAAAGTCATCCCACCAGCAATAATAACTGGAATCATATAAGAAATACCTGTTAATACTGAATCTTTTATTTCTGTTTTAACACTATAATTGTTATCTGATTCATTTTCATTATTTCTATCAATTTCTTTATAATCATAATTTGATGATTTGACCAATAATTCATCAATTAGTTTTTCACCGTTTCTTAAAGGTGAAGCTACTGAAGTTTGAATCTGTGGTAAATTATCAAATCTTTCTTTTCCTATTATAGCAACATCATTTGCATAGATTATACCTTTAGCATTATTAATGTCTCGTTGTGTAAACTTATCTTCAATACCATTTGCTCCTTGTTTCTCTACGAGAACACGCACACCCTTTTTTTCTCCAGCCTTTACTAATGCTTCAGCCGCCATATAAGTATGTGCTATTCCAGCAGGACAAGCAGTAATCGCTAATATTGTATCAGCATTTGAATCGACATTATTTCCAACTATTGCCTCTTTTTCGATATCAATATTATTTAATAATTCAAGACTGGTGTGTGAATTCATCAATTTATTTTTATAATCCTCATCACTCAATCTGGTTACAAACTCCGATAAAATTTTTAAATGTTTATCACCTTCAGTTTCAGGTATTGCAAGTAAAATCACTAATTTTACTTTATTATTTGGATCTACACTTTCCCAATCTTCAATTGAATTACTTAATGTTGAAACAGCAAAGCATGGAACTTTAACATTTTGTGATTTTGCATGAGGAATTGCTAATCCGCCTTCGAAACCTGTTGGTGTTTGTTTCTCTCGTAATAATACATCTTCATAAAACTCATTCACACTTGAAATCTTACCTTCGGCAAAGAGTCTTTCTGATAAAGCAAAAATCAATTCTTCTTTTTTTGAAAATTCTTGATTAACTAAAATTAAATTTTCATTAGTTAAATTTGATAAGTTCATTCTATTCGCCTCCTGTAATCGCTTTCTTAAAATATAGCAAAAAAATAAAAGTACATAGATTTTCCTGTACTTTTACTCTATTATTTATTGATGTTAGTTATTTATGTGTATTTATACTTTAGCAATATATTCTTCATAGGCATTTGAAATTGTTTCAATAGCTAGTAGCAATGGTAATGCACTATTATTATTGACCATATAAAAGATTCTATATTCACATGTTTTAGACAAGGTGTTCATTTCCATATTAGTGATTGAAACAATTTTTATATTATTTTCCTTTGCAATATTTGCTATCTCCAATACAGTTTTAGACTCTCCAGACTTACTTAATAATATTATTAAATCCTTCGAATTAATATGTTTAGTCCTAAATATCATTTCGTGCCTTTGGCTATAAAATTCAGCGTGCTTATTTAATAATCTCAATTTTTTAGCAAATAATTTACCAACCTCAATATTGTCACCTAAACCAAAAATGACGATATTCCTTGAAGAATGAATTATTTTAAGTATTTTTTCGTAACTCAGTTCATTAAGAAATTCTTGTGTTTTTAAAATATCATTGATTAAACTATTGCTATTCAACTCAACTTCATTAAGCTGTTTTAAATCATTCTTTAAATGAGAATATCCATCATAACCTATCTTCTTAGAAAATCTTACTAGCGTGTTAGGAGATAAGAACAGAGCTTCTGCAACTTTATTAATACTTTCATGACAGACTACATTAATATTATTAAAAATATATTCTACGATTAAATCATCAGTATCATTCAAAGTATCTTCATGTAATATTACTCTATCTTTGAAATTCAACATATCCCCCCCTATAAACTAATTCTTTTCTATATGATATACGTTAATCTCATTTTTACAAAGAAAAATTTATATTAAAAAGCAAACTTCAAATATGAAGTTTGCTTTTTATTAAATATAGCTTTCAATCATTTCAAGTTTTCCTGTAAAATCAATGTTTGAATCTCCCTTTGTTAGTACAAAGTGATCCCCTTTTTTAATTTTAAAAGTATCGTTATTGATATTAATTTTTCCTTCTCCATTAATAACGCTCATTAAAACAAAATCATTCACTTTTTCATATTGATAATTATCTTCTATCAATATTTTTCTTACCGTAAAAAACTCGTTTGATATATAGGTGTTAATTTCAGTTTCTCCAACTTTTTTTGTTGATGGGTGAGTTTTCTCATTTTTAGAAACATAATTTATAACATCTATACTTTTATCTATATGAAGTTCTCGCGTATTTCCATTCTTATCTTTACGATTATAATCATATATACGATAAGTCGTATCCGAATTCTGTTGTGTTTCTAAAATTTGAATCCCTTTACCGATTGCATGCACTGTACCACTTGGAACATAGAAGAAATCGCCTGGCTTAACTTTAATTTTGTTAAATAGCGCATCCCATTTACCATTCTCAATCATCTCACGTAACTCTTCTTTATCTTTAGCATTGTGGCCATAAATAATTTCTGCGTCTTCTTCACAATCAATAATATACCAGCACTCAGTCTTTCCGAGTTCACCATTTTCATGCTTATTTGCATATGCATCATTTGGATGCACTTGAACAGATAATTCATCATTCGCATCTAATATTTTCGTCAACAAAGGAAATTTTTCGGTTTTTTTCTCACCAAATAGGTCATTGTTTTCTTCCCATATTTGTTTAAGCGTTTTTCCTTTGTGTTCACCATTTAATATAATATTCGGTCCATTCTCATGCGCAGATATTCCCCAACATTCTCCTGTGTTATTAGATGGGATATCATAGCCAAATTTTTGAAGGTTGTCCCCACCCCATATACGTTCTTGAAAAACAGGTTCTAAAAATAACGGTGACATAAAATCATTCCTTTATATGGTTTTTAATAGATTATATAACGTTTCTTTATCATTTGCATTTAATAGTGCTTTTCTATAATCATCATCCATCAATTTTCTAGACAATTTTTGAAGTATTTTTAAGTGTGTATCTCCACCATCATTTTTTGGGACCGCAATCATGAAAATTAATTTTGCTAATGTACCATCTAACGAATTCCAATCGACGCCATCCTGTACTTTTAATACTGAAACTTTTGGAACAGTAACAGCATCAGATTTTGCATGTGGAATCGCAATATTCATACCAATACCTGTAGAGCTCTCTTTCTCACGACTTAATATACCAGTCTTGAAAGCCTCTTTATTTGTAACAACATTAGTTGTATATAATTGTTCAATTAATAAATCCATTGCTTCGTTTTGAGTCATATCATTATGTTGGATATTAATATTGTCTATTTCAAATAATTCATTATTCGTTTCTGTTACAACGACCTTTGATTTATTGTCTTCTACTTTTTCTTCTTCATTGATTATAATTGCTTGTCCTTCTGGTGTAACAACTTCGTTTGATTTATTCTTCTTTAATAAAATAGTTAAAAATGCAGTGATTAAAGCACCTATTAACACTGCCACAAAGAACATCAATACATTTTCTACAGCACCCAAAACGGCTACGATTGGTCCACCATGTGCAACCTTATCTCCAACTTGAGCCATCATTGCAATCGCTGATCCAGCCATTGAACCTACCATTATTGAAGGAATAACTCTAATTGGATCTTGTGCTGCGAATGGAATTGCCCCTTCAGTAATACCAAATAGTCCCATTGTAAATGATGCTTTACCCATTTCAATTTCGTTATCATTGAAACGTTTTTTATTAATAAAAGTAGCTAGTCCTAATCCTATAGGTGGAATACAAATTGCGACTGCAATTGCACCCATAATTGTATAGTTTCCTTCACCAATCATCGCTGAACCAAATAAGAATGCAACTTTGTTTACTGGTCCACCCATATCAAATGAAATCATAGCACCCAAAATCAAAGCAAGTAAAATTGCATTAGTTCCTTGCATGCCTTTTAACCAGCCATTCAAACTTTCAAAAATTCCTGCAATTGGTGCACCAATTAAATAAATAAATATTAGACCTGTAATGATAGATGCAAATACGGGAATAAAAATTATTGGCATAACAGGTTGTACAGCTTTTGGTACCTTTATTTTTTTAATGCCTAATGCAACATAACCAGCGATGAAACCTGCAATAATCCCACCTAGGAATCCTGCCCCAGCTTCACTACCATAATAAGAACCATTTGCAGCAATAAGTCCACCAATCATACCTGGTGCTAAACCTGGTTTATCAGCAATACTATACGCAATATAACCTGCTAAGATTGGTATCATAAATGTAAATGCAGCACCACCAATTTGTTGCAACTGGAACCAAAATGTTCCTTCAGGCACCACTATTCCTTTAGGTGTTGTATCTCCACCTAATGATAAAGCTAAAGCAATCAGTAATCCTCCAACTACAATGAATGGCACCATAAATGATACTCCGTTCATTAAATGTTGATAGATAGGATTTTGCGCTCTTTTCTCTTCTTTGTATTCTTTTGAGTATCCACCAGTAAAGACCTGTGCCTCTCCACTTTGTATCCTATTAATCAATGTTTCAGGATTACGAATGCCTTCTCCGACACTCACATCAATTAATTTTTTTCCATTGAATCTAGATTTATCGATTTTTCTATCAGCAGCAATAATAACGCCATCTGCTTCACGAATATCTTGTTCTGTTAACTTATTCTCTACACCTACGCCTCCTTGTGTTTCTACTTTCATTTGTATCCCCATTTTATCAGCGGCTTTTTGTAAATTTTCTGCGGCCATATAAGTATGGGCGATTCCATTTGGACAAGATGTAATAGCTACAATTTTCATACTAACTCCTCCTCTTATTATTTTATATATTTATTTTACAGTGAATATATATCTATATAAAAAAAGAAATTACCGTTATACCGGTAATTTCTAGTTATTGATTTATAGATTTTAATATATCTATGATGTTATTTTCTTTTCTAATTTTATTGAGAATTGTTTTTTCTTCAATGAGATAATGTAATTCTCTATAAATATCTTGATAGTACTTTTTATCTTTTTCGGTTAGCGCAATAAAAAACACTAAATCCACATATTCCTCACCCCAGATGATGGGCTCATTTATTGCAACAACACTAATTGTAGATGTATTTACGAGTTCTGAATTTCCATGAGGTATAGCAATCCCATGACCTATACAAGTTGAGCTGATAAATTCTCTATTGGAAACACTTTTCACATATTCTTTTGTAGTATAAGCATTATCAACCAATCTTTTACCAACGTACTCAATTAATTTATATTTATCCATAACTTTATCAAGTTTATAAATTGTAAATGGCGTAATAAAATCTAACATTCTAGATTTTATTACCATCATATCATTTGCATTACTCGACTTCTCAAAATAAGCATTTAATTTTAGTTCATCATGATTATTTAATAATGGAGATACTTTTATTACTTCTATATTTTTTTCATTAATATCTATTGTAGTGATTACCAAATCAATATTGTCTTTATTTTCGTTGTTCAAAAATTCATCAAGTGAAGATATGCCTATAATATCAAATGAAGTAAACTTTTTTTCAATACTTACTTTCAACATTTGTGAAATACCTATGCCTAAATGACAAACTATCATCACACGTTTTTTTCTTGTTTTTTTCATTCTTTCAAAAGCAGCTTGAAAATGAAGTGTTAAATAAGCCATTTCTGCTTCTGGCATACTTTTTTTATTTTTTAATTTCATATTTTCTAATGCATTCACGACACTTGAATAAATAAAAGGATATTGTGTCTTTATTTCAAATTGTAATGGATTATTGATATTGATATTATTCTCAATGTTAAAGAGACTGGTCCTCATATGCGTTATCAAACCATCTATTAATGTCTGGTCATTACTGAAATCAATCATAGATTCTAATTTTATTTCTTCTATTAATTTCAGAATAAAATTTAGTACTTTATCATTCTCTTCCATCTTATTTTGGTATAATTTGTTGGGCAAATGTAGCATTAAATAATTAAGTTCACTTGCTGGAATTTTTATAGAAAGGTTCTTTTCCAAAATCTTAATTAAATCTAGTAATTTATGATCTACAATAATTCCGTTTAAATTATCTGATTTTATAATCATGTTTCTTTTCAATCGATGAATCATAATTAATATATGTAGTACCAGTCTTCTAATTTGCTCTTCATGCAAAGTATCACCAAACTTCATTTCGACACTTTTATTGACAATATTGTATTCATTTTCACCAAAAAATTTTGTTATCGTTTCATCATTTGTTAAATTCAAGATCTGTAATGAATTGATAAATTTAATCGCATTTCTATAACTCAGTTCATCTCCACTCAAAATTATACCTTGACCCTTTTTAATTGATAACATTATATCAAATTTATCTAACCAATTTTTGATTAATTCTATTGCCAATTTCAACTCATTAATACTACAGAAAAAAATCTTAGTTAACTCTGTTAGTGAATAAAGTGTAGGATTTTTAAGTAATATCATCGCAACGTTTAATGCTAGCAATTCTCGTTCTTCACTATAATTAGTCTTTTCTAATCGATTTAATAAATCGATATCCATATTGTCATCAATAGAGACATGTATTCCTAAACCTCTTTTAATAATTATTTTTAAGCCATCAATATTATCACTAAATCTAACAATTGATTTCATGTCATTTCGCACAGTTTTTTCTGACAGCCCTGTCTCAATCACCAATTCATTTATTTTATATAATTCTCTATTATTTGAAATTAAATATCTCAATATCTCTTTTTGTCTCGGTGTTAATTCCACACTATCACTTCCAATTTAGACATATTACTTTAATTATAATAAAGAATAGATGAAATAAGTAGTTTTCATTATAGACTTTTCATTTATTAAATAAATATCTTATAAATCCTTGATAAAAGCTATGCATTTAAAAAAGATAATACTAGTTGATACACTTATTATGCATACATATAGTTTCCAAAATTAAAAAATCCCAAGAGATAGAAGTTTACTATCAACTCTTGGGATTTTTTAATTAATAATCAATTTCAGTTTTGCTATTACTCACTGAACAAAATTTCATCTAAATCTTTACCAAACTGACCACTTAAATGTGAGCTGAATGAAATACCAATCAATTGATTTTTCTTGTTGAATACACCTTCAAAGTAGTGGTTTTTAAACTTATAGTAAACACTTAATTCATTCTCAATAATTTGAGCTTCTGAATAGTTCTTACTACTTCGGCATATGAATCGGGCCACCTGGTCCGACTGGCCATCCTAGGAAGAACCATGCGAGTAACAGGATTGTCCAGAAAATAGCGAATCCTATTGAGTAAGGCATGAGTGCTGCAATCATTGTACCGATACCAATATTCTTATCATACTTCTGAGCATACGACAGGAGTAATGGTAAATACGGCATCATCGGTGTGATAGGATTAGTGATTGAATCACCGACACGGTAGATCACTTGCGTAAACGCCGGGTGAATGCCAAGTAACATCAGCATTGGTACTAATATTGGCGCGAGTATGGCCCACTTTGCTGATGCACTTCCAATCAGTAAGTTAATCGTTGCAGATAAGATCAGTATCCCTAATATTAAGACAACACCGTTCTGTCCTTCTAGTAACTGTGCCCCTTTAATTGCGATGATGGTACCTAAGTTACTCCATGTAAAGAAGGCTAACATTTGCGCTGCAAAGAAGACGATAACGATAAATCCGCCCATCGAACTCATTGATTCACCAATCATTTCTGCAAATCGTTTCGTTGTACGCATCGTACCAGCTGTAATACCGTACACAATCCCAGGTACTAAGAAAAGTACTGTAATGATCGGTACAATGCCGTCCATTAATGGCGCTTCTTCAATCAGACTGCCTGTCTTCGGATTTCTTAGTAATCCATTCTCTGGTATAGCAAGGAATGCTACGATAGCCATTGAAATTATTAAACTGACATTGGCTAATAGCATCGCCTTTCTCTCTTTAGCAGTGACATGGTTATCTGCATCATCTTCTACAACACCCTCATATTGTCCAAACCTTGGAATAACCACTTTAGTCGTAATAAACCACGCAACAAAGAGTAATACGAATGTAGATGCACAAAGGAAATAGTAGTTCATTGCTGCGTTAACTTTTACATCTCCTACGAGTTTCGCAGCAGGTTCAGTAAATGATACGGCAAGTGCATCTGTCATACCAATAACTAAGCTTGCTGAGAATCCACCAAGTGCCGCCGCATAGGCCATTACAAGTCCTGCGATTGGATGATATCCTAATTTAATAAAGACCATTGCCGCAATTGGAGGTAATACGATCGTTGCAGCATCTCCTGCTGCATTTCCCATTATGCCGACAAATATAATAATTGGAATGATAATCTTTCGGGGTGTCTTTTCAATTGTATATTTCATGAGTGTCTCAAAATAACCCGTCTTTTCAGCGACTCCGACACCTATCATTACTACCAATACGAGTCCGAGTGGCGGGAACGTTGCAAAGTTATTCACCGCTTCAGATATAATCTTCGCAATACCATCTGGTGTTAATAAGTTTACAGCCTTGACCACTTTACCGTCAGCGGGATTCTTCGCAGATACTCCTAGATTGCCTGCTATCCATGACGCAACAAGGATTAATCCACATAATGATATAAAGATGACGACAGGGTCTGGTAGCTTATTCCCAGCTTTTTCAATCAAATCTAGAAATTTATCCGTTATACTTTTCTTCTTCACATTTTCATTCATTGCATCTCCTCCGGTTAATCTTGTTTGCTGCTCACACTAAGTTATAAGCCTTGATACTTTGTAGCTACTTCTATAAACATTAGAAATCCTGCTTCGAATCCATCTTCATTTAAGCCGAATTTAGGATGATGGTGCTGGTAGTCAAACCCAGTTGATCCTGTACCTATAAAGGTATACACACACGGCGCAACTTGATTGAATGCGCTAAAGTCTTCTCCACCCATCATCGGAGGGTCGGTGATTACTCGCTCAGGATATAATGATTCTGCTAATGCTTTAATCCATTCAGTATGCTTTTCTTCGTTATAAACTGCGCTGTACCCTATTGTATAATCCATCTTAAAGGTTGCACCGTGCATCTCACAGATATGCTTTAAATGTTGCTCAATCTTACCTTTAATCAGTTTCCTATTCTCTTCAGTCGTTGTTCTAACTGAACCACCTAATACCACTTTATCTGGTATTACATTTAAAGAACCTATTGCCCCTGCTTGAAACAGTGTATTCGATACGACTGCTGAATCATATGAACTGATATTCCTTGAGTCAATACTTTGAAGTGATTCAACAAACCTGCTACCTATTAACACAGGATCAATACATCCTTCGGGACGACTTGCATGTCCCCCTTTACCTTGAATTTCAATCGCGTAGATATCAGAATTAGCACTTGCGGGTCCTGGTTTTACATCTATCAAACCTAATGGCAATTGCGCCCATAAATGATGGCCATATATAAAGTCAAATCCCTCAAAGTATCCTGTTTCCACTAGTTCCCTAGCTCCACCTGGTATTAATTCTTCGGCATGTTGAAATATACAATGTACTTCATTATCAAGTTCATCATAATGATCATTAAAGTAATGTGCGGCTCCGAGCAAGATAGCAGTATGTCCATCATGTCCACATGCATGCATCAATCCTTCATTCTGCGAAACAAACGCAATATCATCCCTATCTTCGTCAATCGGCAAAGCATCGATATCTGCTCTTAATCCAATCTTCTTCCGTCCACCTTTATTGAACACACCAACTGTTCCTGTTTCGGTCAGTTCTATTACTTCACAATGTTCCATTGAATGTAGAATCTCCCGAATATACTTTGCGGTCTCATACTCTTCAAAAGACGGCTCCGGATATTGATGTAAATGGCGACGATATGCTATCACACGCGCTTCATACTGTTGGTAGTCACTCATGTCACTCCTCCTTAAAAAGTGCTTCTCTTAACTTCATTAATCTTTATATGTATACAGACCATTTAAACATTATCAGATTTTTCTGTCAATTAAATATGTGTCAACAGTCATATTACCTAAATTTAGTAAATCACACTTCATCTATAGAATTATCGCTGAACTCAATCTTTAATCTGCTAAAGGTTATCATATTTATATGTAGAATAAAACACCCCAATCGTTAGATTATTAGTCTTAAGATTGGGGTGTTTATTAAAATAATTTTTTCTTAACTATTTATAATTCGTCGTAATCGTTAAATCATTCACAGCATCTTTATATAAATCGTCAAAATACTGCCTTACTTCAAAATCCAATTCTTTCCCTTTTAACTTCGGATTATCCGCTTTTTTAATCTTCTTAATCTCTTCAATTACGCGCTTACGCATTGATTGATCATGCACGTACTTCTCAAGCAGTTGATCAAAATCCTTTTGATCCATCAACTTTTCAGCCTCTTCAAAATACTTAGACGACGCATACTTTTTCTTAAACGCTGCTACATCTTCTTTCAACTTCGCTTTATCAATCGCATACCCTTTTTCTTTCCCCAATAGCGCAATCGCTTCAAGTTCCACTTGATTTTGCAGTTGCAAGTTCTCAGAGTCTTGATCTTTTATCTTATCTTTATAGAAAGATAAATCCCCTGACTTATCTTTCTTGGCCGCAACTTCAATTTGTGCCTTTTGCATATTTCTCAAAAATGCAATATCTTGCTTTTTAAAGGTTTTATCATTAATCTTAAGCACTTCATCTTTGCCAAGTTTCACATCTGAAGGCTGCTTTTTCGCACCCTCTTCAGTTGTTGCTTGCTCAGTTTGTGCTGCTTTATCTTGCTTCACTTCCTGCGCATCACCTTTTACAAAATACCATACCACCAGAATGGTCGCTAAAAAGCTAATGAGCATAATCAAGATATTATTGATATTCTTCATTATTTAATATCCAACTCAATGGTTTTCTCAAGACCGTCACCTTCAATTTTAGCTGTCCATTTCCCTGACATTGGTAACTTCACTTTGTCTTCATAGATACCATCTTGTTGGTGGTTTAATTTTGCTTCAATCGTGCCGTGATCCATGCCTTTCATTTGGAAAGTCGCTGTTCCTTTGAAGTCTTCAACTGCCTTACTACCTTCTGTAATTTTAACTGAGAATGTAGACATTTCATTCGCTTTAGGTTGTTCTTCTACTTTAATTTCTTTTTTACTACCACAAGCTACTAATAGGATTGATACAACCATTAGCAATAATATTTTCTTCATCGTGACACCTCCAAATATTGTTGTTCAAATGTGTGAATATCCATCTTGTTGATGTGCTTCTCATCAAGTAATAACACATGCGAACAGACTTCTTTCACTTCTTCATAATGATGCGAACTCATTAATATCGTCTTATCTTGCATTAAGTTAATTAAATCGAGTATTTCCTTTCGTCCTATTGGATCTAGTCCTGATGTTGGTTCATCCAGGATAATGATTTCTGTATCATACATGAGTGTGATCGCAATACCTAAACGTTGTAACATCCCTTTAGAAAACTGATTTATGCGTGTTTCTTTATCGTCCAGTAAACCTACTTGCTGAAGTACTTCTTCAGCTTTTTGATAATCAAATTTGTTATTGATAAGTCCATTAAAAAACTTTAAGTTCTCAAGCGGTGTCATTGATTGATACAATTTAAATTTCTCTGGCAAGTAACTCACTGATGCTTTCCATTTTTCGTTTTTATTACTTTCACCATTAAATGTGACTGTCCCTTGTTGAATCTTCTCCATATTCAGCATTAATTTCAGTAAGGTCGATTTACCCGCACCGTTGCGTCCAATCAATCCAATCTTTTCATTTTTATCGATATGAAAATGGATATCATCAAGCACCTCTTTATTCCCATAGCTGTGTGATAATCCTTTTACATCAATCATTTGCCTCACCTCTTTTTGAAATTAATACTGTGATACCAAATAGCACCAATGGCCATAATATCACTGATAGTATCATATAAACGACTGGATTCAGTTTAATGACATCAGACATTAATGCACTTAAGTTTGTTGTAGAAAGTAATCCGAGTAAATGTTCTAAGAATATTCTTATCGTATGCATTGGATCTAAGAAGTAGAAGATACCAAAGATCTTTGCATTGTCATACGTAACGAATGGAATGGCATACAAAAAGATTAAATCTAATAAGAATACAAGAATAAACCAAATGATAATCGCATAAGCCATTAGCTCAAGTTTTGTTTTAGAAAACATACCCACAAATACACCAATTTGATTACAAATCAGTAATAAAGCTAACACGCTGATTAGAAATACGAAGCTCTCTTTAACATCTACAACGATAATGAGTTTCGCTAGAATAAATATAATGAGCGCGAGTATCAAATAAGATACGTTCATTACAATTTGAATTGCTAATGATTTCTTAAACAGGAATGAAACCATTGAATCTTTCTTAGTTAGGATCATCGCCATACTTTTAGATTCTTTCTCGTTGAATATCGATAATGCTGAAATCAAAATAGCGAAGATCGGCAAAATCATCATATTCATATCAAATAGATTCAGTAAAAATGTTGCAAAGCCTAAGTCTGATGGATAACTTTTAGATGCACTTAATATAAATATTGACGTCATAAATATCACGAACATCATGAGCCATAATCCTTTAGAACGGTAGGATTCAATAAATTCTTTAATGATATAGTTCATCGTTTAGACCTCCTTAAATAAACCAAACTTAATATTGTAATAATCACAGCAACGATTGCTATGATAAGTTTCTCCAGTGTTAATGAATGATTGTTGTCCATAAGCGGAAATTCATCTTTAATCTCCACGACGTCAGGATTAACTAAACGATGACTACGTTCGAATAAATCGATGGCTGGACTATTCATAAATAAATATGCAAGTTCGTTTTGCTTTAATAAATTCCCAAGTGAAGAATTTTGAACGTAAGGCTTATCCCCAACACCATCTTTATTCAAATCAAGCATAGGTTCTTGCCAGTAATTCCCCTCTTTATTCTTGTTCCAATGATTTTGGTTAGAATGTCCAACGAGCACAACGGGTACTTTATTTTCTTTAAATCGATTCTTCATAAACGTAAGTGCTGATGATGAATCCCAAACTTCTATGCCTACTTTGTTATTAAAGAATTCATTCTCTTGAATGAGATTTAAAGTCGATTGCTCAATATAGAGTCCACGTTGATTTAAATGAAATTCATTTTCTAATATATTAATATCTCTAGATCCTTGAATGATTAAGCCAAATGCTTGTGAACCTTGGTTAAACGAGAATTGATTCTTTTCTAAGACGATATTATCAGAATGCATGATCGCTGCCCCACCGATATTACCGATAAATCGATTTCCTTTGAAGTTATTAAAGTTTGAATACATATAATGCAGACCGTAACGTGTCTTCGAAACATCATTATTAATAATTTCATTATCATTTGAATATTCAAAGTAGATACCATCGCGTGAATATTGGATTGTGTTATTCTTGATGGTATTTTCATTGGCACGTTTCACATAAATACCGTAACCTTTCGCTCCGGTACTCCCTGTTTTGTAGCCTTTAATATCATTATTTTCAATGAGGATTTTATCCCCTTTGTTTAAATACAACCCATGAAAGCAGTCCTCTATGACTAAATTTGAGAACGTGTTATTAGAAGCCATATTACGGATACATGACGCTTCCATCTCACTACTTCTTGAACGACCACTATTCTTAACTGTAAAATTTTCTAATTTTACGTCCTCACTTCTAACTTGAATGATGGTCCCTTTTTTATCTCCATCGATGATTGTGTTTTCTTGACCTATGATTTTTATTGGTTTTTTAATCATCACATGGTCTTTATACGTTTTATTTTCTAGCTTTAATGTTTCGCCTGGTTTAGTATCATCAATTAAATCTTGTAGTTCCCCCGCGTACGCTTGGTGCCCAATCAACGTACTCATTATAATTGATGCCAAAATTAAACGCTTTTTCATGAAGATTGCTCTTTCTTTTTTGTTTTATAACTTAAAAAGAATGAAATAACCATTAAGATAAATACAAGCCCAAGTAAGTATCCTCCAATATGAAAACTTGAATAAGTTGTAAAATTGGCAATCACGTTTTTCCCTAGTACTGGTGGGACGAATGGTTCCATATCAATTGGTGCAGATGGATCTAAATTCGTACCGAAATCTTTTAACCAACGCTTCATATCCCAAATCCCTACAATGCCACTGATAATATAAATCACGATTAATCCGAGTAACACAGATTTCTTTCTTAAGAATGCTGCGATTAACAATAGTACTGCAAATCCTATGACTAAGTACGGAAAGTACGTTAATTCTGGGAATGTTTCATTACTAAAGTTTTTCATACCAATATAGTGGTTAAGCCCATTGATGTTATCGATATCACCTTTTAATGTATTGGGATGTACGATAATATCTAATCCTTCAGGGTATTGCGGTGCAAAGAACTTCATGCCCCACCAAGGCAAGAAAAGCGTTGAGAACATCGTAAGTGCTGCTGCGATCAACGTATACATACTATATTGATTTAATTTGCCTTTCATCACAAAAACCTCCTTTTAAATAAAAGTGGAGCACAAACAAACAGTTGCGCTCCACATTATTTACCTATGGTTTAACTAATAAATAACCACTCATCTCTTGGTGAAGTGCTGAACAGAAGTTAGAACAATAAATTGGGAATGTTCCTTCTTTGTCTGCTACAAATTCCAATGTATTTGTTTGACCAGGCTGTACTTCAAAGTTTAAATCATATTCATTAATTGCAAAGCCGTGTGTAATATCTTGGTCTAAATCAATATTTGTCATATGGAAGAACACTTTATCACCTTTATTTACTGTCACTTCATCTTTACGTTTCGCTTTGGCATCAAAAATAAATTTAGAACGCATCGCGATACCATATACATGAACTTCATTGCCTTTACGTTCAATTCGTGCCTCTTTTTGATCCCAAGTTGAGAATGGACGTTTTTCATCTTTTTCGTAAATCTTTTGTGGTTTCACTTTATCTGCTTTAATAATTTGGGCATAGTGTGGTTCTGGATCCACCGGCGCAGTCATCACATGTTTCATCTTCTTACCTGAAATATCGATTAAATCCATTGATTCAGGATGTGATGGCCCAACTGATAAGAAGTTATCTTTAGCTAGTTTATTTAATGCCACAATCCACTTACCATCCGGCTTCACTGTATCACCTTCAGCTGCAGAAGCATGTCCTGGTGAATAGTAGGTTGGTGTTCTATCAATAACTTTACCAGTTTTGTAGTTCCACTTAACGATCTCACTTGAAATGAACATCGTGTTATATGCATTCCCTTTATCATCAAATTGCGTATGTAAAGGTCCTAATGCTCCTGGAGGATCGACTTCACGTTCCATCACGTTTTCATATTTCAATACTGGAATACCGAATTCTTCTTTTTTCGCTTCTTTCTTCATTTCATCAAAGGCTTTTTCAAACGAGAATACTGTCATAATCGGTGCAAGCTTACCTGCTGCAACGAAAAATTTACCGTCAGGTGTTACGTCCACACCATGTGGCGATTTAGAAACAGGTACAGCATAGATGGCACCTTTAACGTCACGTGGATCAATCATCTTAACACCATTTACTACTTTTGCTTTTGATCCATTCTTCGCTTCCTCGGCCATCTTCTTCCAGTTAATCATAACGATATAATCTCTATCTTTTTGAGAGGCATTGATTTCCATATTACTTGTCGCAAATTCTGTATTATATGTTGTCATAACAATCCAATCACCGCTGACTTTTTTACCAGCATCTGATAAGTCATAACTCCATGGTGGTAATACGATTTGATAATCGATGTTGAATTTCTTTTTCTTTTGATCGAATTTCGCCATCGATACGACACCTTTATACTCTTCTTTATACTTATCTAAACTGCCATAAGCGCCACCTAAAGGTCTAGCAAAACGCGTCGGAAGTGCGATGTATTCTGTATTTTGTGTTAAGAATACCCCTGCGTGTGGTCCACCCATATTCGGTAAATCCATAATATCTGCTGTATGGAATGTCTTTAAATCTACAGCAGCTACACGGTTATTCCCTACATCGTTGGCGAATAAGAACTTACCGTCGTAATCACCTTTCGTTTCTGAAATGGCTGGATGGTGAAAGTCACCCCAAGTTTTGCCACCGAGCATTTTCTTTGTATCTTTATCAAAGCCGTAACCTGTAGCTGGATCTGGCGTAAATACAGGTACTGTTCTAATCTTTCTCATTGATGGCAAACCATATACGAATAACTGGCCAGAGTGACCTCCCGATGCCATCATATAATAATCATCTTTCTCTCCAAATGGAACATACACCTTTTCGGCATTACTTTTGTTGGCAGAGCTTGATTCCTCATTCGCCGCTTTCTTACCCGGCGTTAAATCTGCGAATAATAATGCAGCAACGAGAAAGCCTGCGAGCACACCGATTAAACTAAATAAAAACTTCTTCATACATCACACCTCCTATTTTTCTGACGCTTCTTTTAATGCGTCGACGATATCTTTACGTTCTTTATCTGTTAGTGGATTATCTTTAATAACGCCACTCATAACAGCTGAAGATGGTTTTTTCAAGAATTCATCAATGGGTTTACCATGTTTACCGTCTACTGTTTTGTATGCATCAGACAAATCAGGACCAGTAGAACCACCTTTAACGTTTAGCTTTGAAATTGAGTGACAAGAAACACAACCTTTTTTCTCGAAAATTTCGCCTGCACCACTCGACGTTGTTTTTTCTGAATCCGCATCTTTACTTGCAACATCTTTTGATGCATCAGATTCAGTATTTTCTGTGGTAGCTTGTTCAGGCTTTTTAGGATCTTCTTTTGTGCTGAGCGCTAGAAAGATGATCGACATCAGTAAAAAGGTAATTACAAAACCAAAAATCAGATAGCTAGTATTATTTTTCATAAATTTCCCCTCCTCAAAGATATAAATTAAACACTTCTTTTAGAGTATAACATTACGCTTTTGGCATAAATATGATAGAAATCACATATTAATTGAAATATTGAAATAATTCTTCATTTAAATTAATTCGAGTAAAATTATTTATCATTTGATATGATAGCGTTTTAAAATTCCGACAATTATTATCATCATAATATATAAACCGCTTTATTATCCAATTTAATCCACATATTTGTCAGAATATTTAACATTTTGTGAAATAAACATTCATTTCGTATGTAATTAATATTATTGTTTATAAACAAATCGACATCATTTGAAATGTTGTAAAGCAATATCAATGACATGGTATAATATTTATAAACTCAGGAAAGGACATCACTATGAACAACAAACCATTCTTCTACATCTACTTATTTTTAATCGCCTTTTTATCAATCAATGTGTATAAACATTTCACAAATAATGCACCCGCTTCTGATTACTTAATCTATGCAATCATTGCGCTGTCATTTCTAGGGATGATTACCGACGAACTGATTCAATTATTTTACGGTAAGAAATCTCCACTCACGTCGACAATATTGAATATCATCATTTATATCACTATCATCGCGCTATCTATATTTGCGATCACTACGTCTAACACAACATTTGATATCATTTTATATTGTGTCTTTATACCATTAAGCCTTCTACTCATCTATGTTCAATTAATGGTATATCGTAAAGAAACAAAACGATAAAAAAACGCCTTATAAAGTAGACACGAATGTGTCCCTTTATAAGGCGTTTGTCTCTATTAACCTTTAATTCCTTCTGGATCATTACCAAATGAATCTTTTTGTCTAATCTTACCGTTTACTCCATGCGTTATCACTTCAGACTTTAATTCTGTCGCTAACTCTTTAGCAGCATCCATTGCTTCTGCTTGTGTTTTGTGATGACTTTTCGGTTCTGGATGATTTTCTAACTTAACATCCCAGCCACCATTTGGATTCTGTACTACATGCAAATTATTCGCCATTTTGTACATCTCATCTTGAGTATTGTATTACACGTTAATTATATATCAATTGCATACTAAATGTCATATTACACAAATAAAAGCATCTCTAATTATTAAGAGATGCTTTTACGATTATTTATTTTCAGGTTCATATAAATAGTATCCTGTATCAAATAAAGGATAACCATGTTCAGAAATTTCATATACTAACCATTTATTGTTTTCTTTTGCGTAACTAATCGTTAAATAGCCACCATAATGGCGTTGAATGAACTTACTATCTTTTAGTGAACCCCAACCAGCAGTTGAACCACCTGTTAATTTCTCAATGTCACTTTTTAAAATGTGCTTACCATCAGCACTGAATTTCATATTTGTTAAATACAAACTACCCGTTGGATATGATTTACTTCTATTAAAGAAATCTAAAATTAAGCGATTACCTTTACCATAAGTTGTTTTAACCTGTTTACCATATTCAGAAATATTTGTTTCTGTCGTACGGAATTTACCATGATTCTTTTTGATGTCACTATATTTTTGACCGATAATGACACCTTCATGTGCGTATTTCCCTTTTTTTAATAAATCGAATGTTTGCTTTGTCATTTTAGGTAATGGAATTGTCTTGTTTGTTAATGTCGTCTTATTCACTACTGGTGCTGTTGCTGCGTCCACTTGGGTCATTGGTAATGCTGCTGTAAGTAATGTGCTTGCTAAAACAACTGAAGATAAAATTAGTTTTTTTGACATAATCGTTAATTCCTCTCAAATAAGATTATTATTTCAAAGTTATTATATCACATATAAAATAAAATAACCTTAATATTACAATTAACAGTAATAAGTTATTTAGTGTTAATATTCCTTTGATATGTTTATCACAATTCATACGGTGAATAATTACAATATAAATATTAAGGCGTGATATTTATGTTCGAATATTTAATTTCCTTATTGTACGTCGGTAATACGCTAACACAAGTGATACTTCCACTTTGCTATTTCGGCGGGTTAATCTTAATAGCAGGCATCATTACTTTTATATCACATAAATTTAGCAGTCGCGGACGAGATCATATCGATAAAAATGATCCTTACACGAAACGAGAATATGGTGGAGATAATAGTCCAAACTATTTCCACTAAGAATGGAGGTATAATATGTTTGAAATCGTTAGAAGTTTATTATTAATACTCTTCGTCATCTTAGTTATGGCTGGTATTCCAACGTTAATTCAACATTATAGATACGGTCGAGATCATCTAGATAAACACGATCCTTATACAAAACACGATGAAAGTGTTGGTAGCGGTGTGGAAGCGATGGGTCCACCGGAATAATACTTAATCTTAATCATTTAGGGTATAGATTATTAAAAGGAAGTGATTCGATGTTAATGGTAGCTATTTCAATACCTATGTTAATATTCCTAGTCGTCATCTTTGGAATTATCGCATGGGTTGTCATTATGATGATTAATTCATCAAAGAACGCAGCTAAGCAGAATACTTCAACGATTGATAACAAACTAGATGCAGTTGAACGCGAACATCACAGAAATCATTCATAATTCATATCAGTATGCAAATAAACGTGAGCACAATGCTCACGTTTATTTTATTTAATACTAATAACACTCCTTAATTTCATTTATCGTTTAAACGGATCAATCATCTCCGGGTCATCTATGACTTTTCGGAAGTATGTCCCAGATGCTTTTCTTTTGATATAGATACCATTATTTCTTAATCTGCTTAACATCTTTTCTTCATTAGAGCTTTCAATACTGCGATAGTACAAATATTGTTCTATTAGATCATTATCAACTTCATCTAAACTTGGATGGTCTTTGTACCATTTGATGTACTCATTTTTATAAGGTTCAAATTTGACAACTTCATAACCATAATATTTGAATAATCCAATCATTTTTCGACGTGAACCACTACTTTTACCGTAGATTATCTCTTTACGCCTACCATAGAGCACAATGCTTTTGGGGCCAACATAACAATAATGAATATCTGATGCTCGTATAGTAATTGATTGTTTCTGTGTATGGAACGTTACTGCATCTGCTGATAACGTCATAGTGTCTTTTGAATTGATAAGTAAAAATAGTATGCCCAATGATGTAATTGAGAAAGATAGAATAGCAGATATCAAGATTAAAGGCATCTCTCCAATGTGACGAATAGATGGTGTAAGATGATAAAACATATTATAAACCCCAAAGGTTAAAGCAAGATTTAAATAGAGCAATCGCAAGATATTTTTAGCATGTAGTAAATTGGGTAGTATACGCACAGTTACTTGATTCATCAAAATCACCTTTTATAAGTTTATAAATTATTAATATCAACTTGATTATAATACATTCCTATAAATTTGTATTATGTCATCCATATTTACTTGTATAATTCTTTTTCTTAGCCTTCAAATACGACTGTATTCAGTTTGGTTGGGGCAACGATAACTGGCCAATAGAATGCGCCGCCACGCCACCCATGTGCTTCATCACCATTCTGTCTCAGTAACATCAGTGTCGGGTGTGTTGTACCGAGCTTATAACTTTGTGTTAACTCATCCTGTCCGTTATCAGGACGATCCGCGAATCTTAATCCATCTTGACGGTATCTTGATATATTACGATTATCACGTGTTATAACCCAAACATAGCCTCTATCATTCGTTGATAATTTCGATAAATAATTGAGTATCGACGTATACGTTTCAATGTTCCACTCATAGCCTTCTTCCATAACAAGTGTTTCATGTATATTGATTAGAATCGGGATGACTTTCTCAATCGGTACAAGTATATGACGTGTATCTAGCACGTTTTGTTTAATAGTATATTGTCTAAGTTTTGAAATCGCTGTATCAATCTTTTTCATGAGACGAGTCATTTCACTCTTACTTTTCGTTTGGAAGCCTATAGGTAAGAAACGTTTCTTCGCTTTTATCGTAATGACTTTGGATAATAATAGCTTGTTCGGATTACACGGCAAGATTTCTTTATTCGTATCATGCTTCATAAACACAACTTCTCCAGCGTTACGACCTGATTCAAACGCACTTCTCAAATCTTCATCAAACTGATGCATACGTTCCATTACGTCATAAATACGATGTGTGGTATAAAAGCGTGTCACATATAAATCATCTTTCGGTCGTGCCCCGTACATACGTGAATGTTGTAACACCGTATCTTGTTGGAATTTCTTCGGATCACGTCCATAATAGAAACCAATGAGATTACCAATCGTTATTCCACGGTCTAATATTTGACCACCGATAAAGAAATTAAGTGGTGCTCGAAGTTTCAATTCACCCGTTTTATCGAGCAGTTGGTTTACGTCATTCTCTGAATTGACAATGGATATGAGCAACTCTTCATCTAGGAATGCATTTTTAACTGTTTGATAGACTTCATTAATTCCCGGGAAATAACTCGAGACTGTTGATTGTCTGAAGTCATCGTAAGATGTCTGAATTAAATTTTTAAATGCTACTTCATCACTTTTCAACAATTCCATTAGTTTACGCTCTATCTTTAATACCAATTTATATTGCCACTCATGTGCACGTTTCGTCGTAATAGTATGCATAATAAATGCATATTTCTTAGGACGTTCCTGATGATGCAATTGCTGTAAATTGCGTATTTTACCACCCACCACAAAGTTAATAATCGCTTTGCGTAAGCCATTAAAGTTCTTTGATGTCAGTAAATAATCATCTTTCGCACGACGGTTATCCTCTTTACGTAATATTTCTAGTTCAGTGTCTGAAATAGGTTGATAGACATATCTAGCAGGATGTTCTAATTTCGATTGTTCGAAGTAGAATTGTCCACCGACATATCCATCAAACGTAGGTACTAGTACAGTAAATGCTGGACGTTTGGGTTGATAACCACGAGCCTCTAGGACCTCACTATCGGGTTGTAAATAAAGTGAATATGGTGTTGCAGTCACTTGTAAATAAGCTGCTGTAGGAACATTTCTTTTGATTTGATCAAGTTGTGAGGCAATAATCTTTAATTCTGTTAAGTTCTTATCTTTATCTTTGTCATAAACGACTGAAGCATAATCCGCTTCATCATCAATAATCATCAATTGACGTTGTGATAACA
The DNA here is from genome assembly GCF_047425875.1 of Macrococcus animalis. Taxonomy (GTDB): domain Bacteria; phylum Bacillota; class Bacilli; order Staphylococcales; family Staphylococcaceae; genus Macrococcoides; species Macrococcoides animalis. The sequence goes on from NZ_CP179727.1 coordinate 806,810, forward strand.
CTGGATACGTTTCAAATAATGCTTTCGATAATCGTTCAACATTCTTCTTCTCTTTCTTCACGACAATCACTAGCTTCTTATTCAGTTCAAACTTACGCAAATCTTCAGGTAAAGTCATGATATCATATGCAGAAATATAATCCGTATCAATAAGCTCTTCGTATTCTTTTTGCAATCGTTCATATGTTTGTCTCGCTAATGCATTGGAATTCTTCGTTAGAATTATTACTACATCATATCCATTGTCAAAGCCCATTGCCATGGAGCCCATAAAGCTACGTGTCTTCCCTGATTGAATTCGACCGAGTAGCATACCCGGTTTATTTTCATTCGTTGAAATGTTAATTAATTTTGAAACCGTCTCATGCATCACAATCAATTCTTTATCAGTATAGTTATTCTTATGTTTAAGTGTATTTATGAATATCCCTTCGATTAGTTCCATTGTCATTCTCCTAAATTAAGCAATAAAAAGAAACCAGCAAGTAAGCCGATTTCTCTATCTCGGTTCCTATTTTTTTCGCACACGCGGCTGTTTTTTCTGTTTACAGCCGTTTACTCTTTCACGGTTCCTATTTTTTTCGCGCACGCGGCTGTTTTTTCTGTTTACAGCCGTTTACTCTATCTCGGTTCCTATTTTTTCGCATACGCGGCTGTTTTTTCTGTTTACAGCCGTTTACTCTTTCACGGTTCCTATTTTTTTCGCGCACGCAGCTGTTTTTTCTGTTTACAGCCGCTTACGCTTTCACTTATCCTATTTTTTCGCGTACGCGGCTGTTTTTTCTGTTTACAGCCGTTTACGCTTTCACTTTCAATACCTCAACAATCCCTACTGTTGCGCGGGTAATCCTGTATTCGGATCAATTGCTGGAGCTGTCGTTGCAGGTTCAGTTGTTTGCGGCGTTTGAGTTTCCGCTTGCTCAGCTCGTATTGCACTTTCAAAAGCGGCAGCTGGCGATGATGTATCTGTTCCTTGAGGTATCACTCCATTTGCTACTCCACTTTGATATGCTGACATCTTCTCTGCTGCTGTATAATCGTTACTATATATAATTTGACTTAACATACTACGGTTTGTAATGTTATTTACATTCGTTTTCTGTACTGCTTCTGTTGTCGCAGGTTCGTTCGTCTCAATATTTTCTTTACTTTCTTCCGTCACAACTGCTTTTTCATTTGTTTTCGTTTCAGTCGAAGTTTCTTGTTTCTTCTCGCGGCTCTCTTTAATTTTATTTCTTGCTATTTCAGCTGCACTTTCTTTTTTCTCTTGTTTCTCCTGCTTCACTTGTTCTTTTTTCGGTGCTGCTTCTTCTTTGCCGCACGCAGCAAGTATCACTGCTGCCATTAATATTGTAATCATTGTTCTTAATTTCATTTATCCATCTCCGTTCTTCAATTCACATATGCTATATTTTACTACATTATCTTGATATAATGTAATTTTTCTATGATATACTAGTTTTAAAATTACACTGGAGGAATATTCTATGCACTTCAACCATAGTATTGCCTTATCTAAAAAGTCACCAAATAATATCCCCTGGTATGCTACTATACTTATTGCGTTTGCCATCTTCTTTATTGTACAAATGCTTGCGGGATTTATCATTATCCCAATTCTCTTAGCCTTTAATCCATCAGCAACGATGAATGATTTAATGGCTGAGCCATTAGGTACATTAATCGGTCTACTCATGTTCCCTTTCTTACTTGCTGCATGTCTCTTAATTAACAGATATGCTTATCGTCACCCTATTCAAGCGTTAGGTTTCTTTAAGGAAAAGATTATATCTAAATACTTCCTGGGTTTATGTTTAGGGATACTCATCATCATGATCGTTTATGTAATCAACTTAGTATTTGGCGCTATGAGTAGCACACTGAATGCATCGATTCCTTGGGTTACAATCACTTGGCTCGTTGCACTATTCATGATACAAGGTTTAACGGAAGAAGTCATCGCGCGTGGTTTCTTAATGAATAAAATAAGTTATCAAATTGGTGTGCCTGCTGGGATTATCATCAACTCAGCATTCTTCTCGTTCTTACACTTCTTAAATCCAAATACAAGTATTCTAAGCTTTGTGAATCTATTCTTAGCTGGCATCGTGTTCTCATTATTATTCTACTGGTCTGATAATATTTGGTTAACAGGGGCTGCACATAGTTTCTGGAATATTACGCTCGGTGTGTTCTTAGGTAATGAAGTCAGTGGACAAGCTTTACCCGGTACTATCTTTAATTCGAAATCCAACATGGAATTATCATTAGTTAATGGTGGAAAGTTTGGTTTAGAAGGTGGCGTTATCGTAACGATTGTTTCTTTAATCGTGATTGCTATATTACTTAAATTGAGTATAGATAAATATGGAATGAAAAAAAGAGCCTAGGCTCTTTTTTTATTTATACTAATAGTCTGCCAATATTTCGACAGGTATTTGTAATTAATGTTTCAGCATTTTTAATTGCATACTCTAAATCCATGGGACCATCTGTGATTGAATGCATACTTAAGAAATATTCATATAAATCATCGTACTTCTTTCCTAACCCACCAGACACAAGAATAGACTTTGCACCACTTGCATTCGCACGTTTCGCTACACAAACAGGCAACTTCCCATATTTCGTTTGGAAGTCACTCTTGCCTTCTCCTGTAAATACATAATCGAAAGTGTCCATATCCAAGTCATCTAATACGATGTCAGCAATATATTCCGCACCTGGTTCAATCTTACTACCAACAGATAACACCCCATAACCGATACCACCCGCAGCACCTGCACCTGGCGTTTCACTTGCATCTAACCCAATATATTCTGAAACAAGACGAGCAAATCTGCCAATTGATTCATCGAACACTGACATCTCGTTTACTTCAATCCCTTTTTGCTTACCGTAAGTATATGTTGCACCCATTTCACCGATCAATGGATTCTCAACATCACACACTAAGACAATCTCGATATTTGATAAGCAATCAATTAAATTTCCCTCAACCGATGAAATATCACTTAAATTACCACCATTTACTTCAAGTGAATTACCACAATTATCAATAAACGATAAGCCAAGTGCTTCTAGAACACCTGCACCCCCATCATTTGTTAGACTTCCGCCTAGGCCGACTAGTATCTTCTTGTAACCATGCTTTGCAAGTTGACGAATCACATCACCTACGCCATAACTTGTTGCGAGATGTGGATTACGTTCACGCGTCACTTCCATGCCAATAATGTTTGCCACCTCAATGACGGCAGTCGTCTTATCAATCTCACCATAATACGTCATCAACGGACGACGATACATGTCAACTGTTTGAATCTCTTTACGTTCACCTTTCAAGCCATAAATTAATGCATCAACTGTCCCTTCACCGCCATCCGCCATCGGACGAATGACAAATTCAGTATTAGATAATGACATTGCTAACCCATCTCTCATACACTCTGCTACGTGAATTGCACTTAAACACTCTTTGTAAGAATCCGGCGCAATTAAAATTTTCATAGTAATCATCTCCCAACTATTTCAATTTATGATACCACATTAGTTATTACCAGATTACTATCATCATTATTAGTTTCCAAAGTGTTCATATCTTTTTTAACCATACACTCTATCTCTTCAAAAAATGCATAATTTATTAAAACACTCCTATATCATTTTTTTATTCCTTATTTTCTAAACTTAGACTATAATATGTTTATCACATCCAAAGGGGATAGACCATTATGAAGAAAATTATTAGCTCTGCTTTAGCCGTTTCATTAGTTGCTTCTATCTTTGCACCAACAACTGAAGCATCTCACAAATTACGATATGCAAATATCAAGTTACCTTATCTTTATAGCTATACAAATGCTAAAGCTTTAAAAAATGGTACATTCAAATACTATGGTATTAAGTTAGGAAACACTCGTAAATTCATGGTAAACGCATGGGGCGCTCCTAACAGTTCATCTACTTCAAGAGGCTATGGATCTACAGATGTAACTGCTTCTTATGGGTCTAATGGCTATTTATACGCATCATTATCTTATCCAAGTACTAAAGCTAATATCAATAACACTCGTATTGAATACATTTCAATAGATGATGACTATAATAAATATGAACTGACAAAAGTGAACAAATATTTTGGGAAACCGTCACATACTTATACTAGTGATGGTTATAAAAATTATAGTTATGGGGATCATTTAGACATAACATATAAAAAGATTAGATATAAATGGTATGTTGATGAAATAACTTATACTAATTACTTATTTTAATAAAATTTTAGCCAAGGAAACATCTCCTTGGCTTTTTTCGTGCACTCACACTGCTTTCTTAAAGCTGAACTCTCAAATTCACCTTTAGAAAACAGCCTATTTTATTATTTCTTTTATAGCATTATTCATTCTATCTTTAAAATAAGTGTAATTATGTTTATGACCTTCAAATACACTATGTTTCAATCTTGATCCTTTAGATTGAATAATCCCCGCTATACGATTGTTACTTTCAATAAATCTATGTGCTATCAATTCATCATCATTCTCTTCTGTTCCATAATCAATGTATATACGATGTGCATTACTTATACTACTCTCTCTAATCTTTTCTTCAATTGCCTCTTGATTAATATAATACGCCCCAGAAACTGATATTATACCATCAAATTTATTGGGATAAGTAGCAAGCATATACATAGATATTAATGCTCCAAGAGAAATTCCAGCAAGATAAACCCTCGTAAATCTAAATCCATTGTCTTGAACTACATGCGGAATAACAACTTCTGATATATACTTCGCATAATCTTTCCCTACAGGTGTTAATTTAATTTGCTCATTAATTGTTTCATCCGCATAGACGCCACTTTGATAAGGGCAATATTCATTTTTTCGGTTTTCTAGATTACAAGGAACGATAAGTAACGCTACTTTTAATTTGTTGTCATTAATAAAATCTTCTAAACCTAAATGACCTTCTTTATTTTCAAGTACAAATTGCCCATCTTGCATAACGATTAACGGTAAAGTGTCATTTTCTTCAACATAATCTGGTATAAATAAATCTATCGTTCTATTCTCAATATTCATAATTAATCCCCCATTCAGTATTAGTCTATCTTACCATTAATACATAACGATTTGCCTATATACCTTCTATGACAATTATATCAATTAATGGTAATATATATTTGAAGGGATGGTTATTTAATGTCTATAAGAATCGTACTATTAATATTCTTTCTAACGATAGGTCTTATCGGTAATATATATTCAGTCATCACCGGTTTAATGATAGAAGATTATAAAGAAGTCATAGGCGGACTTTATAGTCTATCCATTTTAGGCTTACTTTTAATGTTCTGGATTGAAACAAGTGAAGGTTATACTGAACGGAAAGCACATCAGACTTTACTCATCGGTTTATGTAGTATGTTACTTATCCTTGCGATTGGCTTATTGATTGGTATGTTTCTGGTGGATTATAGTTGGTTTATGAGAATCCTTGAGATACTTATGATATTATTATTATCATATAGTCTTATTAAGGCAATCAAAAGGAGATAGTTATGAAGTTTGGTAATATATTATTCGGTTTTCTTGCATTATTTTTTTTCGGTGTACAATTATTTAATGTCTATGATGGTATACAACAAAGTGACCCTAAAATGATAGTGAGTGCATTATATTTAATTTCTATCGGTTTATTTATGACATTTAATTTATATAATGCAATGTTAACACAAAGTGGTAAAGTCATTACACCAGGTAAAGTTAAACAGCAATTGTACATAGCAATCGCTCTTTTTTTATTGGGAATCGCTATATTAATATGTATCTTCATTTTCAATCTTGGTATCGTTTCTAAAATCGTTCAATTCATGCTTGTCGTTTCAATTTTCTTTGAAATTCGTACGCGATTTAATCAATTGAATAGCAAAAGTAAAGCGTAGGACGCTCATGTCCTACGCTTTTTCTAACGCGATATCTTGAATCAGCGATTGCCAATCTAGTTGAACGCTACTCACTGATAACATATCCTCTTCTATGATACTCTATTAAAGAAATCTTCGGATGTTCTCTTGAATCTTCAATCTTTCTAATGATCGAACTGTCCTTCTGTTGAATATAATGTACATAGCAGTTAATCATACCACTTTGTGTCTTACTCTTTTTATTTAACCATTCTTGCATTTCTTCTTGGTCCAGTATTAAATATTCTATTGCTTGCTCATTATCTGTTATATACTCTGAATTTTTATCCTTCTTCACCATTAATGCATAGTAATCATGAGCAGAGAAGATTTTTTCGTCACCTTTATGCCATGCTGCAACACGCTTTTTAATGATGAGTTCTTCTTCTTTAAGAAATTCATAATCCCGACTCGTACTCACATATATTGTAAAGAATCGTTCTCCTAGTTGACATGACAATATATTATATTTCAAATTAATAAATTCTATCTTAGGGTTTTCTTTACGTAATTCATTTTTAAGAAATTCAATCATTTCCATACGTTTGAAATGACGTGGTTTAGAAGGTTCAGGCTTTTTATTAAATTCAGTTGCACTTTTTCTTAGTAGAGAAGGATGGTGATCACTCATGATTTTTTGATATATATTCATTATCGATTGTTTGTCTTCTCCAGTGATATATTCCACTGAATCCAGGGCATAATTTGTATAAATGAGTGTACGTAATATCAATTGATCAGACTTATTTGTCTTTAATTCTGGAAATTTCTTATAAATGTCATCTAATGCTAAGTACATATCAATCGTATTCAATAGAATATATCCTCCGTGTTAATTATAATATTGAAATGATGTAATTTAATTGTAAAATTAGAAATTTTAAAAATAACATAAACTAACTAAACATTAACAAGATTAACATAGAATTATATTATTAAAACATTCGTTATAATTAGCAATAATCTTATAGATTTAACTAAAAATTAATACGTAGAATTGTAAAAAATAAGCGCACATATCTAACAGATATGTACGCTTAATTCATTTTATTAAAATGCAAATTTTATTAATATTTCTTTTATATCTTCTTTATGTAGCATTGCAACATAAGTTAAGCTCCCATTGATATCAAATGATAGTAACGCATTACCTTGAATATAATTAATTGTTTCAGCTTGGGGGTAATAAAGATCTCCTTCTCCCCAATATTTATTCATATCGCTGACTGTAAAGTATTGAGGAATCCCTGCAAAACTAATCGAACGTAAACGATATTGCTCAGGCTTGTCTCCACGTTTTCCTTGAAAATAAAGAATTGTATTATCTCCACGCTCAGTTAAATAGTGGTATTCAAAGTCATAGCGTTGATATAACGAATTAACTTTAAATGATGGCTTAACCCATTTTTGTTTTACGTAACCATAGGTGTTTCCTATTTTTATTCCGTTAAGTTTGAATGTCCCTTTTTTCATTGTTTGAATTGCGGTCTTACTCTTTAAGTTAGGGACACTCGGCTTCTTTAGTGCTGCGTTGACGTCTATTGTTAAAGTGAAAAGTAAAATTAAAGCAATGCAAAAGCTGAATAATTTTTTCATTAAAATCACTCCTTTATTAGTTCCATTATATAACAATCCTTTGTAAATAAGGAAGTGAAATATTGATAAATTAAGTTTTTTTGCATCCAATTAATTTGCTGTAAACAAAAAAATATCCCATGCTTCTGCATGAGATATTTTCATTCTTATTTTTCGTAGATACCATATTCAAAATAAGTTAGGTAACCTTTTTGGAACATTGCCATGTACTCTGCACCATTTGTTTTGTAGTACACTTCATACATATTCGGCTTTTCACCTTTTCCTTTTTTTACGAGCTTATTTCCTTTGTGTGCTTTTAAGAATGCTTTTAATGTTACTTGCTTTGCATTCCCTACTAACGGTCTAATCATTGTTACACGGTTCTTTTTGTCTTTGTAATAGTAAGTATCATACTTCATAAAATCTTTACTGGCTCCGGGCTTCCCTTTAAGATTTAACTTGTGACCATTGATTTTGAAGTTATCATACTTTAAGGCACGTACAAAGTTTTTGTCCAACAAAAATTTCGTGTTGTTTTTAACGTATCCTTTGTAAGTATAGTATGGTGTTACTGATTTCGTTGCTGCTTGAGCTGGTTGTGCTACTGCAGCTATGCCGAGTAATAGTGAAGATGCGATTGTTAAAGTACTAACTGACTTAAATACTTTATTCATATTTTACACTCTCCTTCTATTTGTATTTTCAACTACAGTTTAGTCCCATTCGTACTAGTTTACAACCATTTATTTACATGTTCACAAATACTACAAAATGTGCTTATATGAGTGATTTTTCACACTTGAATTTTAACAGCACATTCATAAAAGTGTTATACCAAAACAACCATATAACTTTTAACACTTTGCTTACAAAAATAAAAGCACCTCACATAAAATGTGAAGTGCTTGAAAAATTAATTATTCAACTGTTACTGATTTCGCTAAGTTACGTGGTTTATCAACATCACAGTCACGATGTAATGCTGCATAGTAAGAAATCAATTGTAAAGTAACTACTGATACTAAAGGTGTTAACATATCATGTACAGCTGGAATTACATATGCATCACCTTCTTGCTCTAATCCTGACATTGAAATGATACATGGGTTTGCACCACGTGCCACAACTTCTTTAACATTACCACGTATTGATAAGTTGACAGCTTCTTGTGTTGCTAAAGCAATTACAGGTGTACCCTCTTCAATCAAAGCAATCGTACCGTGTTTTAGTTCTCCACCAGCAAATCCTTCTGCTTGGATGTAAGAAATTTCTTTTAATTTCAATGCACCTTCAAGACCTACATAAAAGTCCATCGTACGGCCGATGAAGAACGCATTACGAGTTGTTTCTAAAAATTGACGTGCTATATCTTCCATCTTATCTGCATCATCAACGATTGATACGATAGCTGAAGTTACTTTTGCAAGTTCAGGTAATAATTCAACACCAGTATCGATACCAGCATCTTTTGCAACAACTTGTGCTAAGATTGCTAATACTGCGATTTGTGCTGTATACGCTTTAGTAGAAGCTACAGCAATTTCAGGTCCAGCATGTAAGATTAATGTATGGTCTGCTTCACGAGATAAAGTAGAACCAGGTACGTTTGTAACTGTTAATGCAGGGTGACCTAATTTCTTTGCTTCAACTAAAACAGCACGACTATCTGCTGTTTCACCTGATTGTGAAATAAAGATGAATAATGGTTTCTTAGATAATAATGGCATGTTGTAAACAAACTCAGAAGCAACATGTACTTCAGTTGGAACATTAGCCCATTTTTCTAAATATTCTTTACCTACTAATCCGGCATGGTATGAAGTACCACAAGCAACGATATAGATACGATCTGCTTTACGAATAGCTTTAACAATATCTTTATCAATTTTTAATTCGCCTTTTTCATCTTGATATTTTTGGATGATTCTACGCATAACTGCAGGTTGTTCGTGAATCTCTTTTAGCATATAGTGCGCAAACGTTCCTTTCTCAATATCAGAAGCATCGATTTCTGCTTTGTAAGGCTTACGTTTGATTTCTTTTCCATTTACATCTTTGATTGTCACTTTTTCTTTTTCTACTAATACGATTTCACCGTCAGTTAATTCAACATAAGTATCAGTCACTTGTAACATCGCCATAGCATCAGAAGCAATAACGTTAAATCCTTCACCTAAACCAACTAATAAAGGAGATTTGTTCTTCGCAACAAAAATTACCTCTGGGCTTTGTGAATCTAATAAGCCTAAAGCATATGAACCGTGTAATAATTTTATTACTTCAGTAAATGCCTTTTCTGTTTCTAAACCTTGTTTAGAAAAGTGTTCAATTAATTGAACAATAATTTCAGTATCAGTATCTGACTTGAATGTAACTCCAGATAAGAACTCTTCTTTTAATTGTTCGTAGTTTTCGATAACACCATTATGTACTAAAGTGAAACGTTCTGTTTCAGATCTATGAGGATGTGAGTTTTCACGATTAGGTACACCATGAGTAGCCCAACGTGTATGACCAATACCAGTTGATGTTTCGAATGAAGCATCTACAGCTTTACGTAGTTCAGCAATTCGTCCTTTTTCTTTGTAAACACGTACATCTTCACCATTACGAACAGCGATACCCGCTGAATCATAACCACGGTATTCTAATTTTTCTAAACCTTTTAATAGAATTTCTTTTGCATCTTGCGTTCCAATATAACCTACGATACCACACATAATAATTTCCTCCTGAGCGACTTGCGCTATGTTAAATATATTTTAAGTTTTATTTATTAAGAATACTTATTTGTGCTTTGTTGATGTCTTTTGTTCACCCAGTTGCCCAAGTGGTTTGTTCATCAACTACCGAATAGCTACATCCGTGATGGCATCCGCCGAATTTTCGATAACCATCTTCCTCGTCAACAGTTTCCTGTTCTGGCGCTGTATATTCTATTTTCAACTACCCTCACTTTCAATTAAACTCCTGTAATTGTACTATATTTATGATAAATTAGACAAGTATTAGAAATTAAATTCATTCGGAAACAGAATTAAATATGCTACTTGTCTTATATCTCTAAACAATACAAAACTACTTACTAATAATTATACATTAAAAATTATATTACGTAATTTATTTGTGTAGAAAAACTTTCTCTATTTTTCCCCACTCAAACAAAAAAGCACCGGATACAATAATAGTATCTGGTGCTCAATTATATTAATCTTAAATTCCCATATGTTCACGAACAACTTCTGAAATGCTGTTTACAAAACGTTCAGCATCTTCTTCTGTCTTCGCTTCAACCATTACACGCACTAATGGTTCCGTTCCTGAAGGACGTACTAACACACGACCTTCTCCGTTCATTTCAGCTTCAACTTTAGCAATTGATTCTGCAACAGCTGTATTTTGCTCAACCGCATGCTTATCAGAAACGCGAATGTTCACTAAACGTTGCGGGTATTTCTTCATTTGTCCTGCTAATTCACTTAAAGTTTTACCAGACTTCTTAATGATGCTCGCTAAATGAACACCTGTTAATAATCCATCACCTGTCGTATTGTAATCCATCATTACAATATGGCCAGATTGTTCGCCACCTAAGTTGTATTGGCCATTTCTCATTTCTTCAACAACGTAACGGTCTCCAACTTTAGTTTTATTTGATTTAATTTCAAATTCATCTAATGCTTTGTAGAATCCTAAATTACTCATCACTGTTGAAACAACCATGTTATCTTTTAATGTGCCTTCATTATGCATGCTTTGTGCTAATACGAACATAATTTGGTCGCCATCAACGATTTGTCCTTTTTCATCAACTGCGATAATACGGTCTCCGTCTCCATCGAATGCTAAACCGAAGTCGCTGCCTGATTCCACAACTAATTCCGCTAGTCCTTCTGGATGTGTTGACCCTACTCCATCATTAATATTATTGCCATCTGGGTTACAACCAATGGTTACTGTATCCGCTTCTAAATCACCAAATAAGTAAGGTGCTAAAGAGTAAGTTGAGCCATGAGCACCGTCTAGTGCAATTTTTAATCCTTCTAAATCACCATCAATTGTTGATTTAATAAAGCTTAAGTATTTTTGTCCACCTTCAAAGTAATCTGAAGTATGGCCTAAATCAACACCTGTCGGTCTTGGTAACGTGTCTTCTTTCGCATCTAATAAAGCTTCAATTTCTGCTTCTTGTGCATCACTTAATTTAAAGCCATCTGAACCGAAGAATTTAATACCATTATCTTGTACAGGGTTATGACTTGCTGAAATCATTACACCCGCTTGTGCATTTAATTCTCTTGTTAAGTAAGATACACCTGGTGTTGAAATAACACCTAGTCGCATAACTTCTGCACCTGTTGATAGTAATCCTGCTACAAGCGCAGATTCTAACATAATACCAGAAACTCGTGTGTCGCGTCCTACTACAACAGTAGGCTTATCTGTACCGCCATGTGCTAATACATAACCACCGTAACGCCCTAATTCAAATGCTAATTCTGGTGTTAACTCACTATTAGCTACACCTCTTACACCGTCTGTTCCAAAATATTTACCCATTATTTATAACTCCTTTTAATCCATTAGTTATTTTTTACTTACATCAATTTTAATTTCAACTTGTTTCGGTTTTGCACTTGATACATCTTTTGGTAAAGGTATATTTTCTTTAACAATTGTATCTTTAGCTACTTTTGATAAATCTACTTCGATTGCCAAACTTCCAATGCCATCTAAAACAGAGCGTTTACCAAACAGTTCAACTTCTGTCTCAGATAATTCAAGACTATTTAACTTTAAGTGAGATGGTAATTTCCCTGATTTTTTGGCACTGATTGCGACTGTCTTGGATGTTGGTGCAATCTTAATGTTCACTTTAACTTTATCAGGTTTCACTGATACATCAAGCTTATTCAAATGTGAGTCAAATACATTCACTTCTGCATCTTCACTTGTTGTCTTAGATAATTTCGTTGTCTCTTTCAATGTTGCTTTTACATAAGCAATTTTATTGATTTCATCCTCACCACCTGTAATTGTCACCTGTGATGGATCAACTTCTTTACCGATCAGTTCATAACCTGTGGCAATACGTGAATTACTAATTTCCGCTTCTACTTGACGTGTATCTTTTATTTTTTCTGATAAAGAAACGTTAGCTACTTTCGGTATAATTTCATAATCCAACTTATCAGAAATACCTTTAACTTTAAATTTCTTCTTATATTCTCCAACTTTTGAGTTAGATAAATCAAGTGAAACGTTAAAATCCATCATACTTTCTGTCTTCTTAACAATAGACTGCGGTCCGCTCACTCTAACACTCACAGTCTTCGGAGCACCTGTTAAATATAAGTTCTTATCATCATAAATAACTTTAACAGGTACATCTTCAATAACTGTTTGTGTTTTTTGGTTAAATTGATTATCACCAAAGAGTGCGAAGACATCATTTACTGATAGGAATAAAAATAAAGCTAAAATTAAGGCAACAAATCTAAGTCCCCATTTATTCTCTAACATCATTCTTCAACACCTTTCTTAGTGACATGTGTACTAAACCAATGTTCAGTAAGTAAGGCTTCAAAAACTTCTAATGAAACATCTTTACGTAAACGTCCATTATAGGTAACAGATATATCCCCTGTTTCTTCAGAGACCACGACCGTAAAGGCATCTGACACTTCAGAAATACCTACAGCTGCTCTATGACGTGTTCCTAAGCTTTTTTGGATTTTTACACTATCAGATAGTGGTAGGTAACTTGCTGCTACCGCTATTTTATCACCTTGAACAATCATTGCACCGTCATGTAAAGGTGTGTTTGGAATAAATATATTTATTAATAATTCAGATGAAATATCTGCATTGATTGGTATACCTGTTTCAATATAATCTTGAAGTCCTGTTTCTTTCTCAAAAACAATTAAAGCGCCTATACGACGTTTTGCCATATACTGTACTGATTTTACCATCGCGTCTGTAAGCTTAGCTTGATTTACTTTCAAGTTCTGAGCGTTACGTTTAAATAGACTTCCTCGTCCGAGCTGTTCTAAAGCTCTTCTTAATTCTGGTTGAAAGATAACAATGATGGCTAAGAAACCCCATTCCATAACCATATCAAACATTTTTGTTGTTGTTGTTAAATCCAACTGATTACTCAGCGTTCTACCAATCAGAATAAAGAAGATACCTTTTAATAATTGAATAGCTTTCGTTCCTTTAATTGCATTAATTAGCAAGTAAATAACGTACCACACAATCAGCAAGTCCAGGATGCCAGTAATAATCTTAACAGTACTTAAATTATCAAGTACACTAAGCAACTGCATTGTATCTCCTCCATATTCATGCTAAAAATAATTATACCATGTGTGGGAGAGATTCTTCGTATAGATTGATACATTTTTTATAATATTCGTTTGATTGTTCTAAATCACCAAGAATTTCATAAATTTCTGCAATTTTTTTCGTGATTCTACCGAAGTAATACACATGTTCATTACCATTTAATGCTACCTTGTAATAAGTCAATGCCCCTTGATGGTTACCAAGTTTATATTCAAGATCGCCCATCAATTCTTCTCCATAACCACTATTATCACCTTTAATATTCTCTGCAATAATAACGCGCGCTTCCTCATATAGTCCTTTACCAATCATGATATCTGCTAAATGCAAACGTACATTAACTTCATATGGATGATTAAATTTATGTTCATCTAACATATCATTACATTTCATTATAATTTCATATGCTTCATCAATTCTTCCTAAAGATTCAAGCAACATAGCTAGGTTGCTTAAACTGCCAACATAATCAAATGAGGTAGGTCGTAATTCTGCATAGCTAATCGCTCTTCTGTAATGGTATTCCGCTTGTTCATTATCTCTTGTTGCTTGATAAGAGCGGCCTAATGTATTTTCAATGTTCAATGCTAAATGATATGTATTTAACTTCATATTTAAATCCATAGCTTCTTCACATAATTTAATGGCAACATAAAACTCACCGATACGTGAATAGTAATTACCTAAATAATAAAGGATTGAGACGCGTGTTATGTTAACTATATTCTCTACAATCGTAATATTATTTGCTTTCGTGAGATGATTGATAGCTTCCATATCATTACCAACCTCAAACTCAATACGACCCAACAATTCTAGAGAACGTAAATAAATTGTAACATCACGCATTTTTTTTACAATTTCGATTGCTTTTTCTACATATTTACGGGCATTGTCATAATCTTTATTATGGAAGTAATAGCTAGCAGTGACCCAACTTATCGCACCGCGTTCTGATTCTGTAATACTTTCTAATGTTTCATAACTTTTATCTATAAAATCGCCAAGATTTTTAAAATCATTCATTAACACATGATTCTCAGCCCATTTAATCTCTTTTTTTATCTCTAAAAGACTTAAATTTCTATCTTCTGTTGTACTTGTAAAGTCTTCTAATGTACAGTTTAAACGCACACTTAATTTTTTTAACACATTCGTTGAAGGATGTACTGAGTTCTTTTCAATTAAACTTAGGTATGTTCTTGAAATAATACCGTCTGCTAACTCTTGTTGTGTTAAATTTGCTTGATTTCTAAGTTCTTTTATTCTCTGACCTAACATGATTTTCCTCCTTTTTTTGTATAGTTCAATAATAAACTATATGCAGTTAACATTCCATTACTATCTTATTATAATATGAAATAATTATATCAATTTGTTAATATACAACAAAAATAAATTTACAAAATTTAAGTTTTGTTATATAACATAAATTATTTTATGAATATTATATTTTTATTTAATGAATTAGTAATAAAACCAACTAAATTTAAATAATAATATTAATCATTTTGTGTAATTCGTTGACATAATTGAACTTTACAAGGATAATATAATTATCTTAATAAATAAGTAAATATACTAAGGAGAAGCATAATGTTAGATATTTTAGTTATCGAGAACCTTGCTCAGTTAAAGTGTGTTAGTGACCCATTTCGTATCAAACTTTTAGAACTATTGTCTATCGAAGCTAAAACAGGTCAGCAACTAGCTGATGAATTAGAAATACCACGTGCAAAGATCCATTATCATTTAGCGGAGCTTGAGAAACAAGGTATTATCGAATTAGTGAAGACTGAACAGAAGCATAGTATTATTCAAAAGTTTTATGCACCTGTAGCAAAGCAAATTGTTCCCAACTTAGATTTACTTAAATTTTCTCAAGAAGATAGCAAGAAGGACAATCTATCATTTAAGCTTCAAATCAACGAAAAAGACTTCGCTGATTTCAAGAAAGACCTTAAGAAGTATGTTAAGAAAGCTTCATCAAAAACTGGTGATTCAAGTTACCAAATAAAAATATTCCCTGACCAAAATTAATTGGTAGGGAATATTTTTATTTATGACAATCTGCATTTATAATAATTTTTCTCCGAAGAAAGATCCAACTAATCCAACTGCTTGATCCGCAGTTTTATTGTTAATATCAATTAAAGGATTTACTTCAACAATTTCAAATGACGTAATCTTTTCACTATCATGTAATAACTCCATTGCAAAGTGACTTTCACGATAAGTAATTCCACCAGGTACAGTAGTTCCTGTTCCTGGAGTCTCAACTGGATCTAAAGCGTCAACGTCTAATGATAAATGAATACCATCACATTTTTCTAAATATGATAATGACTCTTCAATCACTGCTTGAATACCCAAACGATCAATTTCAGCCATTGTATAAGTCTTTATACCCACTTCTTTAATATACGCTTTTTCACCTTCATCTAAGTCACGCATACCAATTAATACGATATTTTCAACTTTTACTTTATTCTTATATCCGCCGATATTCACTAAATCTTCATGTCCATCCCCAATTAATGCGCGTAATGGCATACCATGAATGTTACCTGATGGTGATGACTCATCAATATTTAAATCACCGTGCGCATCATACCAAATAACACCTAAGTTCTTATAATGCTTAGAAATACCACTTATTGTCCCCATAGCAATAGAATGGTCTCCTCCGATTACAACTGGATAATTACCTTTTTGAACAACAGCATCTACTTTAGCATATAATGATTCACAGAATGATGTAACCTCTTCTAAGTTACGCAAGCCACCTTGTTCAGATTTATACTTCTTCATATCAATTTTGGGTGATTGAATATCACCTGTATCGATTACAGTATGACCAATATCTTCTACACGCTCGATTAAGCCTGCATAACGCATTGCATCTGGCCCCAAATTAACCCCTAATTTTCGTTGTCCAAATGCACTAGGTGCCCCGATTATTTCTATTGTCTTATTCATTACAAAATCCCCTTATTTAAAAAAATTTTTAATTATCTGACTACTTTAATTTTATATAACTATGCGTCAATATACAATCTTTTTATGCATAAATGAATAAAATGGATATTTATGTATCTATATGAAAACGTATTCAATAATATAGAAAGCAAAAAAAAAACACCCCGAAGGGTGTATAGATGAAACTGATGAGCCATAGAGGATTCGAACCTCTGACCCTTTGATTAAAAGTCAAATGCTCTACCAACTGAGCTAATGGCTCTGAAAATGGCTGGGCTAGCTGGATTCGAACCAACGAGTGACGGAGTCAAAGTCCGTTGCCTTACCGCTTGGCTATAGCCCAATAGATGGTGGAGGGGGGCAGATTCGAACTGCCGAACCCGAAGGAGCGGATTTACAGTCCGCCGCGTTTAGCCACTTCGCTACCCCTCCGTATATGTAATCCAATAATTTTTAAAATGGTGGAGGATGACGGGCTCGAACCGCCGACCCTCTGCTTGTAAGGCAGATGCTCTCCCAGCTGAGCTAATCCTCCTAAAAATGGTGACCCCTACGGGATTCGAACCCGTGTTACCGCCGTGAAAGGGCGGTGTCTTAACCGCTTGACCAAGGGGCCTTATGGCTCCACAGGTAGGACTCGAACCTACGACCGATCGGTTAACAGCCGATAGCTCTACCACTGAGCTACTGTGGATAAATATAAACATAAAAATTGCCCGGCAACGTCCTACTCTCGCAGATCGTAAGACCAACTACCATCGGCGCTAGAGAGCTTAACTTCTGTGTTCGGTATGGGAACAGGTGTGACCTCTCTGCCATCGTCACCAGACAAATGAAAGATAATAAATTATACTTTCAAAACTAGATAAGTAAGAAGAAATTAGATATTACTCGGCAATCCCGAATAAAAAATCTATAAAATTGATTAAGTCTTCGATCGATTAGTATTCGTCAGCTCCATACATTACTGTACTTCCACCTCGAACCTATTAACCTCATCATCTTTGAGGGATCTTATAACCGAAGTTGGGAAATCTCATCTTGAGGGGGGCTTCATGCTTAGATGCTTTCAGCACTTATCCCGTCCATACATAGCTACCCAGCTATGCCGCTGGCGCGACAACTGGTACACCAGAGGTATGTCCATCCCGGTCCTCTCGTACTAAGGACAGCTCCTCTCAAATTTCCTACGCCCACGACGGATAGGGACCGAACTGTCTCACGACGTTCTGAACCCAGCTCGCGTACCGCTTTAATGGGCGAACAGCCCAACCCTTGGGACCGACTACAGCCCCAGGATGCGATGAGCCGACATCGAGGTGCCAAACCTCCCCGTCGATGTGAACTCTTGGGGGAGATAAGCCTGTTATCCCCGGGGTAGCTTTTATCCGTTGAGCGATGGCCCTTCCATGCGGAACCACCGGATCACTAAGTCCGTCTTTCGACCCTGCTCGACTTGTAGGTCTCGCAGTCAAGCTCCCTTGTGCCTTTACACTCTGCGAATGATTTCCAACCATTCTGAGGGAACCTTTGAGCGCCTCCGTTACTCTTTAGGAGGCGACCGCCCCAGTCAAACTGCCCGCCTGACACTGTCTCCCACCACGATAAGTGGTGCGGGTTAGAAAGTCAACACAGCCAGGGTAGTATCCCACCAACGCCTCCACGTAAGCTGACGCTCACGTTTCAAAGGCTCCTACCTATCCTGTACAAGCTGTGCCGAATTTCAATATCAGGCTGCAGTAAAGCTCCACGGGGTCTTTCCGTCCTGTCGCGGGTAACCTGCATCTTCACAGGTACTATGATTTCACCGAGTCTCTCGTTGAGACAGTGCCCAAATCGTTACGCCTTTCGTGCGGGTCGGAACTTACCCGACAAGGAATTTCGCTACCTTAGGACCGTTATAGTTACGGCCGCCGTTTACTGGGGCTTCAATTCGTAGCTTCGCAAGATGCTAACCACTCCTTTTAACCTTCCAGCACCGGGCAGGCGTCAGCCCCTATACGTCACCTTACGGTTTTGCAGAGACCTGTGTTTTTGATAAACAGTCGCTTGGGCCTATTCACTGCGGCTCTTCAAGGCTTGCACCCTAAAAAGCACCCCTTCTCCCGAAGTTACGGGGTCATTTTGCCGAGTTCCTTAACGAGAGTTCGCTCGCTCACCTTAGAATTCTCATCTTGACTACCTGTGTCGGTTTGCGGTACGGGCACCTAATTTCTAACTAGAGGCTTTTCTTGGCAGTGTGAAATCAACGACTTCGCTACTATAATTTCGCTCCCCATCACACCTTGATCTTAATGAATACCGGATTTGCCTAATATTCAATCTCAGTGCTTGGACGTACATAACCAACAGTACGCTTCGCCTATCCTACTGCGTCCCCCCATCGTTCAAACAATCTTAGGTGGTACAGGAATATCTACCTGTTATCCATCGCCTACGCCATTCGGCCTCGGCTTAGGTCCCGACTAACCCAGAGCGGACGAGCCTTCCTCTGGAAACCTTAGTCAATCGGTGGACGGGATTCTCACCCGTCTTTCGCTACTCACACCGGCATTCTCACTTCTAAGCGCTCCACATGTCCTTACGATCATGCTTCGACGCTGCTTAGAACGCTCTCCTACCATCCTTACGGATCCACAGCTTCGGTAATATGTTTAGCCCCGGTACATTTTCGGCGCAGCGTCACTCGACTAGTGAGCTATTACGCACTCTTTAAATGATGGCTGCTTCTAAGCCAACATCCTAGTTGTCTGGGCAACGCCACATCCTTTTCCACTTAACATATATTTTGGGACCTTAGCTGGTGGTCTGGGCTGTTTCCCTCTCGACTACGGACCTTATCACCCGCAGTCTGACTCCCGTGTTAAATTATTTGGCATTCGGAGTTTGTCTGAATTCGGTAACCCGAGGGGGGCCCCTAGTCCAAACAGTGCTCTACCTCCAATAATCATCACACGAGGCTAGCCCTAAAGCTATTTCGGAGAGAACCAGCTATCTCCAGGTTCGATTGGAATTTCTCCGCTACCCACACCTCATCCGCTCACTTTTCAACGTAAGTCGGTTCGGTCCTCCATTCAGTGTTACCTGAACTTCAACCTGGACATGGGTAGATCACCTGGTTTCGGGTCTACGACCTGATACTCATTCGCCCTATTCAGACTCGCTTTCGCTACGGCTCCACATATACTGCTTAACCTTGCATCAAATCGTAACTCGCCGGTTCATTCTACAAAAGGCACGCCATCACCCATTAACGGGCTCTGACTACTTGTAAGCACACGGTTTCAGGTTCTATTTCACTCCCCTTCCGGGGTGCTTTTCACCTTTCCCTCACGGTACTGGTTCACTATCGGTCACTAGAGAGTATTTAGCCTTGGGAGATGGTCCTCCCGGATTCCGACGGAATTCCACGTGTTCCGCCGTACTCAGGATCCACTCAGGAGAGAACAACTTTTCGACTACAGGGCCTTTACCTTCTATGGCTGACTTTTCCAAAGTCATTCGTCTAAATTGTTCCTTTGTAACTCCGTATTGAGTGTCCTACAACCCCAAAGAGCAAGCTCTTTGGTTTGGGCTCTTCCCGTTTCGCTCGCCGCTACTAAGGGAATCGAGTTTTCTTTCTCTTCCTCCGGGTACTTAGATGTTTCAGTTCTCCGGGTGTGCCTTCTCATATACTATGTATTCATATATGGATAACATGACATAACTCATGCTGGGTTTCCCCATTCGGAAATCTTTGGATCAAAGCTTACTTACAGCTCCCCAAAGCATATCGTCGTTAGTAACGTCCTTCTTCGGCTTCTAGTGCCAAGGCATCCACCGTGCGCCCTTAATAACTTAATCTGTTATTAATAATTGTGATGTTTATACATAAATGTATAAACGCGCGATTTTTTTTAAGAATTCAAATATGAACTCACTCGGTTTTGCTTGGTAAAATCTTTTATTTCTTCTTACTTTATCTAGTTTTCAAAGTACAATTGAACATTTCATATTGACCGAAGGTCAAATATAAACATTCAAAACTGAATACAATATGTCAATGTTAATCCCTATCAAATCTTAAAGATTTGATTTCCGTAATTATCCTTAGAAAGGAGGTGATCCAGCCGCACCTTCCGATACGGCTACCTTGTTACGACTTCACCCCAATCATCTGTCCCACCTTCGACGGCTAGCTCCTAAAAGGTTACTCCACCGGCTTCGGGTGTTACAAACTCTCGTGGTGTGACGGGCGGTGTGTACAAGACCCGGGAACGTATTCACCGTAGCATGCTGATCTACGATTACTAGCGATTCCAGCTTCATGTAGTCGAGTTGCAGACTACAATCCGAACTGAGAATGGTTTTATGGGATTTGCTTGACCTCGCGGTTTTGCTGCCCTTTGTACCATCCATTGTAGCACGTGTGTAGCCCAAATCATAAGGGGCATGATGATTTGACGTCATCCCCACCTTCCTCCGGTTTATCACCGGCAGTCTCTCTAGAGTGCCCAACTTAATGATGGCAACTAAAGATAAGGGTTGCGCTCGTTGCGGGACTTAACCCAACATCTCACGACACGAGCTGACGACAACCATGCACCACCTGTCACTTTGTCCCCCGAAGGGGAAAGCTCTATCTCTAGAGTTGTCAAAGGATGTCAAGATTTGGTAAGGTTCTTCGCGTTGCTTCGAATTAAACCACATGCTCCACCGCTTGTGCGGGTCCCCGTCAATTCCTTTGAGTTTCAGTCTTGCGACCGTACTCCCCAGGCGGAGTGCTTAATGCGTTAGCTGCAGCACTGAGGGGCGGAAACCCCCCAACACTTAGCACTCATCGTTTACGGCGTGGACTACCAGGGTATCTAATCCTGTTTGATCCCCACGCTTTCGCACCTCAGCGTCAGTTACAGACCAGAGAGCCGCCTTCGCCACTGGTGTTCCTCCATATCTCTGCGCATTTCACCGCTACACATGGAATTCCACTCTCCTCTTCTGTACTCAAGTCTCCCAGTTTCCAATGACCCTCCCCGGTTGAGCCGGGGGCTTTCACATCAGACTTAAGAGACCGCCTACGCGCGCTTTACGCCCAATAATTCCGGATAACGCTTGCCACCTACGTATTACCGCGGCTGCTGGCACGTAGTTAGCCGTGGCTTTCTGGTAAGGTACCGTCAAGGTACGTTCAGTTACTAACGTACTTGTTCTTCCCTTACAACAGAGTTTTACGATCCGAAAACCTTCTTCACTCACGCGGCGTTGCTCCGTCAGACTTTCGTCCATTGCGGAAGATTCCCTACTGCTGCCTCCCGTAGGAGTCTGGGCCGTGTCTCAGTCCCAGTGTGGCCGATCACCCTCTCAGGTCGGCTATGTATCGTTGCCTTGGTGAGCCGTTACCTCACCAACTAGCTAATACACCGCAGGTCCATCTATAAGTGACAGCAAAACCGTCTTTCACTTTTGCTTCATGCGAAGCTAAATATTATCCGGTATTAGCTCCGGTTTCCCGAAGTTATCCCAGTCTTATAGGTAGGTTACCCACGTGTTACTCACCCGTCCGCCGCTAAAATCGAGAGATGCAAGCATCTCTGTCAATTCGCTCGACTTGCATGTATTAGGCACGCCGCCAGCGTTCATCCTGAGCCAGGATCAAACTCTCCATAATAGTTTGTTTGATAATGCTCTTTTGATTGCTTGAGGCAATCACTCTTGGGAGTGAACTAAGTCCACTCAAATTATTGGAATTAACGTTGACATATTGTCATTCAGTTTTCAATGTTCATTTTTTCGTGTTACAAGAATTAATGATAACATAACTCTCAACTCTTTGCAACATTTAATTTTAAGAAGTTTTACACTCGATTGATTATTTCGTTTCAAGTCGTAAATCAACTTGCTTTATTATATTACATCGTCATGAACAAAGTTTCAAGTGCAAGTTTTACACTTTTTCATTTTGTTTTTCTGATGTACTAAAGCTTTGTGTCGTCTGTTTTCAGCGACTTTTATATCTTAACAAGATGCGCTAAATTAGTCAACACTTTTTCATATTTTTTTAAATTTTTTATATAAAAGTTAATCGCCTCTATTTATGATGCTTTATACATCCGCTAAATAGAGGCAAGTGATTAAACAGTTTTTACTTTGAAAACAAACTCATAAATAACGATAAGGCTTAATGCAGCAATTATACCTAACATCATATTATTATCGATGGTCTTAAAGATTTGGCTGTAGTAAGCCAGTGACATAATGATAGAACCCGTCGTGGATCCTATAAATTTCAATAAACTATAAGTACTCATCATACTACCCAATTGATGTGGTAAAGCACTTTCTTGTATCGTAACGATATTTTTTGTAAACACTGTCCCGAAAGCTAAGCCTAAAAATGCAGAAGCAATCGTTACAGTAATTGTACTATCAAAAACGAAAATGATCATACTCCCTATAATCATATAGAAGAAACTAAGTTGATACACTCGTTTTAATGAGAGTCTAGCTTCTATATGTTTTAAGATAAAAGTTGATAATAGCCAAAATATCGAAATTGTAAAAGTTGTTAGTCCAGCGAGTAACGGTGACAATCCTTTTTCTGTTTGAAGGTAGATTGGCAAGAAAATATTCGTCCCCATCATGATGATGGCAAATATCATATCCGTCCCCATGACAAGACCGATAGTTTTTGTAAATGCCCTAACTGGTATAAATGGCTCAGCAACATTTCTTTCATATCGGATAAAGAATATTAATATTAAAAACGCGAATATAAATAATCCCATATGTATCAGCCAGTGTGAATGAAGGAGTAAAGACAATAATAGAACACTTAAAAAAACATAGAATAGAAGCAATCCTTTAAAATCAAACTTTGAATTTTGAGTTGATTCTTCAAATTTAAAATATTTTATTACTAGAAATATTGCAAATAATGCAATCGGTACATTAACATAGAATAAATAACTCCAATTCAAATATGTTAAAATAACACCTCCTAAAATTGGACCCACTATACTCGAAATACCCCATACTGAACCGACAATTCCCATCACTTTATAGCGGTACGGTATTTCAAAAGCAATCTTGGGAATTATGTTCCCCATGGTCATCATAATACCTGCGCCCATGCCTTGCACTAGTCGAGATATGAGTAACATCGCAAAAGTGAATGATAACCCAGAAAGCATGCTACCTATAATAAATGTAATAATACCAAGTAACATTAAATTCTTAGCACCCATTCTTTTCATTAACTCACCAACGAGCGGTGTAATCATCACAATTGCAATCATGTATGTTGTAAAAATTAACGCAAGAGAAGTCGAGGCATTTAAATCATTTCCGATGGCTGGTGTTGCGAGTGAAATGATAGACGTTTCAATTGCACTCATGAACATAATGATAACGAGTGCACTTATTAGACCTCTTTTCATAAAAATACCTCCAATAAAAAATCAGATTAAACAAATGTCTAATCTGATTTATTTTCTTTTAATATATTAACTTTTTAATGTTCAATTCTATTTTCTTTTCTTACTTTTTTTCTTATGTGACACGACTTGTGTTTGTTTTTTTACTGGTGGTGTTTCAGTTTTTGGTTCCACCCAAATACCACGCTCAATCTTACGCGCTTTACGTTCTTCGTATGATAAACGGTTATACTTCGGTAATGATAATAGCTGGAAAGCATTACATAAAAGTAAACTAAATATTGTGCAGTATAACCACATCATATCTTTCACTTTTAAAAATGGAATTAATTCAACTGTAGTCATCACAACCATAAAGAACATTGCAGGAATAAATACATTTTTCCCAGTCAACTTGTTCTTATAGATGGCAACGATAATACCGAAAATAACGATTAAAATTGGAATCCAGATGAATCTTAATATATCACCATCTTGTTTCCCAAAACGTAAATATCTAAAATAAACCAAATCGATTATCGCAAAAAGAATTATTACAACTTGAATGGCATTCCATCCACCTTTAAATATGCCTTGACCCATTTGATGAATAAATAAATATGCAAAAAATGCAAGCTGGGAAATAGATGCAATGAGTAAACCATACCCCATAAACCAAACAAGTGCGGCTAAAAATTCACCCATTTCACCTTTTACTAAATAAATCGTAAGCTTATCATAACCAAACACTAAACTAACAATAACTGTACTTAGAAGACCAATTAGCAAAGTTATTCCATAAAATTTACCTAAATTCTTTAATGTCACTTCAATACCTCATCATTATTCTTCTGTTTTATTAATAACGCGTTTCGCCATATCTAAATAGATTTGACCCAATGCATGTTCTTCTGCATAAACTGAAGGTGCGAATTCTGTTTCTGACCATTCCGGTTGTGCTAGAGGAAGTTGACCTAATATTTCAGTATTTAATTCAGTGGCTAACTTCTCGCCGCCGCCTTTACCGAATACATATTCTTTCTCACCCGTTACTTTGCTTTCAAAGTAAGACATATTCTCGACTACACCTAAAATTTCGTGATCGGTATGCAATGCCATTGCACCTGCACGTGCTGCAACAAAGGCTGCTGTTGGGTGTGGTGTTGTTACGATAATCTCTTTACTCTTTGGTAACATTGTATGCACATCCAGTGCAACATCTCCAGTACCAGGTGGTAAATCTAAAAGAATATAGTCTAACTCGCCCCAATTAACTTCTTGGAAGAAGTTATTAATCATTTTCCCTAACATTGGGCCACGCCAAATGACCGGCGCATTCTCTTCTACGAAAAATGCCATCGATATCACTTTTACGCCGAAACGTTCAACAGGTTTAATGCGTTCGCCTTCAATTTCAGGTTTTTCTGAAATACCCATCATATCTGGTACACTAAAACCATAAATATCAGCATCTACTAATCCAACACGTTTACCTAAACGTGCTAAAGCTACTGCTAAGTTCACAGATACAGTAGATTTACCGACGCCACCTTTTCCTGAAGCGATTGCAATAAAATTGACATTGTTATCTGGTGAAAGTAACTGTTCAATTTCAGATGTTGCCATCCCGCGGAATTTCTCTAATGCTTCATCATCTAATTGTTCAAAACGCAATCCTACAGTGTTTGCGCCATTCTCTTTTAAAATTTCAACAACTTTCATTTGTAAATCTAGTTGTTCTTGTCCACCTAGTTTTGCAATAGCTATTTTTACAGAAACGTGGTTTTTCTCTTCTTTAATAGTAACTTCTTTAATTCCCCCAGTTTCCTTTAATGGAAGATTTACGATTGGATCATTAAGATTTCCGATAAGTTCTATTACTTGTTCTTTATTCAACACATTAAACGCCCCTTCACTATTCTAATAGATATAGTTTAACAAAAGATAAGCACTTTGTATAAATTAATTTCTTATAAAGGCTTTATTATTAAAAAAGCGATATAATTTAATTTGTAGACTGCGATGAAGTCTTTGTTTATTGGGTATAATAAATATAAACGTTTAAAGGAGAAAAACATGACTAGAAATTACACAATTATGCAGTACTTTGAATGGCACTCAAACGGAGACGGGGAACATTGGAATAGATTAAAGGATGAAGCCGCTTCATTAAAAGAAAAAGGGTTCGACGCTATTTGGTTACCACCAGTTACAAAAGCTGACCACGTGATGAATACTGGATATAGTGTTTATGATTTATATGACTTAGGTGAATTTGATCAAAAAGGACAAGTAAGAACGAAATATGGCACTAAAGAACAATTGATTGCAGCAATTAAGGCCCTACACGATCATGATATTAAAGTTTATGCTGATGTTGTCTTAAATCATAAAGCAGGTGCAGATGAAGCTGAAACAGTAAAAGTCGTTGAAGTCGATCCTAATAACCGTTCACATCAAATTTCTGAGCCTTTTGATATTGATGCATTTACTAAATTCTACTTTCCTGGACGAAATAAAAAATATAGTGACTTTGAGTGGAATTACATACACTTTAACGGCACTGATTACGATCATCGAACGGGTCGTACTGGCATATTTAAAATTTTAGGTGACAATAAAGATTGGAACGAAAACGTTGACCACGAAAAAGGAAATTTCGATTACTTAATGTTTACCAATGTGGATTATCAACACCCTGATGTTCGTGAAGAAACGATTAGTTGGGGAAAATGGCTTATAGATACATTAAATATTGATGGTATGCGTTTAGATGCAGTAAAACACATAGAAAGTTATTTTATAAAAGATTTTATTCATGCAATGCGTGAGCATCGCGGACAAGACTTCTATTTTGTTGGTGAGTTTTGGAATCCAAATTTAGAAGTAAATGAAAACTTCTTAGATGATGCTGAATATAGTTTAGATTTATTTGATGTGAGACTGCACTTTAACTTCAAGGCCGCTTCAGAAGGCGGTGCAGCATATGACTTACGTCAAATCTTTGACGGTACGATTGTTAAGGAAAACCCAGAACATGCTGTAACATTTGTTGATAACCATGACTCTCAACCAGGTGAGGCATTAGAATCGTTTGTAAAGGATTGGTTTAAACAGGCAGCTTATGCAATTATCCTTTTAAGACAAGATGGATTCCCATGTGTATTCTATGGCGATTATTATGGTATCGGTGGCGACCATCCTGTTGGTAGCAAGCAAATGGCAATTGATCCACTACTTTATGTCCGTAAATTGAAAGCCTACGGTCAACAAGATGATTACTTTGACCATCCAAACGTAGTGGGTTGGGTGCGACGAGGTAATGCGGATGACAAATCTGGATGTGCAGTTATTATTAATAACAGTGAAGATTCAGCCGAAAAACAAATGTTTGTTGGCGAAGACCGTGCTGGACAAACCTGGTATGACTACACAGATACAATCGAAGAAGGTGTTGTCATTGATGAGCATGGAAACGGTGTGTTCAAAGTGAACCCAGGTAGTGTATCGGTTTATTGTGAAAAAGAAATGTAAATATAAATATAAATAAAAATGATGGTCGATATATTTTCGACCATCATTTTTATTTTTTAGAATTATAGCCAATATATTTAATATCTTGGGCATCAGCCATACTTTATATATGTTTTACTGCTGGCAATGGTTTAACATGTGCTTCAATCCATTCGCGTTTTTCTTCTAAGAATGGTGGTAATGATAATGTTTCACCTAACGATTCCATCGGTTCGTTTATTGCAAATCCAGGTCCATCTGTCGCAAGTTCGATTAAGATGCCTTGAGGTGTTCTAATATAAAGTGATTTAAAGAAGTGACGATCAACGAAACCGCTTGATGGAATGCGATTTGCTTTAATAAATTCAATCCATTCTTGTAATTCAGCTTCATCTTTCACACGTAACGCAATATGATGCATACTGCCTTTACCTGGTCGTTCAGGAGTACTCATATTATGGACCACCTGTAATTCATCACCATTACCACCTAAATCTGAACTAAACGTGATAATATTTTGTTCCGTAATCGGATGTATAAATAACCCCTTTTTTGTATAGCCAAATATTTCTGTTAAGATACTACTAAACCCTTCTACATCTTCAACATCCATCTTAAACGGACCTAAACCAGTAATCCCAAATTCAGCAGGGACAATACTTTTCTCCCATGGCGTTCCGGTTGCAACACCTGAATTATTAGCATCAGATACTAACGCTAAACGTTGTCCTTCAAAATCTTCAAATTCAATAGAAAGACGATTATTAATTTCTACCGTACCACTATGTTTAACATTAAACTGATTGAAACGTTCTTCAAAGTAGCGAATTGCTTCATCACTTTTCACGCGCAATGCTATTTGTGTAATACTGTTCGTTCCGTGATATGTTTGACCTACATTCGGAATTTCAAAGAATGTCAAATCCGTACCTGGACTACCTGTCCCGTCTGCATAAAATAAATGATACATAGAAGGATCATCTTGGTTTACTGTTTTCTTCACTAAACGCATCCCTAAAATTTCTGTATAAAATACTAAGTTTTCTGCTGCATCTTTTGTAATCCCAGATGCGTGGTGTTGTCCTATAATTTTTCTCATTATAATTCCCTCTTTTTTTATTTTTATCGTTTCATCTTTCTGAGTAGCTGTAATAATTGCTTCTGTTCATCTTGGGTTAAACTACCGAATATCTCTTCTTGACAAGCGGTATGTTTCGGACGCAACGTTTCTACAATACTCTTACCTTCGTTCGTTAATCGAATATACTTCACTTTCCATTCTTGAGAACGTTCAATTAAACCGTCACTCTCTAATTTTTTAAGTAAATGCGTTATATTCCCTTTCGTTACATACATCAATTCAGATAGTTCATTTTGTGTGCAACCAGGGTGTATATCAATTTGATTTAAACAATCAAAATGGCTCGATGAATATCCCGTATCCCTTAATTGCTCATTCACTTGCTTGAGTATATCGTTATAAATACGGGCAATATTTAACCACACAAGATAACTTCTGTTCGTTTTCATTTCTTTCACCTCGTTGTCAGTTTAACATTAAACTGACGACAGTCAAGTAACTAGAACTGACGTCCTAGTCCTCTTCTTTATTCAAATTTTCACTATCTGGATAAAAAATTTCTGTTAAATAATACAAAAGGCTAATCACAGCGAGAATGACTAAAAAATTAATACGTATATGTTGATAATTAATATGCACTCCGAAATAAAAAACAATCGTCGACAAACAAATTGTCAGTATATGAAAGTACCATCCTTGAAAATACTTATTATCAGAATACATTCTCTTCACGTCGTCTAATATATATTCAATCACAACAAGCAAGAAATAGCCTATCGCAATATATGATCCATAATAAAAACTATTGTCCATGACGTTTTCATTGTATGTAAATTCAGCAAGTTTAAAGTAAATTAAAATTCGACTTAATCCATACATACCAAACGTTAGCATTAATATAAATGCCCCACCAGATATTAATATTACAGATAAAACAAATAAAATTGTTAGTAATGAACCTTTAGGAAATTTAAATTGTTTCATCAATCTGGCCTCCTCGTCAAACTCTTACCCGTTTTTCTTCGAAATATTCTAAATATAGATTAACAAACTATTTAATAATTGTGTAAAATAAAATTAATAATTTTTTTATTTTACGTTTTAGTAAAATTTATACTTTTCGTAGTCGTTACTTTAAATTTTATTGTATAATAAAGGAATAACTTTATCGTTAAAGGAGATTTACTGATGAACACTATATTAGTTACTGGTGGTGCTGGTTATATTGGTTCACATACAGTCACAAAATTACTTGATTCTAATTATAACGTAATCGTAGCTGATGACCTATCTACAGGGCACAGAGAAGCAGTTGATAGTCGTGCAAAGTTTTATCAATGTGATGTAAGTGATGTAAATAATTTTTCTAAAATCTTTGATTTAGAGAAAATCGATGCTGTCTTACATTGTGCTGGAAAGATTGTCGTTAGCGAATCTGTAAAGGACCCATTAAAATATTTCGAGCATAATGTATGCGGTTTAAATAATGTGCTTCGTGTTATTGCTGATAAAGGTATTAATAAATTTATGTTTTCGTCTACCGCTTCTATTTACGGCAATAATTCATTTAATATTAAAGCAGTAGAATCAACACCCATTGCACCAACAAATCCGTACGCAGAATCTAAGCATATCGGTGAACAAATGATTCACTGGATCAGTGAACGCTATGGGGTTAACTATGTCATCTTCCGATACTTCAATGTAGCAGGAGCAATGCTTGATGGTTCTAATGGATTACGTACAAAGAATCCAACACACTTAATTCCATCAATTAACAGTACTTTACTCGGTAAGCGCGAAGTGTTCGAAATCTTTGGCGATGATTATAAAACAGATGACGGTACATGTATCCGTGACTTTATTCACGTATTCGATTTGGCAAAAGCTCATCAACTGGGCATGGACTATTTATTTAATAATGGAACATCTACTGTGTTTAACCTAGGAACAGAGCAAGGTTACTCAGTAAAACAGGTTGTTGATGCAGCACAAAAAGTTACAGGATTAACATTGAATCAAAAAACATCCGCACGACGTGGTGGTGACCCTGATTTTGTATTAGCTGATGCTACGAAAGCACGTGCAACGTTAAACTGGTCACCAGAATACACATTGGATGATATGATTTTATCGGATTACAACTGGAGAAAGAAAATATAATTATTATTATACAAAAGCTTGAGGCATCATTATTAATCTTCTTATAATCAACAGCCTAAACGGCGAAACAGAAGTTGTCATAAGCAAAACCGAATGAAACTATAAATCAAACGATTTATTAGTTTCATTCGGTTTTTATTTGCGGTAGAACACCTTGTCCCAACCTCTTTTCATGATTCAAATACTATTTTCCCATCGATAACAGTCTTAGCAACTTCTATCTTATGAATTGCATTACGTTCCACTTCAAAAGGATTTTGTCTTAATATCGTAAAATCAGCAACTTTTCCAACTTCGATTGTCCCGTATTCAGACAAGTTATTTGCTACCTTCGCTGCCTCTGTAGTATATAACGAAATTGCTTCAAATACATCCAGTGCTTCTACCATATTATAACCATCACTTGTATCATCTAAAGCTTTACGATTCACTGCAGCATCTATACCAGTTAAAGGACGATAATCTTCAATTGGACTATCAGAGCCTCCACCACAAATAATACCTTTATTTAATAACGTCTTCCATGGGTAACTATAACGTACGCGCTCATTCCCAACTCTATCAATTGCCCAAGGAAAATCAGAAGCCACAAACATTGGCTGAATATCACAAATAATATCTAGTTTCTCCATACGTTCGATTAAATCTTCTCTTAAAAAACTCACATGAATAAGTCGGTCATGCCCGGAATTTGGTGGATTAGCTTCAATTGCATCCAACACCATTTCTACTGCTTTATCCCCAATCATATGTACTGCAATATTCACATTTAAGTCACGCGCTTTTTGAACTTCTACAGCTAATTCGTCAGGAGTATATATAGCTAAACCATTTGTAGTATCGTCATCACTATATGGTAAACTGAATAATGCCGTTCTCCCTCCAAGTGCACCATCTGCATAAAATTTCATCGCATCCGGTCTGAAGAATTCATTGTATTCAAAATCACTCTTTAACACCTCTTCAATTACATCTGTATGGCGTAATATGTTGAGCCTAAATGGGTTATCTTCATTTATTACATTTTTATATGCATTCAGTACACTTTGACAACTATTGTAATAGGCTAAATCTTCAGTATGAACGCCTGTTAAGCCTGCTTCTTCCAAAGCTTTTACTGCAAAGTCTACATGTCTTGTTAATGAGTGCTCATCCTCATTTGAAGCAACTTCTAGTATTAATTCCATCGCATTATCATGTAACCAACCGTTTAACATTCCTTCTACTTTTTCATATTGACCACCTGGCATATCTTCTACGCTATCTTTGATATTAAAATGATTTAAAACACTCGAGCTAACTACTGCGGCATGTCGACATACACGTTTAATAATTACTTTCTTATCAGTAATTGCATCAATATCTTTGTTAGTGATCTTAATACCACCTAATTGATTCTCATTGTAGCCTTCACATATTAAAAATGCTTTATCATCAATTGCTTGTGCAGCTGTACGAATCTTTTCTTTAATGATATTAATATCCGTATCATCTTTAAAGTTCACACCGTTTAATGCAATACCTGTTCCAACAAGATGAAAATGCGTGTCCACAAAGCCAGGAAACATTGTGCTTCCTGATAAATCAATTTTTGCTATGTCAATATCAGGTATCTCATCGAAAGTTTCAATGATGCGTCCGTTATCTACAAGTACTGCTGAGACAGTCTTATCTCGAGCTGTCATGGTATAAATATGTCCATTATAATAAAGTTCCACAATAATCCCTCCAAAATAAAAAAGATATACTAATTAATATTAGTATACCTTTATTTTCAGACTATTTAAAATTCTAAACCTAATGATTTAAATGTATCTCCTTGGCTTAAGTCACCAGCCTCGTAACCTTTTTTGAACCAAGCCATACGGTCAGCACTTGACCCATGAGTAAATGTATCTGGATTTGCTCTACCAATTGCTTTTTCTTGAATAGTATCATCACCAACAGCATGCGCCGCTTTAATCGCTTCTTCTAAGTCACCTTCATCTGTGTAACCCATTTCTTGTGCATGCTTCGCATAAACACCTGCTAAGTAGTCTGCTTGTAACTCAACTGCTACTGAATATTTATTATATTCTGATTCAGATAACTGGTTTCTTAATTGGTGAAACTTCGGTAAGATACCTAATTCATTTTGTACATGGTGACCCACTTCGTGGGCAATAACATATGCCATTGCAAAGTCACCAGGTGCTTGGAATTTCTTATCTAATTCATCCATAAATGTTAAATCTATATATATCTTTTGATCTGTTGGGCAATAGAATGGCCCCATTTGAGAACTAGCGTTACCGCAACCTGAACGAACACCATTACTATATAATACTAATTTAGGTTCAGTATAAGTTCGGTCATGCTTCTTGAATACTTCATGCCAAACATCTTCTGTGTCTTTAAGTACAACCGATGCAAATTGACCACGTTCATCCAATGACTTATCAGTCTTAGAATCTACTTCTTCTGCTTCTTTCTTCACATTTCCAGTTTCAAAAGGATTGTCTTGAGAACCATTACCACCCGTTGTGGCACCATTATCTTGTGTCTGTGTTTGTTCTTGTTGTTGTGTTTGACCACCATTTGTCATATCAATGTAATCCATTGGGTTGCCACCCATCAAGGCAATAATAATCATAATAATAATACCGAAACATCCTAAACCACCACCGCCGATAACCATTGGGCTACCGCCACCAGAGAATCCACCACCTGATGAACCTCTTGCATCTTCAACATTAGAACTACCTTCACGACCTTGCCATTTCATATTTGTTCCCCCTAATCGGTAGATTGCTTAAACATAGTTAATATTACTTACCCTCATTTACATCATTACAATCATATATTTCAAATCATTATTTTTCAAAAGCTCTAATTGCATCGATTGATGAAAGCCCATCTGTTACAAGGTATTGACCATTGACGTGACGCTTCACTGTAACTTTCTCTTCGTTCAATTGGTCACCATATATTTTACTCACAAAATAGTGCTTTTCAGGTGTTTGTAATTTCTTTTTATCTTTATGGGTAACAATTTTTTTCTTAATATAATTTTCAGGTAACCAAACATGGTCTTTAAATGATAAATTGACTTTAACTTTCACTTTATCACCGACATATAAACCTTTATGGTTATCTAACCCTGCTTGATATAAGAAGCGTTGCTCTTTGGCTTCAGGTTTAACAGCAACCGTTTCAAATGAATCAATCACGCCATGATATATACTGTCTTTATTCAACTTGTGTTTCGCTTCAAATTTCAAATCTTGTTCTAGGAAATCGATCTGTTTACGACTCGTTGTTCCTTCTACAAAAAACTTTTCATCTGACAAAGTTAGAATAGGGACAGTTTGTGTATTCTCCGAGAACCTCTCGATTTGTGCCTTATTTAACTTTGCAACTTTCCCATCGGCACTTGCTTTTACTGTTAATTCATCAATCTTACTCGAAATTTGTTCTTGTTTTTCTTTCAATATATCAATATTATTCTCTGCTTTTGACAACTCTGAATCTAACCAATTTAATTGAGCTTCTATTTCGTCTAACCTACTACCTGTTGAAGTGTCACTTTCAATCATTTCCATCGCTAAGATTTGACCCTCAATTTGATCTTTTTCAATCATTTTATTGTCCAAAGTTAAACCAATTTCTTTTTCCTTAGAGAACAAGGTTTCATCAGTATATGTAAATAAAGGATCCCCTTTTTGCACTGTATCTCCTAACTTAACATGCATTAAAACCGGTTCTTTTTGCCCACCTTTTTGAAAATACGTTGATAAATTCTGTTTGACTTTCCCATCAAGTGACATCACATGTGTCTTAATGCGTTTGTCAATTTCAATCGTATTCTTTTTGTCTTGTTGATTTAAATACAAAAATATTACGCTCGCTAACACTATTCCAAGCACAATTAGTGACAATATTACTGGCAAAAACCATTTATTCTTTTTCATGCTTTCACGCCCTATACCTAAATTTCATAACCCCTAATGCCACATTACGTTACTCATAGTTTAACATTTCAAAACAATAAAATTATTGATTATTTAATCATTCTGTCCTCATCAGACTTAATATGTGAATTGAAATCATTCATATCTACTTTTTTCTGAGATTGATAATATTTATACGTTAATCCTAAAAGCATAAGTGCAGCAAATAATGACACAAACCCCATCCAACTCACTTCACCGCGTCCTGGTCCAATAATATAATAATATGTTAAATATAAATTTACGCCTACTAAGGCTAACATCATTACCATCACATAAATATGTGTTTTAGATTTCAAAGATTTCACCTCTATAATAAATTATTATTTACTAAGTCTTGGCGTGCCGTTTCTACACTGTCTTTACCCACTTTATTCTTTAAAGGACTAAACTCACTCGCACGGTCCACTTGTAATGTCTTAAATGATTTACCATAACGGAAGATATCGAAATAAAATTTTTCGAATTTTAAAGTTGATTGTTTTACCGGATTTAAATCTACATCTAACTGATCTAAGTTTTTAATTGCTAGATGATATGGTAAATCACTATCTGCGTGTTCTATTAAATAATCTAACTTAAAGATGTGGATACCAATATTTGCATTACGGTAAGTATTCTCTTCACCATCGGGTAACTCAGTATATTCCATTACTTGTTTAACACCTTCAACTTCGATAACACGCCCTACGCTTTCATTGTCTTTAGCCGCAATAGTTTTTGTGGTAACATCTGCTCTACTTTCAACAGCTAAACCACAAAGAACCGGATCTAATACTTTCACTAAAACGTTATCGATATTGTTAATGTACAAGTATTCAACACCTTTTGTGTGTAACATATCATTGACACCTGACGTGCTTAACGCTTCAAAGATACCCCCATTCCCGTTAGGAGTTGTAAGTATCTCTTGATCTTTATTTAATAATAATTCACCTGATTCACTCAGTGCCACGATATTTGGCTGTTTAAAGAACGTTACATTCTCCTTAGGCATACCAAAATAGTTTTGTTGATTAAAATAAGCTATCGTTTCCTCGTGATTAATATCACTTGTCATTATTGTCCAAGGGATATTTATATCGAATTTTTCATTATAAGCAATAATTTGTTCCGCTTGGAATGCAAATAAGCTCTTTCCATCAAACTCAAATGTACCTTTTGGACCTGGGTGTTCTAAACGTGTTCCTTGCCCCCCTGCCATTAAGATAGGCGCTACTTTTAATTGTTTGATTGCCTCTAAGCCTTTTTCTTTATATGAATTCAACATTTCTTCAGACATTTCATCTTTGATAATAGTCTCAACATCTTTAATTTCACCTTGGGGTAAACTCACTTCACGGTTAACATATACGTCTTCGTATAACTTTTTAACTGCATCAAGGTCTTGCGATGCGATTGCCTTAGTTAAACCTTCTCTTTTCTCCTCCGGTAATCTTTCTATTTGTGAAACTAAAGTCGTATGACCGTACTCAGTTAATTTATTATTCATGCGTGAAATTCTCCTTATTAGTTATTTATTCATATTTTATCATGATTAGTTTAGCCATACTAATGTTCTGTGAAACATTTCAGTATAAAATAAATACATCGTCAATATACTAAATGTTGTAGCAAGTGAAACATCAAGAATCCCACCCGTCTTAAACGTAACTGGGAAGACAATTTTTTTATTCCATGGAAAGAATAACGTCACCCCTCGTGGAGTGAGCATATCAAGTATTAAATGACTCAAAATGCCAAGCACTGCACTTACGACGTATATTACATTCACATTGAGTATTATGAGTAATAAACCTGAAAGTAATGTAAAAAACATTGAGTGCGTTAATGTGCGATGACCAAAGATTAATGCGATTAACGTACTGATTGGCCAAATCTTCCTACCTAATTTACTGCCTGCATGGCATATATCGGGTACGACACTAAACAATGCAGTTGTTCCAACAATGCCCGCAAATGTACTAATATCAAGCGCTGCGTGCATCCCATATGATGTGCCAATGAGCACACCAAGTGCGATATGTGTTTTTCCAGTCATGTGACACACCTCCTACATATTTGACACTTTTGTGAAATCCATCACAAATGGTTGAAATCTATTTCACAACTTATTATACTAGCAATATAAGTTAATGAGTATTAAATATCTGAAATAACCCCCTTTATTTCGCCCAATTAACTCATTCAAATCAAAAAAACGACTCAATACTATATTGAGTCGTTTTTTTTGTTATTGGCGCGCTAACCACTTTAATGCTTCTCTTTCTGATAACGGTGATAGCTGATGCTCTTCAACGAAATCTGTAACAAATACAGCATTTGTCTTAGAAAATTCACGTAACACCCATCCGATCGCTTTACGAATAAAGAATTCTTGTTCGTCTTTTGTATTTAAAATAAATTCTGTAAGTATCACTTCATTCATCTTATCTTTGTACTTTAATTGATGTAATAAACTCGCACGTTGTAGCCAGAAGTTCTCAGAGTGATTCCACTCACGCATAACACTTTCACCTACGTGTCTATCTCTTAATACAATTGAACCTACTATATTAGGTGCTATCGTATCAATTGAATCCCACCAACTATGTGTAGTCAATAATTGCTGTAAATATGATAAGTCAGTCGTATCAAATAACATTTCTTTTTTATTTAAGATTACCATACCTATATAGTGATACTCACGTTCAGCTTGCATAAAACATGCATTAACGAGTTCTATCGTTTCATTCTTCGTGTTTGGCAAACCTATTTTGAACAGTTCTTTCATCACAGGTGCTGTTTCACTTTTCTTAATACCTAGAAATGGAAAGTTATTTTTCATATAACTTTCCATTGTCATTTGATTCTCTTTATTTTTTAAGGATTCATATGCATTTTTAATCTCATTAATTGTTAGCATCTGATGATTCCTGAACTGAAGATTTTAAATTTTGTTTTGTATCTTCTTTTATTGTAGAAGACCTTGATGTTGTTTTAGGTGCTATCGGTTTCTCAGATGTCTTTACTTCATCAGTTTTCGGATCAACTGTCTCTGTCGTCTTCACTGGTTCAGTTGAATGGTTAGTTTCGTTCGATTTCTCATTATTCGGTTGAGTTGGAATGACTTGCGTTTCAATCGGCACGCTGTCCTTATGTTCGTTTGTCATTGGTTCTTTTTGTTCAACATCATTCTCATCAGTCTCATGTTGCTGCGTTATGTGGCATTGACCACTTTCACAAATATAACCCTCACCTGTTAAATTATTCCAAGCTTTAGAGTATTCTGGTGTATTGATGATATTTTGACACTCTGCCTCACTCACTTTACCTGGTTCAATTAAACAATGACGTGCTAAGTTGTAGCGTTCTGTATCAAACGTGGGTACTGTTTGTGCTGGTGGTGGTGTTATATTTGTTGATTTTTCTTTTGTTTTAGTTTCTTTTTGCTCTGCTGTTTTCTTCTCTTTTTGTTTTGCTGTTTTCTTTTCTTTTTTAGGTTGTTCCTCGTTCGGTGGCTTTATTTTTACTTCTATATTTGGCTTCTTTTCAACCTCTTTTTTAGTTTCTTCTTTCGGTTCTTCTTCAGCTTTGCCACAACCACAAAGAATGACTGCACAAAGCAAAACACTCATCCATTTTTTCATTGATTCGCTCCTTAAATGTATGAAATATAATACATACAATGTAAGTATTATACCACAGGTCTGAAATATGTGTATAAATACCATATTTAGTAGGGTTTAAGCACATTTTAAGCACATTATTATTATCTTTTGGTATGATGTTTTTAATTCGGTGAAGGAGTTGTTATAATGCAAGATAATACAAAAGGCATATTGTACGCTGGCAGTGCATATTTACTATGGGGATTATTACCAACATATTGGCGTTCAGTCGATGCTTTTAATCCATACGAGATACTATTTCATCGTGTATTGTGGTCAGCTTTTTTTATGGTAATTTTAATAGTTGTGTTAAAGAAAAAATCGTCCTTCGTCACCGATACAAAAGCTCTATTCAACAGAAAGAAAGAACTTTCAGCCCTCATTCTTGCAAGTATTGTAATTATGGTAAACTGGGGCATTTTTATATGGGCAATTAACAACCACCATGTGTTACAGGCAAGTCTAGGATATTATATCAATCCGCTGATGAGTATTGCATTAGGCTTTATCTTCATGAAAGAACGCTTTAATGGGCTTGAGATAATCGCAATTATTTTAGCTGCTATCGGTGTATTGTTCATGACCGTAAGTAGTGGAACATTTCCCCTTATCTCAATTGTTCTTGCCGCAAGCTTTGCTCTATATGGATTAATGAAAAAATATGTGAATATTGATGCGATTTATAGTATCGCCTTAGAAACCATAATTACACTGCCTTTAGCCTTGCTTGGCATTGGTTATTTATCACAGCAAGGAGAAAATCACTTTGGTATCAATCAAACAAGCTTCTTAATTTTATTTGCCGGTGTAGCTACAGCAGTACCCCTTATCATGTTTACAGCTGGGGCAAGACGCATCCCATTGTCACTAATCGGTTTTTTACAATATATTTCACCAACCTTAATTTTACTGCAAGGTGTCTTTCTGTTTGGCGAAGATTTCACTATGACAGACTTTATTACATTCTTCTGTATTTGGGCCGGTTTAATTTTATACAGTTATAGTAAGTACATTCAATACAAAAAGATAATACGCAAAAAAATGCTCAAGCCAAATTAGGCTATGAGCATTTTTTAATCAAAAATATATTTATTCTGACTCGAAATAAAAGCAAAGACAAACATCATCATTGTTATGACAAAAAACAATATAAAACTTGGAGTATGACTATTAAAGACATCATGTAAATAACCCATTAACATCGGCCCAATAGCAGCAACAAAATACCCTACTGATTGACTAAAACCTGATAACTCAATGGCATCTTGCGTTGATTTTGCTCGAAGTGAAAAGAACAACATACATAAACTAAATGCCGCTCCACCAGCAAGACCCGTCGCAA
Organism: Macrococcus animalis; assembly: GCF_047425875.1. Lineage (GTDB taxonomy): Bacteria > Bacillota > Bacilli > Staphylococcales > Staphylococcaceae > Macrococcoides > Macrococcoides animalis. The sequence goes on from NZ_CP179727.1 coordinate 846,821, forward strand.
TCATTGCAATTACTATAAAGACAGTCTGATTAAATAACAATGCTGTAAAGCCTATCAAGAATAGTGCCGAAAATAAAAATACGAGCGGACGCTGGTTCTTCATTTTCATTGCGATTATAGGCATAAGGAAAGTCATCGGCAATTGCGCGAATTGATTCAACATTAAATAATACCCTGCTGCTTCTTGATCCACCCCGTAAGACATCAAGATATCAGGGAACCAAGTCACTGTCGAATAGAAGTTCATTGATTGGAATCCCATCATCAATGCAATTGCAATTGCAAGCTTTGATTGATATATCGGACGTTTACTTTCTGTAACTTCTAATTTTGGGTTGTATCGTAGTTGTGGGAGCCAAAGTAAGATACCTGCAATGCTAAACAATACCCAAAAGCCTAATGAGTATTGATAACCTCCATTATTAATTTTACTAAGCGGGACACTTAATCCTCCACCAATACCTGCTGTCATATTCATTGTTGCTGCAAATACACCCGTCATCAGCCCCATCTGTTGTGGAAAGCGCCACTTTACGAAACTCGGTAAAATAACATTACCAATGGCGATACCGATCCCTACTAAAACAGTCCCGACTAATAGCATCGGGACATTTGGAATGATACGAATAAATAAACCGAATAATAAAATTAACATTCCTACCATTAGAGCAACACTCATTCCAAGATGACGGGAAAAACGGGCAACAAATGGTGAAATAATACCGAACATTATCAGTGGAATCGTTGTCAACATACCTAATAACGCCTTAGGTAATGCTAAAGTTTCTCCAATTTCAGTAATCATTGGTCCAATTGCAGTGAGTGGCGCACGTAACGTCGAAGCAACAACGACGACACCGAGCAATAATATTAACATTTGAAACTTTTTACTCAAATTAATCCTCCTCAATACGTAAATCAATCATTATCTTTTATATATCCATCATATCAGTTATTTTCATTTTTTTTCGGGAAAAAACATCGGTTTAATTGTAACTATGTAAAAAAAGGGGTATATTTAGGGTATCAAATAGATAAGGATGTGTATTAAAAATGGCAATGAGAATTACTAAAAATGAAAAAGAAGTAAACATCAAATGGCGTGTTGCTGACATCACAATTCCGAATGAAGACATCTTAAGTATTAAAGAAGATACTAATATTTATGCTGGTGCTGAAGAGAACAATGACGAGAAAGTAGTACGTATTGGTTCAACTTTTGGTAAAACAAACCGTATCCTTTTAGACACTAAAGATAAAAAATACATCATCTATACACACAACGATAAAAAAATCATTGACGAATTAAACAAGTAATCCCTTATATTTGAACCACACTCTTTTGAGTGTGGTTTTTTTAAAATCTTTTAAAAGTGCTTTCTCTACCAACTCTTACCCTCTTTTTGTTACTATATTCTTGAATACAAAGGAGGTAAATCAATGGAACAATTAAAAGATAAAGTTGCACTGATTACAGGTGGTTCTAGTGGTATTGGATTAGAGATTGCTAAATCTCTTGCTAAAGAAGGAACTCATGTTGCAATTACAGGGCGTAACTTTGATAAGTTAGAAAATGCCATTAATCAACTAGATGAATTTGATGTGGATACGACTGCTATTGTTTGCGACAGTATGAACATAGAAGACATTAAAGCTTGTGTTGCGCATACTTTAGAAACCTTTGATCGTATTGATATTTTAGTAAACAATGCAGGCATTATGAAAAATGCTCCGTTCTTAGAAACGTCTGAAGAAATGCTTGAAGAAATGATGCAAACAAACGTCTATGGCCCATTTCGTTTCATGCAAGAAGTCGCGCCGATTATGATAAAACAAAACGGTGGCGATATCGTCAATATGAGTTCAATGTCAGCAGTTAATGCTACTGCTCAATCAAGTGCATATTCAGCTACAAAATTTGCACTATCAGGCATGTCAGACAGCTTTATGCGCGAAATGCGTCCACATAATATTAGAACGTTCTTGATTCATCCATCGGCTGTACTTACAGACTTAATCGGTGAAACGTCACTTGACCCAGAGTCAATGACACACCCTGAAGATATTGCTGAAGTAATCGTCAGCCAGCTTAAATTGAATCGCAGAACTTTTGTTAAACAAAATCAAATTTGGGCAACTAACCCAGTACAAAAATAGGAGGAATTTATATGTATATCGTAACGAATAGAATAAAAATGAAAAAAGGATTTGCAGAAAAAATGGCGCCGATGTTTACTAAAGGTGGCGACATTACTAAATTAAAAGGATTCACAAAAATAGAAACTTGGTCAATACAAAATTCAGAAGAATTCGACGAATTACACGTTAACACATGGTGGGAAACACTAGAAGACTTTGAAGCATGGAAAACGAGCGATGCATTCAAAAAAGTACATGAACAACGTGCCGCAAAACCTGAAGCAGAAAAGCAAGAATCACCTATGCTTGGCTCTGAAATTGTAATTGCTAAACTTGAAACTGAGGTCGGTAAATGATAAAGGTTGTTTTCACATACACAACATCGAATGAGCATTTACCTGAACTCATGCAAAAATTTATAGCTTCTTCAGATCCGAAGTTCTCATCGAGTCCATCAAGTACTGACATAAAAATGTATAAACAATCAGATGATACAACTACGACAATCGTATTAGATATTTTCTACAAGTCAGTAGAAGACTACAAGGCTCGTACACAGTTTGAACGTGGCCAAGATGATTGGAATAATATTTGGTTTGCTGAAGATATTCAGCATACACTTAAATCTGTTGAAATATATGAATGCTTATAAAAACAACCCTAACTGATATCAGTTAGGGCTGCTTGCTATTCATTAAAATATAAGGTGTGCCATCAACGTAATAATCGGTAAACAAATAATTGTTCTCATTAAGAAAATGACGAATAATTTTGGTAAGCTGACTGGTATTTTTGAGCCTAAAATAACGCCGCCAACTTCAGATAAGTAAATCAATTGAGAGATACTTAATGCACCAATAACAAAGCGTGTTAAATCTGATTTTACACCTTCAATTAAAATAGAAGGTAAAAACATATCAGCAAAACCAATTAAGATCGTTTCAGAAGCTGCTTTAGCATCCGGTATACGTAATAATTCTAATAACGGTACAAACGGAATTCCTAAAATTGAGAAGAAAGGTGTATGCTCAGCTACTATCGTTGCCAGTGTACCAATACACATTACAACAGGTAACACTGCAAACCACATATCCCCTACTGTTTTTACCCCAGATAGCCAGAATAGTTTCCAACCAGGTGCTTTAATCGCTTTTTCGGTTGCGTTGTGATAACCGTAACTCACAATCGTATGGCCTTCAGGCGTTGTTTCATCTATAATTTCTGTACTACCATCAGCATAATGATCCGGTACTTTCGATAGTGGCCAAATTCTTGGCATAATCATTGCTGCGATTAAACACGACACAATAACAGTCCCGTAAAAAGCAAAAAAGTGATTCATTAAATCAATTTGCTTACAGACAACAATTGCAAATGTAATTGATACGACAGAGAACGATGTCGCAATAACGGTTGCTTCTCGTCGCGTAAAGAAATTGCCTTCATATTGTTTAGAAGTAATCATAACCCCAACAGTACCGTCTCCGATGAATGATGCTAAGTTATCGACTGCAGAACGTCCCGGCAACGTAAATAAAGGTCGCATCACTTTAGAGAACATTGGTCCTAAAAATTCTAGTAAACCATAGTCCATTAAAAATGGTAAGAATAATCCAGCGAATAAGAATACTGCAATTAAAGTCGGCAATAAATCTCCATAAATTAATTTTCCCGTCGCATCCGTGTTTACAAACGGCACTTTCATTTTGTAATAAACAATCGTTGCAAATATCGCACCTAATAAACGAACGATAAACCAAATCCAATTCACATTAAATAATGTATTAAAATAAGACGTTTTTGGTTTTCTAATAAAACTACAATAAAATGTGCATAAAACCGATAAAATAATTACGATAAAAATAACAGTCGGTGTTGCTTTTCCTAATACTTTTAAGAACCACTGCGCTAATACAGCAACCGGTAAACTTGTCTCTCCATCTACTTTAAGTGGTGTTAAAAATAAAAAGATACCGATAATACTTAAAATAATAAACTTCAATTGACCTGTCTTCCATGTCTTTTTGTCATACTGTTCCATTGCCATCCTCCATGTTTTTATGCACTAAAATTAATATTTATACATTATAGCATAGCTATGGTGTTTGTAAATACTAATCTTATTACATCCCCTTATTTAGAATATTCAATTTATTCTTTGCGTAATAATACCCAATCGACGAGATTGATACATCGACTGGGTATACAGTTTTATTTCACTTCTTTGTAGTATAAGTTTTTATCCGGAATATTAGGATGTAGATGCATATTCCCTTTTAAGAGTTGCCAATCATTCTTATAATAGAATGTATTTGCTACAATATCGTGTACATCACTTGTTAAGTAATATTTTCCTGGTGGTAACGCAGCAAGTAATTTTGTTCCGACACCACTATGTTTATTACTCTTATCTACAGCTATTGAAAGAATTTCAAACGCCCCGTTTAACTTTTCTTTCTCATCTGCTGTTAAATAACGATCTAATAATTCACGGTAAAACTGTTTACTTTCGCTTGTGTAACCATATAAATAACCATTAATATTTCCAAACTGATGACTAATAAAAGCTTTAAATCCTGGTGTTTCGCTATATTTCAAAATATTTGCAACCATATCTTTATGGCTTCTTGCGTCATCAAAATTTGTTAAGTATATCTCAACAATACGATCCACTGCATCAAGAAGTTCTTCTTTAGTTAGTTCTTGAATCATACCAATCACTCCTCGTAACCCTTTATGAAAACCTTTTCAATATCATTATGAACGTTTCTAAGTCATTTGACAATCAATTTTTAGAAAATTGCCGCTTCTAACGCTTCTATTTCTGCTACACCAATCTCGTCACCATCTTTACGGAAATAACGTTTCGCTTCTGTGAAATAAGTTTTTGCTTGTTCCATATCTTCTTGTGCTGCATATAATTCACCCAACGCACGGTTAGAAATTGCAATACTTAAATCATCTTCTGATTGTTCTGCGAGCTTCAATGATTCTTCTAGTGATGCTTTGCCTGCATCATATTGATTACTTAAGAGTTGAACATATCCTAACTCATATAAGTTTACAGATTTTTTAATTGTATCATCAGCAAAGTGTGCATCAATTAAAGCTGCTTCTTCTTTGAAATATGCAATTGATTGATCAAACTCTGCATCCATTCGTTCAACTAATCCTAATTGATGGAATGCCATTTGCTTGTCTTCAGCATCATTTGACTCAAGTAACGACTTTAATGATTCACGTGCTTTATCAAAGTGATTATCTGCAGCATAAATATAGGCAGCGTTTAAAAGATAATCTGAATAGTTTTCATCTCCTAGTTTTACTGTATTACCGATTTCTTGTATTGCTTTAATCGCAGCTTCACTTTCACCATTTTCAAACTGTTCAAATACTGCATCGATTTGTTCATTATAATTCATTGTTTTGCCCCTCTTCTTGTTTTGATTTTTGTAAAAGACTAACAGCAATTGCAGCAAAGATATCTCCAATAAATGATAATATTGTTCCCATTGTGCTCACCTCTTAATTTCATTGTATAGTGTTTATAATAAATATTCATCTGATAACATAAGGATGTACTTTTTTATTTTTACTGTTATAATTTCTATTGCACTCTAATTTGGAAAGGATCTAATATGACACGTCTTAAATTATTTACATTTATTCTAAGTATCTTTGTCGTAGGTATGGTTGAACTCGTTGTAGCCGGAATTCTAACGCTCATGAGTGACGATCTAAATATAAAACAATCGCTCACAGGTCAACTCGTAACGATATACGCTTTCACCGTTGCGATTTGTGGCCCTATACTCGTAAAATTAACCGAAAAATATAATCCGAAATGGGTATTACTCATCAGTATGATCATCTTTATTATCGGAAATACAATCAATGCTGTCGGTGATACGTTTACGATTATTGTCTTCGGACGCATCATTGCCTCAGCTGCATCAAGTATCATCGTCGTTAAACTATTAGCATTGACAGTCGTTTTAAGTAAACCCGAAGTACGTGGGAAGATGCTTGGTCTCGTTTATATTGGCTTTAGTGGTGCCAACGTATTTGGTGTGCCACTCGGTACGAAAATTGGTGAAATGTTCGGATGGCGCGCAACATTTTGGATGATTGTGATTGTGAGTATTATCGCTACCATCATGCTAATGTTCCAATTGCCCAACAAAATTAGCATCAATGAACGTAGTGAGAACAAACATTCTAAATTACTTTATCCTAAAGAGGCTGCAAAATATATCGGCATTACCTTCTTTATATTAGCGTCTAACTATATTGTGTTTACATACATCAGTCCAATGATGATCAGCCAAGGCTATACGTTAGAACATGTTTCGATTCTATTATTCGTCTGCGGGATTGGTAGTATCGCCGGAACTAGTTTAGGTGGCATAATGTCCGATAAATTCGGTAGTAAGAAATGGTTAATCGTCGCCCTTTCAATCTTCACACTATCATTATTACTATTCAATTTAGCATTACCATTCTATATTGCATTACTCTTAGTAATGCTTGCTTGGAATGTATTTGAATGGGGGACAAACCCAGCCATTCAGATTGGGATTATTAAGCAGGTAGAAGGTGACTCAAGTTCAATTATGGCTTGGAATATGTCAGCCTTAAATGCAGGTATTGGATTTGGAGCATTAATTGGCGGGATTGTCGTTGAAGCTTTCTCACCAGAAATTTCACCGTATTTATCGACTGTCTTTGCAGTCATTTGTTTAATATTAGCATTGTCTATTAAGCGCGATTAATTAAATATACGTAAACTAAAGGGATAAGGCAGCCGCCTTATCCCTTTTAAATATTGCCATAATATAAAATTGATTCATTTGGTACAATAACTTTTCCATCTTCTTCGTACTTATCAAATAACACTTCTAACGCCTTAACAAATGTTTCATACTGACGATCACCCTCAACTAAAGCATATGACGCTGATAAAGAACGATTAATAAAGCCTTGCTTGTCGTATGTCAGTGGAAATTCGTAAACTTTCTTATCGTATTCACCCTCAAAGAATTCTGAGACACTATTCTCTGAATATTGCACACCACCACCGAAACCAATAAATCCTTTAAAGTTCGGACAAAATGCAGTATATATCTCAGCCGTTTTAACGTTGATCACTGCATCTTCTATACGAGCATTCCATATTAAACAAACAGGCCCATTTCCATTTAATATTCTTTTACATTCTGCTTTAAATGCATCTTGGTCAAACCAATGAAAACTTTGTGCTGCAGTTATAATGTCGACCGAATTGGATTCAACTTCCGTACTTTCAGCTGGTCGTTCATGGATTTCTAGCTCTTTACATTGCAAGGCCAAACGGAGTTGTTCTACCATTGCTGCGTTCGGTTCAATGGCAATCACTTTTGCTCCTAAATCTAACAGCAATTCAGTAAATATACCGGTACCTGCTCCGATATCCGCAATAGTTGTCGCTTCATCAATTTCAAATTTTTCTTTCATATCACTTAATAAGCCACATGAGTATTTAGGTCTCGAGTTACGGTATTGTTCTACTTTTTCGCTAAATAGTTCTTTACTGTCCATATAACACCTCTTTACTTTAATCGATCTTGAATAACACCTATTGCACTTAAAAATCCATAAATAATCACCGGGCCAACAAATTTAAATCCACGTCTCTTTAAATCTTTACTAATGCGTTGAGATAATTCATTGTCCGTTGGCACTAAACTTTCATCTTCAAAATATGTTATCACTGGTTCAAAGTTTGTAAACGACCAAATATATCGATCGAAACTTCCGAATTCCTGTTGTACTTCAATAAACTTTTGCGCATTTATGATAATACTATTTATTTTTAATTTGTTTTTAATCATTGTATCTGTATGCATCAAACGATTAAAATCATCTTCACCATACTTAGCAATTATTTCATAATCGAATTGATTGAGTGCTTGACGTATACCTTCTCGCTTCTTTAATATCGTTAACCAAGAAAGACCCGCCTGCATTCCTTCTAATACGAGCATTTCATAAAGATACGTTTCGTCATGTGATTCAATGCCCCACTCTGCATCATGATATTCAGCCATAAGCGGATGGCTATCTGCCCATTTAAACCTCATGTCCTCACCTTTTCCTATATGAATTACTTCATCATTGTATCATTTAAGCGCTTTATCTACTACCACAAAAAAGAAGCACACAATATAAATTGTGTGCTTATCTATAAAATATCAAACCTATAATGATACCAAGTACTACAATTACCCATGGTGGTAGTTTTGCAAAATACAATAATCCAAAAAGAATTAAACTGAATACAATATCCATCCAATGTGTGATTGTATGCATCATAATTGGATTAATCCATGCCGCACCTAAGATGCCGAGCACTCCTGCGTTAACCCCTTTAAGTGCTTGTCCCATTAAGCGATGTTCACGTAATGACGCCCAAAATGGTAATGTTCCAATCACAAGTAAAAATGCGGGTAAAAATATTGCAATCATGGCAACAAGGCCACCAATAACTCCAAATAAACTTGCCCCAATATATGAACCAAAAGTAAAAAGTGGGCCAGGCATTGCTTGTGTTAATCCATATCCTGCTAAAAATGTTTCGAGGTCTAACATATCCGGTACAAATGTACTTTGTAATAATGGCAACACGACGTGCCCCCCACCAAATACCAGTAAACCTCCTCTAAACAACTTATCAAACATATGAATCCAATCGTTATTAACAATCTGGGCAACAATTGGTAGGCAAATCATTAAAACTAAAAGCAATACAAGTGAAGTGATACTCATCGATTTTGATACCTTAATGTTTAAAGGTGTTTCTTTCTTCGACTCGACTTTATAAACTACCATACCAATCAGACCAGTTACGATAATAATTAATATCTGCGTATAAGCCGATGGAAATAACAATGCAACGACTACACTCAACAAAAAGATCAATACTGCCGTTACATTCGTTAACGTATTCTTCCCCATTCCAACCAATGCGTGAAGAACTACTGCAATTGCAACAATGAGTAATCCTTTAATAAAATTTATATCAATATCGAGTGTTTCCATAAAATATACCGCAGCAATTAATACGAGTACGGAAGGTAAGGTAAATCCTAAAAACGCAAGGATGGCACCCATTATTCCACCACGCATGAGACCAATACCAATACCGACTTGACTTGATGCAGGTCCAGGTAAGAATTGGCATAAACTTACAAGATCTTGATACACTTTGTCGCTTAGCCATTTTCTTTTCTCAACATATTCTGCTCTAAAGTAACCTAAATGTGCTACAGGTCCTCCAAAGCTTGTAACCCCTAGCTTTAAAGCAACTAAGAAGATTTCTAATAAACGTCCCATAACCCACCTCAATTTTATAATTACATTCATCATATCTAAATTTGAGTACAGTTATGTTACAGTTCCTTAAAGATTTTGTAAGGATAAATTTTATATTTTTAGCATTCAGAAGAATTTAGAAATTGAATCAGTTTGTTACTTACACTACATCATTTGAGAGTCAAATTTCTCGAATTTGTGAAATAAAAAAGAAATCTGCTTAAATCCATGCATAGAAAACGATTTCATATTATAATGAACATATATACTCATTAGGAGGTCCAGATATTGAACACCATAAAAATAAAATCCCACAAATATCCAAACCGACCTCATGTTGAAGTTGAAGGGAAATTACTTTCTGAAACGTCACACTATTTTTTTGTAGCGTGCGAAAAAAATACATTATTAAAACATTACCTTAAAAATGAATCGTATTTATTAGATTATAAAACTTTGCACTTCCTTTCAAAATACCATGGTTATACTGTATCGATTTCGATTGATGAAGATGATAATCCTGTTAAGATATTCTGTAATATATCAACACCTTGCGAAAAGGACGAAGAAGGTAATATTACGTATATTGATTTAGATATGGATTATGTGAAATCAAATACAGGTCAATGGTTTTTAAGAAATAATGATATGTTTTTAGAAAGCACAAAAAAGTATAATTATCCATTGCAACTGACAAACTTTGCTTTAGTTTCATTACAAGAACTCAAGAACAATATTAAAAATGATGTATTTCCTTTTGGTATTGAAAACTTTAAAGATGTAGATGGTCCGATTAAATAAGATACTCAAATCTGAGTGTCTTTTTTTAATACACTTATAAAAAAATTGTAGTATTATTGCAATACCAATGCATGAAATATATGGTAAAATTATAGCAATAATATATGAACGGGGGGATTCACTTGTCAAAAATAAATATTCACGTTATTCAAACAGGTTATATTACCGTTGATCGTGCGACAACAACGCAAACTAAGACGCTGAATCCCCTCACTAAACTTGGCTTTATTTCGCGTAAGAAACATCGTAAACAATATCCGGTCATGTGTTATTTGATTGAACATACAAAAGGTCTGATTCTCGTTGACACGGGTTGGCATAAACGTGTACGTAAAGAAGAGCGTAAAGAACTTGGGTTACAACGTCTCATTCATCGCGCCTATTTACCGAAAGGACAGTCTATTGACGAGCAACTGACTTCGCGAGGTATTCTGCCTGAAGATCTGGACTATGTGTTACTCACACATTTGCATAGTGATCATGTTAGTGGCCTTCGCCAAGTAAGGGATGCAAAGTATATATTTGCAAGCCGAGAAGAAATATTAGAATCCAATAAACGGGCCATTCGTTATATTCAAAAATTATGGGATGGTGTTGATTTAACATGCTTCGAATTTGATAAAACGGGAGTCGGACCCAATGGTTTATCCTATGATTTATTTGGTGATGGTTCGATTGAACTTATTCATGCACCAGGTCACAGTCCGGGTTTATTTATGGTGAAAGTAATGGATGATGATGGTAACTACATATTACTTACAAGCGATGCCGCTCTTGTTAATGAGTCATTTGAACAAATTAAAGTTCCAGCACACGTAATGAATCATGATGCCTTAAAAGAAGCTCTTAAATGGATAAATAATATTAGTAAAGACCCTAAATGTAAAAAAATATTAACGAGTCATGATTTAAGCTTAAAAGAAGAGATTATAACATTATAAAAAGATGATTAAGACTACTCTAATAAAGTCTCAATCATCTTTTCTGGTTTATCAATAAAAGCTTTTGTCACTATATAATGCTCAGTTTCTCGGTAATCAATGCGTTCATATCCATTATCATTTAACTGAATAATATCCGCATTCGGATATGCCATAATAATCGGTGAATGTGTTGCAATAATGAATTGTGATCCACGCTTTACCAAATCATTAATGCGTACAATCATCGACATTTGACGCATCGGTGATAACGCACTTTCCGGCTCATCTAATATATATAGGCCTTTTGCTCTGAAACGATATTTTAATAAAGACAAAAATGATTCTCCGTGTGATTGATCATGTAAACTTTTCCCTCCATAACTGTTGAGAAGCAATCCATCTTCAGCATTCAATCGTTCAATTTCAGTCGCAACATTATAAAAACCTTCTGCTCGTAAGAAAAAAGTATCATTCGGTACGCCTATTTTTCCTAATCTAATCTCTTCAAATAATCCTGCATGAGAATGTTTCGTTGCAAAGTTAAAGTTCTTACCCCCACCTTCAGGATTCAATCCGTAATTGACTGCTATCGCTTCTATTAAAGTTGATTTACCTGTCCCATTTTCACCGACAATGATAGTCACTGGATTGTTTAAATCAATACGATCTAGCTTGTTAATGGCAGGTATTTTCATATAATAAGGTATTCCTTCTCTTTGCTTAAAATTTGATGAAATACTTTTAATAAACATCTTTCCACCTCTTAAAGGATTCTGTTATATTAATAATATAGTAAAAAATGTATCATTAAAAATAAAATGTCATTCGAGGTGCAACGATGGTTCAATTAGTTCCTTATATTGAGCAGTATAAAGAAGCGTTAATGCAATTTTATCAAACAGATGGCGCTTTAAAGTTTACACAAACTCCGGAAAAAAGTATCGAACAGTTAAATAATGATATACACGGTGTAGTGATTATGAACAATTCAATGCCAATTGGCTTCTTTTTACTCCACGCAACACAACAAAGATTTGAATACACAAACGAGGAACAATCATTATTATTAACATCTTTAATCATGAATCATTCGTATAGTGGAAAAGGTCATGGTAAACATGCGATGTTGCAACTACCAATGTATATAAAGAAACATTTCAAGCAAATTAAATCAATTGTACTTGGGGTTAATCATGCTAATATTCCAGCACAAAAATTATATGAACGCGTACACTTTGAAGATACTGGCCGTCGTATTGAAGGACCTATTGGAGAACAGTATATTTATGAATTAGTAATATAAAAAAGATTGAGACAGAAGATGGTTAATACTTCTATCTCAATCTTTTTTCTTCAATTAATTAAACCATCCACGAATCAGCTTTTCGACTTCTGCTGTTTCATCGATTAAATCTTTCATCATATCGATGTCTGCTTTGTCACCGATTAAGTTCGATACAACTGGTGTGTCTAATACGCGTTTTACCGCTTCACCAATTGTTTCTTCTTGTACATTATTTGTTGCTTCAGTTTGATCTGTTACGAAATCATTTTCTTGGAACTTTTGTTCTAAACGTGGCGCATTGTTATTATTAAAAGCATTTACAACTTCCATTAATGCTTTACGTAAATCATTATATTCTTTAACGTTCTTTAAATCATTTAAACGTTTCTTTACCATTTCATTTTTTTCTAAGTATTTCACACCTTGTACAGTCCCTACCGTTAAGGCACCTACAACTAATCCTCTTTTTATCCATTTATTCATTGCAATTCCTCCATTCGACATTAATATTATTATAATGCATTCATGAAAATAATACATTTAATTCGATTACTTGAAAGAATAGCGATTTGATTGCTAACTGAAATACGTAACTAGAATTACTAAAAATAAAATAAGGGAAACGGACTACGCTGGCCCAATCCCTTTATATAGTGCTATTAATTCATCAACATCTTCAAAGTCATTATGAGATTGATGCACTATCTTACCCTCTCTTAAACAATAAATCTCATCAGCTATCGCTTGAGCGAAGTCTAGTTGATGCGTTGTAACAAAGATTGTCTTGCCTAATGATTTCTGTTTCAATATCATTTCTTGTAATTGAAATATCCACAATGGGTCTAATCCATTCGTTGGTTCATCCATAATAATTAATGATGCATCCCCAATGATACTTTGCGCTAAATTAAGACGCTGCCGCATACCTTTAGATAATGATTTGACATACTTGTCTTTACTATCTTGTAAACCGACTTCAGTTAATATTTGATTCGCCTGTCGTTGTTTAATACCTGACAACAATGTGATGATTTCACGTACCTTTAAATAGGGCGGAAAGTTTAAATCATCAGGCATATAATTTATCTTACTAGGAACTGTTATTTGACCAGATCCAGGTTTGATTACTTTAAGTAATAATGAAATTAATGTACTTTTCCCCGCACCATTCTCACCAATCATACAGTGTATTTTACCTTGAGACATCGACATATCAAGTGGTCCTAATTGCTTATCTTTCGTATACTTATAAGATACGTTATTAATTTCTATCATTTACTTGCCCTCACTTTACGCATATGAAATAAAGCAAATATTAAAGGTAATAATACAAATAATAATACATTTAAATATAAAACAACTTGACCTAAGTTTGATGTAATCCATTCGCCATATTCATAAAATCCTGGTCCTAATATTGCAAGTTGATCAGTCCAGACGTAATACAAGAGTCTTATTAAATCACTTGGATTAAGGTGAATATTCGCAATCATTATTTTGAATAATAGCCCTCTGCTCATAGCACCGTTCATTGCAATTATGCCAAAGGGAATAAGTAATAACCATATTGTCCAACTACATAATGCGATACCGATTGCATGGAGTCTATTCTTTGAATAGATACCGATACAAACCGCAATGCTTGCAAAAATTAATATCATAACGAATGATAATAATATATATACAAGTGAGATATGAATATTGAGCAGTAAGCCCATAACAATACTAATTGCAAGGATGAAACTATAAACGATAACCAACGAAATATAATGACTTGCGATATATTGAATAGGTTTCATAGGATAAGTCTTAAGCAGTTGAAGCCATCCTGATTCATTATGATATGCGATGGCCATACTACCAATCGCTAATATAAATAACGGAACGATTAACAATTGAATACTTAATGCATAGTTCATTTGAAAGATATCTGCATGCATAGATTGATTTTGCAGCATACAAGACATTGTAAATGTAATGATGTAAATGAAACCCGTAATATAATAAACAGGGTTTCTTAAACATTGTATCAATTCCATTCTTATCATTGATGAACTCCCCATTTTAAGCTTAGCAAATCATTGAATTGCATCTTTTTACTTTCACTGTATTTATTCGCATAACGATCTCGTTCTTTTTTATCTTTGAAAGCTGCAACACCGTAATTCATTGGTGTCCAAATTTTTTCATTATATGCATAATGTGCTTTTTGTGCATCAATCCATTTATTAGTTTTATAATCTTTAACGTACATCATACCGATTTCTTTTTTATTTTCCAGTTTATATTGTTCTATCAAACAACCTACATCATCAAAAATGTAATGATCTTCATTGTTGAACACCATCTGTGCAGCTTGCTCTGGATGGTCAATCATCATATTACATACTTTACATTTATCTGTCTTTTGATTAATTTCTCTTGGGCTTAAATCAGGTTTCCCACAACTTGCAAGTAGTACAATAAGACATAACACAATAAATTTCTTCATCTTGCTAACCCCTTTCTAAATAAATATATAATGATAATGCCCAGTAATATGAATATAGGAAGGCTGCTTACATCTGTTTGTTTTTTTTCAAGTCTTGGATGTAAATCGACGAATCCTGGATCTAGCGATGCACTCTTATCTTCTATCCATTTGAGCAATATGTGTAGTGGGCTATTTTGATAAAAATTCAATGTCGTATCTTGCGCCATCAACTCACTCAACAAATTACTAAATCGTTTAGGTTGATCGCCGTAACCATCACCATTTAAATCAATTATACCTAGGTCATCATAATGATTCTTTTGAAATTTAGTTTGTGCTTTATCCATACGAACAATATTAATATTATTCGTAAAGGTATTTTCTTCTATCGGAATCTGACTATCAATGATTTCAAGACCCGTTAAATTACTAATGAATGTATTATCTATCATTTTACTCTCTTTAATCATTTGTATTGATGCAGCTGTATAGTTATTCAATAATTTATTATATTGTAACGACAATCCCTTACTTTGATATAAAGTTATCCCTGTAGCATTTAATACGCGTTGCTGCTCAATTCGGTTATCTATAATATCAATTTGCTCTGACACCATCAACATAATCCCTGTTATATTTCCTGAGAAATAACTATTTTTGAGTATCGCATCTGTTACATACATAAAGTGTATACCATAACGATTATATTGTGATGATAAATTTTCAATCCTTAGTTTATTAACACGTTCAAGATAAACCCCATCTTTCGCATACGATACGTTAATATTTTTGAGTATAATACCTTCACTGTCCTGTATATGAATTCCATTTTGTTTTGGATTTCCCGTTATAGAAACATCTTCTAAAGTCACGTTTCGGCTATTCTTTATTAGGATTTGTGGCTTATTGCTGATTGCTTTAAGTTTGATATTTTTTAGGGTTACATTTTCACCTTCAATTACTATTGGCTTAGAATGAATTTTATTATGCCCATCAAATGATTGGTTATCCTTAAAATTAACTGCATGCGCTTTTGTATTGCAACTCAAAAAATATACAAGAAAGAGACAAATCAGTAACATTTGTCTCTTGGCATTTTTACATCTCATGTTCTTGTTCTTTGTTTCCTTTTTTCATTTCTTTTTGTTTTTCCATAAAGCGCATCATTGCCTTTTTATCTACTGAAGATAACTTTTCAATTTCTGCTTCAAATTTATCAGCAAATACTTTTGCTTCTTTTTCTGTTTTGAAGCTTGCAATACCTACATTCATAGGTGTCTTAATATCGCCTTTAACAAAGTTTGCTTTATCAACATTAATCCATTCTAAAGAATTATGATCTCTCACAAATCTTGCTTTCATCTTTTTACCTGATTTTCTTTCATAATTTAATAAACAGAATAAGTCATCAAAGAAATAGTTCTTCCCATCTTCCCCAATTGCTTGCGCACTATATTTACCATGTTTATGGTCTTTTTGGTATACTTTCATATCACAAGCAGCACACTTTGTATCTTCTTGTGGTTCTTTTAATGTATAACCGTCTACTTTTGTTTCTTTTTTCACAGCTTCTTCTGAGACTTCTTTAGTACCTTCCGCTTTTTTAACATCCTCTTTAGTTCCACATGCTGCGAGTAACATTACTAATGCTACGAATAAAACTGAAATTCTTTTCAAAATAATTCCCCCTATTTAATTTAATCTCACCTCTTATTGTATCGTCTTTATAGCGCTTACATCTCTCAAATTTGTGAAAAAATTTTGTAAATATTATTTCTAAATTTTGAACTTTATAATTTATCCCCTAATATTCAATATTTGTCTATTTACTTTCTTATTTCATAGCACTTTGGTAAGATATAATACTTTTTAAATAAAGACTTCTATAATTGTAAATATAATGGGCTTATAAAAAAGGCATAATAAAAGGAATGGATTAATCCATTCCTTTTACGTCTAACTATTCAAATGTATCCATCTAGAATCTGAGATGCATTATGCTTCTTCTTCAATCTCTTTATTTTTAGGACGTTTTGATAGGATAAAAGTTGTAACAAATGCGACGATAATTGCAATTGCCATTGCAATAGCATAATTGATATAGCTACCTGGTGCGATTGAGATGATACCAGGTAATCCTGCAGCACCTAATGCAGTCGCTTTAACTTGCATGAGTCCAATATATGCTGAGCCCACTGCTGAACCAATTATGGCGCCAATGAATGGGTAACGTAATTTTAAGTTAACTCCGAACATCGCTGGTTCTGTAATACCTAATAATGCTGAAATACCTGCTGCTGACGAAATACCTTTTAATTTTTCATTTTTAGTAATGAATAATACTGCTAAAGTTGCTGCACCTTGAGATACATTGTTCATCGCTGCGATCGGGAAAATGAATGAGCCACCTGTTTTTGCAGCGTCTGCAATCAGTTGCGTTTCGACTGCGATGAATGAGTGGTGCATACCTGTAATTACAATTGGTGCATAGAAGAATCCAAAAATCATTGCTCCAACAAATCCACCTGTTTCATATAACCAAGTTAAACCATCTGTTAAATAGTTACCAGCTGTTCTTGTTAATGGTCCAACAAATAAGAATGTTAAGAAACCAGTAGTGAATAATGCGATTAAAGGTGTCGTTAAGTTATCTAACCATGATGGTGTAATCTTACGTAAGTTTTTCTCGATTGTTGCTAAAATCCAACTCGCTACTAAAATCGGTAACACTTGTCCTTGATACCCTACACTTTGAACTTTTAATCCGAGTAAATCCCAGGCTGGAATTTCTTTACCTGCAGCAGTGTATTTCGGAAAGTCATATCCATTTAATAAATCTGGATGCACTAAGATCATACCGAGTGCTGCACCTAAATACGGGTTACCACCAAAACGTTTCGCTGCACTAAATCCAATTAAAATCGGTAAGAAGACAAATGGTGCATTGGCCAATAAATTAATGAAATCTGCTAAACCTGCAAGTCCTGGATTTGCTTCAATGACAGTTGTTTTTCCTGGATAGAATAGACCCGGTGCTGTAAATAAGTTATTGATCCCCATTAACAAACCACCAGCTACGATTGCTGGAATGATTGGTACGAAGATATCTGATAACATTTTTACGAATTGTTGTAATGGATTCATCTTTTTCGTTGATTTAGAAGCAACTTCTGATTTTGTTGCTGCATCCATTCCAGTGATTTTACTCATTTCATTGAATACGGTATTAACTGTACCTGCCCCAATTATAATTTGATATTGTCCGGCTGATGAAAATGTACCTTTGACAGCATCCATATTATCTAAAGCTTTTTGATCGACGATACTTTCATCTTTTAGTGCCAAACGTAAACGAGTAGAACAATGTGCCATTGCATCGATATTTTCTTTCCCACCAATTGCTGCAAGAATGTCTTTTGAAACTTGATTGTAATCCATTTTACTTCCTCCTTTGGAACCGGTTCCATTTTAGTTTAAAAAAATATGTCAGTGAACTTTGCGATTAATTTAAATTTATCTTACTCTGAAAATCAATTCCTGTCAACGCTTTCATTTAATATTTTTTCGTTTATCTTGGAAACTTAATAAAAATAATGCACGGTTCGACTTTGAACCGTGCAAAGTAGTTACATTCAAAATTATAGTACTAATAGATATGGATTTTCGATGTATTTAATTAATGATGTTAAGAAGTTTGCGCCATCTGCTCCATCAACAATTTGATGATCAATTGTTAAACTAAATGGCAAGATTTTCGCTTCTTTTACCTTTCCATCTACTAATTTTAACTCTTTTTGTAATGAGCCAACACCTAAGATACCTACTTCAGGTGCGTTCAACACTGGTGTGAAGTATTCGATACCTGATGTTCCGATATTAGTGATTGTAAATGTACCGCCGCTCATCTTATCGCTCTCTAAGCTACCATTTCTAGCTGCATCAGATAATTCAACAATTTGTGCTGCGATATCACCAATTGATTTGCTAGCAGCATCAAGAATTACTGGTACCATTAAACCATCATCAAGTGATGTTGCAATACCGATATTCACAGTATCATGTTTCTCTAAAGTACCATCTTTATATGTGCTGTTCATTTTAATATCGTCTTTTAATGCAAGTGATACAGCTTTTGTAATTAAAGCAGTCACTGTTACTTTAATATCTAAACCGCTATTACTCACTTCATCTTTTAATGTTTTATTAAACTTGAATAATTTATCTGCATTTGCTTTTTGATGTAATGTTAATTGTGCAGTTGTTTGTAAACTATTCATCATGTTTGATGCAATGGCACTACGCATTGGACTTAAGTTTTTAGGTGTTACAGATTGTGGTACTGCTACTTGAGCGACATTTTGTTGAGGACTTGCAGATTGAGCAGGTGCTTTCTCAACGTCGCGTTTCGTAATACGTCCGTTACCACCAGTACCTTTAATTTGCGTATAATCTATGCCTTTTTCTTTTGCAATTTTCTTTGCTAATGGTGTGATAAAGACACGTTTAGCAGATACATTTCCTTGTTCAGTTGGATGTTTCTCTTCTTCAATTGCATTTTGGTTAATTTCATTATCATGTGTACGTTCAAAGCTATCAGATTTCTCTGCGGCATCTTGTATCGCTTGACGTTCATTTGTAGGTTCACCAGATTCACTTAATGCTTCGTCGTCTCCTGATGCCTTACTTACTGCTGATTCACCTTCAACGCCAATAAGACCCATTTGATCACCGACTTTTGCAAGCCCTCCTGCTTCAACCGTAATTTCAATTAAAGTGCCATCTGCTGGTGACTCAACATCCATCGTTAACTTTTCAGAGGCAATCATACATACAGCTTCGCCTTTTTTCACTGCATCTCCTACTGATTTATACCATTCATCAATTGTTCCTTCTGTCATGGTCATACCTAGTTTAGGCATATTGATACGTTTACTCATTATAGTCACCTCGCTTTATTTTAAATCTTCGATAATTTCTGCTGCTTCTTTTAATACTTTTTCTTTATTCGGAATGTATAAAGCTTCTAAATTTGCTGCGAATGGGACTGGTACATGTGGAGCTGTAATTACTTTGACTGGCCCATCTAAGTGATCAAACATTTTATCGCCGACAACTGCTGCAATTGAGTGTCCTGTTGAGCTTTGTGGATTTGCCTCATCAATTACAATCAATCGATTTGTTTTTTCTACTGAGTTCATTATTGTTTCTTGGTCCCAAGGTGCAACAGTAACTAAATCAATTACTTCTACAGATACCCCTTGGCCTTCTAATTCATCGGCTACTTCAAGTGCTACATGTACCATCTTACCGATGGCAACGATTGATAAATCTTCGCCTTCACGTACAATTTTTGCTTTACCAATCTCTACCGTATAATATTCTTCAGGCACTTCGCCTTTCATACCGTATAACGTCTTATCTTCAGAAAATACAACTAAATTATCATCTTCAACTGCTGCGAGTAATAAACCTTTTGCGTCATATGGATTTGAAGGAACTACGACTTTTATACCTGGAATCGCTCCGAACATACCATACAATGATTGACTATGTTGCGCGGCTGCAGATGCACCTGCACCATGAACAGTACGCATTGTCATTGGAATTTTAGCTTTTCCTCCAAACATATAACGCATTTTTGAACCTTGGTTCAGCAATGCATCTAATGCATATCCAATGAAGTCATTGAACATTAACTCTACGATGGGACGTAAACCTGTCGCTGCCGCTCCGACACCTGCACCAACGTAGTTTTGCTCTGCAATAGGCGTATCGATTACACGATCACGTCCGTATTTACCTACAATCCCTTTTGTAAGACCAAATACGCCACCCCATGCTTCATCACCCTTTAGGTGCTCAACTGTATTACCACCGGCAACGTCTTCACCCATTAAAATCACTGTGTCATCTTTCTCCATCGCTTGGTCAATACCTTCAGTCACTGCCTGCATAAATGTAAGTTCTCTTGTCATGATTTTATCCTCCTTAATCCGCATAGACGTCTTCTAATAATGAAGACTCGTCTGGTAATGGACTATTTTCTGCAAATTGTACTGCTTCCTCTATTAATGCTTTTACTTCATCTTCGATTTTTTTGGCTTCGTCCTCTGTCATCCATTTTTCTTTCAATGCACGCTCTTTAAAAATAACAATCGGATCTAAATCACGTAGTTCATCATTATCTGATTTGTAACTTTGTGCATCTCCTTCAAAGTGACCATAGTTACGATATGTCTTACATTCAATTAATGTTGGACCTTCTCCAGCTTTTGCTCGCTTTACTGCTTCAACCATTACTTCATTTACAGCAATGACATCTTTACCATCAACGTGATGTCCAGGCATATTATAAGCTGAGGCACGTTCTGCTACTGTTTCTGAGGCAGATGCATATCTATGTGGTGTCGCTTCACCAAATCCGTTATTTTCACATACAAAGATGACAGGTAAATTTAATATTGAGGCAAAGTTTAATCCTTCATGGAATGTCCCCTCGTTTGATGCACCATCACCAAAGAAACACACTGCAACAGCATCTTGTTTTAATGTTTTAACAGAAAGTCCTGCACCATTAGCTAGTGGGAAACCAGCACCCACAATACCATTCGCTCCTAAAATACCTTTTTCAACTTCGGCAATATGCATTGAACCACCTTTACCTTTGTTCAGTCCATCTTTGCGACCATAAATCTCAGCCATCATCCCTAAAATGTCGCAATCTTTCGCAATTGCATGTCCATGACCACGATGGGTACTTGTAATATAATCTGCATCATTTAATTCTGCACACGCACCGACTGCAACAGCTTCCTCACCTGCATATAAATGTACGAATCCAGGAATCGTCCCCGTTAAAAAGATTCTATGCACTTCATCCTCAAATTCACGAATTTCATTCATTTTACGGTAAATCCATAGCGCTTTTTCTTTTTCCATTGTTAGTTCCTCCCTTATTATGATTGATGAATGCTTAATCCAAAGAAATCTTCAGCACTTTCTCCAATTGATTCTGATACGGTTGGATGCGCAAATATTTGATGTGATAATTCATCCATTGTTCCTTCTGAATTTTTTACTGCTAAAATCGTACTGATTAGCTCTGTTGCATGTGCTCCACAAATAACTGCACCTAAGATTTCTCCATATTTCTTATCACTAATTATTTTTACAAATCCTGATGCATCTCCATATGCGATTGCTTTACCATTGCCAGCAAGATTGTACATAGTTACTTTCACGTCATAATCTATTTTAGCTTCCTCTTCACTTAATCCAAAAGAAGCAATCTCAGGAGTTGTGTATACGCAACGTGGTATTTTAGTTTGATCGAGCTTGCGAGGGTTATTTTTAGCAATATGGTCTGCAGCTACAAATCCTTCATGACTTGCAGCATGCGCTAATTGATAACCAGGAATGATATCTCCAATTGCATAAATATGATTTTGTGATGTTTGCATATAATCGTTCACTTCAATGAACTTTTTATTTTCAGTGAGTTTGATACCTAAGTTATTCGCTAATTCTAAATTTGTATTACGTCCTGTGGCGATGAGTAATTTTTCAAATTGAATTGTTTCCTTATCAACTTTAATTTTGTTTTTTTCTATGTTTGAAATCTTGGCTTTTGTGATAATTGTAATACCTTCTTGTTCTAGGTGCTTTTCTACTAATTGACGTGCAGTTTTATCTTCAGTCATTAAAATGTCATCTGCGACTTCTATAAGTGTCACTTTCGTTCCAAGTGGTGCGAATGCTTGTGCCATTTCAACACCAATCACGCCACCACCTACGATGACGAGTGATTTCGGTAAAGACTCCCACGTGAAGATTGAATCCGTTGTATCAAATTCAACTTTTTCTAATCCTTGAATTGGTGGAATAAAAGGCTGTGATCCAGTTGCTAAAATAATGTTTTCAGCCGAAATTTTATTTCTCCCATATGCAATATCATGATTTTTAATCTCAGTTACAAAATCACTAATAACTTCCACACCATTCTTCTTTAGTAAATATCCAACTCCATTGACAAGTTGTGAAACAACATTGTCTTTGTAATCTTTCACTTTCGAGTAATCTAACTGCACATTTTTTGTGGTGATTCCAAACTTCTCTGCTTCTTTGATTGTCGACATGACTTCTGAAATTCTGAGCATTGCTTTAGAAGGAATACAACCAACGTTTAGACAAGTCCCACCTAAACTTTTCCCTTCAAATAAAACAACTTTCTTACCATACTGCGCTAATCTTATCGCAGTGACGTAACCACCCGGACCACCACCTATGACAGCAACATCGTAATTATATTTCAACATCATCACCTCTTTCTCAATTAACAAGTTCATTGTAACGCTAATTGTAAGCGTTTACAAATTATTTGTCAGAATATTTTTTAACTATTTTGTGACACCTATTTCACATGATTTCATACTTATTTTTGTAAATAATGTGTTATTTCACAACATTACAGTCATTTTCAAATTTTAATTTATTTATCGTATTTAGCTAATTAAAACTGATAATCCCGATTAATAAAGTATTTTTTCATAATTTTCTCTATCTTTTTTTAGATAAGATATCTTTAAATATTGTGAAATTTTGCACCCTAAAAGACCTTGTGAAAACGATATAGCAATGTGATATTTCTTACATAAAAAAAATAAAAAGCGGAACAAATAAATTTGTCCCACTTTTCATCTATCAATTTATTCTTCATTCTTAAATTTCATACCATGCGCATCCATTTCTTTTCTTAAGATTCGAATACTCTTTGGTCCGAATCCATGTAAGGCAAGAAGTTCCTCTTCACTATATTTCATAATGTCTTCTAGTGACTTCACATTTATGCTAGTAAGTGCACGCATCGCAGGTTGACTGATTTTTGGCAATTCCATACTTACTCACCTGTTTCAGCGAAACGTTTTATACGCGCACCAATTTCATCACGTACACGTTGAAATACTGGCCAATCTTGTCCTGCTGGATCTTCAAACCCCCAATGTTCAGAACGAACATGTTTAGGTGTGACTGGACACACATCTTTCGCATGGTCACATAATGTAACAACTAAATCTGCATTGTTTAAAATGTCTTTATCAATTAAATCTGATGTATGATTAGAAATATCTATGCCCACTTCATTCATAGCTTCAATTGCTTTTGGATTCACACCATGTGTTTCAATCCCAGCTGAATAGACATTCCAGTCTGGTAAATATTTTTTACCAAACCCTTCAGCGATTTGTGAACGACAAGAGTTCCCTGTACATAAGAAATAGATTGTTTTTTTAGTCATTATTATTCTCCTTTTATCCAAATAGTATCATTGATACATATAATCCAACTAACGTTGCAAACAACACCGGAATTGTAATGACAATACCTGTCTTAAAGTAAGTACCCCATGATATCTTAACGCCTTTACCACTTAATACATGTAACCATAAAAGTGTTGCAAGACTTCCGATTGGTGTAATCTTTGGACCTAAGTCACATCCAATAACGTTCGCATATACTAATGCATCTTGAATCATACCTGTCGCTGCACTTTGTTTAATAGCAATTGAATCAATTAATACTGTTGGCATGTTATTCATGACAGACGATAATATCGCTGATAAGAAACCCATCCCCATTATTGTTCCAAATAAATTCATTTGTGTAATGTTGTCAATCACACCTGCAAGTAAACTTGTTAATCCCACATTTTTTAGTCCATAAACTACAACATACATGCCAATCGAGAAAAATACAATCGCCCATGGTGCGCCTTTTACTACTTTACCCGTATTTACGGCAGGACTATGTCTAGCAAACATAATGAATATAAATGCGATGACCATAGCTACAATACTTACTGGAAAATTAATAAAATCGCTGATTAAGTAACCAACTAACAGAATCGCTAATACAAGCCAAGACATTTTAAATAACTTCATATCTTTAATTGCTGATTTCGGTTCACGTAACGTACTCGCATCATACGACTTCGGAACATTACGCTTAAAGTATAACCAAAGTACTGTAATACTCGCAATTAAACTGAATATGTTCGGAATGAACATGTGTTTAGCGTATTCCATAAATGAAATATTAAAATAATCTGCAGAAACGATATTGACTAAGTTACTCACAACAAGCGGTAAACTGGTTGTATCTGCAATAAATCCTGATGCAATGATAAAAGGAAAGACCATCTTCTCATTAAAGTTTAAGTTACGTACCATCGCTAACACAATTGGTGTTAATATGAGTGCTGCACCGTCATTTGCAAAAAATGCTGCTACAATTGCCCCTAAAATACATACGTAGACAAACATCTTGAATGAATTTCCTTTAGCAAGATGCGTCATGTGTAATGCTGCCCATTCAAAGAATCCTATTTCGTCTAATATAAGAGAAATTAATATGACTGCAATAAATGTAAATGTTGCGTTCCACACGATATTTGTTACATCTATAACATCATTAAAATCAACGACACCAAAGATTAATGCTAAAATAGCTCCTCCTACAGCTGAGTAACCAATTGATAAGTTCTTCGGCTGCCAGATGACTAATGTTAATGTAATTAAAAATATTGCGATTGCAATGCCTGTTATCATAGTGCTGCTACCTCTTCTATAAATACATCATACGGTTGTATTGCTACAAACGATTGATGCTTGATTAAATGTATTAATTTCATTTCTTCCTGCTTGAATCTTACTGTTAAACATATCATCAGTCCCATGATTAGCACTTCTTTTTTGTTTTGCACACACAATTTTGATGGGGGACAAAGATTTGATTTTGTAGTTTGACAATTTGTTCAATGACTTCTAAGTTATTGGCGTACATGACGTTCGTTCCCTCTTTCCAACTTGTAACGATACCACTTTGTTTCAACTGCTTCATGTGATGTGATAATGTCGGTTGAGAGAATTCAAAGTGTTCTAATATATCACATGCACATAATGGGCGACAACTGAGTAAATCTACAATCTCTAACCTATTTTTGTCTGACAATACTTTCAGCAACTTTGCTATATATTCATAATCCATAACTTCACCTCTTTATATAGATGGTCATCTATATTTCTTGTTTAGTATACATTGAATATAGACGTTTGTCTATATTCATATCAAAAAAAGATCATAATAATATGATCTTAATCTATGAACCCTAATTCTTTGGCCATTTTCCAGGCAAGCACCCTATTGTCAGCACCCAATTTTTCAAGAATAATACTTGTATAGTTTCTAACTGTACCGTCACTCAAAAAGAGTTTATGACTGATTTCCTTACTTGTTAAACCATCACCAATTAACGATAATATTTCTTGCTCTTTACCCGATAAAGGATTTTTAGTTAGCATCATTGGCATCAATTCAGGACTATATTCTTTTCTTCCGTTCATTACTAAAGCAATTGTTTCTATTAAATCGTCTACAGAACGTTCTTTAAGTACATATGCATCCACATCTAAATTAATTGCACGTTCGAAATATCCTGGTCTTTTAAATGTTGTCACGATAATAACTTTCACGTCTAATGTTTGCTCACGAATGTATGATAAGACTTCTAATCCACTCTTCTCTGGCATCTCAATATCAAGTAAAGCTACATCAAAGGTATTATCTATCATTTCAATCGCTTCTGTACCATTCGAAACACTGATGATTTCATCAAACGAACCACTTATCATTAATAACTTCTTCATCGCTTCGCGTAACATACTCTGATCTTCTGCATGGAGTAACTTCATTACTTCACCTCTATTGTGATGTATACACCTAACCCTGATTTCAAATCTTCTGTTGTTATTGTCCCACCCATTGCTGCAACTCGCGTTTCAACGCTTTTCAAAATAACATTCCCTGGTAATCCTCGGCCATTATCTTCTATTATCAAATTAAGTGACTCATCTATTTGATTTACTGATAACAAGACTTTAGTCGCGTTACTATGTTTTACGACGTTATTGATTAACTCTTTTATCAACATACTGATTTCATGTTGTTGTAATTCTCCAACGTGTTTATAATTCACATGACGTTCAAACTCAATACCGGCGTCAGTTAATATTTTTCCAACATGCGTTACTTCATCATCAATCGTTGTTGATTTAATATCATTAATAATACTCCTCACTTTATATAAAGAAGTTTGCGACAACATCTGAATTTCTTTCAATTCATCTTGCGCCATTTCAGGATATTGGTCCATCAATTTCATTGCGAGTTCTGACTTAATTGCAAGCGTACTAAACACTTGTCCAAGTGAATCATGTAGGTCTTGAGAAATACGATTACGTTCTATTTGTGATGATAGTAATGCGAGTTTCTCATTCTTTATATTCATTTCATATTGTTTACGAGATTGCTCTGCAAAGTAATCCATCGAGAACATCATCATAATGATGAATAGAAAGTGTGGCATTAATTCAATTCCTAAGTTCATATCTTTCATGATAATGACTAAATAATTTGCTACAAATGTAATCAACATTATCTGACCATAAGCTGATTTCACTGTCTTCCCTAACGCATAGGGCACATATGAAATTGGAAACAAATAAAATAATATATTACCAACATTACAGAAATGAATAAAAAATGTGATAGATACAATTACAATGCAAAATGCCGAAAATACATATTTATTCTTATTTTTATTCATCATGTATATTGCAGAACATGCATATAGCGTAATAACGATTAACTTCAAAAATTTCCATTCAAATTGTTGTGTTGCTAACATATTAGATATTGGAAATATCAAAAAGATTAGTGAAGTTCCATATTGTAATAAATTAATATGACGCCATTTCATTTAAATCACTTCCGATCTCCTTCTCATCCATACACTTACTATTATAAAGATGACAGCATAGATAAGTAAAATACCAATCGATTCCCATGGATAAGTATCTTCGAATTGTCCTGCTGCAATATTTTTAAAATTATACGTTGGCGTCATTTTCGCAATCGGTTGTAACCACTCAGGGAAAGTTACGACCGGGAACCAAAGACCTCCGAGCATTGCTAAACCTAAATATAATATATTACCTAATGTGCTGACTTTCTGAGCATCTTTAAATTGTGATAATAATATGCCAAGCGTTAAGAAAATAATACCACCAAACAACAATCCAAAGAAGCTAATCACCCATTCTTGTGCACTCATATTCACACCTTTCACGAAGTGACCGACTAAAAATACTATGACAATAGAAATCATAAACATGATAACAATCTTTATCACTTTGCATAAGTAATAAATAATTGGGTTGAGTGGTGTTCTAAATAAAGAACGACTCCAACCATTATTCTTATCGTTAATCATTTCTACAGGGAACGTAAATATCGCAAAGCTTGTTAAACTAAATGTTGTCATTGATAGCATATAGTCACGAATATAAAATGCTAACTGTTCTGGTTTTGGTGTCTTCATTAAAGCTGCAAATACTAAAAAGAAAATGACAGGTAACAGTACCGACATAATAAACACACTTTTACGTTGACTCATATCAATCATCTCATACTTCAACATCGCATTAAACTGTTTCATGACGCTCCTCCTCTACAACTTTAAAGACACGGTCTAATAATGATTCGTTCGTGATTTCAACATGCTCAAAACTAATATGATAATGCATCAAAACTTTAATGACTGCATCCACTTTAGATGTATGAATGACAATGTAATCACCGTCTAATTTTGAATGAGCAATGTCGTTGAGTTCTTTCATTACTACATCATATTTCCTAGGTAATACAATTTGCTTTTGGCTAGATTCTTCACGCAGTGCACGTGGTGTTGAATCACGAACAACTTCACCTTGATGCAGTACAACAATACGATCTGACAAACTCTCAACCTCTTCAATATAATGTGAAGTAAATAATATCGTCTTACCCTCTGACTTCAATTGTTTAATCAACTCATAGAAACGTTTACGTGTTGTTGTATCCATACCAACAGTTGGTTCATCTAAAATGATAAACTCAGGACGACCTATTAATGTAAGTGCTACGTCTAATATACGCTTCTGACCACCAGATACTTTATCTGCTTCCGTGTTCAAAACCGAATCATCAAAACGTGTAATTGTTTTAATTTCATCCATCGTTAATGCGTTTGGATATAAGTTTTGGAACAATTCAATGATTTGTCGTACTTTCATGTTTGGTGTGAAATAAGTGTGTTGATACAAGACACTCGTTTTATTATGATCTAGAACCAGAGACTGACCTTCAATTGTCCCTGCTGTCATCTTTTTATTACCTAACATACAATCGATTAAAGTCGACTTCCCTGCACCGTTCGGACCAACAAGAGCCATCGCGTCACCTTTGTTAATCGTTAAATTAATATCTTTTAGAATGTGCTTCTTACCAATATCTTTATTTAAGTTTGTAATTGAAATCATGAGAATCACCCTCCTTACCTTTATTAAACAATAAAGTAGGTAAAATGATAATTCACATACGTCATGAGTTTGATGTGACATTTGTCATGAGGATAGATGGAGGGATTGGTAGAGGAAATGTCGTACTCAATGCCGGTATTTTGTCGGATTATTTTTTCACATCATATCAAATCCCCTTCATTTTTGGCCGATAAAAAAATCCTTCTCCGTTATAGAGAAGGAAAATAGAAGCTTATAATGCGTTGATCATCCAAGTGACACCAAACGGATCATTAAAGTGACCGTAAAGTTTAGACCATTCAGTTTGTCCTAAAGGCATTTCTTCTTTACAACCAGCCGCAACGGCTTTATTATAAAATTTGGTCGCTGCTTTGATCTCTTCTTCATTGTTGCCATCAAGCGTGAAGCAAACAGATGTCCCTTCATTACTTACTGCTTTTTGACCCCAAGTATCACTAACCATAAAACGTTCACCGAAAATCTCAAACTCAGCATTCATTACGAATTGCTTTGCAACGTCTTCTGGCATTTTGAAATCGGCTGGCATGTCTTTGAACATTTCATCGTCACCTAAAGTTTTGCTAATAATCTTTGCGCCTAAATGTTGTTCGTAAAAGTCTAGCACCTCTAAAGTATTGTGAAAATTAAAATACGGTACTGCTTTAATCATGTTACCATCCCCTTTGGTTTAAGATTTATACAATATAAAATACATCTTAAGTATAAGAATTCATTAATGATAAGTAAAATATGAAGTTATTCACTTTTTCTATCAATAAACAGAACTTCTCCATTAATATACTCAATATTATCCCCATCAAACAGCACCGCTTCATTATCACGAATGCAATATGTATTCATTTTTGTTCCATGTAAAATTCGCTCATAATATTCATCTTTATAATGACAGGTAATCGCATAATCTATTAATCCTAAAGGTTCAGTATCACGAGCTTCTTCATAATATGAAACATCTTTTCCAAGTGATATTCCTCCACCA
Source organism: Macrococcus animalis (assembly GCF_047425875.1). Taxonomy (GTDB): domain Bacteria; phylum Bacillota; class Bacilli; order Staphylococcales; family Staphylococcaceae; genus Macrococcoides; species Macrococcoides animalis. Next base: position 877,206 of record NZ_CP179727.1, read on the forward strand.
CTTTGTCCATAAATCACTTTTTCTTTTTCAAACATCATAATTAATTCTTCAATATCAGCTGATCTAATCTCACCAACTAACTTCGAGATAGATCCTCCACTGATATAAATCGCTTCATATTGATTAAGTAATTCTTGTGTAATATCATTCAACCTTGTACACATTTCAATTTTACGAATCCCTAAACTTTCAAACATATCTTTAACATAGACATAGCTATCTTGGTAACTCCTAATCGATTCATCACCTGCATTCGGGATATAAAGTACATTACCTTTATCAATTGTATTAGCAAAAAAATGGTTCACTAAAACATTACTTTCTTTCGATCCACCACCGGAAATTAATATAGTCATCCTCTCACTCCTTTAATACTGAATATATCACACTGATTGCGAGACCCATTTTCCCTTTATTTGTGGATAAATCATCCTCAATTATATAGACAGTCGGTGTTAAGGTTTTGAAAGTTTCTGTAAGTTCCAGCGGCACCTTCATTGAATTCATGTTCATTAATCCTTCAACTCGTATATCTCTTGTTAATTTATCCGATTGCACTTCAAATTTCTGATTGTCTATCTCTATTTCAAATACATAATCAAGAAATGATTGCAGTAGCTGTTGCTTTACTTTTCCAATAATATTTTTATCTTCATCTAAAATAATAAACGTTGGATTTGTTGTACCCTTAATATCAATATATAAAATGATATTCCCATCAACATCTTCTACCTTATGCTCAAATGGTTGTGCTCTCACAAAATTTTCTAGATTTGCAAGCATAAACGATTTTATATTTGTAATATTGGGTTTGTATTTTCCTAGAAATGCACCACTAACTGAAAATATTAAATATTGGCTATAAAAAGAAACGTCCTTTTGTATAACAAATTTTTTATGTTTATTAATATCTTCATATACTTCAATACTACAATCCGTCTTTTTAACCTTTCTAAAATAAATTAACGCGAGGCTAAAAAAGATGATTGCTATTGCAGCATCTCCAAGCCCTTCTGCAATTTCTTGATGATAGAATAATTCAAACAGCGCAAATCCTAAGTAGCCAGCACCAATCACCAAACTTATCCATGCAACCCTCTGAAATCGACTTTTTAACACATTTTCACTCCTCAAATTACTTTCTTATATCATAACATCCATTAATATCCACCTCAATATTAGCACCATAACCAAACTATCGATGTAAATTCTCACTTTTCTTTCGCTTATTTGCACAATATCATTTAAAATTGAATTGAAGTTATATATTGGAGGTTATTATGTTAACTTGGAAAGAAGAAATGTTACTCCCTGTGAATATCGAGAGAGTTTGGTCTTTATTTGATATAGAGAATATTCAACGTATTATGCCTCAAGTGGTTGAAATGAAAGTGTTAGAAAAGAAACCAGGTGTTGTTGGTTCGACGTATGAACAGTCATACAAAGAAGGTAATAAAGTGATGAAATATATTGTAACTGATTTAGAACATGAGGATACGCCTACACGTAAGCACAATAAGTCAGGATTTCAACTGGCTAAGATGTTTGATATTGAAGCAGATTATGTATTAGAAAAGATTTCAGAACACGAAACACGTTTTACTTACAGTGGTTCAAACAGAGGGATTAACCTTGCAGGAAAAGCAATGCTGAAAGTTATGCCCAAAAAACAAAATCAAAAAGTGGTTGATCGTTTTATGGAACGTGTAAAACAAGAAGCTCTAAAGGAGACGATATAATACAATTAGGAAATTTTTCAGTAAGCTTACCGGTTAAAGACATCCATGCATCACTTAAATTTTATGAAACATTAGGCTTTGAGCAAGTGAGTGGTGACATGACTCAAAACTGGATTGTATTAAGTAACGGTTCAGCACGTATTGGTTTATTTCAAGGGATGTTTGAAGAATTTATGATGACATTTAACCCGAAATGGGACGCCTTAGGTCAGGCTACAGAAGGCACAGATGTTCGAGAAATTGCAACGAAATTAGAATCAGCAGGGTACGAATTGATAACACCACTTACAGCAGAAAATGAGGAAGGTCCTGGTTATTTCATGATAAAAGATTTAGACGGTAATACATTATTATTTGACCAGCACGTATAAGGAGAATGAATATGGAGAAATTTTGTCAAAGCTGTGGAATGCCCCTTAATTTACACGGTGAAGATGTAAACGGAACAGAATCAGATGGTAGTTTAAGCGCAAAGTTTTGTAACTATTGTTATAAAGACGGTAAATATATTGATCCTGATATTACAATGTCCGAAATGCTTATACGTGGTAAGAACGGTATTTCAAATGGTAAAGGCAATCCAGTCGTTAAATTTATGATGAAAACTTTCTATCCAATGCAACTTAAAAAATTAGAGCGATGGAAATAACGAAACAGCTTAGGGATATTCCTAAGCTGTTTTTTCTTTTTGAATGTCAATCTTCCCACCTTTTCTCTGCAGGAAGATAAACACAAACGTTAAACTCATGAATCCAAAACCTGATATGTAAATTGGTATATCTACTCCGAATTGTTGCGCAACAATTCCTCCAAGTAAAGAACCAACTGGCATTGCTAACATACATAAAGCATTCATAATTGTACCAACTCGTGCTAATACCTTATTATCTACCATCTTCTGAATATATGTGAACATACTTATATTCAACACCATGATTGGTAGTATAGATAAACCGTATATGAATACTGATGCATAGTAATTTGAAAAGACAGCAGTCAGTATCATGCATATACCTGAAATGAATGGTGACACCATGAGTATTTTATTAATATCAATATCTTTAAACTTTGGTGTAATTATTGAACCCATCAATGCAAATACGACACTTGCTGTTAAGTAGTAACCATATGCATAATCCCCACCTCTACTAAAAGTAAATGCAGGCAAAATCGCATTCGTCATACTACCCGTAAAATTTGCTATCATTGCTGGTAACGTGAATAAAACTAATTTATTTCCTGTGAAATATCTCCAGCCATCAACTATTGATTCTCTATAAACCTTCGTATTGAATTCTCCATTATCTATATGTTGATATTTAATTTTATAAAAAAATAACACTGCCAAAAAGAAAGTCGCTGCATTTATAAAATATATACTTTCAATTCCTGCTTTCATTACGATCCAAACGGTTACCAATTTAGCAATAACACTTATTATTGTTGAACCTGTATTCACAAAACTGTTATATCCTATCAATTCATCTTCTTCCATAACCAATGGTGAAAGCGCACTTTCTGAATTTGCCTCAATGATTTCTATTAGCCCTAATAAGAATAAACTAAATAATAACCAACCTATTGGCATAAGTCCTAAGTAGAACATCATAGCAATAAATATCATTATGATAAACTGTAATATTTGAGCGACTAACATCATCTTCTTTCGATTGAAATGATCTATGATAGGTCCTGCAAAAGCTGATAAAATACCCGGTGTGAAAATTATTGCAGATGTAATACTTGTAATAAATGCATCTTTCGTCACATCAAAGATGTACCACATAATTGCTACTGAATAGATTGAATCGCCTAGATCTGAAATCAGTCTTCCTGTCAAAAGATAATTTTTATTTGACATATTATCACTCCTTTTATTTTTATCGTTAAAATATATTTTACCGGTAAAAATAAATAAGTCAACACTAATTATCAGAATATTAAAACAGAAAAGTAGAGCAGCAATTTCGCTACTCTACTTTTCTTCTTCCTTATATGAAGATAATTGAATCTGATACGTATTCTTATTTTTTTCATTTTTATATTTTTCTTCATATTTTTGACTCAGTGCTCTCATTTCATTCATTAATTCCATCCATTGTTCATATGGTAATATCACTTCAAGATTTGACATTTGCGCGCTGTTTTGAATTTCTATCTTCTTCAACTCTTCATCAGTCAAATCACCATACTCTTTTGCGTCTCGCTTCACCATATCAAATACTTTTTGAATTTCTAACGTATAGAACGCTTCGATAGTATCAAAGTTATCCATTATAGTTGGATAATCAAAGTTGATCTGAGCTTTCTTTAAATGCTCGCTCGAATAATAGTATTCTGTCATATTTTTTACTTGTTTTTCTTCAACAATCTTTAATGCATTAACTTCTATTAGTTTTTTTATTGGATAATATAAATTAGAAGTCTTTACTTCTAAAACTCTTGCCAGTTCTTTAGTCGTCATTGCCTTATCACGTGTTAGATTGACAATTTGATTCGCCTTTTCATCAATTAATATCTTCAGAAATTCATTTGTCATAAATTCACCTACATTTTATCATTTAAATTCATTTTATCATAAAAAATAAGTTGAGAAATATTATTGATAAATGACAAACCTCTTTCTATGCCATCCTATTTAAAATAATGTATGATTACTTTATTAAATTTATTGGAGTGTTGTTATGATTTACATACTACTCGCCTTAATGATCGGACTGATGATGCCTATTCAAACTGCGGTGAATTCTAGATTACGTACATATGTATTATCGCCTTTCATGGCGTCATTTATTTCATTTTTAGTGGGCACACTCTTTTTATTCATCATGACTTTAGCAACGAAACACAGTGTATTGATTCCTTTGGCTGTATTTCAAAATAATCCATTTTGGATCTGGCTAGGTGGGTTACTTGGTGTTATCGGTCTTACGACTAACATCTTACTTTTCCCTAAACTTGGTGGTGTTCAAACTGTAGTGTTACCCATCATGGGTCAAATCCTGATGAGCATGATGATTGATCACTTTGGTTTATTTTACTCCCCAGAGAAAAGTTTCACATTACTTAGACTTGTTGGGATTGTCATTTTGATTATTGGTGTGTTCTGCGTAATCGTATTACCAGACTATTTAAGAAAGAAAAATCATGGGTTTAATAAAGAAAATGATTCGATTAACAAACTACCATTCCAAATTGCTGGTATCATTGCAGGGATGATGATGGCGAGTCAATCTGCTATTAATGGACATCTTGGTGGTCTATTAAATTCTGCTGTCCACGCAGCATTTGTATCTTTTTTAGTTGGCACAACAGTACTATTATTATTAGTAACTATCGTTTATCGTCAACTCGGTAATTTCAAATTGGCACTTGGTAAAGACAAACCTTTATGGATTTGGTGTGGGGGTATTCTCGGATCCTTCTTTGTGCTTATAATGGCGTATTTAGTACCCCTTATAGGTACAGGTTTAGTAGTTGTTATTTGCTTATTTGGGCAAATCTTATGTAGTGTTGCTATCGATACATTCGGCCTACTTGGTGCACAAAAAGCGCCAGTGACCCGTATTCAAGTGCTAGGGCTTTGCCTTTTATTTTGTGCAGTTATATTCATACGCTTCTTTTAATGGACTAAATAATTCCACCCATACTAACAAAATCATTTTCATTTATATTACATATTTTGTTATACTTGTATCGAGGTGATTATGATGAATAATACATTACCATTACTAGATATCAGGGCTAATACTTCTCTCGTTTACAAAGTTTCTAGAGTTGAAAATCATCCAAAATATGTTTGTTTTGAAATTGCATTTATTGTTGAAAACCAAAATATACAATTCACACATACGATATTTGAAGATGAACTGCCTGTACTAAATAGACTCCTTCTATTAGAAATAGGAGAATATCATTTTTTTGAACCCGATATATATTTTGAAGTAAAACAAGTTCATGAAACTACAATTGATATTAATCTTTATTTAGATATAGACTTAATTAATGGTATCCCCTCAAATGACAAATATAAATCTTATGATATGGTTGTGGATAAGAAATCGTTTATTCAATTAATTGAATTCCTAATGTATCATTTAAAGAATTAATTTTAATCAATTTATTTTATATTATTTTTTCTATCAGTAATCATTCGATTGAGTTGTTGATCGAATGATTTTAATTTTTTATTGCCCATAAAGAAACTTAGACCCGTTTCTACCTCTCCCGTAATTTCCATCTTAGTACTACGTGTTAATTCCATCACTTTATGCTTTGATAGATTTAATTCACGAATTTTTTTATTCACGTTATCCGTTAAATACCCTCTATACCAAGTAGTATATAGATATAACATCATCCACATTAATGTACCGGCTCCACTATATAAATAACGTGAATCACTACTTAATAACGCCAGAATAATAAACACTATTACAAATACAAACATTAAAATAAGTAATATCTTTTGTTTTGTAGAAAAATAATTTAACAATTTTATCCCTCCTAATATCTCCCTCGTTACAAACGAATCATATTCTTATTTTACTCAATTTGTATTTTAATGACTACAAATACTAGACAATAATGCGTTTTCATTATATACTTATTTCAAATACTATCGTTCATATGCAAGAAATAAAGGATCTTCACATCATTACAAAGAGTAATAATGTAAGACATCACTTCTTTGTAATATGTGGAGTGTTTTTTATAAAACATTAGATATTATTTAATAATTTTTTGGAGGTCATTATTATGACACAAGGTACAGTTAAATGGTTTAACGCAGAAAAAGGTTTTGGATTCATCGAAGTTGAAGGTGGAGACGACGTATTCGCTCACTTCAGTGCTATTCAAGGTGAAGGTTACAAATCTTTAGAAGAAGGTCAAGCAGTTGAATTCGAAATCGAAGAAGGTCAACGTGGACCTCAAGCTGCTAACATCGTTAAATTATAATATTTAATGTTGAAAAATAAGCCCTCAAGGGGCTTATTTTTTTTTGATCAAATCTCTATATTCTATTATTTATTCTCACAAAAATGACATTAATAATATTAAATTAAATAAATAATAATACGATTTTAAACGATACCTACGGTCTTTTAAATGAAATATTGATTTAATCACGAGAACATACGTTTGACTTATTGATATATCCGTTATATACTTAAGTCAAATATATCGAACATATGCAACAAACAAAGATTCTTCACATATTACAAAAAGTAATCGTGTTAAGTCGAGACTTTTTGTAATATGTGAATTTTTCTTTGTATGAGAAACATTAGATATTATTTAATAATTTATTGGAGGTCATTATTATGACACAAGGTACAGTTAAATGGTTTAACGCAGAAAAAGGTTTTGGATTCATCGAAGTTGAAGGCGGAGACGACGTATTCGCTCACTTCAGCGCTATCGAAGGTGAAGGTTATAAATCTTTAGAAGAAGGTCAAGCAGTTGAATTCAATATCGAAGAAGGTCAACGTGGACCTCAAGCTGCTAACATCGTTAAATTATAATATTTAATGTGAATTAGGAACCCATTCGTGGGTTTCTTTTTTTGTATATTTTTATGCAATATTGTTCCAATAAGATACATATGATATTATAATTGGTATAAATACACAATAAAGGTTGGGGTTCTATGAGAGAATTGCTTGTTGGTATTGTAATATTAGTTTTTATTTTATTTGAAATTTTTAAGTATAAAGTATTTGGTCACACCTCTTTCTTCAAAGCAAAACATCCATTAAATAACGAGAAAAAGAAAATTGGGACTACTGCTTATGCTAGAACATTTGAATATGTTATTGGTATCCTCTTCTTATTTTCTTTCTATAAATTATTAACTCTTGATAACTCAAAAGCATTTAATATTATTCATGACGTTCCTGAACTGATCTATCTAGGTGCAACTTTAATCGTCTTAATCTATAGTTATTTCAAAGAAAACAAATCATTTCATTAAATAAAATAATAAATTTATACCCAAAAATCACCATACCTATAGCGTTTGTATGACAATAGATATATTTAAAGAAGCTTTGCGCATTGACAAATAATTATATCCGTTATATACTTAAGTCAAATATATCGAACATATGCAAGAAACGTAAGTACTTCACATATTACAAAAAGTAATCGTGTTAAGGGTTTGCTTTTTGGAATGTGTGAAGTTTTCTTATGTAAAACATTAGATATTATTTAATAATTTTTTGGAGGTCATTATTATGACACAAGGTACAGTTAAATGGTTTAACGCAGAAAAAGGTTTTGGATTCATCGAAGTTGAAGGCGGAGACGACGTATTCGCTCACTTCAGCGCTATCGAAGGTGAAGGTTACAAATCTTTAGAAGAAGGTCAAGCAGTTGAATTCAATATCGAAGAAGGTCAACGTGGACCTCAAGCTGCTAACATCGTTAAATTATAATATTTAATGTTGAAAAATAAGCCCTCAAGGGGCTTATTTTTTTTGATTTTTTTCGTGCAATCATACACATTTAGGGTGTATTAGTACCACTTCTTCTTTTTAAAATAAATCATACTTACAACGAGCATTAACGCCATAATGATTAATACGCCAAAGTACCCGAATTTCCACTTAAGTTCAGGCATATAGTCAAAGTTCATACCATATATTCCTGCAATAAGTGTCATAGGTAAAAATACAGTTGATACAAGTGTGAGTATTTGCATCACACGGTTCATGCGATAGTTATTATATGACTCGTAATTACTTCTTATTTCATCTGTTAATTCTTGCGCGTTATTGATAATATTTTTTTGTTTAATCATATGGTCTTGTATATGATGAACATAATGATGATCATGTTCAGTTTCAATTAAATATTCATTTCGCTCTATTTCATCAACTAACTCTGACATTGGAGCGATGATGCCTTTGATACGAATCAATTTAGATCTCAAATCAAATATGTCATCCATAATTTGATGTTGATGTTTATCTTTCGCGTGACGTCTTTCAAATTTCAATACTTTATCTTCTATCGATTCTACTGTTTCCGTATAAAAATCCACAATTTTATCCAGTAACATCATTGCAGCTACTTTTGGTGTTAAATTCTCTGGTGCTTCTTCTTCAAGTTCTTTCGCTAGTGCATCAATTTCATCCGTCGCTTCAATATCTTCGGCGTGATATGTAATAAAGACATTATTTTTCAGCAACACATTAATCGTTTCTGCTTCATACGTATCTGGTTCTATTTTTTGATACACTAAATATTCGTAATCGTTATAGTTCTTATATTTCGGTCTTGAATTACTATGTATGACGTCTTCTATCGTTAAACCATTGATATCGAAGTGCTTTTTGAATAATTCACTTTCTTCTGCGTTTGCACCTTCAAAGTCAAACCATATAAAACTTGCATCTTTTGGTAGGTCTTCAATTGTTTCTGCTCGTTCTAATCTATTATTATTTTGGTACATAATACTTAACGCCAATTATCTCACCCCTCTTACGCATATTATACTGTATTTCCATATAAAAAGACCAAGACTAATCGTCTTGGTCAAAGCGTGCTTAAACATTTTAGTTTCCGTTAAACATCCAGTGTACACCGTATTTGTCATCTAATGCGCCCATTACACCGCCCCAAAATTGTTCAGCGATTGGCATTTCTACTTTCGTATCGGCATGTGCTGCTACTTTATTAAATAATGCTGTCATTTTTGCTGTATCTTCAACACTTTCCTTATCCCAGTTAAGTGATAGTACGATGCTGTTATTGAAATCTCCTGCTTTATTGAATCTGTCGGCCGCATAAATGATATGTCCTGCTACTTTGAATGAAGAATGCATTGTCATTTCTTCTGCTTGCTCAGGGTCTACACCAAATTGTCCTGCCTGTTCTTTTCCTACTGGTAATCTGTTTACGTCTGTAGCTCCAAATACTTCTTCATAATATGCTAAAGCTTCTTTTGCACTTTCAAACGCTAAGTAAGGAATTAATTGTGTCATGATAGACCTCCAAATTATTTATTTAATTTCAAATTAAATATACCACAACTTAAATTTATTACATAATTTTTACCTATTTTGAAGTTACCACTTTATCATCGTATACACTAATTGTTCCTCCATAGTTCGCCACCCACACATCACCTGTCGTATTCTCATAAGTAATACCGATTGGATGGACTCCAGCATCAACGCGCGTAATTTCCTTTAATGTTTTCGTATCAAATTTTGATACTGTATTTTCATCATAGTTGACAATATATACAGCAGTGCTATCAGGAGATATTGCCATAGAACGTGGCTCTTTACCAGTAGTTGCTCGACCTATTACTTTGTCTGTTGCTACGTCATATTTTAATAATTCATTCGCACCTGCTACTGTAATATAGATAGTCTTTCCTTTATCATCTAATACTAAATGACGTGGTCTTTGACCTGTTTGCAAAATCATTTCGCTCTTTCCTGAAGCCAAATCTACTTTATAAATTTCATTTGAGAACATTGCTGTCACATATGCTGTCTTATTATCAGGAAGCGAAACAATACCACGCGGCATCGCATTTAATGGGATTTGTTCAGTTTCTTTCGCTGTTTTAGTATCGACTACTGATAATGATTTATCACACCAGTTCGAAACAAGTAATTTAGAATCATCTTGTGTTAATGCAACATATTTCGGTACACGTCCCACTTGAATGACTTGATCCCAGTCTTTCTTTTCAGCATTATAACGATAAACGACAGATTCAGCAATCGCTTTACCTGCTGAGCACATATCTTCAGCTTCAGCACCGTGGTCAGTTAATTGGTATTGAGATACGTAAGCAAACTTACCATCTGTCGTCCAAACTGCTTCAACTGGCGCACCACTTACGGGTTGATCAAATCCTTCGATCCCATATTTATTAAAGTCTACTGTATCTGATAGCTTCTTAACAAGCTTACGTGATTTCGCATCATATACTGTAATCGTATGTTGATACATCATATTATTTGCAATCACTGATCCTTTATTATTTGCGACAACCAATTTCGGAGTAATAGGACCTTCACTGATTGTATCAATCAACTTCATCGTCGTTGTATTTGATGCGGATCGATTCTTATCAATTTGGTCTGTAGTAATATCATTTTTAGTAATCTTAGGTGTTTTGATTTTATTTTCATCGTTCGTTTGCTCTGTTTTTGTCGCACTATTTTTTGATGATTCTTTCACTATTTCTTTCTTGTCTTCAACACCACAACCTGAAACAAGTAAAATGATTGATAATAACAACATATAAATCCAGCGCATAGTATACTCCTTTTCATTTCCATATTTTATTTAAATATAGCACAAACTTAATGATGGTACATTGAATAATTTAGCTTCCATAAAATTCTATGTTATATTATCAGTAAGATTATAGATGAGGTGATAGAGATGTGGCAGGAAACAAGATTTTCAAAACATATTGGCATACAATATCCTATCGTTCAAGCAGGTATGGCAGGAAGTACTACGCCAGAACTTGTTGCTGCTGTTAGTAATGAAGGGGGATTAGGAACTATTGGCGCAGGTTATATGACATCAAACACTTTGAAACAAGAGATTGAAGCGGTTCGCAGTTTAACGAATAAGCCATTCGCTGTGAATTTGTTTGTTCCAGAAGCATTTGAAGAAAATGTTGAAGATGTAAAGAAGGTACAGGAACAACTTCAACCCTATTATGATCAATATAATTTAGATACAGCTAATGTTCAATCTCATCCAGAAAGTGAATTCATCAACAAACTACAGCTGTTAATTAATATGAAAGTGCCTGTGATTAGCTTTACGTTTGGTATTCCTGATAAAACAACTGTAAATCAATTAAAAGCACAAGGTATTATCACAATAGCAACGGCAGGTTCTGTTGAAGAAGCTACAGAAATTGAACATAATGGCTTTGATATGGTTGTTGCGCAAGGTCATGAAGCCGGAGGACATAAAGGTTCATATAAAGAAGCACGTGGAATCGGTACTATGGCACTCATACCTCAAGTAGTAGACAATGTATCGATTCCAGTTATCGCGGCCGGAGGTATTATGGATGCACGTGGGGTTCTGGCGGCAATCACTTTAGGTGCTTCGGGCGTTCAAATGGGCACAGCATTTCTAACCACAAATGAGAGCAAAGCACCAAGTGTTCATAAAGAAGCGATTATTCATGCACAGCCTAGAGATACAACTATTACGAAAGTATTCAGTGGTAAAAGTGCACGTGGTATAGAAAATAAAATCATTCGTGATTTAGAATCAAGCGACATCGCACCACTTCCGTATCCTTTACAAAATGACTTAACGACAAGTATTCGTAAAAGTGCAGCAAGCGCTGGTGATACTGATTATTTACACATGTGGTGTGGTCAAGCACCAATGCTCGCTAAAAAAATGAATGCGCAAGCCCTATTTAGAGATATCGTTTCACATGTAGATAATATGATTTTGGATTTAACAGCGAGTAAATCCTAAGTTCACACAAAAAGGTCTCGACGTTGGTCGAGACCTTTCTCTATATATTTTCTTTTTTCTTTTGATATAAATAAATAGGTATACCGAATAATGTTATCAATATTCCCGTAATTGCTAATGCAAACTGTGTAAATAGTGTATTTACCATGACAAAGATGCCTGCGAATAAAGCTATCATCGGAATAATTGGATACATTGGCACTTGGTAAGGTCGTACTAATTCTTTTTCTCTCTTACGTAATACAAACACTGCGTAAAATGCCATACAATAAAATGCCCAAATAACAAAGATCAGCATATTTGTAATAGAATCAAATGCACCTAGAGATACCATAACTGTTGCAATAACCACCTGTATTAAACCACTTAACCAAGGCGTACCTGTACTTGTCTGTTTCGTAAATACATTCTTAAATGGTAACATTCCTTGGTGTGCCATCGTTTCAGGCACACGCATACCAGTCATAGTATAACCATTCATCGCCCCATATACTGAAACGAGTATCCCAATCGTTATAAGTTTACCTCCTGATTGACCAAATAATATTTGCGCTGTATCCGTCGCTGCATTTAAGTTTCCTTTCAAATCAGCAATTGGTTGTGTCAATAAGAACGTTGCATTCACAAGCAAATAGATAACCGTAACTAATCCTAAACCTAAAGTGATTGCAAGTGGTAAATCTCTTTTGGGGTTCTTCATTTCCCCGGCAATATTACCTACATGAATCCACCCATCATACGCAAACATCGTTGCAAGCAGTCCAGCACCAAGTGCTACAAAAAAGTGAATACCAGTATCCCCTGTATTCGGAACAAGTGACACCTTAACATCTCCGGTTTGCATTAAACCAAATACTACAATCACAATAATCGGAATCAATTTCACAACTAACGTAATTGATTGCAAAATTCCGCCAGCTTTAGACCCTAAACAGTTAATTAATAGTATTGAAATCATTGCCAATAATGACACTGGAAATATCATCGCTTTACCGATATCAAATAAATTATCAATTTGTTGCGCAAATATAATTGACTGTGCTGCAACCATTGCCGGAAAATAGATAAAGCTCTGAGCCCATCCAGATAAGAATCCAAAAAATTTACCATACGTATATTCGATATACGTTGTTAGTCCACCATTACGTGGAATCGCTGCAGCAAGTTCAGCGACAGTCAAACCTGCACAAATCGTAATCACACCTCCTAATAACCATACGAATAATGCCATGCCAGGCGTGCCTGTTACTTCTGTAATGTTTGAAATTTTAAAGAATACACCCGAACCAATCACAGTACCCATTACAAGCGCTAATGCTGGAAAGAAGCCTATCCCTTTATTTTTAATTGTTGATTGACTCATAATATCCTCCTTAATCACTCAACAATAATATCACAAACATCACTAAAAAAAACACCTCCAAAACTACACGTTTTGGAAGTGTCATGCTATTTATTTCTTCTTAAATGTTTCTCAATATAAAATGCAGATTCTTCTATTGATTTATACTCTGTATTGATAACTGTCGCATTCAATCGGCTAAATACTTCTTCTGCATAACTCAATTCTTCTTTAATACGTTTTAAATCATTATATTTACCTGGTCCAGATAACCCCAGTACTTTAATACGTTCCGTACGGATATTCATAATATAACTTGGGCTTGCTGTTAAACCAAAAACCTTTAGATTCTTTTGTTGATACACTTCTTCAGGAATAGGAGATTCAGGTACTAGTGGTATATTGGCAACTTTAAAGCCTTTGTTAGCAAGATACATACTAAGCGGTGTCTTAGATGTCCTAGATACTCCCACAATCACCGCATCTGCTTCGGCTAAATTATGAAAGTTCTTACCGTCATCATACTTAACCGAATACTCAATCGCTTCAATACGCTTAAAGTATTCTTCATCCATTTTACGTAAGGCACCACTCTCACCAATTGGCTCCATATCCGTATGATTTTGAATCACTTGAATGAGACCTGTCATGTAGTCAATATATGATAATCCTGTGTCCTTTGCAAATGCTTGTCCTAAACGATTGAATTCAGGATTAACAAGTGTCGTAACAACAACTGCTTCTTTCTGCTTAGCCAGCTCTAAAATGTTCTTAAATTCTTCCTCACCTTTTATGAAAGAGAATTTCTTTACACTTACAGAAGTAAGTTTAGGAAATTGAGATAAAGTTGCATGTAACATTCTATCGGCTGTTTCTCCAATAGAATCGGAAATAATATAGATTAATAAATCTTTAGTTTCATATTTACTCAAAGTGAACCTCCTACTATTTTTCCACCTTGCTTTGTGCAGTCGCTAAAATAGCACCTGGTACACGGAATGGTGAACATGAAACGTAATCAATATCCAATTCATTAAAGAAGTGAATTGATTTTGGGTCTCCACCTAACTCACCACATACCCCAATTTTAATAGATGGGTTTGCAGCTTTCGCACTTTCTACAGCTATCTTAACAAGTTGACCCATGCCTTCAACATCTAAAGTTTGGAATGGATCTACTGCTAATATTTCGCGATTAATATATTCATTAATGAATTTTCCTGCATCATCACGTGAGAAGCCGTATGTCAATTGTGCTAAATCATTTGTACCAAAACTAAAGAATTCAGAATGCTTCGCAAGCTCACCTGCAACTAAACAAGCACGTGGTGTTTCAATCATTGTACCAATTAGGTAGTCCACTTGTACACCTTTTGCGTCCATCATTTCTTGTGCTTTTTTCTTAACGACTTCTTTTAAGATGACAAATTCTTCTGTCGTTGATACTAATGGAATCATAATTTCTGGTTTTGTTTCAATACCTTTTTCTTTTAAGTTGAGTACTGCCGTAATGATAGCTTCTGTTTGCATTTCATATAATTCAGGGTAAGTAATTGCTAAACGACAGCCACGATGACCAAGCATTGGATTGAATTCGTGTAATTCATTAATACGTCTTTCTAAGAATCCTGTCGTTACCCCTAATTGATTTGCTACTGCTTCAACTTCTTCTCCACCCTTCGGTAAGAACTCATGTAATGGCGGATCTAATAAACGTACGATAGATGGACGCTCTCCAGATAATTTGAAGATACCTTCAAAGTCTTCTGTTTGATACACTTTTATTTTGTCTAACGCTTGTACACGCTCTTCGTATGTTGAAGCTAAGATGAAGCGTCTCATTTCAATTAAACGCTCTTCACCAAAGAACATATGCTCAGTACGTACTAAACCAATACCTTTTGCATTAAATGAGTATCCTGATTTAATATCTGATTCAGTTTCAGCATTCATACGCACTGATAAACGTGCGATTTCTTCAGCCCAACCCATGAACTCCTCAAATACATCACTTGCTTCAGCATCTGTTGTTTCAACTGCACCAATATATACTGCACCTGTTGAACCATTGACTGAAATCACATCACCTTCAGCTAACGTCTTACCGGCGTATTTAACGTATTTCTCTTTCGTATTAATCTCTAAATCAGAGCAACCTGTCACACAACATTTACCCATACCACGTGCCACTACGGCAGCATGGCTTGTCATACCACCATGTGTTGTTACAATCGCTTCTGCAGCAATCATACCTTCAATATCTTCAGGAGATGTTTCAGGACGAACTAAAATGACTTTTTCACCGGCTTCAGCTTTCGCTTTCGCCTCTAATGCTGAGAATACAATAATCCCAGTTGCTGCTCCTGGTGAAGCTGGAAGACCTTTATCAGAAACAAGTTCTGCTGTTTCTAAAGCTTCTGCTCTAAAGTTCGGGTGAAGTAATTGATCGATTGATTTTACATCTACCATACCTACCGCATCTTCTTTAGAAATGACGCCTTCATTCACCATATCTACTGCGATATTGATTGCTGCTTTTGCTGTACGTTTACCATTACGTGTTTGTAATATAAATAACTTTTCATTTTCAATCGTAAACTCAATATCTTGCATATCTTTATAATGTGTCTCTAATTTCTTTGTCACATTAACAAACTCTTCGTATGCATGTGGCATTTGTTCATTTAATGTTTCAATTTCTTTCGGTGTACGAATACCTGCGACAACGTCTTCACCTTGTGCATTTAATAAATATTCACCATAAAGTTTATGTTCACCTGTTGCCGGGTTACGTGTAAATGCTACACCTGTACCTGAACGGTCACCACTGTTACCAAATACCATTTCTTGAACATTTACAGCTGTTCCGATATCGTGTGGAATTTCGTTTAAGTCACGGTAAATACGTGCACGGTCGTTATTCCAAGATTTGAATACCGCTTCAATCGCTTCAGTTAATTGTTTTTTAGGCTCTTGTGGGAATGGTTTATGTGCTTCTTCTACATAAATTTCTTTGAACTTTTCAACGATTAATTTTAAGTCTTCAGCTGGGACATCCGCATCTGTCGCATGCCCTTGATCTTTTTTAAAGTCCTCGAAGTATTCTTCAAACGCTGGCATAGGAATATTGTACACAACGCTACCAAACATTTGTAATAAACGGCGGTAACAATCATAAGCAAAACGCGCATCTTCTGTTTTTGAAGCTAACTTCTCTACATTTTCATCGTTTAAACCTAAGTTTAAAATTGTATCCATCATACCTGGCATAGATATTTTTGCACCACTACGCACAGATACGAGTAATAAGTTCTCATCTGAAGAAAAAGCTTTATTCGTTTTTGTTTCTAGTTCTTTTAATTTCTCATCTAATTGTGTTAATACTACTTCAGATAACACTTCACCACGCTCTAAATATTCAATACAAGCTTCTGTAGTGATTGTAAATCCATTAGGTACAGGTAATCCAAGGCGCATCATTTCAGCTAAGTTTGCACCCTTACCTCCTAGTAAATCTTTCATTGATTGGCTTCCTTCTTCAAATGCATATACAAATTTACTCAAGTTTCTTCACCTCATAATTTTTTTGTGTTATACCAATTTCTTAATAGGTTATACTAATATGCTAATTAGTATGTCACATTAAAAAGCTGATGACAATCATAAACTTAAATTTTACAAAAATTTTATATTCTTTTTTTCAAAAATATTTCAAATATGAAGTTATTGTGAACGAATTCACCTATTTATTTTATTGAATTTCCTAAGTTAAGTAGTCATATAGAAAACGCTTTATTATAATCAAGGTAACTTAAAGTTATTCTTTAAGAAAATTATTATAAGGGGAGATTCATATGTATCAACTAGAATTTATTGATGGAAAGAAACATCATGTTGTAGGTATGTTTGACACAGTTGAAGAGATTAAAGAATGGTTGGCACAAGTACCATTTATCACAGCGTATGAATCTGAGAAAGAATATACGATGGAATATAAGAATATTCCGGATTACGCAGAAATTGAGTGGAAAGACAGCATAGTACCATTAACAAGACATTCATTCTCTGGTGAACATGTCATCGTTATAGATTGGTCATACGTAGCAACAGTAAAAGACCACAATGGCATTATCCCTGGTTATACATTAATCGAAGGATACATGTACGAGAATAGTGATGTTGCAGATTATATCGCTGTACGTAACAAGATGAAAGATGAATTAAAAGATTATTACACATTGCACGGAAAAACTGTATTCGTTGACGGTCAAGGAACTGAAGACGGTGAATACGTCACTACTGAAGGCGGACCGACTATTCATATCGATCCAATGAACGTTGATGCGTGGGAAAAATCAGAAAGTATTGAAGCGTTTGTAAAGACGTTTGAATAGATAATGATATAACAAAAATTGCCCGATTCTCTTGTGGAATCGGGCAATTTTTCTATTTCTCATTAATAATCTTATAATAAGTTCTTGATGTAATCAGGTACATGATGCCGTAAACAGCCATAATCACTAGTATCACGATACCATAACTTGTAAAGAACATCACTTTATCACGAATACCTAGTATACCAAGTAAGTTGAATATTATTTTAGAAGCAAACAACGTATGAATTACAGTGATGATAATCGGTAATCCGAATATCCAAATGATTTGCTTATTAATCGTCTTCTTAATTAATTCTTGCGGTAATCCCACTTTTTGCATAATATCATAGTTACGTTTATCTTCGTAACCTTCAGATAGTTGCTTATAGTAAAGTATTAAGAACACACCTGTAAGTAAGGTAATTGATACAACTAAACCAATAAATATTAGACCACCGTTTAATTCATATATCATTTTTTGAACGTCAGCTTTATCTTGAATTCGAACGCCATATTGCTTTTGAAGTTTAGGAATGGCTTTCTTGAAAGTCGCATCATGCGCTTCAATATTAAACGCTAAAGAGCCACTTACTTCAGATGCCTTTACTTTTCCCTCAATTCGGTCAAATGATTTAAAGTGATTGCGATACTGCTCAAACTGAGCTTCATCTTTCACAATTAAATACATTGCATCAATCGCAATTTTATTGCCTAAATGATTCTTTTTATCTTTTTGTACTTTAATCTCTTTACCCACTATATTTAAAGTCTTATCTTTACCTAAGCGCCCAGCATTAGTACTTAATATTATTTCACCTTCATTTACTTTAACCGCGTCATCATTTGCATTGTTGTGATCTTTTTCAGTGATGATCACTGCATATGTCATTTCTTTGCCTTTCATATCTTCAGGTTTCGCATTATTCAGTGCCAGCATTTTATTGCCATCTTTCATTACAGGAAACATTACAACTTCGCTATATCTAAATTTATCAACGTCAGCGATTTTACTGATATCATTTTTAATATTTTTTAATTGCTTTGTTGTACTGTCATATAGACCAATCTCATATTGCTGCGTCATACTACCCGCTACTTGTGCTTCAATACCGCGATAAGCAGTCAGTGACATCCCAAGTGTCACTATTAAGAATGTCATAAGCATCGTAATACTTGCTAGACCAACTGCATTGGCTTTCATACGAGATAATAATCCTGAAATTGAGAAGAATTGATTCGGCTTATAGTAGATTTTCTTATTACTTTTTAA
The DNA here is from genome assembly GCF_047425875.1 of Macrococcus animalis. GTDB lineage: Bacteria > Bacillota > Bacilli > Staphylococcales > Staphylococcaceae > Macrococcoides > Macrococcoides animalis. The sequence goes on from NZ_CP179727.1 coordinate 896,415, forward strand.
TAGCTGTAACACTAGTATTGTCAGTGACATGAATAGACAATATGTCCCAATAAGTACAAGTAGTACTGCTAAAAAGATTGTTTGTAATGAATCTAGTATACCTTCAGTTGTTATTGCAAGATAATAGCCATAACTTAAAGTAATTGAACCCACAACGAATAATATTACAAGCAACCATTTCGGTGTTTTCTTTTCTCCTGCAAGTTGCGTACGCATCAATTGAATTGGGCTTTGTAACGTTAATGAAATATTGTTGAAAATAAATAATATCACCATTACTGATGCTAGTATTACAATTGTTAAAAGTGCAGACTTAATATCAAATGGATAATCCATCAGTGACATTCCTTTAGACTTCACTAACTTATTCATCATTAAGAAAACTAGATTTCCAAAAAGATATCCGCCTAATACACTCAATATACTGATGATAATGAACTGAATCACTGATTCTAAAAATAGTATAAATCGTATATGTTTTTTCTCTAATCCAAGGACCATATTCAATGCAAATTCTTGTCGACGTTGTTTCATCACAAAACGATTCGCATAAATAATAAATACAACAGTAAGTATTCCCACCAAAATATTTGAATACACTAATAACTGTGGTAAGTCTGCATGACGTTTTTGAATATATTCGTTCGCAATCATAGAAAGCATAATATACTGTAATCCGAGCATGACACTCGTTGCTAAAATAAATGGAATAAATATTTGACGTAAGACTTTAAAGTTCTTTACTACGAGTTTTGATAGTAATTGCAACATCCTACTCACCTCTTTCTGATAGCATTGATAGACTGTCAGAAATACGTTTTTGGAATTCGTTTTGCGATTCATCTCCTCGGTATATTTCATGATATAAAATACCGTCTTTAATGAATACAACGCGACTTGCATATGCCGCATCAATTGCTGAGTGCGTTACCATCAGAATCGTTTGATTTTCTTTATTGATATCTTGGAATAAGTGCATAATGTCTGTTGATGTCTTAGAATCTAGTGCACCTGTTGGCTCATCGGCAAGTAAAATACTCGGATTTGAAATGAGTGCTCTCGCAATTGCCACACGTTGCTGTTGTCCACCTGAAATTTGATTCGGAAACTTCTTCAAATGATCCGTAATTCCTAACTTCGGTGCTAAACGTGCTAAACGTTCATGCATTACGTCTGGTTTCATATTCGAAAGTACTAATGGCATTAAGATGTTATCTTCATTACTCATCGTATGCAGTACGTTGAAATCTTGGAACACGAATCCTAAAGTGTCTCGACGAAACTTAGCAACTTGTTTGTTCTTTAATTGACTTACATCTTGGCCATCGATGATAACAGAACCTTCAGTTGGTGTATCGAATGTTGCGATAATGTTCAGTAATGTTGATTTACCTGAACCAGATTCACCCATTATCGCGACAAACTCACCTTCATTAATTGAGAAATTCATATCTTTTAATGCAACCGTTTGGTTTGCACCTCTACCGAATACTTTTTTAACGTTTTTTATATTTAATAACATTTCATTCACTCCTTGTTTGTTGTTACCTTTATCTTACGCGCGATTAGAAAAGGCTGCCTTTATCTATTCTTACAAAGACAGCCGCTAATCTTACAAAAATGAAAGATTGGAGTTATTTAAATTGTATGGTAAATCTAGAACCTTCGTTTAATGTAGAAGTTACACCTACTTTATGACCGAGTCGCTTAGCAATCGTACGTACAATATATAAGCCAATACCGCTTGATTTCTCATTCAGTCTCCCATTATAACCTGAAAACCCTTGGTCAAATATTTTTGGTAAGTCACTCGCATTGATACCCATGCCATTATCTCGAATAGATAAAGTCTTCGCTTGTTCATCATATGCAATCCACACGTCTTTACCACGAGCGTATTTTAATGCATTATTCAAGATTTGTTCTATCATGATGGACGACCACTTCGCATCTGTTAATATAACCGCTTCACTTTTCTCATAATGCAATTTCGTTTGATGATGAATAAACTGTATCGCATAGCGTTTTATCAGTGGACGTACTAGTTCATCGATACTCACTTCCATAAAGACCATGTCAGTTTTCTGGTTCATGAGTTTCAAATAGTTCAGTGCAAGATTCGTGTAATTATCTATTTGTAAGACTTCATTTCGCACGTTAGAGACCACTTGTTCATTAGGATCTTCAAGCAGGAGCTTTGAAGCCGTAATCGGTGTCTTGATTTGATGCACCCACATTAAGAAATATGATTCAATCTCACTCTGATAGTTAATAAAGTCATTACGTAGACGGTGATTTTCTATTCTTAAATCCTCGTTCTGTTCTTGTAATGTTCTTTCTTTTTTAAAGTTCATGAAACGAATGATCCAATAAATGATTGAAATAAACAATACAATACCTAGACCAATCAAATACGCTTGAAGCGGCACATTATACATCAACATAATAAAGAAAAATAACGCGCAAATGAGTAGGACAATATAAATCTCACGCTGTATCGTTTTTAAGAAGCTCATACATCACCCACGCGGTATCCGACATTTTTCTTTGTTTCGATGAAATCAGTAAGATCTAGCTTTTGTAACTTTTTGCGTAAACGTGTCATGTTGACTGCGAGCGTATTGTCATCAATGAAATGTTCTGATTCCCAACACTTTTCAATTAAAGCATTACGACTGACGAACTTCCCTTTATTCTGGAATAGGCTATGCATAATTTGCAATTCAGTATGTGTGAGATCAATGGTTTTATTGTTATATTTTAGTTTCGCTGCTTCAAGTAGTAGTTCACAACCACCTACTGTTAAATTATTTACTTGAGTAGTGAAATCATAAGTTCTTCGTAAAAGTGCTTGAATCTTTGTGATGGTCACTGTCATATTAAACGGCTTTTCAATGAAATCATCCGCTCCCATTTGCATGGCCATCACCTGATCCATACTATCGTTACGAGAACTGATGAAAATTATCGGTACAGTAGAAACTTTACGAATCTCCTGGCACCAATGATAACCATTAAATGCTGGTAAATTAATATCGAGTAACACAAGTTCTGGTGCATTGGTGTTGAATGCATCCATTACTTGATTGAAATCTTCAGTTAGAATCGGCGTCAGCTGCCATTTCTTTAGCTCTTCAGCGAGCATCTTACCGATGACCAAATCATCTTCTACGATTAAAACTTTCATTGTCTCACCACCACAGTCTTTTTTCTTATTATGACATAAATGAAGGGGAGATAAGAAATATTTCTGGCACGGTTTTTGTTTAAACCGTGCCAATACATTCAACCTAAAATAAAAAACACCCCTTTTCAGAGGTGTCATAACTTTAGAATTCAACATGTAATGCTTTTTTATCTGTTTTAGATTCAATATTTTGATGTCCACTATGTGTCTTCCCTGTATCAATTACTTCAAAATCCAACGACTTCGCTTTATACAAGTCATCAATTTTACCTGTAGAATCAACATCTTGATTAAAGAATAATACAGATTTCGTTATTCCCTCTTTTCTCTCACTTTGAATGATATTAAAGTAATATTTCTTACCTTTCTCATCATATAGATTAATATCATAATTATGCTCACTTTTGCTATCAATATTCATTTGAGCAGATAACGGATTAATAGAAAGTTTTTTAACTTCAATATTATTATTCCCTACTGCAATTGGTTTGTTAATGACTTTCTCTTTTACAGCTTTGTCTAATTTATTTGTATTAACATTAAACTTAAACCCAAAACTATTATTCATAGGCTTAAAGTCATCTTTAGCAATATCTTTAGAATATCTAACATCACTAAACGTCATCTCGACATCTAAATCCCCTTTTGATGTCAGCTCTCTTAAATCAACAATACCTATTTCACTATGAATTTTTTTATCTTTCAAGTACTCACCACTACCAGACAATCCTTCAAACATTTCTTTCCCATTAATCTTTACTGATTGAAGATCAGCCATAACATCTTTATACTCACCATCCATATCAACCAACAAGTTATACGTCAAATATTTATCATTGATAAACACATCCGTAAGTTTTACATCAGCCTTCTTTAAGCTGATTGTTTCATTAATGTGCGTCGCATATTTCTCAGCTTGTGGCGTAATGATATCTTTAAATGAATACGTAATGTTTTCAATCATTTTTACGGCATTGGCTTGAATATCATGATTCAAAAATGGCAGTCCTCCTGCGAACAACATAACTGCTGCTGCTATTTGTAATGTTCTTTTCTTCATATTTGAAGGTTTCTTTTGTATATTTTTCTTTTTGAATTGATTAAAATATTTTTCTTGTTCTAATTGAGACATTGTTTCTTCTTCAATCACATCATCAAACTGAATATCATTGAGTTTTTCATATATATTTGTCATTGCGATTCCTCCTTTGCGATTCTAAGTTTTTCTTTTGCACGATATGCTCTGTTGTAGATATTGCTCGTTTTCTGTCCTAACATTTCAGCGACTTCTTCAGGTTTGTAACCTTCCAAATAAATCATCGTCAAAATTTGTTGATCAACTTCAGATAAATCTTTAATCAAATCATACCAAGCTTGTTCATGTAACTTTAGTCCTTGGTCTAAGTACACAATATTATTTTCTAATGTCGTTGTTGCTTTGTCTTTTTGGTATTTTCTCAACATATCAATGGACTGATATTTTGCAATCACACATACCCAGTTTTTAAATGTGTTCTTGTTCGCATCAAACTTATCGATGTTATTCCAAATCCCAAATAAACAATCGTTAATACATTCGTCTAAGTGACTATCTAAGTGATATAAATTCTTTTTGCAAATTGATTGAATTAAGCCGCCATATTGCTGTAATAATAATTGAATCCCTTGTTCGTCGCGCGATTGAATCAAGTGAATAATCTTTGAATCGAGCTCGTTCATGTCTCTCCCTCCAGTACTACTTATATATTCGTACGTGTTGGTTAAATTCTATCACTGAAAATAAAAAAATTGGCACGGAATCTATATATTCCGTACCAAATACACTTCATTATATGTCACACTTCTCTTGTGACGTGTGACAATTCCATACTTTTTGTCACTCTTCTCTTGCGTCGTGTGACAATTTCATAGATTTTGTCACTCTCCTCCTGCGACGTGTGACAAATTCATAGATTTTGTCACTCTCCTCCTGCGATATGTGACAATAAAATACTATGCCTCACAAGTCAAACAAAAAAACACCTCATCCGAGGTGCTTAACTTTACTTATAAAATCCTACAACTTTCAAATCTTTCAAGAATCCGCCGCCATGTGGTGATGATTTAAATCCATCCGTTAAATCTTTACCTGCTTCAAGACCGTTATGCTTTCCTTCTTTCCACATTTCAACGTCACTTACATCATAAACCGTTCCATTGACTGCAACATATGCTTTATGACCATCTTTACCATCAAATGCTTTCAACTTCTCAGCATCATAAACGTTTGCTTTCATAATCTTCTCTTCAGCTGGCGTAAAGTCACGTGCTAACTTATCTTCTTCGCCACCTTGATTCATGTAAAACGCCATTCCTATAAACGCTGCTACAAGGATTACACCTGTAATCAACATTAATTTTTTCATGTGATTACCTCCTATGATTTCTATATATGTTTAGCATATTGCAATTTCACACGGCTTACAACTTTAAATATAACAAGATTGTGGCTATTCTGTGATTTCAACTTCAACACCGAAATGATCACTGACAATCGGTGCGTTAACATTATCAAATACTGTCTTGCTTGAAAGTACATTCATACCTTTACTTGTAAAGATAAAATCAATTCGGAGTTTCCCACCATTATTTTCCCATCCAGCAATATTCTTTTCTATCGTATGATGTCCATGTTTTACTTCCGCTTCATTATAAGTATCCGATAATTCACTATTGTTTAATACAAAATCATATCCTTCAGTACCTTCTGGATTGTTAAAGTCACCCATTACGATTAATGGGTGATTATATCGATCTAAAACCTTTTGCGTATTCATCCATTCATGACTAAAACCATATTTCTCATTTACCCACCATGAGAAATGACAACTTGCCACTACAAAAGGCTTTCCGTTCACTGTCATCTCACCAAATAAAATTTTTCGAGAGCGATAGTTATCCGGAGACTGATAGGTTGAGACAAATTCTGAATAAGGTTTAATGGGCGATTTCGAAAGGATTGCACTACCTTCTTCATATTTGTCATAACCAATATGACTCATCGCATAGCTAAAGTAATAATCATATCCTTGTGCTCTTAATTTATTCACGATGATATAAGCGAAGTTATCATCTTTTATGTTAATGTCATCATTACCTGGGCAATAATATTGATCAGTTATGACGTTCATATTCTCAATTAATTGATTCACCTCTTGTAATGCAATGACGTCATAATCCGCTTTTATGATTTGTGATACAATTTGATCAATTTTCTCTTCTTGATGTTCTTCTAACCAACTATGAGTATTGAGTGTTAGCAACTTCATCTTATTCTCTCCTTTAATCAAAATAAAAAGGCAGCCGAAGCTACCCCTTTATTATATTTCAATATGTCCAATTTTTTCAGCTTTTGTTACTTGGCCAGTTGTATCTAATGATAATGACTCAACACGTTCACTATTCGTAATGACAACAATAATTGTTGTATCTTTACCTTCAGATTGTACTGCTTCGATATCCATGATTGCTAAAGTGTCACCGACTTTAACTTTTTGTCCATCATTGACTACAACACGTGATGCAGGTTTCGTCATGCTTACCGTTTCGATACCCATATGCACAAGTACTTCAATACCGTCCGCTGTTTTAATACCGATTGCATGTTTCGTTGGGAAGATACTTACGATTTCACCTTCAACTGGTGCAACGATAGTTTCGTCGCTTGGTTTCACTGCAAAGCCTTCACCCATCATTTTTTGAGAGAATACAGGATCGTTAACTTGTTCAATATTGATTGCTTCACCATCTGCTACTGAATACAATGCTTTTTGTGCGCCAGAGAAACCTTTTGTATCTGTATTATCTAATACTGTAGGCTCTATAACTGCTTGTTTTGGTGCAGGAATTTCAGCACCAGATTGTAATAAATCTTCAATATCTGATTTTAATACGTCTGCTTTAGGACCATAAACAGCTTGAACCCCGTTATCTTTAACGATTAAGCCCATCGCACCAGCTTTCTTCCAAGCTGCTTCATTTCCGACTAAACCTCTATCATTAACACTTACACGTAAACGTGTCATACAAGCATCTACATCTTTAATATTTTGTTTACCACCTAATAAGTGAATAATTTGTACAACTTGATCGTCTGCTTGAATATTAGTTGCTCCTGTCTCTTCAACCATATCCGCTTCGTAGTTACCGTTACGTCCAGGTGTAGCAAAGTTGAACTTCTTAATTAAGAAGTTTGCTAAGAAATACGTTACTACTGCAAATCCAATAGTTGTTAATACAAAGTTGATTAAATCCCCACCTAAACCTGCTTTAATCGCAAGTGGTGTTCTCGTTAATAACTCAATCGTACCGAATGAGTGTACACGTAAATTAATCACATCTGCCATCGCAAATGCTGCACCTTGAATGAATGCATAAACAACATATAAAGGTACTGCAACGAACATAAACATAAATTCTAAAGGCTCAGTTACCCCTGTTAAGAATACTGCTAATGCTGCTGAGAAGTACATAGATTTGTATTTCGGTAATTTGTCTTTATCAACATTACGGTACATTGCAAGTGCTAGACCCATTAATATCCCTGTAGAACCAATCATTTGTCCAACTTTAAATCGTGCTGGTGTATAGTCATTTAATACTTGTGTGTATTGACTTGTATCCCCAGCATGGCTTAAGTTAACTAAGTCTGTAGCCCATGCCAACCAAAGTGGATCTTGTCCGAACACTTTAGTACCTGCTTGTGCACCTGAAAGAATTTCATATGTTCCACCAAGTTGCGTATAGTTAATTGGAATCGTTAACATATGATGAAGACCGAATGGTAATAACAAACGTTCTAAGAATCCAAATAAGAATGGTGCTAGAATTGGTGCTGTATCTTTACTTGATGCAATCCATAATCCAAAGTTATTAATACCCGCTTGAATATATGGCCAAATTACTGCTAATGCTAATGCAACAATCGTTGACCAAAGAATAACAACAAATGGTACAAAACGTTTCCCATTGAAGAAAGATAACGCATCTGGTAACTTTCTATAGTTATAATATTTGTTATATGCATTCGCACCAACGAAACCTGCGATAATACCAACGAATACCCCCATGTTCAATGCCGGTGATTCTAAAACACTAGTAAAGAATCCTTTAACCATAATCTTAGTTCCGAATAAAGTGTGCGTGAATGCTTTATCATCTGCAAGCATTGCACTATTCACACCAAATATTGCTCCTGTGATACGGTTAATCAGTACGAATGCAATACCTGCTGCAAACGCACCTCCTGCTCTTTCTTTCGCCCAACTTCCCCCAATTGCTAATGCAAAGAGTAGATGTAAGTTCCCAATAATCGCCCAACCAATACTTTCAATTACACTACCAATAGTGATTAACATTTGCATGTCAGGGCTAATGAGTGGAATCGATTTCCCTATACTTATCATAAGACCAGCTGCTGGCATAACTGCCACAACAACCATCAGTGCTTTACCGAACTTTTGCCAAAACTCAAAGCTTAATAACTGTTTCATATTCTTATCTCCTTTTTATGCAATCGGTTGCATTACTTGAAACAAATATATCATCAGAAAATTAGTTTGTAAACAACTATTATTAAAAATATTAACTTTATTTGCATTAATACTGTGAAAACTTGTGCAAAAACTGTCGTTGACAACGCAATCGGTTGCATATATGATTAAAGAAAATGATAAGGAGGGGTATTATGGCGATTACAGTAAAAGACGTTGCAAAAAAAGCAGGCGTCGCAACATCAACAGTCTCTCGCGTTGTCAACAATCACCCTTCTATCTCAGAAGCAACGAGAAAGAAAGTGCAAAAGGTGATGCAAGAGATGGGTTATGTCCCAAATATTGCTGCGCGGAATCTCGGAAAACGCACTTCAAATGCAGTCGGTATTATCTTACCACCACTGAGTTCAAAAGAACGTATGGCAAATCCCTTCTTCTTAGAGATTATTGAATCGATTACAGATGAAGCTCGACGTAATAATATGACGACAGCTGTGGCAGTAGCTAAGAACTTAGAAGACTTATTAGAAGACGTGAAAGTCATGCACACACAAAAACAAGTTGCAGGCTTTATACTTGCTTATGCACATCAAGGTGATCCTGTGATTGAATATTTAATTGCGCATGACATTGCATTTACATTAATTGGTCAACCCTATCGTCAACATGCCGCGATTAATTATATTGATAACGACAACCAGTTACTCGGTCAACATGCAACAGAACACTTAATAGAAAATGGTCATCGCAACATTTTATTTATTACAAATACCGTTAAAGAAGGAATATACTTTGAACGTTATTTTGGTTATCAAAAAGCAATGATGTTAAACCAGTTAAAAACGTTTGATAGTGTGTCCATCATTGAACATACAGACTATGCAGATTTTGAGGATACGCTGATACGCACAAAAGCAACAGCAATTGTAGTTCTAGATGACATATTTGCGCTACGCGTGATGCAACTTGTGCAAATGTATGGTTATAATGTGCCAGATGATCTATCAGTAGTGAGCTTTAATAACTCGATTCTATCAACATTAACACATCCATATTTAACGACGATTGATATCGATGCTGGAACACTAGGACATGAAGCAGTCCAAATGCTGATAAGACAACTTTCTGGCGAAAATACATCTAATACAAAAATTGTTGTACCACATGAATTGATTGAGCGCGAGACAGTAATTGAATATAAAAAATAATCTTATGACGAGGTCATAAGATTATTTTTACATATACCAAAATTTTTCCGCTCCAACAGTTGTCTCAGGTGTATGACCACTATATAAAATTGTATCATCCGGAAGTGATAAAATTTTAGCGATACTTTGAATTAAATTTTGCTTATTTCCACCTTCATATTGTGTAGAACCAAAAGTACCTTTAAAAATTGTATCTCCAACAAAGCTGATGTTTAATTGTTGATTGTAATACATCACTTGATCTGTAGCATGACCAGGTGTGTAATGCATCGTAAATATTGAACTTTCATCATTTTCTAATTGAAATGTAGTGCCTTCACCTACATAATTCACATCTTTTAAGACGACAAATCGTTCACATAGTGCTGATAAATTACGAACAGCATTTTCTGTATACTCAATTCCACGATGATGCATATAAACAGGAACATTGAATTCCCTTCTCAAATCATCTACTGCGGCAATATGATCAAAGTGACCATGTGTAAGTAATATTTTCTCTACAGAATACTCATTATCATTTATAACTTTTATTATCTTTTCTGGTTGTGCACCTGCATCAATAATCATTGCTTGCTTTGTTAATCGATTTGCAAATATATAAGCATTTGAATTAAATACATCTTTTACTTCTATTCTATGCACGATGTAATTGTTATTAACATCCATCGATACCACAACTCATCCCTGTCATATCAATGTCTTCCTCGTCTTGATTACCCATTGCTTCTTGTAAAGCCGCTTTGAATGTTTCAACATTTTGTGCACCGTTAATTGTGATTTCACCATTAATTAAGAAGAAAGGAACACCTTGAACACCCATAAGACTTACTTGAGTTTCATCTCTACGGACTTGTTGTTCATATTTGTTTGAAGTCAATATTTCTTCTACCACGTCAGCATCTAAACCAGCTTGCGCTGCAATATCTTTCAATACATCATGATTACTAAGCTCTAAATTTTTAGTGAAATAAGCATCAAATAATAAGTTCGTTAATGCCTTATTCCCTACCTCATTTGCATATTGTGTTAAACGGTGAGCATCCATCGTATTCGTATATTGTGTTGAAGCGTATTTGAAATCAATACCTTCTTTCACTCCTAATCTTTCAATTGCTCGAATTCTAGCTGCAGCTCCATCATTTGTTAAGCGATATTTTTTTGCAAAGCGATCTTCAGTTGTAGATACAACGTCATAACTTGCGTTAGGATCTAATTCAAAACTTCTCATTTCTAAATCCACTTGATCTTCAATACCTAAATCTTTAATCGCAGTTTCTAACCTTTTTTCTCCAATATAACAATATGGGCAAGCATAATCTGACCAAAATTCTATTTTCATTTTTAATTCCTCTTTCCTTTTTATAAATCTTGTGCTAAAAACTCTGATATTGCTTTTATCTTTTCTTCATTACGTTTGTAATATGTCCATTTACCGATTCTCGTTGCATCTACTAGCCCAGCTCGTTGTAATACAGATAAATATTGTGACGTTGTCGACTGCGTCATCTCTAATTTATCTCGAATTACGCTGACACAGACACCTGTTTCATGCATCTCTTCAGGTACTTGACGTTCTGTACCAAAGTTTGCCTCCGGATCTTTTAACCAGAATAATATTTTTAAACGCGCATCATTTGATAGTGCTTTAAAAACTTCTATTGCTTCAACGTTGTCATTCATGTAATCACCCTTTAAAATATATTTTATACAATTCATTATATCGTAATATCTCGATATGTAAACATATAAGCTCAAAAAAAGATGACATCCTAAAATGTCATCTTTATATCTCCTATTCATCCAACGTCTTAATCACTGTAAACAACACTATTGCTTGAATCATCACCATGATGGCAAGACCGATTCTGACATATAAATTATCTATCATAAAAATCGAAAAACCAACGACAATAAATACACTCAACAATAACTGAAATTTTTTCTTCAATGTATAACCACCACGTTCATAGAAATCCTGAACGTAAGATTGATAAATTTTTGTTTTGACTAACCAGTTATGAAATCGATCAGAACTTCTCGCAAAGCAGTATACCGCTAGGAGAAGAAACGGTGTTGTTGGTAGAAGCGGCAGGAACGCACCGACAAATCCGAGGATTGTGGAAATCACACCAACAGTTACAATTAAAAACCTCAAAAGAAATCCTCCTAGAAAATGATTGTCTACACATTATACTAGATTTCATCACTGAATGTTTAATGTGGGTTTATCATTTTTGTGAAGGGTTTATTTTCGTATACTTTTTATTTAATTCCTTATCTCAATATTATTAAAGCGTATGACGCTAACAAATAAGCTAAGAATAATCAAAACAACTGTAACAATAATCGGCATTATTGCATAACTCAATTCAATTTCTCCAAGCATTAACTGCGTATTATTCTGTAATAAATATAACGGTGAGACATCACTTATTCCTTTTTTCAAATTCGCAATAAATAATATAATCACAAATACAATCATTGATAACATAACACCTATATTGTTTTTTATTAATGTTGAAAACATCAGGATTAGACTTAAAAGTAATACACCAAATAGCCAACTCATTAAATACGCCATTATTTTATTATTTCCTTCGTTACTGAAATAATACAATGTATAACCATAATGAATAAGCCCACCAATTAGAAATGCGATACTCCAAATACATACACTCATCAACCACTTAGATAGAATAATGTATTTTCTACTTAAACCTTTCGTCACAAGGTTTAATAGTGTTCCCTTATTTAATTCATTGACTAACATACCACTATACATGATGACTAATACAATCAAACCAATTTGATTTACATTTTTAAAAAATTGAATATATGAATCAATGTATGTTGCTTTAGGTATTTTCATATCTTTCATCGCTTCAGGTAATGCACCTTTGATGACATCTGGCATAATAATTGCTATAAATGGACTCATAATTCCCATAATCATTAATACAATAATGAGTGACACTACTTTATATGTTCTTAAATTCTCCATCCATTCTTTTTGTAACATCACTTTCAAAATATTCATGATGTCACCTCCATATAGATATTCTCTAAAGAATTATCAATGACCTCAATATAAGATGGATAAATCTTTTGTAGATGAAGAAAATCATAAAAAGCTTTTAAATCTTTATTGTTTAATTTAATCAAAATATGAGCACCAACACGCGCCACTTCATTTTGTTGTTGTAACTTTTCTTTTTCATCTAGTGTCACCTGTAATTTGATTGTAAGGTGATTTGTTGTGTTATTTAGCTTTAAAGTATTTAAATCTACTATTTTCTTTTGAGTGAGTACAATGACTTCATCACAAATGCGATTCACATCGCTCAAAATATGCGTTGAAAATATGACGGTCGTTCTACGCTTTATCTTTTCAAGTATTGATAATATTTCTTGTCGACCTTTTGGATCCAATGCACTTGTAGGTTCATCACAAATTAATATGTCAGGGTTATGAATTAGAGCTTGAGCTATCCCTAAACGTTGCTTCATTCCTCTTGAGTATTTAGAAATTCTCTTTTTATCATTTACTAATCCAACTTCAGCAATCAGTTCAGTGACCTTTGTTTCAATTTCACTTTGAGGTACTTCTGTTATCTTTGCACATAAGGTCAAATACTCATGTGCATTCATATAATGATAATACTCTGGCACATCCGGTAAATAACCAATGTGTCGATTTGTTTTTGTCTCACCATATTTTACGGGTTCATCATGCACCGTTATAGTCCCACTATCCATTTGAAGCAAACCTAGAATCATGCGGATCGTTGTTGTCTTACCTGACCCGTTCGGCCCAATAAAACCATAAATCTTCCCTTTTTCAAAAACGAAAGATGCATTCTCTATAATTTTATTATCTCCAAATGCTTTAGAAACGTTATTCAATGATAACATACTCATTCTGAATATTCCTCACTGACTAAATATGAAATTGGGCCGACAATGTTTGCAAAGATAATGATTAAAATCCAACTCTGTTTATTTAAATTATTGAATTTCTGTTTTTTCATCACTTTAGTCAGCGCAAACAACATTAACAGCAGTTGTAATCCAATTAAGGGTAGCAAAAATGGTAAATAATCTTTTAGAACAGTAATATCAGTGTTCATGATGTTTCCTCCTTAATTAATTGCTCTAATTGATAGCATACATTTTTGAAATCTTGATGGTCTTCTAATAATTTGAATTGAGGGATTTGAAATAGAATATTTAACATTGTATTTTTAATATTTTCTTTATCTATCGGTGCCACAATGCCAGTCGGTGTGTCATTGAGCCAGTCATCGATTAAATTAAAGAAATCATCTCCATGTAAGTAGTAATCTTTAATTAAAGATCTGCAATTCTCTAGATATCGTTTTAAATAACTGATTGATTTATCCTCGGATTTGTCCGTATAATACATGCTTGCAAGTAAGTTGAAATTTAAAGCTGTATTAGGGTGTAATTGATTAATATTGAAACTAGCTACAATACTTTCTGCTCTATCAATCACTTCTTCAATATCTTCTGATAAATTGTATTGAATCATCATATTTAAATGTGTAATCAAAATAAGGAGTTGCTGATATACTTCGGCTTGTAATACCTTTTTAGCCTCTTCGATTTGACCTAATTGCATATAACTATTGGCTAATAATATCTCTTCTCCTAATTTATAAGGACGCTCTCCAATCAGTGCAATAATCTGATTATGTTTTTGAAGCATCGTGAAACACGTTGCTTTTAAGTAAATCGCATGTTGTAGTTTGTTAGGATTCTTACATTTCATAATGATCCTATCTAAATACTGAATCGCTTTTTCAAATATTTCATCTTTTTTACTTTCTGATAGAAAAGCATGATTAATTAATACATTTGAGAGCATTAGTATTGTATCGAAATCATTCGTATAGGTTTTATAATGGCGATTTATTTCAATAACGACATTATCTATCGTTTCTTTCGTTATTTTATGAATAAGATCATTATGTAATTTTTTAATTTGGTTCTTTTCTAAATAAGGATGAAAACCTATTAAATCATCTACTGAAATATCAAACAAATTTGCTAGCTGTGGTAGGTACTTTATATCGGGGTATGATAAATCATTCTCCCACTTAGAAATTGTCGCTTTCGTCAAATTTAAATATTTTGCTAAGTCGTCTTGCGTCATACCCATTTGTTTTCTATATTGAAGAATATTACGATTAATTTGTATCATTACTATCCCTCCTCAATATCATTATAAAGTCAATGACCATATAAATAAATCTCCAATACGTTGATTTCTCAAGCGATAAGTCTCATAGATGGAAACAAATATTCCATAGTATAATAAAACCTAAGGAGGTTATACTTATGCTCACAATCTTTATTGCCATCGCTTTTTACGTGGTGGTCACCTTTATCTATAAAACCAATCTCACAGATAAACCAAATTACTTCGCAGGTTATCGCACACCGAAATCTCTACAAAGCGATACGCATTGGCAGTTTGCACAAAAATATTCAACTGAATTGATTCAAAAATTATCTATAATACTCTTTTTCGTCGGTATCATTCAATTGATTTTTGAAAAAACGATAGGCTACAAAGATCAAAGTACAATTCTTTCTATCATTCTGATATTCATCACTGTAAGTATCGTATTTATTAAAACTGAAAGTGAGTTAAAAAAACTATAGAATTGTAATATCAGACTTTATTAATACAATGTATTACACAAAGGGGATGAAATATATAGGAACAATATCTTTACATTTATCTGAGGATAAAAATATTATTAAATCTTACGCTGAAAGCAAAAATAAAAATATGTACAGCATTCTATTTGAAAAGGAAGCACAGAAAAGATACTTATAAATAGTAAAATACCACCATAAGTATTATCTTATGGTGGCGTATATTACTATTTTACTTCAAATTGCTCTGAACCTTTTTCCTCTACTATGACATCTGCATTAATGACTTGTACACGTTTACCATCGATATTGATTGTAACTTGTGTCCCACCATTTTCATTATATTTCGTTCGGACGTTCTTACCGTGATATTTCTTAAGCACTTTACCATCTTTACTATAAACCGTAACTATTCGATCTAGACCTTTTGCATCACTTTCAAAGTCTTTACCCCAATCATCAAATACAGTACAGCCAGATAACAACACAGTTGCTGATAACAAAACACTTGGTAAAATGAATTTTTTCATGTGTGTACTCCTTTAATATTTATTTCTTTCCAAGTATACCTTGAATCACACAACATTTTCCATTATGTTTATCACCTTCATGACGAACGACCTCTTTTTCTTCTAGTTCGATAATTGTCACATCATTTAATTCACAATGCTTTCTAACCATTTCTAAATCATATAACATTTCATTATCTTTCGGTCCACCTGTTCCATACTCAAGTTGCGCTTTAGCATATACTTCAAAGTAAATCTTGCCATCTGACTTTACTGACTGGATTAGATTATTAAATAAAGCTTGCTGACTTTCTTCTTTAACATGTCCAAAAATCATAATGGCGTAATCAAACTGTGAAGCATCAACTGCATTTTCTTTCGTTAAATCTTGAAGATTTGTATTTACTTTTACACCAAATTTCTCAGCTAACTTTTCTGTTTTCTTCAATCCTTCAGCTGAATAATCAAACGTTATAACATCATACCCAAGTCGCGCTAAATAAACAGCATTTCGTCCTTCACCTTCAGCAAAACAAGCAATACTTCCAGTGCCTTCTTGCGTAAATTGATCTTTAACAAATTGATTCGCCTTTTCGCCATATAAATATACTTTATCTTTAAACTTCTCATCCCAATGATTCATATGTGCCTCCCTATAAAGCTTGAATATCTTGAACTAAAGCATCAACTTCTTCAGGTTTAGTTGACCAACTTGAACAGAAACGCACCGCAAATAAATTGTCATCTAACTTCTCCCAATCTGCAAATGTATATTTCTCACGTAACACTTCAATTTGCTCTTTCGTTAAGATTGGAAAACGTTGATTTGTTGGTGATGGATATTTCATTTGAATCCCTTTCGCTTCAAAAGCTTCAGTCATTTTATCTGCTAAATCTACTGCATGCTTAGAGATTTCAACATATAGATTATTTTCAAATAATACTTCATATTGAATACCAAGGAGTCTTCCTTTAGCAAGCATTCCACCATTTTGTTTAATAAAATATCTGAAGTCAGGCTTCAATTCATCGTTCGTAAACACAACCGCTTCTCCAAATAATGCACCGACCTTCGTGCCACCAATATAGAACACATCACTTAGTTCAGATAAATCTTTAATCGTTACGTCATTTTCTTTAGCAGCTAAAGCGTAGCCTAAACGTGCACCATCCACCATTAAATACATCTGCTTTTCTTGACAGAAGTGATATAAATCTTGCAATTCTTGTTTTGAATATAAAGTACCAAACTCAGTGGGTTGAGAAATGTAAACCATCTTCGGTTGCGGAATATGCTCAAACGTTACATCATTCCAATAATCTTCGACGTAGCTTGCCACATCTTCTAAACGTAACTTTCCATCAAAGCCTGGAACCGTAATGACTTTATGACCAGTAGATTCAATCGCGCCTGTTTCATGGACCGCGATATGGCCAGAATCTGCTGCAATTACAGCTTGATGCGGTCTTAACATCGATGCAATCACCGTCTTGTTTGTTTGAGTCCCACCTACTAAAAAGTGAACATCAACATCACCCGTACACTCTTGCTTAATTAATTCCGCAGCACGCATACAGTGATCGTCCACACCATAACCCGGATGTTGTTCATCATTGGTTGCAACCAAACGGTCTAATATTAAAGGATGTGCACCTGTAGAATAATCATTATCAAATCGAAACATATTTATCTCTCCTTATTTTTGGCGGTATCTTGGGTTTCAACACCCAGATGCCGCTAATATCCTTTAGTTTTAGCGGAATTTTCGGGTTACATAATCAGATACCGCTATTTCTATAACTAATCATTACTTGTAATCATTGTATAAAGCAACCACTTCGAAAGTCTCGCAAACGAGTTTATCACTCGTATCGAAGGCTACATCTTCATATTCTTTTACAATCTTCGAGAAGAATTCAACATGCGCATCCCACCAATATTGATAAGTGCCATCTCCTTCACCTTCAGAAATCGCAAATGCTTCTGATACTTTATCCATCTGTTCTATTTCAACTTTCTTTGTTTGAATAATTGCGACAGGCATATCTTCTTTATTTAGAATAATATCGTATTGTCCGACTTGTGGCAGTAACTCTCCATCGATTTCATATAATTTATGTAATGAACAAGTCCCTGTTTTCTTACCCTCTGCTACTAGTCTTGCAAGTTCGTCCGGATCTGCTCCAAATTGCCAAGCTGAAGCTTCAATGTTTGCTAACCCATTTTCTTCTTTATATTTATCCCAAAATAATTTGGTTATGTTATTCATTGCTCTACCTCCATCACTTGCCTCTTAATTAATTCAAGTATCTGATTTTGACTGAATGCTTCCGTAATAACGTACTCGTTTTCCGTGCCTAAAAAGTCCTTATCAATAAACCATTGACGCATTTCTACTTCTCCAAAGTCTACATTCTTCTTATATTGATGTCGCCTTAATGTTTCTTCAAATGGTATATCGAAATAATAAGCATAAGTATCATTATGATATTGCTTAATCATTTCAATCAACATATCGCCATGTTTACGGTTCGTCAAAATCCCTTCAACAATAACATATTTGCAGTGCGTCATTCCAAACACTATCATTGTTCTCAGTAATTCAGTAGAAAGATTACCAACTTTATCTTTCTCTCTCAACATCTCACGCCTTAACAAATCTTGAGAAACGAGTATGGTACCCTCACCCAATTTATCCTGAAGTAGCTTTGCAGTCGAGGTTTTTCCACTAGCTGAATTACCTCTTATTAATAATAAGTTTAGCCATATCATCACCTTGTCCTTATATAAAAATAGTACCCGAGATTTCTCTCGAGTACCAATTATTTATTAAGCTTTACGACAAATGCTTTTTGATATGACATGAAGAGTTGTTTAATTTCAACTTTTCCCTTCATTGATGCTACAATTTCTTTTACAATTGATAAACCTAATCCGCTTCCAGTCCCTGTTGGCCTATGTGAGCTTTGTTTAATGAATGGTTTAAAGATTTCTTCTTTTATATCATTTTCAATCAATTGACCATTATCTGCAATATAGATTTGAACGTGTGTGTTATTATTCTTTAACCCTATTGCAATCGTTGCACCTGGTTCATTATGTTGTATCGCATTGATTACTAAATTACTAAACGCACGTTTCAGTTCCATCGGTGATGCAAGAATTTCAACTGAAGATTCCGGTATATCAATTTCATATTGTATATCTTTATTCTCTATTGCTTCTAAATGTTCTATTACAATTTCTCTTAGCATTAATGCAATATCTGTCTTTACTTTACTTTGCACAACACCACCTGATAATTTAGCATAAGAAAGAATATTATTAAGTAAATACTCAATCTCATTTACCTTCGCATTAATAATTTCATACTTTTGATGAATGCTTTCAGCTGGTACTTTATTATCTTTTAACGCTAAAGCATTACCTTTTATTGATGTCATCGGTGTCTTTAAGTCATGTGCAATCGATGCATATATTAAATTGATTTCTTCAACTTGTTTTTTTATTGCTTCTTGAATATCTCGCTTTAATACTTTCACGAAAAAGTACGTTACGATGACAATATACAATATGCTAATTAATATATTGAGTGCGCCAATAATATTAAATTGTAAAGAATAATCTGGATATTTTCTCAGAAAGATTTCAAAAATACCATCTGTTATTACTGTAATATGATACAGTACGACGAGTGAGATTACGAAATTAATAATAATTTTCTTTTGTAATGTCTTCATAGATTCAACCTATATCCTAAACCACGTATTGTTTGAATACGGTCTTTTCCAACTTTATCTCTAAGTCGATTCATGATAACTCGTATTGAATTATCATCTTCCACATAATAATCATCCATTGTTCCAGCAGCTGCTCCTGCTGGATATAAACCTACATAAACAATAGATTGCCCTAAACTTGATTTACTTCCTACATAATATGAATAGGCCTTAGATTGCTTTCTACTTGCTTTTACAAATGCATTATCCTCCCAATCAGGCTTTATTGCAGTTTTAGTCATCTCTAATGGCTCAAATATATTCTCTTTTACATACTCATAAAAAGGTTGTTTCGCAATAGATGCTACAACATATGCAGAGAGTGTAGAAGACCAGTTACTATAAGCAGTTACAGTGCCAGGTTTATAAATTTGCTTTGGTTCTGACGATAATAACAACTGATCTAAAGTAGGTATATCTGCCGCTTCTTCATACTCAATGGGATAACTCAATTCTTGAAATCCTGCTTGATGATTCATTAAATCCTTCATTGTTATTTTATGCTTATATTTAAGCTCTTTTACGAAATCTTGCGGTAAATAAGATTTTATATCTTCATTTAAATTTATCTTACCCGCTTCCCCTAATTGCATGACCGCAACCCATGTCAATACTTTAGAAACAGAACCCCATTCGTAAATACTTTTGTCATCAGCTTTCACTTTGTTTTCTACATCAATATATCTATAGTAATCTCGATACACAACTTTACCTGAGCGATAGACGCCGATCGCAACTGAAGCCATTGTATCTTTTCTTTTCTCGATATACCTATCAATACGTTGCGATAAATCTTCATCATCAACTTTAAATCCTACTGCAAACACATTTGGCACAAAAGCGAGTGAAACGATTATCACTAAGATCAATGAAATGATTCTTTTCATCATAAACCCCTCCTTTTTCTTTAGTATAAAAGGAGGGGTTTAATGGAATATTATTAAACATTAACTGAACATTAAATTATGATTTCCACGTGAAACTATATATCTCTTTTGACGACGTTTGGTAGGTCCATGAAGGGTTGAATATCTTGAACATATTCTAAGATACCTTGATACTCTCCTGCTTCATCAAACACACCCTTATACGTCACATAAATATATTCGTCACCTTTTTTAAACCACATCGTTACTGTTTCTTGTTCTTTATTTTTAAGTAGTCGCATGACTTGCATCATCTTCTTCAAACTTTTGGGAGGATGACAGTTCGCTACGCTTCTACCAATAGAAATCGGCGTTCGAATAAACATCATATCAGCTGATGTTGTAATTTCATTAAAGTATTTAAACAGCCCATTCTTATCCACAAAGGTAAGCTCTAGCGGAATATTGTTAAGAATTAATTCCGCTTCTTTCACTGTTAAGTACCCCCCGCCAATCTTGATGTTTTGTGATCTGTCTTCATCAGACGCAAGATTTACTTCATACTCTTTATCTTGATTTGTCCAAATGGAATCTACATTTACTGCATAACCAAAGGCATCACTTTCATTTGCAATCGTTTCAAAATCTTGTGCCGTAAATATTTCTTGAATCAGTGGTATTAATATATCTTCTTCATGAATCATCATCTGTTTCATTTCTACATATAAAGTATCAAACGATTTCTTGATATGTTTAAATTCTATCTCATCAATACGCTTTAATCGCTTCTTCAATTGATGATAAGTTGCACGTATGTCATCATCCATTGCCCAAACTTTTCTTGGTAATGTATAGACTTGCTTACGCTCTAGAATCGGAAAGATCAATTTTTCTTTACGGTTATAATGCGCGTATAGATTACCTAACACATTCAAATCCGTTTCAAGGATTGAAGCATCTTTATCTTGTTCTAAAGTTATCATCTTGTCTTTAATCTGAGATAGTATATTTCTAAACACTTCATTCTCACGATACAAGATATTAAGTGGATGATCGTCATCTAAAGTAACATATACATTTTGGATTTCTTCATGCATTTGTTTATTATAAAGTGTAATCATTTCATGAATTGTCTCGATATCAAACTGACCTTCCGTATAATGCACTTGAATGATTGCTTGTATGAATTCAACGAGCGAAAGATCTTCGAAATACGATAATTGTTCTGGTGCTAGATTATTTTGAATTGCTGTTAATATATCTTTGATTTTATTTGAATGCTCGAAATTTAGCATACTACACCTCGTTATTTAAGATATATATAATATACACCTTATAGGTCAATCTATGTCTGAATCACACAAATCTTCACAAAATCGTCGGTCATTATCATTTAAAATTCTCTTTCAGTAAACTATAACGATTCATATCTCGGAATTCACCGTACAATACAACATCTTGTTTATCCACTCCAACGAATTCGAATCCTGCTTTTTCTGCGACTTTATTACTACCAATATTATCAACATCTGCACTAATCGATAACTTATTTAATCCTAGTTGATTAAATGTAAAGTCACATAGTGCAATCACAGCTTTGGTCATAATCCCTTGTCCATTTATATCTGCTTTCAACCAATAACCTATTTCTGCTTTTTTAAATCCTTGATTGATTGCATGTAAATCTAATGTCCCTGATATTTCACCATCCACAAAAATTAAAAATAATCGACCCGTTCCCTGTGCTTGTTCACTTAACATTTTCTTAATAAAAGCTGTTTCATGTGCTGGTTCTTTAATATCGTCAATAAAAGTAAGAAATTCTCTTAAGTGCGTTCTATTTCGATCAATCACATGATATAAATCTTCACCTAGCAATATTTCTGCTTGCACTAGTTCAATGCGTTCGTCTACTTTAATTGATAGTCTGTTCATGATTGTCCCTCATTTCAATTCATTTTTTATTTTTATTAGATTAATAAATATCATATTTTTAGTCAACTAAAATAAGGCTATCAGCTGATAGCCTTTTATTTAGAATCCCATTTCTTCAAGCCAGTGTTTAAGTCTTTCCATTCGTTCTTCAACCACACCATTATCATAACTACCTAGTTTCAATTCATCATGTATTTGTCCATCTTTCAAATATATGATTCTTGTTGCTCTGACAGCGACCTGCGTATCATGTGTAACTAAAATAACTGTTGTCCCGTCATTATTAATCTGGTTCATGATATCCATTAATTCTATTGTTGCTTTTGAATTTAATGCTCCTGTCGGCTCGTCCCCTATAAGTAGTTTCGGTTGATTGATAAGTGCTCGACATATCGTTGCACGTTGTAGTTGACCACCAGAAACCTCATTTATATCATGATGTGCAATGTGAGTAATACCTGTCGCTTCCATCAATTGTTCTGCTCTTGCCTCAACATTGCTTAATGTATCACCCACATGTAAAGCAGGCAACATAATATTATCTTTCACATTTAAATCTTTTAATAGATTAGCTTGCTGAAAAATAAAACCCATCGTCTTCAAACGAAAATCACTCAATTCTTCATCTGTCATGTTCGTGATATCTTGCCCAAGTATTTGGACGTTACCTTTTGAAAATTTATCCATCCCACTCAAACAATAAAGTAACGTCGACTTACCTGATCCAGATTGCCCCATGATTGCAACCATTTCACCTTCATCAATTGTAAAGTTGATATCTGATAGTACTTCCGTATCACCAAAGCTTTTATACAAATGTTCAATACTAAGTAATGGATTCATCATAGTAACCTCCTAAATTAGCTTTCTTTCCTTAACGAGTAAAATACGTGTCACGATCAATATGAGCAGTACCATGACGATTGGTAGCATTAAAAACTGTACATAAATGTTTGGAACGAGTTGAATAGATTTAATCCCTAATCCAGCAAATTGTAAAAGCAGACTAATAAGCAAGCTACCAAAGAAATGAACAGCTAGTAATCCACCAATAATTCCCAAACTTACTGTAAATACTGATTGTAAACTCCAAATTTTAAATATTGATTGATATTTAAAACCCAGTGCCTTTAAGATGCTTGTTTCACGACTCTGCTCTGTCATTCTAAGTCGTAAGAATAAACTTGAAATAAGTGTATACATACATAAAGCTATAGTAGTAGTTGCCAATGTAACATTCCCGACCTGTTTAGCAATACTTCCCAATGTTTGATTAATTAAATCTTCCATGGGTGAAATTGTGACACCATTTGGAAACTTTTCTTGTAGAACATCTACTATACTGTTTACTTCATCAACATCTTTAGCAAATATCGAAAAACCAAATTTAGAGGCTGTTGATTTAAACTGATAACTTGTTTTACTAGAGAATCCTCCACCTGTTACATCCTGGTATATACCGACGATTTTTAATATTACTGTGTCATCATTATCCATAATCTTAATTTTATCTCCAACCGACTTCTCAAGTTCTTTCGCATTTAGATATGATATTGCAATCTCTCCATCATTTTCCGGCGCATTCCCACTCAAATATTTCAACCCAATACCTGGGGTTTTAGTCGACTCTACATCCATACTATACACATCTTTATCTTTGTTCTTCGTCTCCACTCTCACAATTTCACTCTGTTGAAATGATTTGATAGCATCGATTTTTGGTAAGGCTTTAAGTACTTGTCGATAATATTTTTGTGCATTCACCCCATCTGAAATTTCAATGATTATATCATCTTTTGGATGCCCCATGTATGTGATAAAGTCTTTATCTTTTAAAGTGTTATAAAGTGAGAATGGCAAAGCAACCATCATTGTTGTTACTAAACTTAATATAAATATAACCATCCATGATTTCTTATATCGATTCAGTCCGTTTCTAGCAAGTGAAAGTAGCACGTTATTACTTGTAAAAATAGATGTTTTCAGTTTATAGTTAGATTTTTTCCCAAATCCTTTTTCAGTTACAAGTGCATCTACAATAGTTAAACGATTGATGCGTTTCAATAGTTTTCTTACAAAGATAACAATCATGAAATAAATGAGAACACTCGTTACAAGGAGTATTCCTAACGTAGAAATACGCGTAGGCTGCGTACCAAAAGTTTCACTAATATGTGTCATAAGTATGGGTAACAATGCACGTGATAAAAGCATACTCAGTATAATCGCAATGCCACATATGACGCGATATTTATTTAAATATTGTTTACGGATTGCCTTATTATTAAATCCAATGGCTTTAAGCGTCCCTATCATCTTTACATCTTCCTCTAAGTTTCCGAGTATGGCAAAGCGCATACTCACGAGTGCCACAATAAACATCAGCAAACTCATCATGCCTGTAATAAATACTAATAATAAATCAGATATACTACTCATCAAGAAAATCATTTGATGTGTGATTACAGGACCACCTTTTGGCATATCACTCGCTGCATAATTCGTTTGGAACTGATTACTTTCTTTCGGATTCTTAAAATATGCTTCGACTATAAATTCAACTTCACCTATTTTCCCTACAAGTGCATCAAATTTATCGTCGCTTAATAGAATACGTGTACTCGATACCATTTCCGAATTCATCATACTATCTAATACAAACGTTTTTACTTTAAAGTGTTCTAACTTATTTTCAACTTTAAGGTAAATCGTGTCTCCAATATTAATTTTGTATTTATTTTTAAGAAGTATGGGTATCCCAATTTCATTTGCTTTTAATCGCACAACGTTATGATGCTTATCTAATAATAAATCTTTTTTGGGATTCTGTTTCGTTAGTGACAAATCAATTTGCGTATCACGCATGGATTGCACCGGCTTACCAAATAGAATGTCTGTTCCATCAATTGCTATTGTTTTAACATTTTGATGATACGTAATATTTTGTTGTAAAGACATCCAGCGATTTACTTTTGATTCACTTAACTCTCCCTTATGCATTTGTAAGAAGTGTGGTGGCTGAGCTTTATCATGAAAATGATGAATTGATTGAAAAGTTTCTGACATCAGCATGATAGAAAGACCTGCTGCCATAGAAGATACAAATATAAGTGCTCCGAGTGATAGATTAACAATTTTATTTTTAGTCAAAGATTTAATTAATAAATTTTTCATAGCGATCACCCTTATCGTTTGATTACTACATTTTGCTTAAAAAGCGATTCGGTTCAATATTTAATAATTTTTCGAGTAAAAGAATTAATTCTTTCATGATATCAGCTGAATCAATTGTTGCATCCTTAACATACAGCTCATCTGTAAGTGTAAAAGTTGCAGCCAAGAATATTTGGATATTAATCAAAGGTTTTTCGCATTGCCAAACATTCTCATTATTCCCCTCTTCAATCACTTGTGCAATGATTGGAGAGATACGTTCAATCATCTTATACATTAACTTTTGATGATACAAAATATTTGAGGGTTGATGTAACGCATCTAAATTCTTTTCTTGTTGCATGTTCATTGCTTGCATTACATGCAGTAACTTATCATCTAAATCTATAAATTTTTCTTTTTGAACCTCCAACATCCGTTCGATAAGTTGATTTACATTTAGCTCAATCACTGCATCTAGCACCTCAACTTTTGATTTAAAGTAATGATAGAAAGTCCCTTTTGCAATACCAACCGAATCAATAATACTATTCACTGTGCTTGAGTCATAACCTTTCGTTAAAAATAACGTTTCGGCTGCTTCTATAATCTCTAATTTTCGAACATCATGCTCTTTTACAATTCTCATGAATACCACCCCCTTGACCGACCGTCAGTCTATTCACTTATAATATAACACACCGTGTGTAAATTTATACTGATAATTATGGCAAAGTTACAACAAAAAAAGCACCAACGAAAGTTGACGCGATTTATATCTTTAATTTTTTAATTTACTATTAATTTCATGAATCATTTTCTTATTATTTTGATATGTGGCAAACCACATTGCAATGTAAATTACAATGAAAATTATTACGAAGCTTGCAATACTGCCCAGCTCTAGTGGGAACCAACCCGCAAGAATTGCAAGTGGTAAGAATAAAAGTAACATGAGCAAGAAATGTACTACAGTTTGTTTTGTAATACTCCAATCAGTATCTGTAAAAATCAAGTTGCCATAAGTGAATAGTACACCAATCAATGCCCAAATACCCACACATATCAACATGATAATCGGTTCATCAAATTTATCGTAATAAATTTTACCCATAAATGAATCTGGATACAGTGGTACATACTTACCATCTGCAAAAATCAGTGAAGTAATGATAGAGATCATAAGGCCAATGAACGCACCATTTTGAATTGCATAAATTAATTTTTTCATAATGACAATCGCTCCCTTATCGTTTTTAAATAACGTCTTGAGGCATAAGTGGTATTACCATTTTTCATTACGAGTTCCACCATCCCGTTTGCCTCTAATTTCAAGTGATGAATGTAATCTAAATTGATGATTTCTGACTTAGATATTCTTGCAAAAGTTGAACCAACAATCTCTTCAATTTGGTATAAACGCTGGTCTAGTTTGAGTGCATTGTTGTTCATTGTTATCGCATGAACCTGTTTATCTTCAACAATGAACTGGACAACCTCTTCTAAATCAATTGGATAAACGTTGTCGTTCAACCTACCGTTTAACCTTGGACTATTGAAACGTTTCTCTGTATCTTGTAGGAAATCTGAAAGTACAGGTGTCATTTGTTTTGCTGAAATCGTGATTTTTTCTTCCGCTTCTGCATCGATGCTAATCTCTATTTTCATTTCCTCACTCCCTCTCTACACTCTTATTAAAACATGATTAACAGCCTTTTCATATAGGATTGAGCTAAGTGGTCGTTTTATATAACTAAGTGGTTGAAATATCAAGACGAAATAAAAAATCACCCCATTGTGGAGTGACTTGGATTTTGTTTTTGAGTGTAGTTAAGGAGTTTTGGACTCGTCTTGGATGCGCGCATTGCCGGTGAATTATTCGTCGTTATGTCTACCCACCCAATAGGTATCATAAGTACCTTCATATTTTTTCTTCATTTCTTCAATAAACTTCGTATCATGACTGACAATATCAATTACATCCGATCTCACATAAATTATTTTATCTGAAGAATAGAATATAATAAATGACTCTCTTTCATTCCCACAAATGACTTTCGTTATATATTTTATCAATGCTTTGAGCTCAATACCTTTTACAATTACATTGATGTAATCAACCTCTTCAGCACCTTTATGAAATACTTCTTTCCAATTTGTAATTTTGAAATAACGACCTAAATTAGTTTTTTCGTTGTGAATATAATGACCTTCTATTACTTTCAATAGAAATTCCATATTAAAATTGTCATTAGAATATATATCCGTAATAATTTGTTTTATTAAACTACCCTTCATCTTTTCATGACCAAAGCGAATTCTATGTTTATCTCTCAATTGAAAATATGGAGTCGGTTTATCGATACCAAAATAAATTTCTTTATCTTCTATTTTCATTTTATTCTCCTAATAATAAAAGTCATAGCATTCGTACTTAAATTTACTTCCTTGTCTGCACGATTAATTCTGTAATTTAAAGATTTAATTTCTTCTTTAACAAATTCATAATGCCTAAATACATTATGTACTAACTTCTGCATATCTTTTGTCGGCATGTTCACTTCAAACTGTGGTACTAGTAATTCCCCTGAATCCGTACCTTTTTCTTGAACTTCTGAATTAATGATAAGGCACGCAACACCTTTTATTACGAGATGATTTCTTATTTCAGTTAAAACTAATTCAAAAGCCTTTTCATTATTGACATGTTCAAGTGTTGAAACGCCAATTATTAAATCATAATCTTTATCTATACTGTAGTCTTCAATAGAAGATACTATTCCATTAATTTTATCTTGAACGCTATACACGTGAGCATTGTCGTCGAGTATTTCTATAGCTGATGGTAGTAAGTCAACACAATCAATAACTGTTCCTTTTAAAGATTGCTGCGCAATAGCTATAGCATTTCTACCCACTCCACTACCTAAATCCAATATTTTCAATTGATTAGAGGCTTCTAGTAATTCAAATGCTTCCATTACATTTGCAACAGGCTTACTTATCCAACTACCCGGTTCATATAGCTTAGTCGATTTATAAAAAGTATCATGATACTCAATTTCTGCAGAACGAATTTTTTAAACCTTATTCATCCATCAACAACCCTTTCTTCAAACAGGTCTCAATAATTTCTTCTTCAAGTTCCTAAATTGCTGGAGCATCGTCTAGCATCTTAATCACTTTATTAACATCTAGAACTAATCAAATTGCATTGCAACAATTGTTGCTTGCCATGGGTGTTCTACACTGTTCTCATATCATCCATCTAGCGTGTCACTTTTCATTTGATTTGTTTTTAATTTTTCTATTTCACTAGCAAAGTGATATACTTTTTGGATTGCATTCATGTCATTACTACCTATTTTCTAAAATTTAGAATTGTATGTATTATTACATTTTAATTTCACTATTGTTTGTATTCACTTTCAATGTTATCCTAAGGTACAAAAATATAAATGGAGGTATAAACTAGATGGATAACTGGTTTATTTTTTTAAACGTCTTAATTCTTAGTATTCTCATAGGAATACTTGTTTTCATGAACAGAAAGCACACCTCATTCTCAAAACGTGTTTTCACAGGTATGCTATTTGGTATTCTTTTAGGTGCAGCAATTCAATTAATCTACGGTACAAAATCAAAAGTTACTTTGGGTACACTCGATTGGTACAGTATTATTGGTAGTGGCTATGTTCAATTACTGATGCTGATTGTTGTTCCTCTTGTTATGGTATCAATAATTCGCTCAATTATTAACCTAAACACTACAGATCAATTAGGAAAAATGGCAGGTTGGGTGATTGGTATCTTAATCACAACGACTTTAATCGCTGCAACAGTTGGTATTGCTTCTGCTTTATTATTTGATTTAAACGCAGAAGAAATTAGTATTGGTCAAGATGAAAAAATGCGTGGTACAGAAATCGAAGAAAAATTCGATACAATGGAACAAAAAACGATGCCACAACGTATTGTAAACTTTATTCCTAGTAACGTATTCATGGATATGACAGGTGCACGTCCAACTTCTACAATTGCTGTTGTTATCTTCTCATTCTTAGTAGGTATCGCAGTGCTAGGTGTTAGAAGAAAGCAACCAGAACAAGCTGCAATGTTTACAAGTATGGTTGATGCAGTGTTTGCTGTTGTCATGCGACTTGTAACGATTATTTTACGTTTAACGCCATATGGTGTATTAGCATTAATGGCAAATATGATTGCAAGTACCAACTTCGCTGGTATTGTTGAACTTGGTAAATTTGTAGTCGCTTCATATGTAGCACTTATCTCAATGTTTATCATTCATTTAATCATTATCGCAGTGACAGGACTCAGTCCAATGCAATACTTGAAGAAAGTATTCCCGACACTTGCATTTGCGTTTACATCACGTTCAAGTGCTGGTGCTATTCCATTAAATATTTCTACACAAAAAAATGCATTAGGTGTTGATGATGCAACTGCCAATATGTCGGCATCATTCGGTGCGACTATGGGTCAAAACGGTTGTGCAGGTATTTATCCAGCGATGCTCGCAGTGATGATTGCACCATCAGCTGGAATTAATCCTTTATCTCCTGAATTTATTATTCAATTAGCCATTATTACTGCTATCAGTTCGTTTGGTGTAGCGGGTGTCGGTGGCGGTGCAACATTTGCAGCTATCATAGTATTATCATCTATGGGGTTACCTATCGCTTTAGCAGGTGTATTAATTACTGTAGAACCATTAATCGATATGGGACGTACTGCATTAAATGTTAACGGAAGTATGTTAGCAGGTACATTAACATCTAGAATTAATGGTACATTCAATAGAGATATTTTCAATAACAGTCACGCCGTAGTAGAAAATACTGACGTATAACGTGAACAGCAATCCATTTGTTTATCTGGATTGCTGTTTTTTCTTTTATATTATATTTGATTTTGTTACGATGATAATAACTAAAATTTTACAGAAAGTTGGTTCATTATGGCTTGGTGGGGAACATATCTTCTCATTTCTTTAGGTCTACTATTTATGGGTGTCGTACTAGCGGTTGTAGATAAAATAAAAAGAAAGAATAAAATAAAGACACTTTGGGACAATCAAACTATATTAAATCGCCCTAAAGGCAATCATATTAAGTACCATCAATATTTCGATTATGTAAAATCACAGCATCACAGTTACATTGATGACATCACTTGGAACGATCTTGACTTAGACCGCATCTTCATAAATTTAAACTATAACTTCACCACGGTTGGCGAAGAATATATGTACGCTTCACTTAGAAATATTCCTGAACACACAATCCACGAATCATTGATCGAAACGTTAAAAAATAATCGTTCATTCAGAGAAAAAGTCTCATTTATATTAGCCGACTTAGGTCGTAGCACTAACAACAATGCCAGTAGATTTGCATTTAACAATCAATCTCATGAACAATATAATGTTTGGATGATTCTTGTCAGCCTCTTACCTATGCTGAGTTTGTTTGCATTTTATTTTGGATTAAGTGTCGGTATTTTTACATTGATGTTTGCAAGTGGTATCGTTATGTCGCTTTCCCTGAATTTTAAATCAAAAAGTGAGTTACTCTATGATGATTTATTTTATGCAGTAAAAGTTATTGATACATCAGCTCAACTACTACAACTGAATGAAAGTCATCACTATATCAAACCGCCTAGAATGCGTTCAATCAAATTCTTAAGTTATTTAATGCTCAGTGATGATAATAATGAAGCCAATATAGCGTTGCAAATAATCAATGCAATAAAAATGCTTTTTAATACGGATTATCATATCTATCACTATGCACTTCGTATTCTTAGAAAAAACCAAGCTTCATATGCTCAGTACTATCAAGTTGTTGGGCAATATGACTTAAGTTATAGTGTCGCGATGTACCGTCGAACACTACCTTATTATACTTCACCGGAAATCGGACCATTACATACTGAAGAGATTTATCATCCACTACTTAAACGTCCTGTAGCAAATGACTATACGCATCATAGAGGCATATTATTGACTGGATCTAATGCATCAGGTAAATCAACATTTATGAAGACAATTGCGCTGAACATCGTACTTGCTCAAGCGATTAATACGACAACTAGCGAAGCATTTCGCTATCAACCAGGTAGTGTATTAACATCTATGAATTTAGAGGATAGTTTAGCTAAAGGTGACAGTTACTTCATAGCAGAAATTAAATCAATTAAGCGTATTATTCAAGCAATAGAACAATACCCAGTGACTTACATCTTTATTGACGAGATTCTAAGAGGAACAAATACGAAAGAAAGAATATCATCTGCGACTGCTATTCTTAATCATATTAATAACAATAAGAACACAACATTATTTGCCGCAACACACGACATTGAATTAACCGAAATATTGAAAGATAGCTTTGACTTCTATTATTTTAGAGAACACCTTACAGAAGATAATGATATTGAATTTGATTATACGATTAGAAAAGGCATTACGACAACATCAAATGCCATTGAGTTAATGAGAATACATAAATATCCCGAGCATATTTATGACGAAGCAAAAGATACACTTCAACATTTGAAACAATTGAATACATAAAGACTACCCCCATGAAATTATTCGTGGGGGTTAAAATATTTTATATTTTTTTGATACTCCGACAATACTATTTTTCTAGCATAACTATCCTTGTACCAGTTTTCTTTAGAAACGTTTCTAGAATCTGTAACCGGACATATCATCAACTTACAGTTTTCTATAAAATATTTTTGATATGTTTTTTTAACTCTTCCTGCATGATAATTTTTACAGACAATAATAGCAGATTGAATCATTTTTAATTCTCCACATAATTTTTTGCAGTTTTCTGCATTTTCTTGCGTATTTGTTGCAAAAACATCAACCACTATATCATTTTCAGGTACACCTTGTTTGACCAAATAACGTTTTAAGTAGCTGGCTTCTGTATCATTTTCTGATAACTTTTTATTTTTCCCACCACTAATAACTATCAATTTAGAAAAGCCTATTTTATAAAGATTGGAGGCTGTTTCTGCTAAGCACAACTCGGTACTCCCCGGTATCAATATAACATCAGCTTTATCCAATTCATCTTTTATAAAAATATCATTTGCTATCTTTTCATAATTCATAAAATCCACCTCCATGCACAAATACGCATTAAAATTTGCACAAATCAGAAATTTCATTATAATAAAGAAAAGGAGGTTATTATGATATATCGCATGAGAGAATACGACATTCAACCTCATAGATTTTCTGATTTTAATTATTTATTTTATCATTTTCTACTTCCTAACCAAAAGAAACATGGCGCCATTTTGATCGGTCGATTTATTAATGAAGACAAAACAAAAATTATTGCAATTTGGGAGTACAAAAATATTGAGCATTATTATGAAATCGAACAAAAAATAATACAAACTGAATTACATGAAAAAGCACAAGCATTCAAAAGTTCTATCCCTCCACTCTATATTAGAACACAACAAACATTTTGGGATAACACAAATAAATTTATATAAAGGAGCAAACATGTTTACTGAAGAAAGACACAAACGGATTATTCATTTGCTAGAAGAAAAAAGAAGCCTGACAACAAAAGAATTGGCTAAAATACTCAATGTTTCAATTGATTCGATCCGAAGAGATTTTATTACATTAGAAAATAAAGGGTTATTACAAAGAACACATGGTGGCGCTATATTAAAGCAACAATCGTTAATCTATCCTAAATCCGCTAATGAACGATACACAAATATTGACAATGAAAACTATGCAATTGCCAAAAAAGCTATCACATTCATAAATGAAAATGAGACTATTTTTGTTGGCGGATCTTCTGTGCATTATGCTATGACTGAATATCTACCTAACGATATTCAATATACAGTCGTTACAAACTCATCCACTGTTGCAGAAAAGATTAAATCTATGGAGAATATTCAACTCATTCTTATAGGCGGTACTATGAAGAAATCTGGAAATATGACCGATGCATTGGCTCTCAATATGGTTAATCTATTCCACTTCGATGTTTGTTTTATTACATGTGGTGGTTTCAACGGGAAAGCAATTACAACAACATCCACCGATGTAGCACTTTTCATCAATAGTGTGATTAATAATAGTCAAAAGAAAGTTGGACTCATTCACCATTCAAAAACGAACCGTACATTATTTAGTAAAATTGCAGACATTAAAACAATCGACACTATTATTACTGATTCAAAAACAAAAGAACAACATCTTTCAGAAATAACATCAAATTTAGAATTAATTATTGCAAAGTGAGGAAATGAATATGAAACCTATTATACCTAAAACACCAGAAGTACCTGATTTAACAAATGAAGAAATAGAGTTTTTGACTTGCGTCACTTTTGGAGAAGAAGTAAAACCGGAAAAATGTGATGTCCTATTCTTATTTTCTGGAACACATCCTGGACATTGGAAAAAAACGATAGAAGCATTTCATAAAGGTTATATCAATAATATTATTGTGACCGGCGGAAAGAGTCTTACTGGTGTCCCCCATCCAGAATGGAACCACAAAGATGCAACCGAATCAGAAATCATAACCCAACACCTAATTGATGCAGGTATACCTAGCAACTGCATTATTTCAGAGAATAAATCCACTAATAGTTTAGATAATGTAATCTATGCAAAAGAGGTATTTAACTTTAAAACAGTAAATAAAATTATGGTTGTATGCAAAAGTCACGCAACTGGCAGACAGATACGTACACTAGCAAAACATATTCCTCCTCACATGCAATATATACCATAT
Organism: Macrococcus animalis; assembly: GCF_047425875.1. GTDB lineage: Bacteria > Bacillota > Bacilli > Staphylococcales > Staphylococcaceae > Macrococcoides > Macrococcoides animalis. The sequence continues at coordinate 931,082 of NZ_CP179727.1, forward strand.
ACATTCGATACTTTTTACAACAATATTAGAGTTGGACGAGATAATTGGATGAAATCAGACGAAGGAAAATCTAGGGTCTGGGGTGAATATTTAAGAATTCTTCATTACGGTGAAAAAGGAGATATATTAAAATTGGAGGTAGAAAATGAATCAATCCGATGTGATTAATATCCGATATTATAATGGTAATGATTCTTCTAAGGTTGTTAAACTATTTGATGATTTAGGTTATCCATCAGACTCAAATTCTATTAAAAACCGGTTAGAAAATATATTGAGCCACAATGATTATTATGCTCTAGTGCTTGAATCTGATGATAAAATTGTTGGATTTTGCGGATTTTGCAAGATGTATATGTTTGAATCAGATGAGTCATATATTAGAATCCTTGCTTTTGTAATTGATTCTGATTATCGTGGTAATAAATTAGGCTCTAAATTACTTCAAGCTACTGAAGATATTGCCATACAACTTGAAGCACCAATTGTGACTTTTAATAGTGGTAATAGACAAGAAAGAGAGATTGCTCATCAGTTTTACAAAAATAATGGATATATAATTAAGTCTTCAGGATTTATAAAAAAATTACTCCAATAACTTTCCTGTAGTAGAAATTGTAGATATATATTTTAACAGCCCACACGATGCTTATCGTGTGGGCTGTTCACATTTTAGTCATTTGTGACAATCCTATGATAGATACAGTTATCCTATTTACATTAGTACAGAACGGGCGTATCTTAGTATGTGAACGAAATCACGATAAATAAACGAAAAGAAGATGATCCTCATGTTTGGCATATCAATCACAGGTTTAATCTTACGCTTCATCATCGGTGGTATCGCTGTTACAGCCGCTTCCATCATCGCTGGTAAAGTCGGAGGTAAACTTGGTGGCATTATCGCAACAATGCCTGCTGTATTTCTCGCAGCAATTCTCTCCCTCTCTGTAGATCACAAAGGCAGTGATTTAGTAACAGCTTCTATGAACTTAAGCAGTGGTGCAGTAATGGGTATTACAAGCTGTATTTTCACTGTAGCACTTACTTCATTTTACGTTACGAAACACGGATTCAAAAAAGGCGCCGCATTTTCAGTCGGTTGCTGGTTCGTAATCTCTTGTGCATTATTCGCATTAAAAAACATTTAAAAAGGACGTCCTATTTATGAAACCCAAGATATTATTATTAAAATTTTTGATCGGTGGTACAACCGTTGCATTTAGTTATGTCGTATCTTGCATTATCCCATGGAAAGATTTCGGTGGTATATTCGCTACTTTCCCGGCGGTATTCTTATTATCGATGGTAATCGCAGGATTTGAATACGGTGATGAACTTGCGAGTCATGTTTGTCGTGGTGCAATATTTGGTATGAGTGGTTGCTTATGTTCAATCCTCGCTACTTGGGGTATGTTAAGCACAACAGGAAACTGGCCATTAAGTATCGTTGTAGGATTTGCAACTTGGTTTATCAGTGCTTGTAGTATTTCTACATTAGTTGCTAAAGTCGCAGAAATGGGTACACACAAAACAACAACTAAACAAGTTACAGTGCATAAATAACAAAAAGGAGAACGTTCACATCATGAACGTTCTCCTTTTATAATATTACTATTTAGCGTAAGTTACTCTAGCTGGATTAATTTTAATTGTTGTTAAGAATCCTGCTTTATCAAAGTAAGCTGAATATGAGCTTGTTTTAGTTTTGTATGTCGCGATTGATTTACCACTTTTCGCTGTGTTATCACTGATTAAAGTGTTAGCAGCATGTGCTTTTAAGAAGTCTGCTTTTTTAATTACACCATTCTTCACTGGGAACATCAATGATGTAATAACACCTTTAGTTTTGTAAACTGCTGTATCGTTTACCATTGATTTTATCGCTTTAGATTGAATCATTGGTTTCTTAGAAACAGTTTGTTTATTTAAGGTAAAGTTGCCGTAATTTAATGCAGTAACGAATGATTTATCTAATTCAAAATCAGCATTTCGTGACGTGAATCCATTATAGTAATAATATGGCTCAGTTACTTTTGTGGCAGGTTTTACTGGTGTTGCTTTTGTTGTTGTTGTCGTTGTACCTGCTTTTATTTCACCACTGTTAACTTTGTCCGTTTTTGTTACAGTAGTTACTACTGTTGTAGTCGTTTTCGTTGTTGTAACAGTGTCTGCTTGAGCAACATTTAATCCTGTTAATAATACTGACGTTGTAATACCAGCTGCAATCATTTTTGAAGTCATTTTTTATTCTCCTGTAATTTACTTTTTTTGTATAACTTCATAATACTAACATTTCTAATGATTGTCCAACAATTTCCTAAAAAATGGGACTAAAGTATGAGAACATATTACAATCGTTCACCTTGCGTATTAAAACGAGTGATATTTTCTTTTAATACAGTGAGATATACTAACTCGCCTTTTTCAAGATTCCTTGTAGTATAAAATTTTATGCTTGCTCGGTTACTATCTTCAACTGTAACTAAAGTGTCTTTGCCAAACTGTTCAATACGTTTGACATAAGCTGGGTAACCTTGATTTGATAGTATGATATGTTCTGGTCGAATTCCAATGATTTGGCCATCCAATAGACGAATACCACAGTCAAATTGATTTATTTCTTCTTGGTTAATCTTTAATAAATTCATAGGAGGGTTTCCGATAAATGATGCCACAAATATATTATTTGGCTGTTGATAAATGACGTTTGGTGAGTCATATTGCATAACACTACCTTCATTCAACATAATGACTTTGTCACTAATACTGAGCGCTTCTTCTTGGTCATGAGTAACGAATACTGTCGTAATGTTAAGGCGTTGTTGTAATTCACGAATTTCTTCACGCATCGTTGCTCTAAGTTGCGCATCCAAATTAGATAATGGTTCGTCTAATAATAATATGTCCGGTTCTCGGACAATGGCACGTGCGATAGCCACCCTTTGTTGTTGTCCGCCTGATAGTTGATTCGGCAAACGTTCTAATAAATGATCAATTTTAACGAGTCTGGCAGCACGCTCTACCTTCTCTTTGATTTCTTTTTTTGAAATTTTCATCATCTTTAGAGGGAATGCAATATTATTATATAAAGTCATGTGAGGATATAGCGCATAGTCTTGAAAGACCATCCCGATATTACGAGAAGCTGGTGAAGTGATTGTCATATCTTTACCATCAATAATAATCTGACCAGATATGGGTTGATACAACCCTGCAAGCATCATAAGTGTTGTACTCTTACCACATCCAGATGGTCCAAGTATACTGATAAACTCTCCAGAATTAATTGTAAGATTTAAATTATTCACCGCTACTGTCTCATTAAATTTCATCTTTACATTTTTAAATTCAATCATGTTAGATTCCTCACCTTACTTTGGCATATACTTAATCTTTTAATTTATACTATTATAACATGCACCTAAACTTAACAATGATTGTTATGTATACTTGATAGACCTTATAAATCATGACACGTATAATATGGATAAGGAGGAATATCATGAAAAGTATCATCGCAAATAATATATATACATTACGTATGAAACACCAATATTCCCAAGATTATCTTGCTGAAATTATTAACGTTTCAAGACAAACAATTGCTAAATGGGAAGCTGGTCAAACGTTACCAGATATTAATCATTGTAATCTTTTAGCCCAACATTTCAATGTTAGTTTAGATGACTTAGTCAATTATGACCAAGACGAAAATGTATTGCCTATCCCACCGAAAGGGAAACACTATTTTGGTCTAACACCTATTTCTGAAGATGGTTTTATTAAAATTCCAAATGAAGCTATACAATTATTTCAATTAGACATTGGTGATCAATTCGCTATCCTAGTTGATGAGAACAGTGAAACAAGAGGCATCGCTCTTGTGCCCGAGAAAGAATTTATTAAATTATTAGACCTTATTCAAAAAGAGAGAAAGTGATCCTTATGAAATTCAATAAAAAGATGGGTTGTGTTTTCTTTTTAATATTAAGTATGGGGTGTATTGCATTTATATCTATCGGTTATTTCCAAAGAAATAAAAGCTATATTCAAGCGCCATTAACACAATTACAACATGCAAACTTTAAAGAAGAACAATTCATGCTACCTGATGGAGATACTATCAACTACGGTACGAATAACAACAAACAGAAGCCTGCATTACTACTCATTCATGGCCAAGGTATGCAATGGCAAGATTATGCGAAAGTGCTTCCTGAACTCGGAAAACACTATCAAATTTATGGGATTGATTGTTATGGTCATGGTAAATCTAGTTGGAATAAATCCAAATATACAGGCAAAGCACATGCTGATGACTTACATTATTTTATTCAACATGTTATTAAACGAGAAGTCACTGTCGCTGGGCATTCTTCGGGTGGTCTCATAGTCGCATATCTTGCGAGCAAATACCCTGATGATGTTTCAGGTTTAGTACTCGAAGATCCTCCATTTTTTTCAACAGAGAAAGGTCGCATACGCAATACCTTTTCATATCAATACGGTTTTAAACTTTATCACGACTTCAAGCAACAACCGAATCGCCAGGATGAAGATTTTTTTGCTTATTCGTTAAAGCACAACTATTTTAAATCATGGTTTCCAAAAATACTATGGAACAAAATGAGCAAAGATGCCATTCAGCAACATAAAAGAAATCCAAATAAACCGGTTCATTTAACTTATTTACCACCAGAGATTAATCGACTATTTGAAGCAGAAACATATCCTTTTGATTATGCGTTTGGCGAAGGTTTTTATGATAACAGTTGGTTTATTGATTATGACCATGCTGATATATTAAAAGGCATTAAAGCAAATACGATATTCTTAAAAGCACAAGATGTGACTGAGAACGGTATCCTCATTGGTGCACTTACACAAAAGGATGCAAAACGTGTCGTTACGCTCATTCATAATAGTAAGCTAGTTCAAGTTGACACGCGAGATCATGATATTCATTATACAAAGCCGGATGAATTTATTCGTGCAATTCAATCATTAAAAAAATAACGAATCATCTCTATTTAGAAGATAATTCGTTATTTTTTTCAAAGTATTGGTCCACAATTGGTTTTACATTCTCACCGAACATACGGATTGCTTTTATCGTGTCTTCATGTGGCATTGATCCAACAGGCATTTGAATCATAAATCGTTTTGAACCTAATGCTTCAACTGTATCAATAATCTTCTGTGCCACTGTTTCAGGGCTGCCTACATACAATGCGCCATGCTCAACTTCACTCATAAACATTTCTTCACTGTATTCCGGCCATCCTCTTTCTTTCGCTAATACATCGTGGCTTGATTTCGTTGATGGATAGAATTTTTGGTAAGCTGCCATATCAGTGTCAGCGACAAACCCCCAAGAATTCGTCGTTATAAACATTTTTGATAAGTCATGTCCATTATCTTTTGCGACCATTTCATATAGATTGACATTTTGACGAAACCTTTTTGGATTACCTCCAATAATAGCATACGTAATCGGTAATCCTAATTCAGCAGCACGTATTGAAGACTTTGGTGTTCCTCCTGAAGCAATGTTGATTGGTAATTCTTTTTGAACAGCTCTAGGATAAACCGCTAAATTATCAAGAGGTGCTCTCGTTGTTCCTTGCCAAGATACTTTTTCTGATTGATTAATTTTCATTAATAAGTCTAATTTCTCTTCATAGAGTATTTCATAGTCATTTAAATCATAGCCAAACAATGGGAATGACTCAATGAAAGAACCACGTCCTGCCATAATTTCAGCACGCCCATTACTCAATGCGTCTAGGGTGGCAAAGCGCTCATAAACGCGCACTGGATCATCTGAAGACAGTACTGTAACAGCAGTTGATAGTTTAATATTTTTAGTTAATACTGCTGCTGCAGATAATATACTTACTGGGTCACTTACTGCATAGTCTTTTCTATGATGCTCTCCTAATCCGTAAATATCTAAACCAACCTCATCCGCCACTTGAATTTCTTCTACAATATTGCGAATCCGTTCGTGCGCAGATATTTTTTCATAACTTCCATTTTCATTGTATCGTGTTCTATTGTCTCCAAAAGATGTGATACCTAATTCTATTTTCATGATACACCTCTTCTATAATATACTTTTTATATTCAATATAAATTATATACTACGTTGATAGAAATGCAAATTATTTTGTTTTCATTAAAATACTTAAAAACGTTACTTTGTATATACAAAAAGTGTCACACTCTTTTTAAGAGCGTGACACTTTTATCTAAAATTTCTATTAAACAACATCATATCCTTGATCTTCAATTGCTTCTTTCATTGAATCTACAGTAACAGTTTCTTCATGATCTACAGTCACATTTGCCGCTTCTAAATCAACTGCAGCTGATTTAACGCCTTCAAGTTCACTTACAGCACCTTCAACTGCCTTTTTACAATGATCACACGTCATACCTTCTACTTTAAGAATTGTTTCCATCCTTCAACACTCCTTTTAATATATGATTTATTTTATTTTAACAGTTTTTAGTCTTAAGGCATTACTCACAACACTTACAGATGAAAGTGCCATTGCGGCACCTGCAATCCAAGGTGCCAGTAATCCCAAGGCTGCAACTGGTATTCCGAGTATATTATAACCAAATGCAAATCCTAAGTTTTGTTTAATATTTCGTATTGTTGCGTGACTGATCTTGATTGCTTCAGGTATCAACATTAATTCTCCCCCTAGGATTGTCACATCTGCTGCTTCAATTGCTACTTCTGTTCCTGTTCCAATGGCAATACCGATATCAGCAAGTGCAAGTGCAGGTGCATCATTCACACCATCACCGACCATCGCAACTTTTCTCCCATCAGCTTGTAGTGCCTTAATTTTGTTGGCTTTGTCTTCTGGCAATACTTCTGCAATGACTTCTGTAATTCCCACTGATTTCGCAATTGCATTCGCAGTCACTTTATTATCACCAGTGAGCATGACCACATTGATATTCATATCTTTTAGTTCTTGAATCGCTTGTTTCGCAGTTGGCTTTACTGTGTCTTGTACAGCAACAATACCGCGTAACTTGTTGTCAATTGCAATCAGCATTGCTGTTTTTCCTTCTATTTCAAATGCTTTCATTTGCTCCATCGCATCTTGAATATCGATTGCATTATCTATCATTAACTTGCGATTACCAATAAGTACTTGATGGTCTTCGATTACTGTTTCAATACCATGCCCTGGTATTGCATTAAATTGCGTAGTTTCTAATAATGTTAATTGTTTATCTTTTGCATACTTCACGATTGCTGTTGCCAATGGATGCTCAGAAGCTTGTTCACTACTTGCTAAATACAATAACGCTTCTTCATCTCCTGTGAAATCAGTCACTTCTGGTTCACCTTTTGTAATGGTACCTGTTTTATCTAAAACGATGGTATCAATTTCGTGTGTTCTTTCTAAATGTTCTCCACCTTTAAACAGGATACCTGCTTCAGCAGCACGTCCTGTACCTACCATAATTGAAGTCGGCGTCGCAAGTCCTAATGCACATGGACAAGCGATAACAAGTACAGCAATTGCTGCAACAAGTGCGGGTTCAAACTGCCCTGGCGTTACAAAGATCATCCAAATCGCAAAAGTAATGATTGCAATTCCAATGACTACTGGTACGAAATAACCTGCAATAATATCTGCCAAACGTTGGATTGGTGCCTTAGATCCTTGTGCCTGTTCTACAATCTTCACGATTGATTGTAAAGCAGTATCACGTCCTACTTTTGTTGCACGAATTGTGATACTTCCGTTATTGTTCATCGTTGCACCAAACACACTCGAACCAACTGTTTTCTCAACAGGAATGGATTCTCCTGTAAGCATCGATTCATCAATCGATGTATGCCCTTTGATGATTTCACCGTCTACCGGTACTTTCTCACCAGGCTTAATAATCAATGCATCTCCAAGAACAACATCTTCAACCGGAATCATCATCTCTTCGTTATTTCTAATGACTCTTGCTTCTTTCGCTTGAAGGTTAAGAAGTGATGATAATGCGTTGGTCGTTTGTGACTTCGCTCTCGCTTCTAAATACTTACCAAATAGGATCAGTGTAATTAACACGGCACTTGTCTCAAAATATAAATGCGGCATATAATCAGGGTTATTGATGGTTTTTATTCCTTCATACACGCTATAAAAGAATGCTGCACTTGTTCCTAGTGCCACAAGTACATCCATATTTGCGCCGCCACTTCGTAAATTTTTATATGCACCGTCATAGAACTGCCATCCAATTATAAATTGTACTGGAAAAGCAAAGGAGAGTTGAAACCATGGATTCATAAAAATATGTGGCAAATGAATCCCAAATAAGTGTGTTAGCATTGTTAATAGTAAAGGTAATGATAACAATGCTGAAATAATGAGTTTATACTTCTTCTTCTTTAATTCATTTGCTTTCATCGATACTTTATCTTCATCTGATGCTTTCACTTTCGCATCATAACCGAGCTTACGTATACGTTCGATAATGGCTTGCGTATCTAAATTCCCTGGGTAATAATCAATTGCAGCTTCTTCAGTGGTCAGATTAACTGTAGCTGATTTAATTTCAGGTTGTTTGTTTAACACTTTTTCGATTCGACTTGAACACGCCGCACACGTCATACCTATAACATCTAAATCCACATGCTCAGGGCGTACTTTATAGCCTAATTTATCAATTTTTTGTGAAATGTCATCTAAACTTACTTGATTTTGATCATAATGTATACTTGCTTTTTCTGTCGTCAGATTGACTTTGGCGTCAACACCCTCCATCTTATTGAGTACTTTCTCAATACGTGATGAGCATGCTGCACATGTCATACCCTCAACGGGTAATGTCACTTCTTTCATATTGTCACCTACTTCCCAAATTGACGAAGTACTTTCATTAACTCTTCAATAGATGCTTCACCTTCGCCTTTTTTAATTGCATCACTCACACAATGATTCATATGACGTTCTGTCACAGAGAATCCAACTTGCTTTAAAGCACTTTCAATTGCACTAATTTGTATTAATATATCTACACAATAACGATCTTCTTCTATCATTTTTTGAATACCACGTACTTGCCCTTCAATACGTTTTAAACGCTTCAACATCTTTTCTTTCTCTTCGTCTGTTCTCGGTGTCACAGCATGTTGATGTTCCATATCATTACCCTTTCTCATACCCCTTATAGGTATATTTTTAATTATATTTTATACCGCGCGGGGGTATTAGTCAAATATTTAATTATGTTTACTTGCCACTTTTTCTTTTATACTCTTACGTAATAAAAGAGCAATGTTTATTTTATTATCAAAAGGAAATATTAAACATAAAAATAAGTAAGGAGCAATAAAAATGTATATCAGAAAAGCAACACCTAATGATTCCTGCGCTGAATTAAATGCATTGGCTATAGATGATATGTCTCAAATAATATTCGGTTCTGATGATTATGATTTAATACTAGAAGGTTTTAGTTATTTATTTAATAAAACTAATAATCGATTTAGCTACCAATATACCGATATAGCAGTAAAAGATGGTAAGATTGCTGGAGCTATTACTGCACTTCCATTAAAAGAATTAAATCGAACAGCTTTATGTACAATTTTACAAATTATCAAATGGAAGAAATTAGATATTATTCCTCATATCTTTAAATATATGTTTAAAATCTTACCGCTTACATTAATGAAAGAAGGGAACAACAATGAGTATCACATTAGTATGATTGCCGTAAAAGATGACTTTCAAGGCACAGGTGTAGCTTCATCTTTATTGAATTACGCTGAGAGAAAGGCTATAAAAAAACATTATAAAAACATTTCACTTACGGTAAAAATAAATAATGAGCAGGCAAAAAATATTTATCAACAAAAAGGATATAAAATAGTTGGTAAAATAAAATCACCTGTGCAACTTTATCGTATGAGAAAAAGTTTAAATTAATAAAGCAGAACTTCAATTAATCATTGAAGTTCTGCTTTATTTTATACTTAATAATAAATTATTTATCAGACACTTTTGTATAAGTAATGTTCTTACCTTTATTAGCTGGTACATTGAATTTACTTAAATCATTTACTTTGATTGCAACTGATCCTTGAGGTCGTAATTGTGCAGGCACACGATCTGCATATAATGTTTTTAAGTTTTGGAATTCTGATTCATGACCTAAACTGTATTTACCAGAAGTATCTTTTTTCACTAATGCAACACGGAAGTCCGTCATAAATTGCCCAACAGATTTAGTCGGATCTACATATTTATGAATCGCATTTTGTAATGCTTCATATGGCGTTCCTTGATAATCTAAGATTGCTTTATAAACTTCATCGTGATTACTAGCTTGCTCATTTAAGTATTGACCGAATAAATATGATAAAGAGTAATTAGATAATGTGTCTCCATTTCTCGCCCATATCGTTAAAGAGTGACCATTTTGAATATAGCTTGAATTATTGTAGTAATCTATTCTGTCCTCAATAGATCCAGAGTAAATGTGTTCTGCTGCCATTGAGAAAGCTTCATTCAAATAAGTTTCCATCATACGATCTTTTTGTAAATATTGAGAATTAAAGTTCACCATATGTTGAAATTCGTGAGCTAGTGTAGAATATATTCTTTCTACATTTCTAGGTGTATTTTCTTCTAATCCTGGCTCATAACCCATTGAAGGATAAGTATCCATGTAGAAGATTTCACCTTTGTTTGATCCAGGTTCATTTAAAAGATCCGTACCATCAAAATATCCTCCAATATATCCGTATGAAGAAACGCCAAACCCATCTTTAATATCAAATAATAAAATATTAACTTTACTATTACCATCTAAATCTGATTCATTACCGAAATTTTTGTTGATTAACGGTGCGATGTTCTGATCGAATTCACGACCCACTTTAGTAGCATCTGCTCGAGAAACTTTAGTATCAGCAACCCAGACATACGCTTTAGAACCTTTGTACTCTAATGATGCTGAAGTTTTTTCTTGAACTTCTCTACCACCACTCATATTGATTGTAGTAAATGATTTTCTATCACCTAACTCAAAAGTCGTCAAATTACGTAATGGGCTTTGGCTCTTAGTAATTTTAGAAGCATTTTGGGCCGAATCTGATAATTCGAATGGACGATCTATCATATAAGGTTTTTTAGGCGTTAATAAATTCATATCACGTTCTACAATTGTTTTTAATTGGTTGAAGCCCGTTGGCTGTGCATCAGTATAGTTTTCAGAAACTAATTCATTGTTTACGATAACTGTTCCTGAACCAGATTGGGGTGTTTCAGCTGTTGGACGTTCTGTTGTTGGCTCTTCTGCAGTTGGTCTTTCAGTCGTTGGTTCTTCTGTTGTGGGTTCTTCTGTTGTGGGTTCTTCTGGCGTATTCTCACCTAATTCAGGTAACGCCACTTTAACGTGTTGAGTTGAAGCAGAGAAATCATCAGCTTTGTTAGAAGCACTTAAATCAATATAAGCAAATCCATCGTTTTTTGCTAAATCAGATACACTTATCTCATAAACTAATGATGCTGAATTTTGGTATTTCACATTATCAGAAAATGATTTTAATGCTTTTAACGATCCATCATTTACTAATACTTTAGCATTGAAGCTTCCTTCTTTGATAATTGAACGAGATGAATAATCAAATGTAATCTCTACTTTATCCCCTACAACTTTTGCCCCTTCATAAACGACATTGTGACGCTCATATAAACTATCACGAATTACTAACGAACTACCTTCTCTTAGACTTTGATAATCTGATACAACGCTTTTTTCTATAGTCGTTGCTTCAGCAAATTGAGCTGGGATAACTGTAGAAGTTAAGATTGACGTCACTATTAAAGCACTACCTAAACTTTTAGAAAATTTTTTCATCGTCCACTTCTCCTTGAAATATAATTTTTAATTTCATCACCTTATTACACATTCATTATATTTATCGCATCCTATTTTGTAAACACTTTTTTAACATTTTAACATACAATGAATTTTAATACTATAAAGTTGTGTAAGATTTATTATTCCTTAATTAATATAGGGTTGCGGTATACCGTAATCTTTTCCCAAAGACAAATAAACACTGTAATTACAACAACTCCTTACCACGTGTTATATTACATTGAATTGTGACAAATATCTCGAAGTTTAATTTTCGCTTTACATTTTGTTAACTTTTTCATTATGTTTTCATTTAACCTAAATTAACCTAAAAAAATAAAAAAAGACTCTTGCTACATTTAGCAAGAATCCTTTACTTCACTACAAGTACTGGTAAATTTACTTCTTTAACCACTTTATGACTCACACTACCCATGACCATTTCTTGAATAGCATTCAGTCCACGATTTCCTATTACGAGCATATCAAAGGTACCTGTGTTTGCAATATTAATAATTATTTCTTTTGGATTGCCATGCTCTATACGTAAATCAAATCTTTTATTTTTATCTTCAAATAATTGAATTACCTCTTTTAATAGTAACTTTCTTCGCTCAACACTGCTCATTTCACTATGTAATATTGCATCTTTAGAGTCTTCATGAGAAATGACACTTAATAATGTATAATACTTACTATTTAATTTTATAGCTTCTTCTGCTGCCCTGAAACTATTTTCTGATCCATCTACTGCAATCACGATTGAATGATACATATTTACCCCTCTTTCGGTTGATTGATATATTCTTTCCTACTAAAAATAAAGTTCAAGATACTACCTACTATTACGCCTATAGCTAAATTGTGTGTTACCAAAACGAGGATAATTGTAACAAGTACAACCATAATATCGGTAATTTTCGCATTGCGTAAGAACCTAAAGCTCCCCCAGTCGAAAGTACTAAAGGACACCACAACCATAATACCCGCAAGAATTGACATTGGAATTTGTACGACATAATCACCTAATACGATAATTAAGAACATTAAGAATGTACCTGCTACAAGTGACATCAATCGTGTTGTTCCGCCTGACTTTAATCCCATAACAGACTGGCCAATCATCGCACAGCCTCCGATACCCCCGAAAAATCCAGTAATGATATTGGCTATACCTTGTCCTCGTGATTCTACATTTTTATTACTATCTGCTTCTAAAGCATCATCTACAATCTTTGCAGTGAGTAAACTCTCTACTAACCCAACAACAGCCATTGATAAACTATAAGGAAGGATAATCATTAAAGTTTCTACATTTAATGGTACATTCGGAATAAAGAAATGTGGTAACGTCCGTTTGATTTCTCCTAGATCACCGACAGTTCTAACATCGGCATTTGTCATTATCGAGATGATCGTTAATAATAACACTGCAATGAGTGGCGCTGGTATCTTCGTAAAGTACCTCGGAACGATATAAACAATCGCAATTGTAACAATTGCAAATACATAAGTAACACCTGTCAGTCCGAATATATGTTGTAACTGAGAGCTAAATATTAAGATTGCTAGTGAATCAACAAATCCCATCATCACTGTATTTGGAATATATTTAAGCAATTTACCGACTTTGAGCATGCCAAATACTACCTGAATGATACCCATTAATATTGTTGCTGCAAGTAAATAATCCACCCCGTGGGTTTTAACAAGCGGGAATACTAATAATGCAATCGCACCAGCTGCTGCTGATATCATCGCAGATCGGCCACCTGTAAAAGCAATCGTCACCGCAATAATAAATGATGCATATAATCCGACCATAGGGTCTACCCCAGCAATGACACTAAATGCGATAACTTCAGGAATTAAAGCGAGAGATACAACAATACCCGCTAATATATTTTGAAATGGTTTATCTAGCCATTCTCGTTGTAAATATTGATTCATAAAGACCTCCGAATTTATTCTAACCAAAATATAACCATACAATATCCATTGTAAAAGAACAATAAAAAATGACTATATGTTTAATATAGTCATTGAAAATTATATAGTTTTTTTTCATCAATTACTTTAATCAGTTTATTATCTCTTTCAATAATATTTTTATCTTCTAATAATTTAAATTTTCTAGACACTGTTTCGGGACTTGTCCCTAAAAAAGCGGCAAGTTCCTTCATTTTCATGGGTATTTCGATGTAAGATGAAGCTGATGTTTTATGAAGATATGACAAGTATAATGCTAGTCGTTCTTCTATCTTTTCCATCGTTAAGAATTGTGTTTGTTTTTCAACTTCTTCCATCTTCATAGCATTAATTGTAAGTAATTTCAGTGATATGTTAGGGTACTGTAGAAGTAAATTTTGAAAATCACTCTGTTTTAATACACAGATTTCTGTATCAGTGATTGCTTCACCATATAGGCTTTCATTGTTAACACCTAACACAAAATTTTCTCCTTCAAAATCTCCCACTTCTGCAATGCGCAGCAATTGTTCTTTACCATTCGATGATAATCGATAGACTTTCACTACACCTTGTGCAACTAATGATAATTGTGGTTCAGTTTCTGGTGAAAAGATGGTATTTCCTTTTTTAAAGTGGTGATGTGTGACTAAATTATTGATCATTTTCTGTTCTTCATACGACAAATGGTTAAATAGCGGCACTCTTTCTACACAAAAATGATGATGACACTTCATCTTTTCACCTCCATTACTGTTATATTTAAAATAACATATTATTATTTCTCTTTCGAACTAATTACTTCATAACCCATGTTTTGAATTGCTGAATTGATTGACTCGATTTCTGTTATGTGTTCATCGAAATCTACTTTTACTTTACTTGCATTAAACATTACCTTTACAGAGTCTTTGTTTACTCCTGACACACTTTTAACTGCACCTTCTATCTTTTGAATACATGATGGACAAGACAATGTTTCTAGTTGAATTGTTGCTTTCATATCCGTTCACTCCTTTATATGATTTAGTTCAATTATATCGCCTTTTGCTTATTATTAACTTGATAGCTATCAAGTTTGGTATTATTTCGATAGCGCATTAATCGCATACCATTTAATATAACAACGATAATGCTCACCTCGTGAACCAACATTCCAATTGTCATATTCATCCATTCAGCGAATATTAAACTTAACAATAATACTAATACAACTCCGAGTGCGATAATGATATTCTGCTTCATATTATTGGATATCTTTTTAGTTAACCCATGAGCATAGGATAATTGCTCCATTGCAGAATGCATAAGTACGACATCTGAAGTTTCAATTGCTACATCTGTTCCGCCGCCCATCGCAATACCAATATTTGCAGTTGCTAGTGACGGACTGTCATTAATACCATCTCCTACAAATGCAACTCTTTCTCCTTTATCTTGTAACATCTTTATATATTCAGCTTTATCTTCAGGTAACATCCCACCCAATGCAATATCAATCGGTAGTTGCTCAGCTACACGATTCACTGTTCCTTGATTATCTCCTGATAAAATGATTAATTTTTTTACTCCTTGATGTTTAAGTTGTAATAAATTTCGTTTTACATCGTGTCTTAATTGATCTTGAATACCAATTATTACTTCCAACTCCTTATTAATTGCCATAAGCACTATTGATTGACCGGATTCAATTAATTTATTTATTTTTTCACGATTATTATTATTGATTTCAACATCATAATTATGCATTAAACTTAAATTTCCTAGAATAATTTTCTTATCGCCACTATAAGCCACAATACCTTTTCCTTTAATTACATCAACCTTATCAAAACGAACTATTTTCTGACTTCCGATATCATTTAAAATTGCTTTTGCGAGTGGATGACTCGACTCATGTTCAATACTATAAAGGTAAGATAATATAGATTGTTTATTTTCACCAATAATTTTTTTATAGGCAACGGTAGGATTGCCTTCAGTTAAAGTTCCTGTTTTATCAAAAACAATTGTATCTACTTTACTAAAGTCGTTTATCATTTCACTGCCTTTCAGAAGTACACCATGTTTGGCTCCATTTCCAATACCGGTTACATTTGATACTGGTACACCAATGACTAATGCTCCTGGACAGCCTAATACCAGGATAGTAATTGCTAATGCCACATCTCTCGTCAAAATACCAACGATTACAGCTAGTAATAGTACAAATGGTGTATAATATTTTGAAAAACGGTCAATGAATTTTTCTGCTGCTGATTTTGAATCTTGTGCTTCTTCAACAAGTTCAATTATTTTACCGAATAATGTATCTTCTCCAACTGTCTCAGTTTGAATACGAATGATTCCATTCTCAACTATTGTTCCAGCGTATACTTTATCATTTAAGCTCTTCTGAACCCATTTTGATTCACCTGTAATACTTGCTTCATCCAATGCACCGCTTCCATAAACCACATGACCATCTACCGGCACTTTGTCTCCTGTTTTTACTAATAAAATATCATTAGTTGCGACATCATCAATATCGATAGTTTCAGTCTTGCCATGCTCTCGTAAGATTACTACTTTTTCAGGCACAAGTGTAACGAGCGACTGTATAGCTGATCTTGTCTTTTTTAACGTGCGTTTTTCCAAAAATGCACCCAGTAAAAATAGAAATGATACAATTGCTGCCTCCTCAAAGTTCCTAATTAGCAATGCACCTAATACAGCCACAGAGACCAAAACATCAATGCTAATCACCTTCACACGTAAAGAATGATATCCTTGTATCAAAATTGGTGATACAGCAAGAATCGATGCTAAACCTAGTAATATTTCAGAAATTAATTGAACTTTAAGCACAAATTCTGCTATCAATCCAACAACAATTAATATACCGCACAATACCATAATGTAATCTTTACTTTTCATAATGAAACGTTGCATTTTAATTACCTCCTGTTCTTACTTATAATGTAACAAGTTTCACAATATTAAACATTGATAGGTATCAAGAAAAGAGAGTGTGTCTATTGACACACCCTCTTTAAATAATATTTATCCCAGCACTTGCGCATACTGAGCTTGTTGCAGGTTATAGTATTTTCCCTTCAGATTAATGAGTTCATCATGACTGCCCATCTCTACTATTTGGCCATCTTCAATATAAAAGATGCGATCTACATCTCTTATCGTTGAAAGTCGATGTGCTATGGTTAATGTCGTTCTTCCTTCAGACAATTGTTTAAATGCTGATTGTATTCGATTCTCAGTTTCAACATCTAAAGCACTTGTCGCCTCGTCAAGAATGATAATTTCCGGATTCTTTAAGAACATGCGTGCAATGGACACACGTTGTTTCTGTCCTCCTGAAAGTTTCGTTCCACGTTCACCAACAATTGTATGTATCCCTTCTGGAAGTGTATCAATAAATGGTTTTAATTGCGCTTTAGTTATTGCATCCATAATCTCCTCATCTGTTGCTTCTAAATTACCATAGGCAATGTTGTCTCTTAACGTACCACTGAACAAGAACACATCTTGTTGAACAAGCCCAATTTTGCTGCGTAAAGATTCAAGTGTCATCTGTTTAAGGTCTACATTGTTAATTGCGATACGTCCATCAACCGGATCATAAAATCTCGGTAACATCGAACAAATTGTCGTTTTACCTCCACCACTTGGTCCAACTAAAGCAATCTTTTCACCACGATTTATTGTAAACGATAAATCGTCAAGTATTGTCTTATCACCATATTTGAATGTTACATTTTCGTATGAAATCACTTGAGGTGTGTCTTCAAACATAATTGCATTCGGTGCATCTTTAATATCTGTTGTTG
Source organism: Macrococcus animalis (assembly GCF_047425875.1). Taxonomy (GTDB): domain Bacteria; phylum Bacillota; class Bacilli; order Staphylococcales; family Staphylococcaceae; genus Macrococcoides; species Macrococcoides animalis. The sequence goes on from NZ_CP179727.1 coordinate 948,778, forward strand.
TCTTCATTAATTCCTGAAAGTTATTAAACCCTGCAATCCCTTTTGGAAACAATTCAATAATTAAGTTAATCGATTGAAGCGGCTTAAATAATATATCTGTAATCATGATAAACGCTACAAATTCTCCATAACTCATCGAATTATTCAATACGAAATAACATCCAAGAATCAATACAATAATCAATGTAAATTTCTGTGCCAGATAACCAATCGAACTATTCCATGACATAAAGTTGTATGCTTTTAATTTCGTTGCACGGAAATCTTCGTTTGTCTGCAGGAAGCGCCTCTCTTCAAAGCGTTCGTTAGTAAATGCCTGTACAAGACGAATACCACCGATACTTTCACTGATAACATCATTAAATTGAGATACGTTACCAAATAATCTACGGAATTGTGTTGTCATCTTTTTGTTGAAATAAATTGTTAAGATAAATATTACCGGTACGATACAGAATGTAATAAGCGCAAGCTTCACATCAATCGTGAGCATTATAAGAAGTGCTCCGATTACTGTCATTACAGCGACAAACACTTCCTCTGGACCATGATGTGCGAGTTCTCCGATGTCCATCAAATCATTTGTGAGTCTACCGATAAGTTTCCCCGTCTTATTGTTATCGAAGAATCCGAAATTTAATCGCTGAAGATGACGATAAAGCTCATTACGAATATCACGTTCTATATTCGTTCCAAGTCTATGTCCCCAATACGTGACGATAAACTTAAGGACTGTAACAAAGGAAAACACAAGAAATAGTCCTATTGCACCAAGTACAATCATATCCCAATCCTTAGTCGGTAGCAGCTTATCGATGAATAGACTCGTAATCAATGGAAAGACAAGTTCTAAAACTCCAACAAACACTGCAGAACCGAAATCCAGCATAAACAGACCTTTATATGGCTTATAATATTGGAAAAATGATTTCATATTTTTCGCTCCCTATTTAAAAATCAATTAAACAACACATTATATATCATATACAAAAACCATTGCGTATTGCTACAAATCAAAGACATTTCATACATGTTATATCAAATGTTTATAAAATTAATTGTTACAAAAATACATATCACAACTATAAAATTATTATTTAATTTATAATAAAATAATATACATACTCTTATATGTAATTTCATAGCGAAATGAGGGAAACAAATGTTCTTAGCCTGGAAAGAAATAATGTATAACAAACTCAAGTTCTCACTGATTATCGGTGTACTTGTTTTAATTTCATATTTATTATTTTTAATATCCGGACTATCCAATGGTTTAATGGGTATGAACCGTGAAGCGATTGATAAATGGGATCCGGATGCGATTGTGGTTACAAAAGAATCAAACAGAAATTTAGCACAATCAGTCATGGAAAATGATGCGCTAGAGGGCAAGTTTGAGAAGATTGCACCGATCAAGAATCTTTCAGTCATCATCGCAAAAGGTGACAAAAAACAAAACACTTTATTATTTGGTATTGATAAAGAGACGTTTATTAATCCTAATATTACTGAAGGTAAAACATTCGAAGATGACTATGAAGTTGTAGCCAACGAAGGATTAAAGCAAAAAGGTTTTAAACTAGGTGATACGGTAGATATCGCAGGTAACGATGAAGACTTAAAAATCGTCGGTTTCACTGATAAAGCGAAATATAATGCAGCTAACGTACTTTATAGTAATAATAATACAGCAGATAAATTAACGATGAATCGCATAAAAGATAAAGCGAATGCATTTCTCATTAAAGATAAAGATTATAAGTCTCAAGATATTGATAATGACTTTGAAGCAATCAATAAAGAAACCTTTATTACAAAGTTACCAGGTTATACGGAGCAAAAGTTGACACTAGATGTCATGAGCTATTTCTTATTTACGATTGCAACGTTTATTATTGGGATATTCTTATATATCTTAACGATTCAAAAAGCACCGGTATTCGGATTATTGAAAGCGCAAGGGATCAGTAATGGCTTCCTAGCCCGCTCTTTAATCATTCAAACTTTGATTTTATCAATCATTGCTGTATTGATTGCATTAGGTCTGACTTTAATCACTGCAAACGTTATTCCAGATGTCGTTCCGATTAAATTCGTTTGGTCAACGATTGCGATTTATGCAGGTGTCATTATTCTTACAGCAGTTCTTGGTGGTCTATTCTCAATTCGTTCAATTCAAAAAGTCGATCCATTAAAAACGATAGGATAAGGTGAGTCTATGGTATTAACATTAAAAGCAGTAAATAAATCATTTGGTAAAGATCAAACATATGTAGAAGCATTAAAGCCTGTGGATTTTCATATCAATGCAGGTGAAATGGTGGCAGTTATAGGTCCGTCAGGTTCAGGTAAGAGTACCTTCTTAACCATAGCAGGATTACTACAACAACCGACTAAAGGACAAATCGTAATCGATAACGAAGATGTGAGCCAGTTGTCTGAGAAACAACGTGCCAAAATCAGACTTAAAAAAGTTGGTTTTATCTTACAATCGTCTAACTTAGTTCCGTTCCTAAAAGTAAAAGATCAATTTAAATTACTTGATAAAGTAAATAATAATCACATTTCAAAAGCAGATTTCGAAACACAAGTGGACACGTTAGGTTTATCAGAAGTACTGAATCAGTTCCCATCTGAATTATCTGGCGGACAACGTCAGCGTGTCGCGATTCTTAAAGCAATGTATACGAATCCTTCACTTATCTTAGCAGATGAACCCACAGCAAGTTTAGATGGGAAACGTGCAGTTGAAGTCATTCGGATGATTCGTACAATCGTAAAAGAGAGCAATAAAGCCGCCATTGTCGTAACACATGATACAAGATTACTTGAGTATTTCGATAAAGTGTATCATATGGAAGATGGCGTGTTAGTTGAGCAATAAAAGGTGATTATATGGCAGAGCATCTTATAGAAGGCATTAACGTCGATGAACAAGGGAGATGTGCACATTATCATTCAGCTGTTGATGTTGCTTGTTATCAATTCCCAAATAGTAATATATACTACCCTTGTCATCAATGTTATGAAGCAATTCATCAATCAGCACCACAAGCAAAGTATTCAATCCACTCTGATGTAAAAGCGGTACTATGTGGTGTCTGTCAAACAGAGATAGCCATTAATGCATACGTCCAAAGCAATCAATGTCCAAACTGTACTCATCCATTCAATCCTGGATGTAAAAATCACTTTCATCTTTATTTCGAAATAGAGTATTAATAGATTAAACAATCTTCAAAATTTATAGATACTACTTTATAAATGAAAATACCTCACGTATACTAAAAACAAATACATCTTAAGGAGTGCTATGAATGGAATTAATCTATAAAGGTAAAACGAAAGACGTATATCAAGAAAAAGAAGGCGAAGTTGTATTATTCTTCAAAGACGATATGACAGGAAAAGATGGGAAGTTCGATCCAGGTGAAAACCAGGTTGGATTAACTGTTGAAGGTTCAGGACAAGCTGGATTAAAAATGACAAGTTATTTCTTTGAAAAAATTAATGCTGCTGGCATTCCAACACACTATATCGATTCAGACCTAGAAGCACGTCATATGCGCGTAAAGCAAGTCACTGTTTTCGGTAAAGGCTTAGAAGTCATTTGTCGTTATCGTGCAGTTGGTAGCTTCATTCGTCGTTACGGGGATTACATCGAAGAAGGTGCACCACTTAATGCATACGTAGAAATGACATTAAAAGACGATGCAAGAAAAGATCCATTAATTAACAAAGCTGGATTAGAAGCATTAAACATCTTAAAACCAGGTGAATACGATGAGATTGCTGATTTAACGGTTAAAATCTCAGATATCGTTAAAGAAGAACTTGCTAAAAAAGAATTAGAATTATATGACATCAAATTAGAGTTCGGTCGTGATGAAGCAACTGGAGAAGTATTATTAATTGATGAAATCTCTGGTGGTAACATGCGTGTATTTGATAAAGATGGTAAGTATATTGAACCATTAGCATTTGGTAAATACTTATTTGAATAATATTTAGAAAAGCAGCATATCGCGTGATATGCTGCTTTTCTAATTTACTAAATATAATCTTCTGCCTGTTCACCATGTTTCTTGCCGTATGATTCCATCAACTTGAGAATTGGTAATATCTCTTGCCCCATCTCCGTTAAAGAATATTCAACACGCGGTGGGACTTCCGGATAAACTTTACGATGAATTAGCCCATCACTTTCTAATTCTTTCAATTGCTTCGTAAGAGACCCTTGAGAAATACCTGACAAGAAGCGTTTGATTTCACTAAATCGTTTTGTATCATCTTTAATAAACCAAAGAATAAAATACTTCCAACGGCCAGATAATAAATTTTGGGTAAATCCAATGCCATATAAATCTCGTTTTTCAACAATCATAGTATCGTCAAATCCGTATTTACAAATTTTAACCACGCTAAACCCCGTCCTCATCCATAAGTACATAAAAAAGTACTTACTCATTTTTTATTGCCGTCTTCTCAAACTTAATTATCAGTATATAATTTATACTACAATAACTCAAACAATGAAGGAGCTTTAAAATGACAATTAATAAAAGAGATGGCAAGATGAAACTGGCATTACAAATGGTATCAGGATACGGTGGTGAATTCAAAACTTGGCGTATGCCTGGAGCAGTTGCAGATGCATATACGAACATGGACTTTTATGTAGAGAATGCCAAAATGGCTGAGAAAGGTAAAATTCACACGTTATTTATTGCAGATACACCTGCGTTACCGAATGATTTATCAACTAACTCACCGATGCATCCAATGGATCCAACAATTGCTTTGACAGCTGTTGCACGTGAAACAAAACATATCGGTATCGTATCGACATACTCAACTACATTCACTGAACCATACAACTTAGCACGTATATTAAAAACATTAGACGTCGTGAGTAACGGACGTATGGGATGGAATGCTGTAACTACATCTAATCACGAGGCTGCTGCGAATTTTGGACAACAGTTACCTGATCGTGATTCACGTTACGAGATGGCACATGAACATGTAGAAGCCGTGCAAACATTATGGGGTACATTTGGAGAAGACGCTTATATTCACAATAAAGAGACTGGTGAATATGTGGACATGTCTCAAGTGAAAATTGCAAACTATAGAGGAAAGTATTATCAAACACGTGGACCATTACCAATACCTGCTTCACCCCAAGGGCAACCTCCAATCTTCCAAGCGGGTGGCGGTGAGAAAGGATTAGAACTTGCTGGCCGATTTGCCTCAGGTGTATATGCCAATCCGTTTACGAAAGAAGATGCGAAGTTACACCGAATGATGTTACGCAAAAGCGCAGAAGCACATGGCCGTAAAGCAGATGATATTAAAATGTTTGCTGGCTTTATGTTCTCGATTGGCGAAACAGTTGAAGAAGCTTTAGAACGTCGATATATGATGCAAGAATTTGCACCAAGAGAAACAGCACACCATGTTGAATATTTAGGTCATATGGTTGGATTATCAATCAGTATGAATACCATAGATATCACTAAACCATTACCACAAGCCTTAATCAATCAAATGTATCCATCACCAATGGACCCTCGTTCTGGAAGAGCATTTGAATTATTAAAATCAGGTATGTCTGTAAAAGATGTATTAGCGAACGGTGTTATCAACTATCACCCCGTTGTCGTAGGAACAGCTGAAATGGTTGCGGACTTCTTAGAAGAATGGTACTTAGCAGATGCAACAGATGGATTCTCAATTGTACCCGACTCATCACACGATGGAGTAAAAGACTTTGTAGAACAAGTTGTGCCAATCTTACAAGAACGTGGGTTGTTCCATACAGAATACGAAGGCGAAACATTACGTGAGAACTTAGGCGTATCTTATGAATATGGGTTAAATCACTAAGGAGGAAATAATAATGAAATCACGAATCCCTGAAATATTAAATATTGAAAAACCAATCGTACAAGGACCTATGTCATGGTTAACGAATGGGGAATTTGTCGCTGCAGTGAGTGAGGCTGGAGGACTGGGAATTCTCGGACCAAATGCAGGTCAGACAGAAGCAACCAGTTCCCCAATTGAAACAGCATAACGCATGCGTACTGAAATTAAAAAAGTAAAAGCATTAACAAGCAAACCTTTTGCAACAACTCTAATTGTAAGTTTTGATATGACTTTTACTGGACCTATTATAGATGTAGTTATCGAAGAAAAAGTACCTGTCGTATTAATCAACGGCGTTTTAGATGAAGATTTATTCAAAAAGCTTAAAGATCATCACATTAAAATCATATTCAGACCAATGACACCAACCATGGCTGACGCTCAAGCAGCTGAAAAGATGGGAGCTGATATATATGTCGCTACAGGTTTTGATGAAGGCGGAACAGTCCCTGACAGAGTTATTGGTACATTTTCTATCGTGCCTATGATTGCTGATGCTGTTCAAATTCCAGTAATGGCTGCAGGAGGTATTGGTGATGTCCGTGGTGTTCGTGCAGCTTTCGCATTGGGTGCAGAAGGAGTTTTCGTTGGAAGTGTGTTAATACCTACAAAAGAAAATCCAGCAGCTGAGAATGTAAAACAGTATATTGTTGACTCATCTGCTGAAGATTTATTGTTATTTAGAACCACACCTTCATATTATCGTTCATTACCAGGTAAATTAGCATATGAACTAAAATCGATGCATGATGATATGAGAACAAGTGATGAAATTGCTAAACACATGCAAGGTGGTAGAAATATGAAAATCGGTATGTTAGATGGTGATACTGAAACTGGGTTTGTATCAGTTGGTACAGGGATTACACCAATAAAATCTATACGTACAGTTAAAGAAGTCATAGATGATTTAATGCAAGATTTTTATAAAGAAAAGAGGAATTAATATGAAAATTGGAATACTCGGCGCAGGCCCAATGGGTACAACGATTTCTAAACATTTATACAATGCAGGTCATGAAGTTAAAATAGCCGATGTGAGATCAATCGATAAATTAGAAGGCAAAGACTTTAAAGGATCAGCAGTAACTTTTGATGAAGTGATACAAGATGTAGGTATTTTAATCATTTCCTTACCTTTCAATGTCGTACCTAGTATAAAAGACAAATTATCGCATCTCAATGAAAATACAATTATTATTGATTCTACAAATTACTATCCATTTAGAGATGGCAATATCAAAGTTATCGATCAAGGAAAAGTTGAAAGTGTGTGGGTATCCGAACAAATTGGAAAACCAGTAATTAAAGCATTCAATAACTTGCTTGCAATGACTCTACAAAATATTACATCTACCGAAGGTAAAAAAATTGCCATGGCGATTTCAGGAGATAATCAAAAACATAAAGATACTGTAACAAAAATAATTAATACCATTGGTATTGATGTTATAGATAATGGTAAATTAAATAACTCATGGAGACACCAACCAGGTGCACCTGCTTATTGTACTGAGCTTAATATTGAGCAGTTACAACGTGCATTACAGATTGCTGAAAAAACAAATATTCCTTTAAATCGTGATGAAGTAATCAATCATTTTAAACCTGAAATGCAACATGAAGATATCGTTGCAATGAATAGAAAAGTATATGGTGCTGAAGCGCTTTAAAAAAGACCTCATTATGAGGTCTTTTTTGTGAATATATCGAGGAAAAAGTGATATTTTTCATTTATCAACACTTCCTCGACCGCTTTTTATCATTGCTTCACAAATTCAATATATTGTTTTGTACCTTCTACTAACTCCGCTTCAGTGGCATGGTTCACTGTACCGTATTGTGCATAGTATCCAACATACTCAGCTCCTACATAGTGAAATGTTGCTGCAAACGGTGTAAGCAATTCATCCATTGTAAATCGATTGAATCCTTGAACTGTATAATCGGATACTGGACTTCCGACCGTAATCCCTAAAGCGAATTTTTTACCATGAAGTTTATTCCCCTCAGGACCATAAGCAAAGTTAAACAAGAATACCTCATCTAAATATTGCTTTAATAATGGCGGACTGCTATACCAATAAAACGGGAATTGGAATACGATTTTATCATATTTTAATAAATCTGCTTGTTCCGCTTCGATGTCAATCTTTGAATCAGGGTACATTGCGTAAAGATCACACACATCAATATTTTCTTGTTCTAGCGCATCTTTCCACATACGATTGACGCGTGACTGATACATTTCTGGATGAACAATAATGACTAATGTTTTCATTAAATCTGCTCCTATTCTATTTCCTTAATCACTTTCGCTGGAGTTCCTGCCACAATGGTATTCGGTGGTACATCTTTCGTTACTGTTGAATCTGCTGCGACAATTGAATTCTCTCCTACTGTTACACCTGGTAATACGGTTACGTTTGCACCTAACCATGCATTTTTCTTAATTACCACTTTATTGACAATAAGTCCTCGTCGCTTCGCTGGATCCACGATATGGTTCACTGAAATGATTCTTGCTGATGGTCCAATCAATACGTTATCCTCTATTTCAATGCCACCTAAATCTACAAACGTTACATTCTTATTGATAAAGATATCTTTTCCAAATGTAATATGTCGACCGTAATCCGTATAGAATGGCAATGATACAACCACACTTTCATCAATCATTTGGCTCGTCATTTCACCAAGGATTTTTAATACTTCATCATTCGTTTTATAACCATCATTGATTTCAAACGATAATTTTTCATTGTTTCCTTTGTTGTCATGAATCTCATCGTAAATAGGATCATCTTTTAATATTTCAATATTTTGAATACGTTCTAATAAAGTCATATACTCCACTCCTTTTCTTCAGTTTACTATATAATCCTTAACTTAATAAAAGAAAAGACAAAAAATACGAGATGGTTCTCCATCTCGTACCCTAAATTATTTCTTAATTTTATTTTTAATTTGCCTATATTAATTGTTATTATTATCTTCTTCTCTTCGTGAATGCCCTCGTTCCATGTACTTTAGCTAAATCAAATAACGGACTCCACGCATTTGTATGTACTACAGGAGTTTGATCATTACCTAATTTTCTAATTTGTTGTTCATAATAAGCAATCCCAATAAAACCTCCCAACATTTTATCAATCGCTTTGACTTTAGTTGTTAGTCTAGGAATACTCATATCTTGATATGTTCCGTTTTGTAATTGGTTCGGTAATTCAGGATTTAATACAAGTGGTCTCGCGATACCAATCATCGCAACGTTTGTATTGGTAATTGCATCAATCATACCATTTTGTTTACGGAAGCCACCAATGACTGAAATCGGTACATCCACAATTTCACTCATTTGTTTCGCGTAATCCAAGAAATAGACTTCTCCGTCACCCATCATTTGTGGTTTCTCATAATCTCCACCAGAGATTTCGATATGGTTAATACCAAGTTCAGCCATTTTCTTAATGACAGCAATTGAGTCTTCTAACGAAAATCCATTATTATTAAAATCAGTTGAGTTAATCTTTAAGCTGATTGGAAATTCTTCACCTAATGCTTCTCTCATCCCTAAATAAATTTCAACTAAAAACTGCATACGTTTTTCTAACATACCACCATACGCATCATAACGTCTATTATCTCTTGATGATAAAAATTGACTCACTAAGTAACCATGTGCCCCATGAATTTGAACACCTGTAAATCCAGCTTTTTTTGCGACAACTGCTGCTGTGACAAAACGATCGATTGTCTCTTTTATTTCATTAATTGTCATTTCTCTTGGTGTATTAAACGCACCACCCGCATCGCCACTAATTGGAATCGCACTTGGTGCTATCGGCTGTTTCGAAACAGTTTTCGGGCTTTGTTTACCAGGGTGATTTATTTGCATCCAAATATGACTGCCATTTCTTTTTCCGGCTTCTGTCCAACGCGTCAAAACATCTAAGTCTCTTTCGTCTTCAATAACGACATTCCCTGGCTCCCCTAAATAACGTCTGTCTATCATAACGTTACCTGTTAAAGACATCCAATGCCACCATCTGCCCAGTATTTATACGCATTTACTAATGCTTCTGTTGGGCGATGTGTTTTATCGCCCATCCCTTCACTCATTGCACCTTTATATAATCTGTTTTTAATTGTTACACCATTACTTAAAACGAGCGGTTCAAATAATTTTTCTACTGACATTAATTATGCTCCTAACAAATTATTATATTTTTTATTTCTATATCTTTTTTTATCATTTCAATTTTATCTATGTATTCACATTAATAATCACTTTACCAAAAGGGCGTCCGTTGAATGTATAATCCAATGCCGCTTCTGTTTCATCTAACGTAAACTCTTTTTCATCTATTTGTGGCTTCACTTGTTTTTCGGCTAATATTTTTCCAACTTGATCGAGTTGTGTGCCGTTCGCATCTACAAACATAAAATGATACGTTACGTTTTGTTTTTTTGCTTTTTTATCATACTTCGAACCTACTATTCCAAATAAGATTTGTTTTACTTTTGATAAACCTTTTGATTTCGCAAATGCTTTATTCGGTGCTGTCTTTAAACTTAATAACTGGCCACCTGGTTTAATGATTGAAAGTTCATGGTCAAATTCATTTGAACCTAACGTATCGATAACGTAGTCTACATCCTTTAATACATCCCAATAATCCTCTGTTTTATAATCAATAAACTGATCTGCACCTAAAGACATAATATGTTCTTTTGCTTTTGGGTTACCTGATACGATTACTTTTAAACCTTTCGCTTTTGCAAGAGGTACAGCAATTTGACCGAATCCACCAGATCCACCAGGAATAAATAATGTTTTACCCGATTCAACATTTAAGATATCATTTAGTGCTTGATACGCTGTAAGTCCTGTTAAAGGGATCGCAACCGCTTCTTTAAAGTTCAAATAATCCGGAATAATAGACACTGCATCATCATTCACAGCAACATATTCTGCAAAAGCACCAATATGATTTACAGGCAATCTACTATATACACGTTGACCTTGTTTAACACTTGTAACATTACTTCCAGCTGCTTCTACAACACCTGCCAGTTCATTCCCTAGTGTAAGTGGAAATTCATATCCTTGAATTAACTTCACTTCACCTGTCATGATTAACTTTTCTAAAGGATTCACAGCTGCAGTTACAACTTTAATTAACACTTCATCTGCACTTATTGTTGGCACTGGAATATCGTTCACTTCAACTTTAATTTCTTTACTGTATTGCTTGATTTGTATGGCTTTCATTATAATTCTCCCTCATTTGTTTAATAACATCTTCTAAAGTTCGTGCTTTTAATGATTGAAACAATTGCTGTTCTGCATCTGAAAATATTGGATTCAGTACTTGTTCAATATTTTGACCGACGGGACATTCTGAATTTACATCTGTATGAACATTTAATAACTTAACTTCTGTTGGATGTACTGCTTGATAAATTTCTAATAAGTTAATATCTTTACTTGATTTAATAAGGGACATCCCACTCTTACCTTGCGTACTCTCTATTAAGTTCGATTTCTTAAGTAATGCAGTTATCTTTCTAATATAGCTCGGATTTGTATTGACGCTATTCGCTAATGTATCTGAGTTCTGAACTTCAGTTGATTCTGAAATCATTACCATTATATGCAGTGCGACTGAAAATTTAATATCCATGGAATCATCTCACTTTATATTTGTTGTTGTATCTAATACAGATACAAATATAACAAATATTTAATAAAATTCATAATAAAAAGACCACATATCTGAAAAATTCAAATCGTGATCTTGTACTAAGTATTATTTTTCAATATATCGCTCAATCCATTCTGCAATGACATCTTCTTCTAATTTATCTGTCGCAATCTTTACGGTGAATTCAACCGCTTCCATTTGATCTACATATAATCTTTTACCATTCTTTCTTAAAAATACATTGAGTGCCATAAATGCTGTTCGTTTATTTCCATTAAAAAAAATATGCTTTAGGACAATGTTTCTATATAAGTTAGCAGCTTTTAATTCTAATGTAGGATAAAGCTCCATTCCGAATACATTTTGTTTAGGAGATTCTACTGTCATATGTAATGCTGTTGGTTCTTTAACACCTATTTGTTCTGCAGGAGAATATTTTTTAATCAAGAAAGTATTTAATATAATAATATCTTTTTCAGTTAAATATTCCATCATCGATCCACCAACTTTTCAAATGTCATATTATACTCTTCAGAGATTTCATTTGCTAAATTAAGAATATCCATATCTGAAAAATCTTTTTTCACTAACTCTACTCTATCCTCATTTACATCAAACATTAAAGCATCCCCTGTTGTCACATTAAAGTGATTTAACACTTCTTTCGGTACTGTAATAACAACTGAATTCCCAGTCTTCCAAAGTTTTTGTTCCTTAATAAAGCTGTGTCCATCGTTTTTCGGTTCGTATTCAAATTTTGACATGCTAATCACCTCATCATTTTTATTAATATATCTATTTGTTTACATTATACACCACCATTATATATATGTATATATGTATGCACATAATTACAACATTGAAAAATTCAACAAAAAAAAACGACACTCGGAGTTGTCGTTTTGCTTTATACATATTCGCCTAAATTATAAATCATTTAGCTGACTTAAACGATAATCTAACACATCAAAATCTATGATACGTGCTTGTCTGTGAAATTCTCTACCATGCGCGTTTAATATAATCACCGGTGCAGTAAATAGAGACAACTGACCCGCCGCTTCTGGTATTTCATTGACTAATATCTTCGCACTTGGTATATCATAATTTTCTAGCAATCGTTCAACTTTTGGAAGGTCTGCATGACATACACTGCATCCTTCACTCATCACATATATTACGAATTTCTCTTGGTTCATTCTTTCTGTTAACGTGTCATAATCTTTAATATGTTCCATTTCTACACCTCCAAAGTGATATCATCATACTACGTATTATAATTTAAATCTCGAAGAACGCTCATTCAGTAATTCAAATGCTACTGGATGTGGCGTTGATTTCATATCAATGCCGTCATCAGCATACCTCGGAATGATATGGATATGCGTATGAAAGACAACTTGATTTGCTGCCGCTTCATTATTACTCACAATATTAATGCCTTCTGCACCTGTAACAATTTTTAAGTGCTTCGTCTGAAATAATGTCACAAAAGATACAATCATTCATAACGCTTTGCCTTCAATGACAGCGCATCTTTTAATACTTGTGCGATATCTCCTTGTATACCAATCGATTGTTTATCAATTTCCGGTGGAACGATGGCATGATTTGGATTAATTGTAATATATGTCGAATTAGGATTCTGATAAGTTAAATTCATAAATGGTTCTTTAATAAACATTGGTGTCATCATCCCTACACCTAACTCCAAGAATACAGTATTCTTTCCTTGTGCTTTATTTGCATATTGTTGATACATTGCGTATTGTTGTTGATAAAATGAACCTTCTAAAAATGTTCTACCTCGAATCCAACCTTCCATTTCAGCACCACATTTTGGGCAGTTCGGAATTAATTCTTCCGGTAATATAACACCATCTATTTTTTCGTATAATCCTTCAAGTATTTCACTACTATCGTATACTTTATCATGGCAACGTTCACTACATTGCATGTAATCCCATGATCCTTGTATTATAGCTACATTTTTCTCAGGAAAAGCCTTCACAAATTGAGTATCTTGATTCGTCGTAACAATCTCAAAGTTTTTACCTTGTAATAGCGCTTTTAAATCGAGATAGGGTTGCATTATTTCAGCATTCCTCACCCATTCGAATAAAGATACTAAATACCCCCAATGTGCACCTCTATTTTTCCACATTGGATTATAAAATAAATTCCATAAACTACCTGCTTTATATTTATCTTCAAAGTGGGAAAAATCCTTTCGGTAATACTCATCATTCTCATACCAATTCGGTCCTCCGCCAGCCATAGACATACCTGCTGCGCCCCCGATTAAAATATAATCTGCTTGTTCAATTTTATCTACAAATTCAGATATTTGTTGCTCATTATAACTATTTGTTATCTTTGTCATTTTAATAACTCCTTAAATGTTTTATTGATTGGTCCAGTTAAAGCAATTGATTTGTCTTCTATTACGACGGGTATATATATTTCTTGTTGTAAATTTAAAGTAATGTATTGAAAGTTACGTTCCGTTGAAACAAGGTTCATTAGTGGTGCTTTTATCATTTGATTACGCATGCCAATTCCAAGTTCTAATACAACAACCTTTTTATGATGGTACTTTGATAAAAATGAATGAAATTTTTCTTTTTGCTCTTCGATATGACGCATATCGCCTGATAAGCCAGTATAAAAGTTTCCCTCAATTTCAAATAAACGTGTTACATCGAATCCATTCATTTGAAAATGCGTATCACCATTAGAAGTTACAACAAAATAATCTTTTTCACCGATAATTGCTTTTAAATCTGTAAACACTTCACTACCATCATAATCTTTAATCATATATTGAATCACAGTTTCATAAAATGCGCGTGTTTCTGATTCATTAGGATATGGATAAAATAATCCTTGCACGATATTACGAACACCGTATGTTGTTCTGAAGTGATTAAAATATGTTTTAAAATCCTCATTATCTGCGAATATATGATAGCCTTCTGAAATGGATAAACCATTACTTGCACTAATTAATATTGCGTCTGCATCTTGAAGCCACGCTTTCGCTAATGCATGATTATTTGTATTCATTGACTTTATATCTCCTATCATGTTAATTTATAAATAACACGTTATACGATAGCATGTTAATTTATAAAATACAAGTTCAGAGGTTTTGTCATGAAATATTCAGCAAAATTAAGCGATGCAGTACATATTCTTTCTTATATTCACTTTGCCGGTACAGAAAAGATTACAAGCGGAGATATTGCATATAGTCTAAAGACCAATCCTTCATACGTAAGACAGCTAATGTCTTTACTTAAAAAGTCAGAGATTATTATCAACTCACAAGGCAAAGCCAATCCTAAACTTGTGAAATCACCAGAAAATATTAATTTATTTGATGTCTATCAAGCCGTTGAAGGAGATAAACCACTCCTTCATCTAGATGCAGATATTAATCCTGAGTGCGGTATTGGTATCAATATGCGCTATGTATTAAAAGAAACATATCAAGATATACAAGCTTCTATTAATGAAAAGATGCAATCTATCACGCTTGAAAGTATCTTTAGTGAGTATCAAGAGAGAATAAAGTAATACAAAATAACATTAGAGGTGATTGAAATGACAACAGCATTAATTGTAATTGATATTCAAAATGATTATTTCCCGGGCGGTAAAATGGAACTTACGAACCCTGAAAAAGCAGCACAAAATGCGGCACAGCTAATCGAGAAGTTTAGACAAGATAGTGCACCAATTTTTTATATACAACACATTACTGAAGGGAATGCAGTCCCATTTTTCATTCCTGAAACTGAAGGGGTTGAAATTCATTCTTCTGTAAAACCATTAGATAATGAACCAGTGATTATTAAACACACACCAAACAGTTTCTTTAATACAAATCTTGAAGAAAAGTTAAAGCAAGCAGGTGTCACAGACTTAGTAATCGTTGGTATGATGACGCATATGTGTATTGATGCAACCGTGAGATCTGCAATGGAACATGGTTATAAAGTGAAGTTAGCAAACGATGCATGTGCGACGACTGATTTACCTATTGGCAATACAACTGTTGCAGCAGAAGATGTTCATAATGCATTTATGGCTGCATTGAATGGTATGTATGCTGAAGTGGTTGATACTAAAAATATTATTTGATCAAAAAAATTCCGAGCAATTATCTGCTCGGAATTTTTTTGATTAATTTTTTTCAATCGGTTTAGGTTTTGCATTTACTCATCATAATTCAGCACAACACTTTCACTTTTTAATATCTATTTCCCTACCACTCTTTAAATTTACCTTCATCTCTCAACGCATTCAGTCGATTTGTGACATCATCCATAAACTCTTTTCGGTTGTTAACGAAGTAAAATGCTTCTCCCACAAAGATATCCACGAAGAATGGTACGAGTATAAAGCTGTCTTTCGGTAATGCTTTTCCTAAACCATGCATAAATATTGGCTGAATAGGAACTTCAGGGCGTTCCCTCATCAAGTAGTATATACCTGATTTATATTTTGATAACTTCTCTGGTTCACCACGCGATCCTTCTGGATACAAAATGATAATACCATCGTTATCGAGTTCATCTAATATTGGTTGAAACATTCCCTTAAAGTCTTTCGTCATTTTTCTTTCAATCGGTATAATGTTCATCACTTTTGTCGAGAACCATTTTAGTACCGCATTTTTTAAGAAATAATCTCCAGCTGCTACGGGTCTTACGTTATGAAAGCTTTTCCCTCTCAACAAACTCATAAGTACTATCGTGTCTAAGTGACTATTATGATTTGCGATTAATACAAGTGGTCCTTCTTTCTTCAGTCGGTCGTAATGACGTATGTTTAATCCTAGGACAACAAATATAATCGGGCGAACGATTAATGTAAATAATATATCTCTCATCATGATGTCGCCCTCCTAGAAATAAAAGAATCGTGTAAAGTGAAAGAATAATGGCGCTGTGTAAGTGAGAGAGTCCACACGGTCTAAAATACCACCATGTCCAGGGATTGTTTGTGATGTATCTTTAATGTTCAAATCGCGTTTCAGTGCTGATATATTCACGTCTCCGATAAACCCACTCACACTAATGTACATGCCTGCAATAATCGTACCAATCAAAGTGAATGGCGTCAGTAACGATCCAAGTAATAACGCAAGTAATGCTGTTAATATAATGCCCCCAATGAATCCAGACCATGTCTTATTTGGACTGACTTTCGGGATGATTTTACGTTTTCCAAACAACTTCCCAGATATAAACTGAAACACGTCATTCGCTTGTGTTAATACAACTAAGAATAGTACTAAACTTGCTCCTGATACTGTATTATCATCACCAGGCAATACGATTAAATACGCCAAGTGACTCAAACTAAAGACAAACAGCATAATCCCCCATTGTATTGTTGCCATTGATTGAAGGAATCCTTTTGTTTCTCCAACAATTAGAGCTTGTATGGGGATGAATAAGAACATATAGACTGGGATAAAAACGATAAAGAAACCATAAAATCCTTTATAAATAAGTATAAATTGGATAGGAATCGATAAGTATGCCCATAAATAAACAAGTCGATGACTTCGATTTGTAGGAATGAGAGAGAAATACTCTTTAAGTGCGATAAAACAAAGGAATGCCATAAATACAAGGGACACTGTTTTATGAATTGTGAGTGCTAATGAGAATATAATACACATCATCCACCAAGACTTAATTCTCACCCAAATATTTTCCGTATCTTTATTAGGATATTTCCTAAGCAATATTTGACTAATAATGGTTGACACAATGAGTACAATAAATATACCAATCAGCACCGTCATCATTTCATCAGAAATCCTATTAAGGTTCATACGTGGCTCCTTTCAGTCCATTATCGATACGTTTATATGTATTAAATAGCATCATTATAGTCGCAATATATAAAATGAAATGAATATACGGTATCACTTTAATATTGAGCGCAATTAAAAACGCGATTAAACCAATTAAGAATGCGCGATCACTTTTCCCCATTGGCCCGTCATACATGCGTTTAGAGCCAATAACTTGAACTAAACTTCCCGACATCTCACTAATAATAGAAAACCCAATAAATAATAATACTGAAATACCACGGTCATGAACTATCAGTATGAATGGCAAAAATAATACTAAATCGCTGATAACATCACCTAATTCATTCAACAACATTCCTAAATTAGACTTCATATTGAACTTTGATGCCATAACTCCATCAACTGCGTTAAGCGCCATTCGTACAAACATCACAAAAGGAACCATTAAATAAATCCACCTATTTTCATAATTCACTGCGACAATAATGCCTGTAATAACAGACAAAAGCATCGCACTTACTGTCACTTGGTTTGGCGTAACACCCATATTGCGCAGTTTATCAACAACAGGCATCAGCAACTGTTGGAACTTTGGTTTAAGCTCATAAATACTGACCATATGACTCATCCATCCTTTAATAGTTTCTCAATGTAATTATACACACAGAAATTTTTTAAAACAAAATTAATTTGTTCTCGAAACGATAATATTTGACTATCTTTCTCATGGATTTTTATATTTAGCCATATATAAAAATAAGAACGCATGTAATAAGCATGCGTTCCATTTAGAATACAACTCATAAAAAATGTGAGTTTTTCTTATATTTTTGAAATTATAATATATTTAATGATAATGACTTTATTGATTTAACTTTTCAGCTTTTTGTATATGCTTTGGCAAAAATACCTTTATAAATATACTTGCCGTCAGTACAAATATGATATTTAAAACCATCGTCGCTGCTGTTGCATTTGAAACATTCATCATAGATTTAAACAAAGTATATACTGTAACTAATATTGCTATACCAAATCCAGCTCCCAGTGTAGAAGTCATCTTAAAGATTGCTGAGGCAACGCCTGTCTTATCTTTTGATAATGATGAAACAGCTGTATCTAGTGCAGGGGTTGCGAAGAGCCCAACACCTGCTCCAAAGAATGCAAATCCAATACATGCACTTATAAAATAAGGTACGCCTTTAATTATTGTAAGTCCTATTAATAATAAACCAAACGCTACAAATATTGGACCGATGACTAATGCTTTCTTCGCACCATATTTTTCGATACTTTTCTCACCTATTTTTACTAATAGGATTGTAAATATTACATATGGTAATGTCAATAAACCTGATTGGAATGGAGATAAATGATACACATCCTGAACAAATAGATTAAAGACAGCGATTGCACCAACACCCATATTCAATAGAAAGTTACCAGTCGCTACACCTAAATATGATTTATTCTCAAATATAGTTAAATCAATAAAAGGGTTCTTCTGTTTCTTCTCAAAAATATAAAATGAAATTGCACCAATAATCGCTGTAATTAGTAATACAATTGAGATTGTACTCGTCCAACCAAAAGAATTACCCTGTGTGATAAAAATGCTGATTGCTGCCATAAAAATAGTAAAAATAATTAAACCTACTGTATCAAAACGTCCTGGATGAGGCGGCTCTGGTATATTCACTTTTCTTAATTTCAACATGAGTACTAAACCAATTGCTGCAAACAAAATAGAAATTACAAAAATCCATTGCCAAGCAAAGTATGTGGAAACAACTCCTCCTATGATAGAGGCAAGTCCTGTTCCTCCAAATGCACCCATCGACCAATAACTCAGCGCACTGCGCCTTTTTTCTCCTTCAAATATATTATTTAAGATAGAAATAGTAGAGGGCATCAACATTGCAGCAGAAAATCCTTGTATAATACGACCCGATAATAATAAATAAGGATTGGCCGTTATTATGATAAGTAACGATCCAACAATACTTAAACTTACACCGAGTAATGCCATCTTAAACTGACCAAATCGATCAGATAGTTTACCGGCAGCTACCATAAATACTCCCGTAATCAATGAGGTTAAACTAATCGATAAATTGATTATACTCTCCGTCGTGTCATACGTTTCATTTAACGTGTTTCCCAAATTTAAGAACGTCTGTGCAAATAACCAATATGTAAGAATAGATAATACTATGCCCAATACAATTAAATTTCCTGAAGTTTCATTCAATTTATTTTGATTTTTCTCCATATGCTCACCTCTATTAAATATTTGTGATTATGATTTATTCACCCTCATTTATTCATTTCACTTAATACATTTATCTTAAACAATTACTTGTTTTCCATACTATGATTCAATCAAAAAAGAATGTCATGATTAAGTCATTAATTGTGCCCTCTGTTACTATTGTTCTATGTTAAATTATATATGAATAATAAATAAAATAATGGAGGGCTTACCTATGGCTATTGAAGTAATGCGTGCAAGTGTTGAATCGATCGAAGGACTTAAAGTAGAGAGTTCTGTAAGAGATTTCAAGATGATTATGGATGAACCTGAGAGTTTAGGTGGGACAAATACTGGTATGAATCCTATAGAAGCGTTACTCTCTGCAGTTGGTGGTTGTAAGGTGATTGTTGCAAGAAGCTTTGCTAAAATGAAGAGAATCGATTTAGAAGCAATTACAATTGATGTAGAAGGCACTTTGGATACAGATGGTTTCACTGGTAGAAATAAAGAAGCTAAAATCGGATTAAGTCATTTAAAAACGATTTACAAAATTAAAGCAAATAATAGTGAAGAAGAACTCAAAGCATTTGTTGATTTTATTGAACGTACGTGTCCAGTTATTGATACTATTGTTAATGCACCTGAACTTGAAAGAGAAATAAACATTTTATAATTTATTTAATGCCCTTATAAAACAGAGATTCCAAATGGAATTTCTGTTTTTTTATTTATACTTTGTTTAATAATAAACATATGCATTATGTATTAGTTATTTAAAGAATAAATGATGAAAATATAAATCAATTATTATGTTTAGAAATCTTTTATTAAAAAAGTCATTAAAACTTCATACATTATTTTGAATAATTCTTTATTCATCGTATAATTAAGTTGGGCACAAATATTGATTTTTTTATTTAAAATAGGAAATGGGGTTTTTGTATGAAAGAAGCAACATCGCAAATGGTCAGCATTACATTGAATGGCAAACCAATGGATGTACCGACGCAAGTTAGTATTTTAGACTACTTACGATTCAAAGGAATTGATGTTCCTGCGTTATGTTACCATCCTGATTTAGGTGCTATCGAAACATGTGATGCTTGTATCGTTGAAGTCAATGGGGAATTAGTTCGTGCGTGTAGCACTGAATTAAAAGACGGAGATATTGTTAGAACTGGTTCTAGTGAAGCATTTGAGGCACAAATGATTGCTATGGATAGAGTCTTAGCAAATCATGAACTTTACTGTACAGTATGTGATTTCAACAATGGGAACTGTACAATTCATAACACTGTTAAAAATTTAAAAATCGATCATCAAGCAACAGCACAATCTCCAAAAGGTTACGACAAAAATGTCGGTAAATTCTATCGCTATGATCCAGACCAATGTATCCTTTGTGGTCGATGTGTTCAAGCTTGTCAGAACGTTCAAGTCAATGAAACTTTAATGATTGACTGGGAATTAGAACGTCCTCGCGTTATTTGGGATGGTAGTACTGAAATGAATATCGATGATTCTTCATGTGTTAACTGTGGTCACTGTTCAACAGTATGTCCATGTAACGCTATGATGGAAGTCGATATGGTTGGTGAAGCTGGTTTCTTAACAGGTATGCTTAGAGATGCATTCCGTCCAGCGGTTGAAGTAACAAAAGCTGTAGAAACTGGTTATACACCATTAATGGCAATTTCAGACGTTGAAGCTGAAATGCGTAAAGATAGAATTAAGAAAACAAAAACAGTATGTACATACTGTGGAGTTGGTTGTTCATTTGAAGTTTGGACTAAAGACCGTGAAATCTTAAAAGTTGAACCATCTCCAGAAAGCCCAGCTAACCAAATTTCTACATGTGTGAAAGGTAAATTCGGTTGGGATTTCGTTAACTCTGGTGAGCGTTTAACTAAACCGTTAATCCGTGAAGCAGATGGCTTTAGAGAAGCAACTTGGGAAGAAGCTATGACATTAATCTCAAGTAAATTTAAAGAAACAATTGATAAAGATCCTGAACGTTTAGCATTTATCACGTCTTCAAAATGTACAAACGAAGAATCATATTTAATGCAAAAATTAGCTCGACAAGTTGTAGGAACAAACAACGTTGATAACTGTTCACGTTACTGTCAATCACCTGCAACAATGGGATTATGGAGAACAGTTGGTTACGGTGGTGACTCAGGTTCAATTACTGATATCGGAAGTGCTGGATTAATCATCGGTTTAGGAACAAATACGGCTGAAGCACATCCAGTAATCGCAACACGTGTGAAGAGTGCCCAAAAATTACGTGGTGCAAAATTATTAGTTGTGGATATCCGCAAACATGAATTAGCAGAACGCGCAGATATGTTTGTACGTCCAAACCCAGGTTCAGATTTAGTGTGGTTAAACGCTGTTACGAAATATATCATCGACAATAACTGGCAAGATCAAGCATTCATTGATAAACACGTTAATAATTACGATGAACTTGTGAAGAGTCTTGAGAAATACACAATTGAATATGCGGCAGAACATACAGGTATGAGCGAAGCAGAAATCATTAAGATTGCTGAAATGATTCATGAAGCGAAATCTACTGTTGTTATGTGGGCAATGGGTGTTACACAGCAACGTGGTGGTAGTGATACTTCTACAGCAATTTCTAACATGTTATTAGTAACTGGTAACTACATGAAACCAGGTGCAGGTTCTTACCCATTACGTGGACACAATAACGTTCAAGGTGCATCTGACATGGGTAGTATGCCATCTCACTTACCAGGTTACCAAAAGATTTCTGACCCATTAGCTTTAGAAAAATTCGGTAAAGCTTGGAACGTTGAAATGAACCCTAAACTTGGACAAAACAACCACCAAATGGTTGATGCAATGCATGCTGGCGAGTTAGACATTCTTTACTTAAAAGGTGAAGACATGGGTATCGTTGACTCTAATATCAACTATGTTCGTGAAGGATTCGAAAAATTAAAATTCTTCGTCGTTCAAGATATCTTCTTCTCTAAAACAGCCGAATATGCAGATGTTATTTTACCGGCATCACCAAGTTTCGAAAAAGAAGGAACATTCTCAAATACAGAACGTCGTATCCAACGTTTATATCAAGTGATGGAACCATTAGAAGGTACGAAACCAGACTGGAAGATCATCCAAGAGATTGCACAACACTTAGGTGCGGATTGGCATTATAACCACCCTAGCGAAATCATGGAAGAAATCGCTGCATTAACACCAATTTATTCAGGTGTAACGTATGATCGTTTAGAAGGATTCAACAGTTTACAATGGCCAGTTCATGAAGATGGAACAGATTCACCATTATTATTTACAGATGGATTCCCATTTGAAGATAAGAAAGCGAACTTCTTCCCAGTAGAATGGACTGAACCAACTGAATATGAAGCACAATATGATATTCATGTAAATAATGGCCGTTTATTAGAACACTTCCATGAAGGTAATATGACATATCAAGTTGAAGGTCTTGCGATGGAAACACCAGAAGCATTCTTAGAAGTCTCTCAAGATCTTGCAACTGAGCGCGGCATTGAAACAGGTAACTTATTACGTTTACAATCACCATATGGACAAGTTGAAGTAAGAGCATTAATTACGGATCGTGTTTACGGTAAAGAAGTTTACCTACCAATGAACGACAATGGTAATGCTGCAATTAACTTATTATCAAGTTCAATTGCAGATAAAGATACATCTACACCAGCTTATAAAGAAACAAAAGCTAAACTCATCATCTTAGATAAAGGTACGAAATCACCATTACCAGAAAACAACTTCCGTTTCGGTAACCGTACACCTCAAATGGGTGTAAATATTCAAGCTAAATGGGATAGAAAAGATTATGTATATCCAGGAGATATCGTTAAATCAAAAAGAGGTGATCAATAATGGCGCAACCTACTAGAATCGTTAAACCGATGGAAGTTGATGTTGAAGCAGTTCGTGCTAAGGAATTACGTGAATTAGAAGATCAATTGATTCAGCATAAAGACACATTAAATAAACTCTTTAAATTACTTGAGCAATTAGATGACCATGAAGCGTTAAATGCAGCGAATGCTGCTTTAGCGCAAAGTGATCCCATCTTAACACGTATCTTAAAAGCTGTAAATGAAACTGAAACTGACCATGCGATTAGAAATGCATTGTTACTTGTTCAAGGTTTAGGTAAATTTAATTTCAGTGATATTGAACCTATGATCTTAAAGTTCAATAAAGGGTTAAAATTATCAACAGAATATAACCAAAGCAAACCACTCGGTTGGTTTGGATTATTACAAGTGTTAACGAATAAAGACTTCGTTGAAGGATCAATCGTATTAACGAAATTTGTTAAAGGATTTGGAACTTCTTTCGATGAACTTAAGAAAGAACAAGGCATCGTTGACCCAGTTCACACAAACAAAGGTGACTTAGATGAAGTACATCATGTAGAATTACCAAGTAAAGTTGCACGTGATGAAGCCAAACAGCAATACCTTACACAACAACAAAAACCATCAAATGCTAAATTTTATGGTATCGTTGCAGGTGCAGCAGCACTAGGTGTAAGTGCATTATTAAGAAGAAAATAATAATAAGCATACCTCAAGTAATCACGTAATGTGAAAACTTGAGGTTTTTATTTATTTCTTGCAGAATATTTCTGTTTGATATTTCATCCTCCTTAATCAAACGTTATAATTTTATTTTTTGACTCCAATAGTTAATCTATATAGAATTAAAATAAATTTTCTTACGAGGTGATGTCATGTATAAATCGAAAACATCCATCGGGTTTATTCTCGCTGGTTTATACAATCTATTTGGCATTTTAATCTTTTCACAGGGGTTTACCAACCCACTACTAAATAAATACGACCCTATAGTTTTTTCTTGGGTTGGACAACTGTCTATTATGCTATGGGGACTCGCTTATATTTCAGTGGCTCGTAATTATTCCAAAGTACCCTATCTTATACTTGTCTTTGCCATTGAAAAAGCATTGTACGTTTATGTGTGGGCAGCATGGTTGATTGGTGATAGTAATCAATTAAATGAACTCTCGGACTTTCCTTTAACGAAAGTATTCTTCACAATATACGGCATTGGAGATTTAATCTCAGGACTATTTTTTGCGATTGTGGTATATAAACTATTTACCAAGCAAGCAAACAAAGAAGCATCAACTTAAATTAACAAGTTGATGCTTCTTTGTTTATTATCTAATTTATGCAACTGTTTTTTTTAGGATGAAGCGACCAATATGAGACAATGCGAACAAGGTATTCTAATGGTCCGAACTTAAAATGCTTTAAATATTTATGACTTGCAACCATTTGCAAGGCAAAAAAACAAGTCGCAATGATGATAGATAATATAAAGTTATTATCTCCAAAACGATGTAATCCAAACCCATAATAAACCCAGGCATGGAAGAGAGATTGTGAAATATAGTTAGTGAGCGATAACTTTCCTACAGATTCAAAATAACTAAATACTTTGATATGAGAAAACTTATTATATATCAACATATATAATGAAATATAACTTAGACTCACTGCATAAGTGGAAATACTCCCTAAATCAGCGATCCATGCATTTTGTGGATAGAATAACATCAATCCTTTGAATAGCAGAAATACGGGCATAAGTATTATCATTATCATTAGAAATTTAGAGTTATTTGAGCTAAAGAAGTTATTTTTAGCAAATATCATACCCAGTATAAAGAAGATGGGAATATAGAAGATGGATACAAATGCAGATATCGTTGATAACTGTGCTTCTTCTGTTGTAAATGGATAATCTTCTTCATGGAAGAATGCTCTTCTTTCGCTAGCATTTCCATATTTATATACTTTTATTTCTTTATTAAGAAACTGTTCCTGCTTTAAACTAAGATTGTCGTGACCTTTAGTCTGCTTTGTATTAGCTGAATCATATGAAATAAGACCCATAAACAGAATTATTGCAATACATAGCCCAATCATGCCATACATGATTCTAATATTTCTTCGTACGAGCCAGAATAGACATATCAACATGCACCCATACAGAGAAAGAATATCACCATTAAATAAAAAGAATGCATGTAGTAATCCAAGAACAAATAAAATAATGCCACGTCTAATTAATACTAATTTTACAGATTTATTTTGTCTAGTTAAACTCTCACTCATCTTAACTAAACCAAAACCAAATAATAGTAAGAATATAGGCATTGCACTATCATGTATTAATATATGATTAATATATAGTAATACTTTGTCTATCGTATTCAATCCATAAAAATCTGGATATTTCGCTCCGGTGATTCCGAATTGGAATATTAAAAGATTAGCAAATAATATCCCCAGTAAACTAAATCCTCTTAAACTATCAACTACTGTCAATCTTTTCATGTCAAATACCTCTTTATCATTAATACTCAACATCATATCACCAAAATCGTATTTTATAAGTATATTACTATAATATTTAAGGTAACTTTAAGGTAGAATTAAATATTAACTTGTAACATAAAATTTACAAGCAGTTTTTATGTAAAATAAATAGTTGGTCGATATAATAAAATTAATTTTAAATTAAGAGGTGTTTTCATTGATTAGATTTAATGCTGAAACAGGTTTTATCCTTGTTGGGCTATATAATATCTTCAGTATTCTTATTTTCTCTAAATTTTTCACGAATCCTTTACTCTTCCAATACGACCCTGCTGTTTTTTCATGGGTAGGTCAAATTTCTATATTATTTTGGGGCATCGCTTATATCGTAATATCCCATAAATATACCAAAGTCCCATATCTCGTTTTATTCTTTGCCATTGAAAAGGCACTTTATGTTTTTGTGTGGTCTGATTGGCTTATAGGTGATAGTAATCGTCTTTCCGAACTTTCTACTCAGCCATTGACAGCATTATTTTTCTCAATATATGGTATCGGAGACTTAATTTCCTGCATATTTTTTGCTATTGTTGCCTATCGACTTATGACTAATAAATAAAGGAATACTCAATAAATGCACCCAAAAATGAATTTTTTGGGTGCATTATATGACTTCAGATTTTATCTTCATACTAATTAATCATCTCCGTCATCATCATCCTCTTCCCAATCTTCATCATCATCTGAATAATAATAATATGGATTCTGTTGAATTTGGACATTAGATTGTTTAGGAGGTTGCACTGCTGGTGCTGGCTTTTGAATAGGTTGTTGGTATACATTATTGTTTAGTGAATTTGAAGGAGCATCCATACCATTAGTGCTTTCACTTGAATAATTGGCATTATTTGTTGTTGAAGAAGATTGTGGTGTATATGATTTTCGGACACTTTCATTATCTACAACCTGTTGTTTATTATTTTTTGTGTCTTCTTGTTTTACTTGTTTTTCTTTCGCCTTTTTCTTCTCAGCTATTAACCGCTGTCCTTTTTCCTTTTTTCTTTTCTCTTCTTCTTTTTTAACTTGTGCATCAGCAATAGTATCAAACTGCCTTAATGTTTTTAAATTAGAAATTTTTTCATTGTAACGGTCTATTTTAAATTGGAATCTTTTCTTTTTGTCTTCAACAATAATTTTGAAATATTGATTATTGGCTGTGGTCCTAAAGTCTTTAATTTCACCTGAATAACGTTCTTTCACCATCGCTCTAGCATCTTGTTCATTCATCATTGCTTTATTATTCTGAAAAATTACAAACGCAAGTACAAATATCAAGGCAACAGTAACGAAATACAAGAACGGTTTAATAATCTGATTCAATGTACTTCTCCTTTATTGTTAATGTCATAGTGGTTCCACAGTTAATTTTAGATTCTACTTTTATTCCTATATTATTCGCTTGTGCTATTTCTTTAGCAATATATAAACCAAGACCACTTCCTCCAGTTTTTCTTGCTCTTGCTTTATCAACACGATAGAAGCGATTAAATATATTCTCAATACTTTCTTCAGGAATTCCGATACCTTGGTCTATAATATTAATTGCTATATCATTATGTGCTTCAATGATATGGATATCAACTTCCTTATTACTATATTTAATAGCATTATCAATAAAAATCGTAATAAGTTGAATAAATTGATCTTTTATTAATTTAACGTTTTCCTGTGATATTTTATTGACTACATTGATTTTTCTATGATGTGTCAATGATAATTTTTGGGCAGAGTGCTCGATAACTTCAAGTAAATTAAATGTGCTAACTTCGGCATTTTTACTGTTTTGTTGAAATGATGTAATTTGAAGCATTTGATGCGCTAAGTATTTCATACGTAGCGATTCTTCATGTATCGCATCTATTCCTTCTTCCAGCAAGTCGGGTTTAGTTTTACCGAATCTTTTGAGCATATCACTATAGCTCAGTATTATTGTTATTGGCGTTTTTAGTTCATGGGATGCATTCGCAATAAAGCTCTGTTCTTTCTCCTCTTGATCACTTAAGCGCTGCATCATTAGATTGAAAGCATCCGTTAAGTCATCTAATTCTTTTGATGTATGTCCAAGTTTCTCAACTTTCTCATATCCTTTAGTCTTATTTATATTCGACATTTTATGAATAAGTTGATGTATTGGTTTTAAAATATTGTGCGTTATGATGAGATTGAGTATAAAAATAATCAACGTTAGCATTATTGTAGAACCGATTAGAATCCATTTCAATGTTTCAAACGATTCAAATTTTACATCAATATTCTCATAGATTTGTAAGTTTGCAGTCTCTCCATCTTTCCAGATTATCGGAATTGATATATAAGCAAAATGATGCGCTCCTCTATGCAATGTCCCCTCAATTTGCTTTTCCGAGAATTCTTGTTTTAATAATTTATATTGTTGCTTCGTCATAATTTGTATTTTACTTTTATTATCGTCACCAATAACGGCAATTGAGCCATCAGAGAGCAAGTGATTCACAATTATTTTTTCTCTATTTGTTTTATTATCGCTATTTTTTTCTATCTCTTTTATTATATTTATTGCTTTATTTTCTAATTGATACACTTCATTATTAATTGAGCTGTTCTTGAAAGTGATAAATACGATAATATTTACAATAATTAGTGTGAGAACAATCATCACAGTTGTGTAAATCTGTATTTTAGTTCTTAATTTCATATTTCTAATCCTTCATTAAGTATCCGATGCCGCGAACACTTTTTATATAGTCATGAGATTGGTCTAATTTCTTACGAATATATCTGACATAAACATCCACAATATTAGTATCTCCAACGAAGTCGTATCCCCATACATTTGCAATAATTTGTTCGCGATCAAGCACTTGATTTTTATTGACCATAAAGTAATGTAATAAATCATATTCTTTTTGTGTAAAATCAATTATTTGATTATTAGCATATACCTCACGTGTATTCGTGTGCATTGATAAAGTCTTAAATGTAATTATTTCAGATGTTTCTTGCGCTTTATTATTTTTCAAATGGACTCGGATTCTCGCTAACAGTTCTTCTATATCAAATGGTTTGGTCATATAATCATTAGCACCACCATCTAAACCACCAACTTTATCTATGACAGTATCACGTGCCGTTAACATAATAATTTTAATTTGATCGTCCTCTTTCCTAATCCGTCTTAAAACTTCCAGACCATTCAGTTCAGGAATCATAACGTCAAGAATAATTAAATCCACTTTACCAGTTTCATATAACTCCAAACCCTCTCGACCAGTATATGCTTTAGTTACGTGGTATCCAGCATAAACTAATTCTAACTCAATAACACGTGCAATCTTCTCATCATCTTCAACGATTAGTATACGCTCCATAATTCACCTCTTAAAGTGTTAATCCAAGCGGACTCCAATAACAATAATAGAATATTAGCATTAACCCCATATAAATTGGCGTTAATATCATGCTTAACTTTAATAATTGTTTAGAAGTAAAACCTGCTTCCGCTTCGTAAAAAACTAATATTGACTTTGAACTCACTGGGAAAGTTAAACAGTAATTCATACCAATGAGTGCAAAAAATACTGTTGCCGTTGTGTTTAATTGGAATATCTCAGCAAGCATTAAAAAACCAGGAATGAGCACAACGGCTCTTGTTGTGTGACTTGTAATAAGTATGTGTGATAATACACTAATAAAAATTATCGTAAGTATTATCGTTAACTCATTCATCCATTGTGCGTCAGTTAAAGAGTTGAATAATGACTGCTGCAGTTCATCAATTACTTTATATTCTACTAATAATGATCCTAATGCACTAGCTGCTGCTACAAAAAATATTAAACTCCAGTTGATATACTTTAAACCTTGTTTAAAACTCAATAAATTCAGAGCCGGTAACATAATTAGTAATGCTATAAAGAATGTTAGTATTGCAATATCCATATGATGCACCCATTCTGTTAACCACAGCAAAATGGTTACAATTATAATAAATAGTGCTTTCTTTTCACTATTAGTATACTGTTTTTCTAACTTTTTAACCTGACTTTGTATTTTAGTATGCTGCATTTTAGTGAATAATTTAATAATCATCATTGAAATGATTGCGATAACAATTCCAAATGGTGCTCCAAAGAATAAAAATTCAAAATAAGATAAGGATTTCTGTCCTTGTGATTCCAATAAACCCATACCTATCAAATGACTTCCCGCTCCAAGTAATGTTAAATTAGAGCCCATCAATATTAATGTAGGAAAAAACAAACTATAAAAAGTCTTATGATGTGGTAACTTCGTTGCAAGTTGCTGATATAAAGGAAGTAGCATTACTGCTCTTGAGGAAGTCGATGGTATAACAATACATATAACTTGTGCTGCCAAAAAGATAATGCGATTCATTTTACGTGTGTGCCCTTGGTTAAGTATCCACTGTGACATACGATGAATCAATCCACTCTGTTCGAGCATTGCGCTTATAATAAAAGCACCAATCATTAGCCATATAATATCTTGTTCGAATGAGCCAAATAATAATGATTTAGGAAGTCCAAGTAATATACCCATTGTAAGTATTAATAGTGCAACTAAAGCTGCTGGAATAGGTGATGCTACGAACATTACTAAAGAGATCACAAACATTATTATGCTAATCTGTGCCAAATATTCAAAATCTGTAGCTGAAAATATATATATAGCAAATAACAAACAGCAAATTGTGATAATCAGTGCTTTATTTGAAATATTAACTCGCATGTGATTTCATTGCTTTCGCAATCATTATTCCTATCATCACTTTACGCATCGCATTTTCAGCACAATTTATTAACCACTTACTTGCATCATGAATCGAACCTTCTAACGTCGTTGGTTGAGGAATAATACTTGAATATGCATCAATACCACTTTCATAGTTTATTTTTGCATTTTTACCGATTGTACCTGCTAATGCAATAACAGGTTTGTTATAATTTTTAGCAATCCGAGCAACTTCTGAAGGAATTTTGCCATGTGGTGTTTGATAATCTAAGCAACCTTCAGCAGTAAATACTAAATCTGTATTGCGGATAGCATCAGAAATCTGAATATATTTCATAATAATATTAAAACGAGGATGCAACTTAGCCCCACAAACAGCAATTAATCCCGCTCCTAATCCTCCTGAAGCTCCTGTACCATTACCATACTTTAAGTCTTCTGTTGAAATTTCGTGATATAAATCAGCTAAATATTCTAAGTTACGTGCTAATAAATCAACTTGCTCTGGTGTTGCACCTTTTTGAGGACCATACACTCTTGCTACACCTTTTTCACCACACAAAATATTTTTCCAATTAACTGCTGCATCAATCGGAATATTTTTAATTGTATGATTTAAACCACTATAATCAATACTCGCGATGTGATGAATTTGTCCACCTCCAATGACTTGAATTAAGTTTCCTAATGCATCATAACAACGCACCCCTAATGCTTGTGCCATACCAATTCCACCATCATTTGTACCCGAGTCACCACAACCGATTAAGATACGTTCGGCACCATCTTCAATTGCTTTTAACATCATTTCTCCTACACCATACGTAGTTGTATTTAAAGGGTTACGTAAATGCTTCGGAACATTCTTTAATCCAGCTATTGCCGCCATTTCAATTACTGCTGTTTTTAAACCGTTTTCGTAATAGCAACCATAAAATGAATTTATTGTTTCCCCTATAGGTCCAGTCACACTATGGTACACTAACTGACCCGCTTTTAATTTTGTAATTGTCTGAGCAAATCCTTCTCCACCATCAACCATAGGAATAACCGTAATATCATATGATGAATCAACTTTATTAATCCCTTGTTGTATATATAATCCAACCTCTTCTGCACTTAAGCTTTCTTTAAAACCTGAAGGAACTACAACTATTTTCATCTTCAACACTCCTCTTTCTCTCTTGATACTAATAAATATAGCCATCATTTATTGGATGTCACTTAACCAAAAATTAAAATTTGATTAAAATCATCTATTGTAAGAGCTCTAAAAACTAAAATAAAGGGTCTTCTCAATTGAGAAGACCCTTTATTTATAAACTAATATTCCAAGTGTCTATACAGATATCTACCAATGAAATAAGTAATGAGCCAATACACTACAATAATTGTTATTATAATTGTAACAACAAGTGCTTCACTCTCATCCTTGAGTAAGTGATCATACGAATTCGGTAATAAATATTTTAGTCCTTCCATCTTATACCCGAATAGTCCGATAAGCTGGAAAACTACCATGACAGCTATTGATGCACCCGTCTTCATAAATGTAGCACACATGATGCCAATCATAAATGCGATAGCATGTAGGCCTAATGCGCCGATGATAATGATAATTTGTGGCCAAACGTCTTCTGCTGCAAAGTCTGCGGTTGCTATTTTTAGGTATTGTATTTTAGTATAGTAAACAATCACATTACTAATAAAGTAAATCAAATGATAGCTCATAAATAGTATAGACATGCTTATTAGTTTGGCGTTAAATATCTTACTGCGTTTGATATCTTTATAGAACGCTAACACTTTATGTTCTTTCTCTGAGTAATAAATTGCTGAAATGATAAAGCCCATTATAACAGTGGAGATGAGCATTGAATTTTGTAGTCCTAGCATCAACATATAAAAATCTAAAAATGTCATGTTTGCTACTCCATCTAAAGCAATGATATCTGGATCAATCATAGTAATAATAATATAAAGTAATGGTAAACATCCAAGTAGTAATAACCCTAATATAGATTTTCGTTTCAAGGTGTTCTTTATAATACTTCGTCGAATACTCATATCATGACCCCCTCTAACGCTTGTTCAAAGTTGGCTTCGTTATTGAATGACTTCACGAGTTTCCCTTCATCAATAAGTAAATAGCGATCACTAATCAACTTTAGTTCTGATAATTGATGACTTGAAACTATGATTGAAACACCAACTGATTTTAACCCTTTTAATAATTCCATTAAAAATTTCACACCTTTTGGGTCCAACCCTACAAATGGCTCATCTAGTATCATCACGTGTGGCTCAGTGATTAAACATAAAGCTACGGATAACCTTTGGCGCATACCAAATGAAAATTCAGATGGCTTTTTATGTTTCACATGAATCAGACCAACTCTTTTCAAAATGTCATCAACTTTTTGAAGGTGTTCAGGTTTCCCGTTTAAATCGATGTAAAACTTTAAATGTTCCTCTGCGGTCAAATGATTAAAGTACGCACCTTCAAACATAAACGCAAAGTCTTTTAGCATATCATCGTGTTCCAAGATACTCTTCCCATGGTATAGTACATCACCTGATGTTGGATGAATAGCTTTCGCAATCAATTTCATCAATGTTGTCTTTCCTGCACCATTATTACCAATTAGTCCGATAATCTCTCCTTCTTTTAATTCAAAACTCACATCTTCAAGTGAATAATGCCTATTCCCTTTAAAACGTTTGCTTAAAGATACAACTTCTAGCATTATAAAAACCTCCTTTCATTCATATTTCACTTTTATGCATACACATAAATTATTCATCTACATGTTCAAAGATATCTCCTGGTTGGCAATCTAATGCTTTGCAAATTGCATCTAATGTGGAGAATCTAACGGCTTTCACTTTACCAGTTTTCAAATTCGATAAATTTGCCACACTGACATCTACCATTTCAGATAGTTCATTCAATTTTATTTTTCGGTCCGCCATGACGCGGTCTAATCTCACAATTATCATCTATTCACTTCCTATACTGTCGCATCATATTCATCTTGAAGAAATGCACCATATTTAAACGCTCTTCCAATAAACCAAATCGTAATTGCAATTAATACTATGTTCCAATCAATATTGAAGATATTATAATTTACATTCGAAATAATACCTTGATCTATTAATACATTTGACAAGTTTGTCACCTTATTAATAAATATACCTAGCATAGAAACCAACACATTATACGTATGTCCAAGTACTAAAATAAAAATCGCAATCGATTCAATATACTTTCCATTTTGTATAACAAACACTTTATTATTACTAAAACCTTTAATTAATTTTCTAGTCAACCAGACTATAATTAATGCAATGACTAAGTTTAAAATAACAATGATGAGAATGCCAATGAACATTGTCTTATCAATCGTTAAATTATTGATCATAAAATCATGAGCAAATTCATAATTTGCACCACCGACGTTTAAAGATAGGCTTCCATTATCTGATTGTAAAACTTGCAATAACTTATCTTCAGACAATGTTGAAACTAAGACTGTTAATCCTATAAAAATAATTGTAGCCAATCCTAAAATAATCGTTCCTATTAAATATATAATATCTAATACTTTCAGTAATCCTTTAAATCTACTAATCTCATTTACATTCATTTATAGCACCTCTTTTTAATAGTTTCTTTCTACACTTTCATCATACACCTGAATGTAATATAAATCAATAAATAATTATCGATAAACGATAATTATTTATTATTTTTCATTATTAAATTTAAAATACCATTGAAGTAACTAAAGTCGCTTCAAATGAAGCCAATTTAAATATTGCAACATTAAAATATATTTTTACGCCTCAATGATATAATAGGATAATCCATGCAAAAACCATATAAAAAAGCACCTCTCGAATAAATTCGAGAAGTGCTGTAAACGTATTTTCAGTTGAACACAAATTGCTGACGCAATTTGCGAACTCCATCTGTAAGCGAATAAATTCGCAACAGCTGCAGCTTAACGTTTTGAGAACTGTGGTGAACGACGAGCGCCTTTAAGACCCGGTTTTTTACGTTCTTTCATACGTGGGTCACGTGTTAACATGCCTGCACGTTTTAATGAACCACGGTACTCAGGGTCCGCTTCTAATAATGCACGAGAAATACCATGACGGATTGCTTGTGCTTGTCCAGTTAAACCGCCACCTTTAACGTTTACTAAAACATCATAGTTGCCTTTAGTTTCAGTAATATCAAATGGTTGGTTTAAATCTAAGATTAATGATTCGAATGGTAAGTAGTCACGTACGTCACGGTTGTTGATTGTGATGTTTCCTTCACCAGGAATTAAACGAACACGTGCTACTGAATGTTTACGACGGCCTGTGCCTTTATATTCAACTTGTGCCAATGTATTGTCCTCCTCTTAATTAACCACGTAACTCGTAGTTTTCAGGTTGTTGTGCTGTATGTGGATGCTCAGCTCCAGCATAAACGTGTAACTTTTTGAACATTTTGTCGCCTAAAGAACCTTTAGGTAACATACCTTTAATTGATGTTTCCATTAAACGTACTGGGTTTTTCTCACGTAATTCACCAGCAGATACTGATTTTAATCCACCTGGGTGATTTGAGTGACGGTGATACATTTTGTCTTCTGCTTTGTTACCTGATAAATAGATTTTTTCAGCGTTAATTAAGATAACGTGATCTCCACAATCTACGTGTGGTGTGAATGTTGGTTTATGTTTACCGCGTAAGATTGATGCAACTTCTGATGAAAGGCGACCCATAGTCTCTCCTTCAGCATCAATTACGTACCACTTGCGCTCAATGTTTGCTTCGTTTGCCATAAATGTTTGACGCAT
The DNA here is from genome assembly GCF_047425875.1 of Macrococcus animalis. GTDB lineage: Bacteria > Bacillota > Bacilli > Staphylococcales > Staphylococcaceae > Macrococcoides > Macrococcoides animalis. The sequence continues at coordinate 984,544 of NZ_CP179727.1, forward strand.
TATATTTTTCCTCCTAAAATAAAAAAATTCCCTCTAAATCCTGCTTATATATCTGTAACACAATAAGTTTCCGGGGCTTATTGTAGTGGTTGATATTAAACAATACCGTTGTCTATCTTATAACATTTCGAGGGTGTTTGTCAATCGTATTGCCAAATTCTTTTTGTTTATTTTTCATTCATATCCGTTATAAAGTATTTGGTTCTAATGGTTTTATCTTACATCGCGCTGCTTTTAAAGTAATTTCTGTTCCTTCAGGAATATCTTTCGCTAATTCTTCTGGTGTTAAATAGATTTTTTCTAAGTATAATCCTTCAGCAGGTGCAGTCTTTCCTGCTTTTCGTCTGTCACTAGCAGCAATTATGTCAGGTATTTCTGAGCCTTGTCGTTTCCCAAGTCCAACGTCCATTAAGAAATGAACCATGATGCGCACCATGTTATAAAGGAAGCCACTGCCTATTACAAAAAAATCATAACCTGTTTCAGTTTCTGTTACTTCAAATTTATATATCGTACGTTCTTTATTTTCAATTTCAGTCTTTGCAGAACAAAATGAAGTGAAGTCATGCGTACCTATAAAGTGCTGTGCTGCTTCATTCATCTTCGTAACATTAAGTTGCACTGCAATATATGCTTCTATTCCATTTTTCATAACGTCTCTATGTGAAGCTCTATAGACCTTATATCTGTATGCTTTACCTACACAATTATATCGCGAATGATATTCGTTATGTATCTTTCTTACTTCATGGACGTAGATATCGTCAGGTAGTGCTGAATTAAAAGCATGTTGCCATTTGTTTGTTGGTAACATAAGTGCCGTATCAAAGTGAACATACTGCATTAATGCATGTACACCTTTGTCTGTTCTAGATGACGGATGAATCCGCACAAATTGTTTGTGCATTCTTTTTAAAATTCGTTCTAGCTCATATTGTACTGTACGACCTTCATTTTGAATTTGAAATCCTTGAAAGCCTGCACCGTTATATGAAATTTGTAACATTATGCGTTCCATTTAAAAATAACTCCTTAGTATAAATATTATCATCCCAATGGGAATGAGTGTGAGTAATATTAATGTATCTTTCGTTTGCCATTCTAACTTTCTATATTTCGTACGACCTACGTCCCCTCTATAGCCTCTCACTTCCATAGCTACTGCCAAATCATCTGCTCGTTTGAATGCGGATACAAATAGTGGTATGAGTAATGGTCCAATTGCCTTAACTCTTTCAAGTGCATTACCACTTGACATGTCGCTTCCACGTGAAATCTGTGCCTTCATGACTTTTTGCGTTTCATCCATTAGTGTTGGTATAAACCTTAGTGCTATTGACATCATTAGTGCTAATTCATGGACAGGTAATTTTATTTTCTTGAATGGCTTTAACATTGTTTCGATCGCATCAGTTAATGTGATAGGACTCGTTGTCAGTGTCATTATTGTAGAAAGAAAGATAATAATGATAAAGCGAAATGAAATCATAATTCCCATCAGTATTCCACCCATTTGAATGTTAATAATACCCCATTCAAACAATGTCTTACCACCCTTTGTCAAAAATACATGCATTAGAAAGGTGAAGATAATTAAAAATAAAATCGGCTTGATACCGTTAAATACAAACATAAAATTTAAATTTGATAGTTTAATAATAATAAATACGAGTAAGAATCCAAACAGATAGCCGTACCAATTATCGATCAAGAACACAAGAATAGTCATAATAAATACAAATAATAATTTCGTTCTCGGATCGAGTGAATGCACAAATGATTCAATCGGTACATATCTACCAAGTATCATTTTATCAAGCATGGCCAGTCCTCCATTCTTGATACATTAAATTGAATTGGTCTATTGTCAAAGCTACTTGTGGTAACTTAGTATTATATTTTTGTTCAAATTGACGTTGCAATTGTGTGATTTCTGGGGGCTGAATATCATAGTGTGATAAATCTTTGCTGAATATTTCCTGTGGTGTACCTTGATCTACAATATGCCCTTGATGCATTACATACATATAATCTGCACGTGCTGCTTGGTCCATTTGATGGGTCACTAAGACAACTGTAATACCTAAATCTTTTTGCAACTTATGAAAAAGTGACATAATCTCTTGTTGACCTCGAGGGTCCAGTCCAGCTGTTGGTTCATCAAGCACTAATACATCAGGTTTCATCGCAAGCACACCCATTATTGCCACACGTCTCATTTGACCTCCAGATAACTCAAACGGGCTTTTATTAAGCATAGACTCATCCATACCAAATTGTTTAAACAACTCTCTTGCACGTCGCTCAGCGTCTTCTTTCGATACACCATAGTTCAAAGGACCAAACATAATATCTTTAATAACTGTTTCCTCAAACAATTGTTGTTCAGCAAATTGAAAGACCATTCCCACCTTTTTACGAATTGGTTTGAGATGTTTATTTTTTGTTGTATTGTTAATTACTTGACCATTGATATCGATATAACCTTCTGTTGGTTTAATCAATGCGTTTAAATGTTGAATCACTGTTGACTTACCTGAACCCGTATGACCGATAATTGTATAAAATCGATTCTCTTCTATTGTCATATTGATATCTGTTAATGCACGCACTTCAAAAGGGGTTCCTTTAGAATAATGAAAGCCAACTTGGTTTAATTGTATTTTCATAGTTTCTTCAGCAACTCCTCTGTCGTTATATACTCAGCATGATTAAATAATGCTTGATTTACTTTCATTTCAAACGGTAAGTCAAGTCCCATTGCGATAAGTTGATCAGCTCTTTTGTAAATCGCTCGAGGCGTATCCGACAATACAAGTTCTCCTTTATTCATCACAAATATGCGGTCACTTTCTAATGTTTCTTCTAAATGATGCGTAATATGAATGATCGTAAGGTGATGTATGTATTGTAATTTCTTAATGATTCTTAAGATTTCATTACGTCCCTCAGGGTCTAACATAGATGTTGCTTCATCTAAAATAATAATCTTGGGTTGTAGTGCAAGTACACTAGCAATCGCTACACGTTGTTTCTGACCCCCGGATAAATGATGTGGCTCGTGACGCTTCATGTGAGACATCTCAACCGCATGAAGCGCATCATCTACACGTTTGTGCATCTCATCATAAGGTACTCCATGATTCTCTAAACCAAACGCAATATCATCTTCAACCGTCGCCCCAACAAATTGATTGTCTGGATTCTGAAATACAATCCCTATTCTTTTATGTATGGACTGGATAGTCTCTTCAGTAAGCGGAATATTATCTATTATAATATCTCCACTATCAATAGGCTCAATCGCACAAATAAGCTTTAGTAACGTTGATTTGCCTGAACCATTGTGCCCAACGATAGAAATCCATTCACCCTTATTAATTATAAATGATAAATTACGGATTGCAGGAACACTCTGTCCATCATATGTAAATGTTAGGTTGCTAACTTGAATGATCCCATCCATACAATCACCTTTCGTTTAATTGTGTATTTGGTATTTACAGTCCACCACGACCCTATTGTTATATCATTTTATCCTCTGTTAATTACTTATACCATAAATCATTAACACAAAACAAAATGTCTGTATACAAATAAAAAACCCGGTATACCGGATTTAATAATGAAAAAAGCGCGCACTCCGCCTAGAGGTCACGCAAAACGTATTCTTTTATGGCGAAGTACTCTGAGCTAGACAATATCTGTGTGTGGCAAACATTATCGTTGCACTCATTTGCTTATGTGTGTATGTGTAAGATAAGTGATCCCTAAATCCATGATGATTATTATTATACTAATTCGATGATAACCATTTCTGAACCGTCTCCACGACGAGGTCCAACTTTCATAATTCTAGTATATCCACCTTGACGCTCTGTGTAACGAGGAGCAATGTCAGAGAATAATTTTTGAATTGCGAATTGTGTAGTTTCATCTTCGTTTAAGATTTCAACGCGACGTAATACTTCAGCTGCTTGACGGCGAGCATGTAAGTCTCCACGTTTACCTAAAGTAATTAATTTTTCTACGATTTTACGTAATTCTTTTGCGCGTGCTTCAGTCGTTTCGATACGCTCGTTAACGATTAAAGAAGTTGCTAAATCACGTAACATAGCTTTACGTTGATCTGATGTACGTCCTAATTTTCTGTAACCCATGAATCGTAACCTCCTTTAACTAGTCTTCTTTTCTTAATCCAAGACCTAAGTCTTCTAATTTAAATTTAACTTCTTCTAAAGACTTGCGTCCTAAGTTACGAACTTTCATCATATCAGCTTCTGATTTGTCGGCTAATTCTTGAACAGAATTAATGCCCGCACGTTTCAGACAGTTATAAGAACGAACTGATAAATCAAGTTCTTCAATCGACATTTCAAGTACTTTTTCTTTGTGATCTTCTTCTTTTTCAATCATGATTTCAGCATTTTGTGCTTCATCAGTTAAGTCAACGAAGATATTTAAGTGTTCTGTCATAATCTTAGCACCTAAAGAAATTGCTTCTTGTGGTGTTAATGATCCGTCAGTCCAAACATCTAAAGTTAATTTGTCAAAGTTAGTACTTTGACCAACACGCGTATTTTCTACAGTGTAGTTTACGCGCTCAACTGGTGTGTAGATTGAATCAATTGGAATGACACCAATTGGTAAGTCACTTGTGTTATTATCTTCAGCTAAAGTGTAACCGCGACCTGCATTTGCAACCAAACGCAATTTTAAGTGTCCACCTTTAGATACTGTTGCAATTTTTAAATCTGGATTTAAAATTTCAACATCACTGTCATGCATAATATCTTTCGCAGTAACAACACCTTCATCTTTAACGTCAATTTCAAGCGTTTTATCTTCATCTGAATAGATTTTAAGCGCTAATTTCTTGATGTTCATGATAATTGTTGTAACATCTTCCACTACATTCTCAACAGCTGAGAACTCATGTAAGACACCTTCGATTTCAATATTCTTAACAGCCGCACCTGGTAATGAAGATAATAGGATACGACGTAAGGAGTTTCCTAATGTTGTACCATAACCACGTTCTAACGGTTCAACTACGAATTTACCGAATTTAGAATCTTCACTAATTTCAACTGTCTCAATTCTAGGCTTTTCGATTTCAATCATGTAATAATCCTCCTTCAACAACGTCGAATAATTTTATTTTAGTTCCATATACTATTATAAGTGTCTTTGATACTAATTGAAAATTATACGCGACGACGTTTCGGTGGACGACAACCGTTATGTGGTACTGGTGTAACGTCTTTGATCGCTGTAATTTCTAAACCAGCTGATTGTAACGCACGAATTGCTGCTTCACGACCTTGACCAGGTCCTTTAACAGTAACTTCTACAGTTTTTAAACCATGTTCCATAGCTGCCTTAGATGCAGTTTCTGATGCCATTTGAGCTGCGAATGGTGTAGATTTACGAGAACCTCTGAAACCTAATGCACCAGCAGATGACCATGATAAAGCATTACCGAATTCATCAGTAATAGTTACGATTGTATTGTTGAATGTTGAACGGATATGTGCTACACCGTTTTCAATATTCTTTTTAACTCTACGCTTACGTGATACTTGTTTACGTGCCATTTAGCTCACTCCTTTACTTATTATTTCTTCTTGTTAGCAACGGTCTTAACTGGACCTTTACGAGTACGTGCATTGTTTTTTGTATTTTGTCCACGAGTTGGTAAACCACGACGGTGACGAATACCTCTGTATGAAGCGATTTCCATTAAACGTTTGATGTTTAAGTTGATTTCACGACGTAAGTCACCCTCAACTTTATATCCATCTACTTGTTCACGGATTCTGTTTAATTCATCTTCTGTTAAGTCGCGCACACGAGTACTCTCGTTAACATTAGCAGCTGCTAATATTTTTTGTGCTGAAGTTTTACCAATACCATATACGTAAGTTAATGCGATAACTACGCGTTTCTCACGTGGTACGTCTACACCTGCGATACGTGCCATTTATGTTGCACCTCCATTTTCTTATCCTTGTTTTTGTTTGTGTTTTGGATTTTCACAAATTACCATTACTTTACCTTTTCTGCGAATAACTTTACATTTTTCACAAATGGGTTTTACTGATGGTCTAACTTTCATGTTTCATACCTCCTAATTTAATATTGGAGTTCTAATTATTTATAACGATACGTGATGCGTCCACGTGTTAAGTCATATGGACTCATTTCAACTGTTACTTTGTCGCCAGGTAGAATACGGATGTAGTTCATACGAATTTTACCGCTAACATGCGCTAAGATTTCATGACCATTTTCTAATTCTACTTTAAACATTGCATTAGGTAAAGTATCTAATACAGTACCTTCTAATTCAATTACATCTTGTTTAGCCATTTTCAAATTCCCCCTTTTTATCAAGATTCCGAAATTCGAGCGGTATATTTTTGCAAAACGTAACGTAATTTAGCGTCTGTTACAAAACCTGTTTCAGAAATACTCGATTTAATTTCAGGTGAGTGTACATCACTTAGTATTAAATGCGACAGGCTCTTTTTCTTAGGATATTTCATTGTCCGTTTATCTCCGTCTGCAACAAGTACAAATCGATGATCGATAATAGCAATAATGACTCCAGGTAACCCTTTATCTTTGCCACGATTACTCGTGACAATTTGACCAATACAAACTTGATTCAACTGATCACATCCACTTAAGCAACCCACCAAGAGGTGAATCTCGGTAAACGATTAAAGCTGATTTAATACTTTCTCAACTTCAGTTGTAACATCCTTAATATCTTTCGAACCATCAACATTGAAAAGCACGTCTTGCTTCGTATAGAAATCAAGTAACGGTTTTGTTTGTTTAATGTTTACGTCTAAACGTGTACGAACTGTTTCAGGATTATCATCTGCACGTTGATATAATTTTCCACCATCAATATCACAAATACCTTCTACTTTAGGTGGATTGAACACTAAATGATAAGTAGTTCCACAAGTTTCACAAATACGACGACCCGTTAAACGGTTCATCAATTCCTCTTCTTGAACATCGATGTTAATTACGCCTTCAATCTTACGATCTACAGCTGCTAACATTTCGTTCAAAGCTTCAGCTTGTTCCACTGTTCTAGGAAAACCATCAAGTAAGAATCCTTTTTTAGCATCTTCTTCTAACAATCTTTCACGAACGATACCAATTGTTACTTCATCTGGAACAAGTTCGCCGTTATCCATAAATGACTTTGCTTTTTGTCCAAGCTCAGTATTATTTTTGATAGCTGCACGGAACATATCTCCAGTAGAAATATGAGGAATTGGGTATTTCTTAATAATTTCACTCGCTTGAGTTCCTTTACCTGCTCCAGGTAAGCCCATTAAAATGATATTCATAAAATGCCCTCCAGACATTAACGTCTTTTAAAACCTTTATATTCACGTTGTCCAAGTTGTGCCTTTAACTGTGCGATAGTCTCTAATGCTACCCCGATAACGATCAATAAACTAGTTCCACCAATTCTTAATGACTGTGGTAAGTTTAAAAAATCAGAAACGATTAATGGTAACACTGCGATACCTGCTAAGAATAAAGAACCAACAAATGTTAAACGATAAAGTACTTTTGTAATATAGTTTTGAGTATTTTTACCAGGACGAATACCTGGTACATAACTACCCTGTTTTCTTAAATTGTCAGCCATTTGTTCAGGATTAACTTGAACAAATGCATAAAAGTAAGCAAATGCAATAATTAAAATTACATATACAATCATACCAATCGGCTGAGCCGGATCAGAATGTGCTGCTAAAGTTTTTGCCCAATCCGCTTTTGGGAAGAGTAATTGTAACGTCTTCGGAAGCATGAAAAACGCCATTGCAAAGATAACTGGAATAACCCCCGCAGCATTTACCTTTAAAGGTAAAAATGTTGCTTGTGGTGCTAAACGATTACCTGTAGTACGTTTTGCATATTGAATTGGAATTTTACGTACAGCTTGTAGTACGAATACCGCAAAAGCTGTAAGTAACACCATACCTACAAATATTCCGATTGCCTCTAAAATTGCCATTGTTGAATCATTCGCACCAACAAAAGATTGTTGATAGAACTGAATTAACGCTGACGGAATAGAAGAAAGAATCCCACCGAAGATGATAATGGAAATACCATTACCAACACCGTGTTGTGTAATCTGCTCACCTAACCACATTAAAAATGCAGTACCAGCAGTTAACACGACTGCGATAAGTAAGAAGTTCCAAACGCTAGTATTTGTGATCAATTGACCACCTAACATATTATTGAAACTGTAACTCATCCCAAATCCTTGAATGAATGCTAATACAATTGTAAAGTATCTTGTAAATTGCGTAAGCTTTTTACGACCAACTTCACCTTGTTTAGCCCACTCAGTAAACTTCGGTACAACATCCATCTGAAGTAATTGAACTACGATTGAAGCTGTAATGTATGGCATAATCCCCATTGCAAGAATAGAGAAGTTTTGAAGTGCGCCCCCACCAAATGTATTCATCAAATCAGTAATGCCTTTATTGGCCTGACTTTCGAAAGCTGTTGGGTTAACACCTGGAACCGGAATGTACGTTCCGATTTTAAAGATAATTAACATTGCGAGTGTAAAGATGATTTTGCTACGTATTTCTTTTACTTTAAAGAAACTAATAAGCGTATCAAACATTAGATCACCTCAGTTGTTCCGCCCTTACCTTCAATTGCTTCTTTAGCTGAAGCTGAAAATTTATGAGCTTTTACTGTTAACTTTGCTGTTAATTCACCATTACCAAGAATTTTAATACCTGATTTTTCGTTAGATACAACACCTGTTTCAATTAATAAAGCTGGCGTTACTTCTGTACCTTCTTCAAAACGATTTAATTGATCTAAGTTAACAATAGCGTAGTCTTTGCGGTTGATATTAGTAAATCCACGTTTTGGTAAACGACGGAATAAAGGTAATTGTCCACCTTCAAAGCCTAAACGTACTCCACCACCTGAACGCGCTTTTTGACCTTTATGTCCACGTCCACTTGTTTTACCATTACCTGAAGCCATACCGCGACCAACACGGTTGCGTTCTTTACGAGCACCTTCAACTGGTTTCATTTCATGTAATTTCATTTCGGCACCTCCTTATTCTTAAAATATTATGCTTCTGTTACAGTCACTAAGTGACTTACTTTGTTAATTTGCCCACGAATCGCAGGGTTGTCATCAACTTCAACTGTTTGATGCATTTTGTTAAGCCCTAAAGCTTTAACAGTTTTACGTTGTGTTTCAGGACGACCGATAATACTACGAGTGAGGGTAATTTTAATTTTAGCCATTGTTTATGCCCTCCTTAATTGTATAATTCTTCGACTGATTTACCACGTAATTTAGCTACATCTTCAGCAACTTTAAGTTCTTTTAAACCTTGAACAGTAGCGCGAACCATGTTAATAGGTGTATTTGAACCTAATGATTTACTTAAGATATCAGTAATACCAGCTAATTCTAACACGGCACGTACTGGACCACCAGCGATAACTCCTGTACCAGGTGCTGCAGGTTTAATTAATACACTTCCTGCTCCAAATCTACCTGTAACTTCGTGAGGTGTAGTACCTTTAACACGAGGAACAGTGATTAAGTTTTTCTTAGCATCTTCGATTGCTTTTTTAATCGCTTCTGGCACTTCTTGTGCTTTACCAGTACCAAAACCAACGCGACCATTTTTGTCTCCAACAACTACTAAAGCAGTGAAACGCATACGACGTCCACCCTTAACAACTTTAGATACACGGTTGATGGTAACTACGCGTTCTTCAAATTCTTTAACTTCTTTTTCACGACGCATTAAGAGTTCCTCCTTTTATTAAAATTCTAAACCGTTTTCGCGTGCTGCATCAGCTAATGCTTTTACACGTCCGTGGAATAAATATCCTCCGCGGTCGAATACAACTGCTTTAACGCCTTTTTCTGTTGCTAATTTAGCAACTGTTTCACCGACTTTAGCTGCTGCTTCAACATTTGAAGTAGCTTCTAAACCTAATCCTTTATCTTGTGTTGATGCTTGAGCTAAAGTTACACCTTTAACGTCATCAATCACTTGTGCGTAAATATGTTTGTTTGAACGATATACGTTTAAACGAGGACGCTCAGTTGTACCAGCTAATCTGCTACGTACACGAGCATGTCTTTTCATACGCACTTTGTTCTTATCGATTTTAGTGATCATGAATATTCTCCTTTCTTATTTTAGAGATTACTTACCAGTTTTACCTTCTTTACGACGAACATATTCGCCTTCGTAACGTACACCTTTACCTTTGTAAGGCTCTGGAGGACGAGTAGCACGGATATTTGAAGCAATCGCTCCAACACGTTCTTTATTAATACCTTCAACTTTTACTTTCGTATTTTTATCAACTGATAAAGTAATACCTTCTTCAGCTACGATTTCAATTGGGTGAGAGTATCCAACGTTTAAGATTAAGTTTTTACCTTGCATTTGAGCACGGTAACCAACCCCGATTAATTCTAAGTTCTTTTCGAATCCTTTTGAAACACCTTCAACCATGTTAGCGATTAAAGCACGAGTTGTTCCGTGGATTGTTTTATGAGCTTTAGAATCAGATGGACGAACTACTTCTAAAGTATTGTCTTCTAATTTATATGTCATTTCTTCGTTAAATGTATTAGTTAATTCACCTTTAGGTCCTTTAACTGTTACAGTGTTACCGTCGATTTTGATTTCAACCCCAGTTGGGATTTCAATAACCTTCTTACCAACACGACTCATAAGTCGGCACCTCCTTCTTTAATAATTCTTACCAGATGTAAGCTAATACTTCTCCACCAATGTTACGTTGACGCGCTTCTTTATCAGTTAATACACCTTCAGAAGTTGACACTAATGCGATACCTAAGCCATTTAATACTTTTGGTAATTCATCAGCTTTTGCGTAAACACGTAAACCAGGTTTAGAGATACGTTTTAAACCAGTGATAACACGTTCGTTATTTGAACCGTATTTTAAGAACATACGAATAACACCTTGTTTATCATCTTCAATATATTCAACACTTTTAACGAATCCTTCACGTTTAAGGATTTCAGCGATTTCTTTTTTGATGTTTGATGCAGGCAATTCTAATTTCTCGTGACGTACCATGTTTGCGTTACGTACGCGAGTTAGCATATCTGCGATTGGATCTGACATAGTCATTTAAAATATCCTCCTTTCAGGTTTAAATTTTACCAGCTTGCTTTTTTAACGCCAGGAATCTGACCTTTATAAGCTAATTCACGGAAACAAATACGGCAAAGTTTAAATTTGCGTAAAACTGAATGTGGACGTCCGCAACGTTCACAACGAGTGTATTCTTGTACTTTAAATTTTTGTTTACGCTGTTGTTTAGCGATCATTGATTTTTTAGCCACTAAATTTAGCCTCCTTTTATATTAGAGATTACTTTTGAAATGGCATACCGAATTGTGTTAACAATTCACGAGCTTCCTCGTCAGTGTTAGCAGTAGTTACGATAACGATATCCATTCCGCGTGTTTTACTTACTTTATCATAATCGATTTCAGGGAAAATTAATTGTTCTTTAACGCCAAGTGTGTAGTTACCACGGCCATCAAACGCTTTGTTTGAAATACCACGGAAGTCACGTACACGAGGTAATGAAACGTTTACTAATTTATCAAAGAATTCGTACATTCTTTCTCCACGTAAAGTAACTTTTGCCCCGATAGGCATACCTTCACGTAAACGGAATGTCGCGATTGATTTTTTAGCTTTAGTAACCATTGGCTTTTGACCAGTGATTGCTTGTAATTCTTCAACTGCAGAGTCTAAGACTTTAGAGTTTTGAACTGCGTCACCGATACCCATGTTTACTACGATTTTTTCGATTTTTGGTACTTCCATCACTGATGCGTAATTAAACTTTTTCATCATTTCAGGTGAAATTTCTTTAATGAATTTTTCTTTTAAACGTGTCTGTGTCAATGTGAGAACCTCCTTCCAGATAATTATTTAATGATTTCTCCAGATTTCTTAGCTACACGTACTTTCTTGCCATCTTCTATTTTCGTACCAACACGAGTTGGTTTGTTTGTTTTTGGGTCAATTAACATAACATTTGAAACGTGAATTGCAGCTTCAAATTCAACGATGCCGCCTTCAGGATTCATTTGAGTAGGTTTTTGGTGTTTTTTCGCAATGTTTACACCTTCAACAACTACGCGATCTTTTTTAGGAAGAGCTTCAATTACTGTTCCTGTTTTACCTTTATCTTTACCTGTGATAACGATAACTTTGTCGCCTTTTTTAATATGCATGTCGTAGACACCTCCTCTTGATTTTGTGTTTTATTATAATACTTCAGGTGCTAATGAAACGATTTTCATGAAGTTGCCCTCACGTAATTCACGTGCAACAGGTCCAAAGATACGTGTTCCACGAGGTCCTTTGTCATCACGGATGATAACACAAGCGTTTTCGTCAAATTTGATGTATGAACCATCGTTACGACGTACACCAGATTTAGTACGAACGATAACAGCTTTAACAACGTCACCTTTTTTAACAACGCCACCTGGTGTAGCATTTTTAACTGTACATACGATTACGTCACCGATGTTAGCTGTTTTACGACCAGATCCGCCTAATACTTTAATAGTTAATACTTCACGAGCACCAGAGTTATCTGCCACTTTTAAGCGTGATTCTTGTTGGATCATTCGAGTTACCTCCTTTATCTAATTTACTTATTAAATGATAATTGATTCTTCAACAACTTCTACTAAACGGAAGCGTTTTGTAGCTGATAAAGGACGTGTTTCCATAATTTTAACGATGTCGCCCATTTTCGCTGTGTTGTTTTCATCATGTGTTTTATATTTTTTAGAGTACTTTACACGTTTACCGTATAAAGAATGTGTTTTATAAGTTTCAACTACAACAGTAATTGTTTTATCCATTTTGTCAGATACAACTTTACCTGTGTAAACTTTACGGTCGTTTCTTTCGCTCACAAGAGTTCCCTCCTATTCCTTAAAAATTATTTTTGTTCAGTTTTTTGTTGCTCGATTTCTCTTTCACGTACAACAGTTTTCATACGCGCGATAGATTTTTTCACTTCGCGAATACGTGCTGTATTTTCAAGTTGACCTGTAGCTAACTGAAAGCGTAGGTTGAAAAGTTCCTCTTTAAGCGATTTTACTTTAGTTTCAATTTCTGAAGTGGTTAAATCTCTAATTTCCTTAGCTTTCATTTGTGTCACCACCCAATTCTTCACGTTTTACAAACTTAGTTTTCACTGGAAGTTTGTGAGATGCTAAACGTAATGCTTCACGAGCTGTTTCTTCAGGAACACCTGCGATTTCAAACATAATACGTCCAGGTTTTACTACTGCTACCCATCCTTCAACTGCACCTTTACCAGAACCCATACGTACTTCTAAAGGTTTTTTAGTATATGGTGTGTGAGGGAAGATTTTAATCCAAACTTTCCCGCCACGTTTCATGTAACGAGTCATTGCAATACGAGCTGATTCAATTTGACGAGAAGTAATCCAAGCTGCTGTAGTTGCTTGTAAACCGTACTCACCAAATGTTACTTCGTTTCCGCCTTTTGAACGACCAGTTGTTTTAGGTCTATGTTGACGACGGTATTTTACACGTTTAGGTAATAACATTATTATTTTCCTCCTTCACTAGATTTCTTTGTAGGAAGAACTTCACCACGATAGATCCATACTTTAACACCTAATTTACCGTAAGTAGTGTCTGCTTCTGCATGTGCATAATCGATGTCAGCACGTAATGTATGAAGTGGAACAGTTCCTTCTGAATATTGTTCAGCACGCGCGATATCTGCGCCACCTAAACGACCTGATACTTGAGTTTTGATCCCTTTAGCACCTAACTTCATTGCACGTTGAAGGGCTTGTTTTTGAGCACGACGGAATGATACACGGTTTTCTAATTGACGTGCGATGTTTTCCGCAACTAATGTAGCATCCATATCAACTTTCTTAATTTCAATAACGTTGATGTGTACGCGTTTACCAGTTAAGCTGTTTAATGCGTTACGTAATTTTTCAATTTCTGAACCGCCTTTACCGATAACCATACCAGGTTTACCAGTGTGGATTGCGATGTTAACACGGTTCGCTGCGCGTTCGATTTCTACACGAGAAACAGAAGCGTCTTTTAAGTTTTCTGCGATATATTTACGAACTTTTAAGTCTTCATGTAATAGAGTAGCGAAATCTTTTTCTGCATACCATTTCGCATCCCAGTCACGAATGATTCCGACACGAAGTCCGATAGGATTAATTTTTTGACCCACTGTATTCCCTCCTTAATGAGATAGTATTTATTTAGCTTCTTCTGTAGTTACTTCTTTGTTTGAAGTTTTCACTTCTTTATCGCCAACAACGATTGTGATGTGGCTTGTACGTTTATTAATCGCACTTGCACGACCTTGTGCACGTGGACGGAAACGTTTTAAAGTTGGTCCTTCATTTGCATATGCTTCTTTAACGATTAAAGTATCAACGTTCATATCATAGTTATGTTCTGCGTTAGCTAATGCTGACATTAATAACTTTTCAACTACTGGTGATGTTGCTTTATTTGTTAATTTTAAAATAGCGATAGCTTCTGCTACTTCTTTACCTCTGATAAGATCTAATACTAATCTCACTTTACGAGGTGCGATTCTGATTGTTCTTGCAACCGCTTTTGCTTCCATAGTTATTCCTCCTTATTTGAAATTAGCGTTTAGTTTTCTTGTCGTCTGCACCGTGACCTTTGTAAGTACGTGTTGGTGCGAATTCTCCTAATTTATGTCCAACCATATCCTCAGTTACATATACAGGTACGTGTTTACGTCCATCATATACTGCGATAGTGTGTCCGATAAAATTCGGGAAAATTGTAGAGCGACGTGACCAAGTTTTGATTACTGTTTTTTTGCCGCCTTCCTCTAATGCTTCAACTTTTTTCATTAAGTGATCATCGATGAAAGGTCCTTTTTTAAGACTACGAGCCATTGTGGCGCCTCCCTCATATCTTACCTGCCGTTAGCGGCCTAAGCCGCTAACATTAGTAAGTTAATATTATTTTTTACGTCCGCGAACGATAAATTTGTCAGAACGGTTTTTCTTCTTACGTGTTTTCTTACCAAGAGTTGGTTTACCCCATGGTGACATTGGAGATGGACGACCGATTGAAGTACGACCTTCACCACCACCGTGCGGGTGATCATTAGGGTTCATTACAGAACCACGAACTGTTGGACGGATACCTTTCCATCTAGAACGTCCCGCTTTACCGATATTGATTAATTCATGTTGCTCGTTACCTACTTGACCGATTGTTGCACGACAAGTTGATAAGATCATACGAACTTCACCAGATTTTAAACGAACTAATACGTATTTACCTTCTTTACCAAGTACCTGTGCTGAAGTTCCAGCCGAACGTACTAATTGGCCACCCTTACCAGGTTTTAATTCGATATTGTGAATTACTGTACCTACAGGAATGTTTGCTAATGGTAATGCGTTACCTACTTTAATATCAGCTTCAGGACCGTTAAATACTTGAGTACCAACTGTTAATCCTTTAGGAGCGATGATATATCGTTTTTCTCCATCTAAGTAATGTAATAAAGCGATATTAGCTGAACGGTTCGGATCATATTCAATCGTCGCCACTTTCGCTGGAATACCATCTTTGTTACGTTTGAAATCAATTACACGGTATTGACGTTTATGACCGCCACCTCTGTGACGTACTGTTAACTTACCTTGGTTATTACGACCCGCTTTTCTCGGAAGGGGCTCAAGTAATGACTTTTCAGGTGACGTTGACGTAATTTCAGCGAAATCTGAACCTGTCATATTACGACGACCGTTTGTTATTGGCTTATAATGTTTAATTGCCATTGTCGTTTTACCTCCTTAATGGTAAATAGTTTATTTTTAATTTGTTTTTAGCTGAAGAAATCGATTGATCCGTCTTTTAAAGTTACGATCGCTTTTCTTCTTTTGTTTGTGTAGCCACTGTGACGGCCAACACGTTTTTTCTTAGCTTTATAATTCATTACGTTCACTTTATCAACTTTTACATCAAAGATATCTTCGATAGCAATTTTGATTTGAGTTTTATTTGCACGAGTATCTACATCAAAAGTGTATTTATCTTGTGCCATTTGTTCAGATGAACGTTCAGTGATTACGGGGCGCTTAATAATATCGCGATTTTCCATTAACCAAGCACCTCCTCTACTTTTTCAACTGCACCTTTTGTCATTACTACTTGATTAGCATGAACGATATCTAAAACGTTTAAGCCAGTTGCAGTAATAACAGTTACGCCTGGGATGTTACGAGCAGATAATGCTACGTTTACATCTTCAGCTTCAACAATGAATAATACTTTTCTTGGTAGTTCTAAAGTAGTAGTCATGTTTTTGAAATCTTTTGTTTTAGGAGCATCAAATGTTAATGATTCTAAAACTGTAAATGCATTTTCTTTCACTTTAGCTGATAACGCTGAACGTAAAGCTAAGCGACGCATTTTTTTAGGCATTTTGTATGAATAACTTCTAGGTGTTGGACCGAATACAATACCACCACCACGCCATTGCGGAGCACGGATAGTACCTTGACGTGCACGACCAGTACCTTTTTGCTTCCAAGGTTTACGTCCGCCACCGCGTACTGCTGAACGGTTTTTAACTGCGTGAGTACCTTGACGCATAGAAGCTCTTTGTAAGTTAATTGCTTCGAATAATACATGTTGATTAGGTTCGATTCCGAATACACTTTCGTTTAATTCGATTGAACCAGCTTTTGTTCCATCTACTTTTAATACATCATAATTTGCCATTATGTTTGTTTCCTCCTTTCGTGGTTACTTATTTATTACCTTTAATTGAAGTTTGAATTTTCACTAAACCTTTTTTAGGTCCTGGTACATTACCTTTTACTAAGATAACGTTCGCTTCAGCGTCTACTTTAACGATTTCTAAGTTTTGCATTGTAACAGTATTACCACCCATACGGCCTGGTAATGCTTTACCTTTAAATACTTTAGAAGCGTCAGATGCCATACCCATTGAACCTGGGCGTCTGTGGTAACGAGAACCGTGACTCATAGGTCCACGTGATTGACCGTGACGTTTAATAGCCCCTTGGAAACCTTTACCTTTAGAAACTCCTGTTACGTCAACGATGTCACCAATTTGGAACGCGTCCACAGTGACTTCTTGACCTACTTCGTATTCAGAAGCATCTACGTTTCTGAATTCACGAATGAAGCGCTTAGGTGCTGTACCTGCTTTTTTAGCATGGCCTTCAGCTGGTTTCGTCGCAAATTTGTTTGATTTACGTGTTGCTTTGTAAGCTTGTTTGTCTTCAAAACCGATTTGAATTGATGAATAACCATCAACTTCTTCAGTTTTCTTTTGTAATACTACGTTTTGTGCTGCTTCTACTACTGTTACTGGAATTAATTCACCGTTTTCAGCGAATACTTGTGTCATTCCAATTTTTCTTCCTAAGATTCCTTTGGTCATCGAAAGTCGCACCTCCTACTTTTTAAATTATAATTTGATTTCGATGTCTACACCAGATGGTAAGTTTAAGCCCATAAGAGCATCAACTGTTTTCGGTGTTGGGTTAACAATGTCGATTAAACGTTTGTGTGTGCGTTGTTCAAACTGTTCACGAGAATCTTTGTACTTATGAACGGCACGGATAATTGTATAAACTGTTCTTTCCGTTGGTAATGGAATTGGTCCTGATACTTCTGCACCTGAACGTTTTGCAGTTTCTACTATTTTCTCAGCTGATTGATCGATCACACGGTGATCATACGCTTTCAAACGAATACGAATTTTTTGTTTTGCCATAATTTTACCTCCTCTTATAACGTCTATTTTGGTTTGATAGACTTCTCCACGAAAATTGTCAAACACATCGCCATGGCAAAGCGGCCGGGTGTGTCAGTAACCTCTCGCTTCATCGCTTTTTAAAGTCCAACAGTAGATATAATACACGAATTCTTTTCATTAATCAATACTTTTAAAGATATTTATTAATATATTTTTAAGATAACCTATATCTTTATTAATTTTATGTAAATATTGTTTAACAGTGTGTAGTTATATTTTCTATAGAAGAAACTCTAAAAATGTCTAACTGAGCGTTTTTGCATAGGATTTGATTATACCATGTTATAATGTATATACAAAGAAAAAGTTTCATATGTTACTTTTAAATTATTTGGAGGTTGTAGATATGAAAAGTCCAATTCGTATTATATTGTTAATTCTCGCCTTTATTATGTTGTTTTCTGAGGGCTTTATGGGATTACCATTTTTAGGTGGTAGTTATATCCTATCTCTCGGTTGGGCGCCATTAGGTAGTAATATTACGATGTACATTATTATGCTATTAATCACTGTGTTAGACAGATCTAATGAAGCTAGATCTTCATTAAGTACTATTGCAATGATTGGTATTATTGCAAATGCGGTTGCATTTATCCCTGTCGTTGGGATGTTTATGCATTGGTTAATGTTTTTCTTAATGCTTGTTTATATCGGTATAGTATTAAATACGCGTGAATATCGTGGTAATACAACTCATTATGAGAGACATCGTGCTGGTGAAACAGTGAGAGAGTACAGAAAATAAAAAAATTGCGGATTCTAAATTTAGAATCCGCAATTTTTTTATTTCGTTGATGGTGTTTGAACGACAAAAGTGAAATATAATATGAATATTATCGCCATACCATACATAATTGGATGAATTTCTTTCTTTCTTCCAGACATTATCATCGTAATCGGATAGAAAATAAATCCACATGCAATACCTGTAGCAATTGAATATGTTAAAGGCATCATAATAATTGTTAAGAAAGATGGTACTGCTACCTCAAATTTCTCCCAGTCTATTCTCTTTAAGTTTGAAACCATTAGTACCCCGACGATTACAAGTGCTGGCGCTGTAACTGCTGAAGTTACTACAGCCATTAAAGGTGAGAAGAATAATGCCAAAGCGAAACAAATAGCAGTAACTACACTTGCAAAGCCTGTACGCGCGCCAACTGCTACACCGGCTGATGACTCAATGTAAGACGTGGTAGTAGATGTACCAAAAATTGCACCCGTTATTGTTGCAAGTGAATCTGCAAATAACGCTCTTCCTGCACGAGGTAATTTATTATCTTTTACTAAGCCTGCTTGATTTGCAACAGCAACCAATGTACCTGCTGTATCAAAGAAATCAATAAATAAAAACGTTAATACAACTATTAAGAAATGAATATTAAAAATTTGTTCAGGCTGACCAAATGCTTCAAATGCTTTACCAAAAGTAGGTTCAACACTTGGTACTGATCCGATAATTTGTTTTGGAGCATCAATTAAACCAAATATAACACCTGCTAAAGCAGTAATAACCATTCCAATAAAAATACTTCCAGGTACCTTTTTCGCCATTAGAATGACAGTTAATAAAATACCTCCAACTGCTAATAATACATGTGAATCATGAATATTGCCTAACGAGACAAGTGTTGCTGGATTATCGACAACAATACCCGCTCCTTTTAAACCGACAAAAGTAATAAATAAGCCAATACCTGCTGAAACTGCCATTTTTAGTTCGAATGGAATAGCATTAATAATTGTTTCACGCAATCCCGTCATTGTAAGAAGTGCGAAGAATAGTCCTGAACATAAAACACCTGCAAGACCTGTTTGCCATGGAATGTTATATTGTAAAACCACTGTGAATGCGAAGAACGCATTCAACCCCATTCCAGGTGCTAAAGCGATTGGATAATTTGCAATCAATCCCATGAATAAACAACCGACAATCGAAGCTAAAATAGTTGCTACGAAAACTGCGCCAGAATCCATACGCATGCTATCCGGTATACCTTTAACATCAGCTAATGATAACATTGCCGGATTTACTGCGAGTATATAGGCCATTGACAAGAACGTTGTTAGACCACCAAGAATCTCTTTCTTATAGTTTGTGTCTAACTCATCAAACTTAAAATAATTTCTCATTGTGCACTTCCTTTATTAATTTTTATACTTGTATAGTCTAATCTCAATGTTCGGAAAAATCAACATAATTTTAATTTATTTGATTGGAATGTTCGTTTATATCCATATTCTAGGGGAGTTTTGAGTAATTAATTTTTACTACCAGTCATTTCATATCAAATCTTTACGATACTTTACGGTGCGTTAATATTCAGTTGAAATTGGTTTTGTATGAATTAAGTATACTTTTTCAATTTGGAGAATTATCATGCTAAAACCACCAAAAATGATGTTGTTAGAAGACGCATTGAACAAAAAGATTGGAAGCGTATCGGTATAGTGAGGATTATTATTATACTTTGAATGATAAATAAAGTGGCACGAAAATCCTAAAAAGCGTGCCACTCCACTTCACAAAAAAAGCACCTCAACTGAGATGCGCTCCTAATGCTATCTTACAATAATCCAATCCACTTCCAGTAAGTCGCACTAAATAATAGAATCAACAGGTAACCAATAATTGTTAGTGGGATACCTGCTTTCAAGAAATCTTTTACTGTAAATGTGCCTGTACCATATGCCAACATATTTTGTGGTGCAGATACAGGTAATAAGAATCCGAAACTGATAACGAATTGTTGTATTAATACAAATCCTATTGCATTGTCTTTTAATCCAAGTGTCGCTGTTAATGCGATAAATACTGGAATTAATGCACTTGCTAAACTTGTCGCACTTGCAAATCCTAAATGAATCAAGATATTAAACAAAGTAATTAATGCGATTGTTGCAAGTAATGGCATATTTTCTAATCCCATTAAACCAAATGTCTTATCACTTAACCATTGCGCTGCTGTTGTTTGAAGTAATAAGTTCCCTAACGAGATACCAATTGCGAATACGATAATCGTACCCCAAGGAATTAATTTCTCAACATCTTTCCAACTAAACACACCAATTTTAGGTGTTAACATGATTGCTAAGGCTACTAAAGTAATAGAAGATGAATCGATTGGATGTAATTTTGCCTCTGTAGCCCAGAAGAATAATAATGCAACTGAGATAGCGATTAAACGCCACTCCCTTGCTGTTACTGGCCCAAGTTCATCCAATTGTTTCTTAATTAATTCTTTACCACCAGCGATTTCCTTTGTTTCAGGTTTAATTACGGTAATCATTATAAAGTAAAGTGCAATAGACATTAAAATTGACCAAGGTGCTGCATACATAAACCATTGTCCCCAAGAAATATCTTGGTTAAATTGTTTATTAATGAAACCCATTGCAACCATGTTTTGCGCTGCTCCAGTTTTTATCCCTACGTTCCAAATCGATACTGCTTGTACTGCAGTGATAACGAGCAAGGCTGCAAGGCGTGATTCCTTTTTTGCACCAAATGCTGTGACCATTCCTAATAAGATTGGTACAACTGCACCAGCTCTTGCTGTAGCAGATGGTACAAAGAACGCTAATATAATTGATACGACGATTGATCCAGCAACTACAGCATTCGTTTTATTACCAACTACTGATAATACAAGTAACGCAAGACGTTTGTGAAGATTTGTAACTTGCATCGCTGTTGCTAAGAACAACGCCGCTGCAACTAATGCAACAGCTGAACTTGAGAATCCACTAAATGCAATTTTTAATGCATTTTGTGTACCAAATAATGCATCTTCAGCTAAAGGTTTTCCTGCTGCCATAGGATTACCCATAGATTCTCCAAGTTTTTGAATCGGGCTAAATCCGACAAGCATAATAATCAATGCCACAATCATCGTACTAGAGACTGGATAGCTAACTGCTTCTGTAACCCACATGATTACAGCAAACGCTAAAATCGCAAGTGCCATCTTTGCCATAATTGGCAAATCATTTGGCGTTGGGAGTAATACAATTGCAATTAAGACGATAAAACTCAAAATAATCCAATAAGGTTTCAAATTTAATTTCTGCTTAACTTCTTCCATTGGTGTTACCTCCCTTATATTTATTCGATTCTATTGTACCAATAAATTGTGAAAACGGTAACACTCTTTACAATAAAGTTACTAAAGATTTAAATTTTTTAAAGCATCTGCAAATGGATTGTTGATTGGCTCTTCTTCTTTTTTCATATATTTTTTCATTTCATTTTTCGAAACTTTACCAGTCTTGCGTGATTTAAAGCGTTTATCCATTTGTTCCTGAGTCTCTCTGAATCCGCATTTACAGCTATACATCGCTTTTGGCCCCTTGCCATGTAACACTAATTTCTTCTTACATTCTGGACAGCGCGCATTTGTTTGACGTTGAACATTCTTCTTCGTTCCACACGTTGGATCCTGACATACAAGCATCTTACCATTACGTGTCTTTTTTTCTAGCATGAATTTACCGCATGTTGGACATTCTGTTGTTGTCATATTATCATGTTTAAACTTATCTTCACTCGATTTAATTTCATTAATGATCTCTTTCGTGAACACACGCATTTCATTAATGAATTTATTTTTATCGTACTTATTCTTCTCAATTAAGGTTAATTTGTGTTCCCAGTCTGCCGTTAACTCTGGTGACTTCAAAGCTGTTGGTGCGAGTTCTAATAATTGACGCCCTTTATTTGTCACTTTTATATTGCCATTAAAGTTCTCGATTGCATTTAAGTTATATAATTTTTCGATAATATCAGCACGTGTTGCAACAGTTCCAATTCCACCTGCAGATTTTAATGTTGTTTCAGCAGATTTATCAATATCAAATATACTACTTGGATTCTCCATCGCTTTTAATAAACTACCTTCATTTAAGTAAGATGGGGGTTCTGTCTCATGTGTTGTCTTATTAACTTTCACATTTTCTACTACTGCATCCTTTTTAAATACATGATGTTTCGTTGCATTTCCTTCTGAAGATAATGCTTTAAATCCAGGGCTAACCGTTTGTTCTTGTTTTACTATAAATGATGCCTTTCCCATCTTGACAGTAACCTTTTGTTCTGCATATACATAAGGAGGCATTAGATTACTTAAATAGCGTTCAGCAATCATCATATAAATGTTACGTTCACGTGAACTTAAACTCTCTAAATTCACACGTACTTCAGTAGGTACGATTGCATGATGATCACTCACCTTTGAATCATTAATAAAATGACTACTTGATTTTATCGGATACTTCAATAATTCAACAACTTGTGCACGGTAATCCGTTGTAGCAAGTGAAGCTACTCTATCTTTTAATGTACTCACCATATCCGTCGTTAAATAATTCGAATCTGTACGAGGATAAGTTACAAGCTTATGAGACTCATACAAATTCTGCATCGTACTTAACGTTTCCTTCGCAGAGTACTTAAATCTACGATATGCATCTTGTTGTAATGATGTTAAATCATATAATTTTCCTGGGAAACGTTTCTTCTCATTTGAAACTACCTCACTAATAACCGCCTTCTCACCCTTCAAGTCCTCAATTAACTGATCGACTATCTTTTCATCAAAAATTCGATTGGGAGACTGCCAATTAAATGTTACACCGTCCATAACAATGTTCAAACCATAATATTTTCTCGGTATAAATTGATTGATTGCATCTTGTCTTATTTTCACCATTTGTAATGTTGGTGTTTGTACTCGTCCTGTAGAAAGCTGCGCATCGTATTTCGTCGTTAATGCTCGTGTTGCATTTATACCGACAATCCAGTCCGCTTCACTACGCGCCATTGCTGCCTGGTACAAACCATTATATGCACTACCTGGCTTTAACTTCTTAAACCCTTCACGAATCGCACCATCTGTCACGGATGAAATCCAAAGTCGCTTGACAGACTTATTCCCTTTGCATTTCTCTAAAATTAATCGTGCAACAAGCTCCCCTTCCCGACCAGCATCTGTTGCAATAATAACTTCATTAACATCTTGGCGTTCGATCTGTGCTTTTACGACATTAAATTGCTTACGTGTCTTACCAATCACAACAGACTTCATACGTTCAGGTAATATCGGCAAATCTTTCATATCCCACGCTTTATACTTACTATCATATTGTTCTGGATCTGCATTGGTCACTAAGTGGCCTAATGCCCATGTAACAATATATTGATTATTTTCCATATAGCCATTTCTCTTTTGGTTACAATTCAGTACACGTGCGATATCACGTGCAACTGATGGTTTTTCAGCTAGTACTACTGATTTCATATTATCCGTCCTATTCTCAATTGATTTATTAAATTATAACAGATTTCATAGAAACACTTACTTTTATAACATTTACAATTGTTATTTACTCACTGCTCCGTTATGCTTAAACTAACTAAGGAGGCGATGATATGAAAACTCTTCATTTCCCAGAAAAGGTTCATTATTTAGTGTGCTCTGACTTTGATGAAACGTATTTCGCACATGATTTAAGCAATCAAGATGATGTACAAGCGCTGGACCAATTTCTCGCGGATAACTCAGCTTCAAAGGGTATCTTATTCGGTATCATTTCAGCAAGTACGAAAGAAATGATTGAATCTTGTCTTGAGATTGGACATAATACGCACTATCCACACTTCATTTCTACGAACTCAGGTACAGAAATATATTATGTTAAAGCCGGTAAGCTTGTATTAGACGAAGATTACCACAATAAGTTTCAACAACTTAATTTCGATAAATCAGTTATTCTCGATATTGAGCAACAATTAAAAGAACAAAATATCGATTTAATTACACAAACACCATTTGAAAATGCACCTTTTTCACGTAACTACTATTACAAAGGATTAGGTAACATCGACACGTACAATATCGAAACAATTAAATCGCTAGGTAAAACACATCATTTTATCGTCAATGTTAGTAAATGTAACCCACTGATTGGTGATCCAGAAGGACATTATGATGTCGATTTTTATCCTTCAATTGCTGGGAAACACGCAGTAGTGAAATACCTATCACAAAAATTCAATATTCACCCGGACCACACATTTGCATTCGGCGATAGCGGAAATGATTTATTAATGTTGAATAATGTAAAACACGGGTATTTAGTAAGTAATGCAACACCTGAAGCAAAATCACGATATTCTCAACAAACAGATACCCCTTACAACAAAGGTATTTTAGAAACCTTAACACGTTATTTCGAGGAGTGAAAGACTTGCAAATCTCACATATGAATGACATTACATCATTAGCTGAATTCTTATATCAACTCAATCAGGACAGTAAACACCACGTTGGTTACATCCGACTTACAAAACAAAGCATTATCGACCAACTGAATAATATTGATCCAAAAGATATGCTACAAATCACTGACAATGACCAGATAATCGCCGCATTCGGCATCGAACACATTAATGATACAGAAGCATTCATTCTTGGGCCCATCACAACAAAAACAGATGATGAAACACTCGATATGATTCAAGTCATGTGGCAAGACTTCTTACGTAGTCATCCAACGACGACAACGTATTACTTCAGTTTCCATGAAGATCATCGATTTGGACAAGCCGTCATGAAGAATCTACGTACGCAATATCTTGGCACTACATATACAATGGAAACAAAAGAAAATAAAACAACCGACATCAAACCACAAATCATTAAGTATAAGTCGATATACAAGAAAAGCTTCTCACATCTCATGAAAGATTTACACACGGATTATAAAACGAGGCGTGATAAAATTCTTGCAACCATTGGTAACACACATGAACTTTATCTTTATTTAAATGAAGGTTTAGTGAAAGCTTATATTTGGATTCAAATTAATGATGATGATGTGTGTAATATTGAATATTTAGCAACACACCCACAATACCGTAACAAAGGTATTGGACATGAGCTAGTTTCGTTTGCTGTGAATCATGCGTTCAATAAGCATCATGCTGAACGTGTCCAAATCTCAGTAAAAAGTAAACGTGAAAAGAATATCGAATTCTATGAAGCGATTGGATTTACAAAAATAAATGAAATGAATCATTTTAAATATACCGTAGAGTAAATAGAAACACGCAAAGAATAGCATTTCTTTGTGTGTTTTTATTTTAAATAATATTAATGAGTTTTAGTAAAAATATTTCAGGGTAAAACATAGGCATCATAGTATTTTAGAAGGACTGATGTTATGGATTTACTAATTGCACTACTCCCAGCACTATTATGGGGTAGTGTTGTACTTATCAACGTAAAAGTTGGCGGTTCACCTTATGAACAAATTATGGGTACCGTCTTGGGTGCTTTTATTATTGGTACAATAACGTATTTTGTTGTACAACCAGAATTAAATTTAAAAATCTTAGCTGTCGGAATTGTATCTGGTGCATTTTGGGCACTAGGTCAAGGGAATCAATTAAAAAGTGTTGATTTAATCGGTGTCTCAAGAACTATGCCCATATCAACAGGTTTACAACTTGTTAGTACTACATTAATCGCAGTGATGTTCTTCAGTGAATGGACTACGACGAAAGCTGTTATTCTCGGGATTTCAGCACTTGTATTACTTGTTGTCGGTGTTATTTTAACATCTTTAAAAGGTGAAGATGATGCAAGTGGTGATAAAAACTATAAAAAAGCCATTCCTATATTACTGATTTCAACAATCGGCTATGTTACATATGTGGTCATCGGTCGATTCTTCGGTGTCGAAGGATGGGACGCATTATTCCCACAAGCAATTGGTATGGTAATTGGCGGATTGCTTTTAAGTTTCAAACACCAACCGAAAAAGAAGAATATCGTTAAAAATATTATCCCTGGTGTAGTTTGGGCCCTGGGTAATATGGCACTATTCTATTCTCAACCGAAAGTTGGGGTCGCAACAAGCTTTTCATTCTCACAAATGTTAGTTGTTGTCTCAACATTAGGTGGTATCTTCTTACTTAAAGAAAAGAAAACGAAGAAGCAGTATATCGGTATTGCAATTGGCATTGTTCTCATTATTTCTGCAGCATTCTTATTAGGATTAGCAAAACAATAAAAATATTGGAGGCGTTTATATGTATCAAGATTTAAAAGACAAAGTCGTCGTGATTACAGGTGCATCTAGTGGTATCGGTAAGGCCATGGCAGAAGCTTTCGGCTCAGAACAAAGTAAAGTTGTGATTAACTATAAATCTAGTCAAGAAGAAGCTGAGAAAGTAGCACAAAACGTTAAAGATAATGGTGGCGATGCAATTACTGTTCAAGGTGATGTATCTAACGAAGGAGATGTCGTGAATATCGTTCAAACTGCAATCGATACATTCGGTGGTGTAGATATTATGATCAACAATGCTGGTTATGAAAAAGCTACACCCTCTGTTGAAATGTCAGCCGAAGAATTCAATAATGTGATGCACATTAACTTAACTGGTGCTTTTGTTGGTAGTAGAGAAGCCGTCAAACATTTTATTGATACTGGAAAAAAAGGCAACATCATCAATATCTCAAGCGTACACGACATCATTCCATGGCCGAATTATGTCAATTACGCTTCAAGTAAAGGCGGTATGAAATTAATGATGGAAACGATGAGCATGGAATATGCACCAAAAGGCATTCGTATTAATAACATCTCTCCTGGTGCAATCGTTACAGAACACACTAAAGATAAGTTTAGTAATAAAGAAACACGCGAAGAAACTGAGCGAATGATACCAATGGGTATTATAGGTGAACCACATCAAGTTGCAACTGTCGCAACATTTTTAGCCAGTGAAAATGCAAGTTATATTACCGGAGAAACGATTTATGTTGATGGTGGTATGACAAAATACCCATCTTTTATGGGTGGCAAAGGTTAAACAAAAAGTCCTGAAACAATTATTAATTGTATCAGGACTTTTAATTTTTATAGCATAATCAACTGAAATACATACAATATTATTATTGAAATTACTATCGTGATATTGGTCACCATACTAATTAATGGAATTGTCTTGTATTTAAACTCTATAGCATAAGGAATAATCGCCACTCCAATCGGTAATAACCACCCTATCAATAAAGTCATTCTAAACATTTCATTCAACGGTAGTAATATATAACATAATCCACCTACAATTGCCCCGAATCCATAATGGAAAGTTAAATATTTCAAAGCGATGGGCAAGTAATATTTATCAATCTTAAAGTTTAAAAACACTCCGAGTAATATCATAGATAACGGCAGATTGGCTTTAGAAATAATGCTAAAAAAGTCTAGCATTGGCTCAGGTAACTTAAAATGAATGAGATTAAAAACCAACATAATCACATACGTCATTAATGGTACTGTTTTCAGCATACTCATCACTAAGTATCTTGCATCAAATGTATCTCCACCTTCACTAAAATAGCTTCCGACAAAGTAGGTTACTCCAAACATCATAATAGAACCGCCAATATCAAACATACCAAAGTACAATAACCCTTTCGCACCAAACATCTGTTCAACCAATGGATATGCAAATAATCCAATATTAAAAGCAGATGCCATCATGCCTACAGAACCTCTTATTTGATTGTTATACTTTATAAAGAACAAAATTGCTAAAATTTTAGCAATTATTGCATATCCAATCATAATGATTGGTAACATAATCAGTGATGGATCAATTTCTACACCACTTAATGTAACAATCACAAGTGACGGTAGCGTCACATTCATCACGAGTACTGCAAGTACACTACCATCTTCTTCTTTTAAATAGTTTAATTTTTTTAATAAATAACCTAACAATATCAAAGCTATAATCATAATGAAGCTTTGTGTCATAATTAGCCTTCTTTCCTAAATCCTATTACTATAATACTTCATCAGGCACCCACCCTGTGATGCCATCTTTCATAATCAATGTATAACCTAAATAACTTTCATCAATCACTGCTACTATTTCACCAACTGTAACATCCATAAAAAAATCTGTGTAATCATCTTTCAAACGATATCCTGATTCAGTTTCTTTTATAAACTCAGTTTTTACCATAAAATCTACTCCTGATTGAACATGCTTTGCTTGTGTAAAGTACGCATCACCTTCAAGTACTTCAATTTCAAAGTGTGGGTACGTAAATGTATGTGGCTCTTGATATGCTACTTCGAAGTCTTGAATGATTTCCCGCCTCGGATAATCATCCATAAAAGTCGTTTCAATCAAGTAATCATCATCATTGTAAGTTATTATCATTGCATTCAATTGTCCGTTATATTTCACTTGGTTCCCACCATCAATATCGATAATACGAGATGATTGGTTTATTTTAATATTATTATTCATTAATCCATCTTCCACAAAGTTACACGTTGGGAAATGACCTACAACCACCATTTTTTCAGCATCATGCGTTTGTTGATAGAAAAATCGCATATTCAAGGCATTATAACGTGATGTGTTCATATAATTTTGTTGATCTAATCCTGCATGTACAAAAATAAAATCTTCTGTTTCAATCATTAACGGCAAATCACGGACAACATCATGTAAATACCCGAAGTGTTTCCGGATATCCGCCGCCATTTCACCCTGTGTCGCATAATCATCAAGTGTCTTTCCTAACTTATCTAACGCTTCATGCACAATTGTATGGCGATAAGACATGTAGTGATAAAGGTAATCTTCTTCTAATTCATCAAAAATGCAATCACAATTTCCCAAAATCATATGTACATATTCTTTCTTTAGAAGTTCAGACACATATTCAATTAGTCCAATACTGTTTGGTCCTTTATCTATGATATCACCTAGAATGATTAATCGATCGTTGTCAGTAAAATTTACTTTCTCAAGGAGTTGTTTGAATAATTCAATTGACCCATGGATATCCGACACCACAATTGTACGGCGATCTTTAAGTGATAATGTTTGATAGTTATCTTTAATCAGCATCTATAATGTCACTCACTTTCGCATCGATTAATTGCACTAAATCAGATACACCGACTTTCATTTGAATCCCAATTTGACCTGCACTTACAATCATCTTATCGAGCGATTCAACGGATTGATCAATCACGGTCGGAAATTGTTTCTTCATCCCAACGGGTGAACAACCGCCACGAATATATCCTGTAGTCTTCTCTAAGTCTTTGACCGCAAGCATTTCGAGCTTTTTCTCTCCAACGGCTTTACTGATTGCTTTAATATTTAACGTCGCATCCACTGGAATTACAGCAACGTAATGCCCATATTTCCCATTCAATACTAATGTTTTATACACTTGTTCTATCGGCTGTTTAATCTTATTCGCTACCGTAATCCCATCAACTTGATTTCCTTCAATAGAATACGTAAATGTTTCATATTCAATTTTTTGTTGATCTAGTTTTCTTAGCGCATTTGTTTTAACTTTTTTACTCATTTTGAAGCCTCCAATATTCTTGTCACTTTATAATATAACACTTTTACTGTATATTTCAGTTAGAAGGGGGTTTTAATATGACATATAAAGTTGTTGCGCTTGATGCTTTTTATCTATGCGGTTTAAAGAGAGAATTTACGACTGAAACGATGGGTGAAATCAAACCACTTTGGGATGCATTAGAAGAAGACGGGACACTTAGTAATTTGCAACAGCATAATGATATCGACGCATTAAAAGGTTATATTGGTGCATGTATCAAAACAGAACCGTCAGAGCACTTAAATTATTTATTTTCTGTAGCAACAAGCTCACCACTAGAAAACTTTGAAACGGCATATATCCCTGCAGCTGAATGGGTCGTATTTGATGCAGTTGGTCCGATTCCAACTGCGATTCAGGAAACCTTTGAATACATTTACGGTACTTGGTTTAAAGATGCACCTTTCATTCCTTTACAAACAGCTGACTTAGAATTTTACCCACTCGGTATGGAATTTGAAACTGATAACCCAAAAGTAGAAATTTGGATACCAGTAGAAAGGAAATAACCATGAACTTAGAACAACAATTATTAGAATTAAAAGATGAATATATGCGAATTCAGAATGATTTAGAGAAAGTCGAATCGACAGGTCAAACCTCTCCAAAGTTAGAAGATAAACTCGGGGAGATCGAAAAAGCGATTCAAGAAATACGCAATCAAATGTAATACGATTAAGTCACGGTAAAAAAACCGTGACTTTTTATATTCTTTTTCACTATAATTCGCTACAATGTATATATTAAATTTTTTGGAGTGACTTTATGAATAAACAAATCAAATTACTCATGGCAATTCAGTTCTTTATATATTTTGGATTTAGTATTGTAATCCCTGTAATACCAGCACTGGTCCATAGCATGAATTTAAATGCATTCCATATGGGATTATTACTTGCAAGTTACTCAATTTTTTCTTTTCTTGCTGCTCCATTTTGGGGATATTTATCTGATAAGATGGGCCGAAAAAAAATACTTTTTATTGGTCTCGTTGGGTTTACATTAAGTTTCCTTATCTTTGGATTATTCATCGATAATCTATCGATGCTATATACTGCACGTATCATAGGTGGCATCTTCTCAGGTGCTTGTTTTTCTACTACAACAAGTATGGTGAGTGATATGACGAGTGAAGAAGATCGTAACAAATACATGGGACTTATGGGAATGATGATTGGTCTTGGATTTATTTTTGGACCAGCTGTAGGTGGCTTATTATCAGGTATTAGTTATCAAGTTCCCTATTTTGTTACAAGTGCGATTCTCGTTCTTATTGCCATATTATCAATGATGACTTTAAAAGAAACATACCATGGTGACACGCAAAAAAACAAAAGCAACATCAGCCCAAAAATGATTACGCCTCAAGTAATACTCATTTTAATTTCAACATTTATTGTAATGTTTACAATGAGCGGTATGGAAAGTACGTTCCAGCTATTTGAAATCGAAAAAATAAATATTACTACGACGCAAATGGGGCTTCTATTTATGGTTGGAGGTCTAATTAACGCAGGCCTCCAAGGAGGGTATTTACGTAAAGTAAAAGATGGTAAAGAAAAACCTGTGATTATTACGGGTCAGGTTTTAACGACGATTGCTTTCTTACTATTACCCTTCTCTATGAATTTATGGTTTGCTGGACTTTGTTTAGTGTTGCTCATGGCTGGTAATGCGTTAGTAAGAACATTGTTAACAAGTCAATTAACAAAAGAAGGAAATCGTGCAAACATGGGAAAACTTACTTCCATCAGTTATAGTATGGATAGCTTAGGACGTATATTAGGCCCTCTAGCTTTTACAGGCATTTTGACGAAACAAATTGATGCACCATTTTATTTCGGTGCTATAATGACTGTAGTAGGGACCATCGTTTTAATGATGTACTTTAAGAAAGGACGTACAGTATGATTTTATTAATTGCGTTATTTACTATTATGTATCTCATCGTTAGTTACACAAGCATTTACAACTTTAAAATGAATATTTTATATATATTACGTATTATTTTAGGACTTGGATTTTGTTTCTTTGTTTATACATCAGTAATGCATATCCCAGGAAATATTAAATACTGGATTACGCTACTCGCACTTTGTTTATTTATGAATATCGAAATTTCAGCGTTTAAAAATAAATTCAATGATGTGAAAGCAAAAACAATACTGGATATCTTTTCATTAATTATTGCTTTAATGGTTGTTGTCATTGCAGCAATGTATATTTAAAAAAGGATGCTCACTTGAGCATCCTTTTTTTGTTAATATAAAACATTCGTTTCGATTATTCGATTGATAAATTCATCTAACTGCGCA
Organism: Macrococcus animalis; assembly: GCF_047425875.1. Classification (GTDB taxonomy): domain Bacteria; phylum Bacillota; class Bacilli; order Staphylococcales; family Staphylococcaceae; genus Macrococcoides; species Macrococcoides animalis. The sequence continues at coordinate 1,017,275 of NZ_CP179727.1, forward strand.
TCATTTACTGCAAGTGAGACACGGATATAATCATCACCTAAACTTCCGAATGGAATACCTGGTGTAGTGAGTATACTTTGTGACTTCAACAAGAAATCAACATAGGCTTCACTTTTAAACTCACTTGGTACTTTGATCCATAAGAAGATACCCCCTTGCATCGGTTCAAAAGGAATATTTGCATCTCTTAAAGCTGTCGTTACTTTATTACGACGTCCTTTAAATAAAACATTTTGTTCGTTTAAGAAAGCTTCACCAAGCTCTAATGCTGCTACAGCACCATCTTGAATGGCGCCCCACATCCCGACTTGTGTATGGTCTTGGAAATAGTTTAAGTTCTCAATAATTTCTGCATTCCCTACTGCAAATCCTACACGTACACCAGACATATTAAAGCCTTTAGATAAAGAATAGATTTCAATTGCAACGTCTTTTGCACCTGGCGACTGCAAAATACTCGGGTTCTTCGCGTCAAACCCAAATGCTGCATACGCAAAGTCATGGACAATCCTCTTATTTGTATCTTTAAAGCGCTTGATTGTAGTATCGAAGAAATCTTTTGTCGCTACTGCACCCGTTGGATTACTCGGATAATTTAAGTAAATCAGTTTCGTATTTTCAAGTTCATTTTCATCCACTTGATCAAAGTCCGGTAAATAATTGTGCTCTGGGTACAACTTTAATTCATAATGTTCGCCACGTGCAAGTTTCACACCTGCTAAATAATCTGTGTAACCAGGATTCGGCAATAATACACCCTCCCCCGGTTCAATCACGCATGTCGGTAAATGTACTAATCCACTCTTCGTACCATATAAAATACAAATCTCTTTATCTTGATCAAGCTCTACATTATAAACATCTTTGTAAAACTTTTTAATGGCTATTTTGAATGCTTCTTTTCCACGGAAAACACCGTATTTATTATTTTGTGGATTTTGAATGCCGTCAGTTAATGCTTGAAGTACTTTGTCTGGTACCGATTTATCAGGAATACCGACTGCCATATTAATCAAAGGTTTGCTTCCTACTTCAAGCTTTCTTCCCATCGTCTTTCCGAAATAGCTTTCTGGGATTGTTTCTAAAATTTTGGTGTATGCCATGTTACTACCTCCTATGGTTTATCAAATCCAACGAATGATTCATCCATTACTTTGTCAAAGTCTTTTGAAGTAATTACTTTATTTATATCTTTTGTAATCTCACTGTCTTTATTCTTTTTATCCACAACAATACGGTTACGATAATGGCCATCCATTTTTTCTAATTGTAAAGCTGAATTCAAATCAAGCTTTGATGCTAGAGCAAAGTTGCCCGGAATCGCTGATAAACCAATACTATCTTTACTACGTGGTAATTGTGCCGCTTCAACCGCAACGAATTTTAAGTTCTTCTTATTGTTAATCACATCTCGTTCTGAAATCGTAAGTTCATTCGTACCTGGTTTAACATCTAATAAATTCGCAAGCTTTAACGTCTTAAATGCACGAGCCGCGTTCACTGGATCATTTGGGATTGCAATTTCACCACCATCCGGTACTTCATCAAATGATTTATATTTACCTGAATATATCCCCATCGGTGCTGTTGGTACTTGTCCTGTTGCTGCAAGATTCGTTTTGTTTTGTGCGTTAAACTGTTCCATAAACTCAATGTGTTGATATAAGTTCGCATCTAAATCTCCTTTTGCAAGTGATTTATTCGGTTGAATGTAATCTGAATACTCAACAAGTTCTACTTGATAACCTAAATTTTCTAAGCCGGGTTTAATCGCTTTTTTCACCATATCAGCATAAGGACCACTCGTTGCCCCAATGCTTACTTTACCTTTATCTTCTGATTGTGCATTTTTCACACCTTGATTAGCTTTTTCGAACGGATTACCTTTATCTAATAAAATGCCTGATAATAATACGACGATGATTGATGAGAGAATAAAAATAACAATATTTTTCATAATTTCACTACTTCCTTTTAATTTATCGTTTATCGACGCGCTTACTAATGAAGTCGCCTGATAATTGAATCAATTGAACTAATAAGATTAAAATGATGACTGTTACAATCATCGTGACATTGTCATAACGGTAATAACCGTAACGAATCGCTAAGTCACCAATGCCGCCACCACCAATGACACCTGCTGTTGCACTATACGCTAAAATACTAATAATTGATAACGTAATCGCTTGGAAGATGCCTGACATACTTTCTGGAATTAAGACATCCATTATGATTTGTTTTAATGATGCACCAGTCGCAACACATGCTTCAATCACACCTTTATCAACTTCTTTTAATGACGTTTCGATAAGTCTTGCCAAAAGTGGCACAGCAGCAAGTGTTAATGCCACACTCGCAACATACGGGCCGTGTGATTGACCTACAATTTTAGCTGCAAACGGCAGTATCGCAACCATTAAAATAATAAAAGGGAATGATCGAATAATATTGACGATAAAGCCGACAATTGAATTCAGCAGCCCATTTGGCAACAGTAATTGATTACGCGTTAAGTATAGTAAAATACCGAGTGGTAGTCCTATAATGACTGATAACGTAATCGCAATGCTCGACATTAAAATTGTTTCTAAAAATGCTATATATAACTCTGGTAATAACGTTTGAAATGTATCACTCATATTATGCCACCCTCTCGATACCGGTAGATTTCTTAATATACTCATTAATTACTAAACGTTCTTCAATACTGCCTGTCACTTCGAACGTTAAAATTCCAATCGGTTGATTTTGAATATATTCAATACGGCCTTGAATAATTGAAATGTCACAGTTGAACTTTTTATATAAGTTATTGATAAATGCACTCTCAGCACTGTCACCAATAAACTTCACAGTAACGATTTCTTTAACACCATTGTTTAAACATTCGTATTTCTCAGGTAACTCTAAATGATATATATCATTGACGAAGTGTCGTGTTAAATCACTTTGAGGATTTGAGAATACGGTAAATACGTCAGCGTGTTCAACGATTTCACCACCATCCATTACAGCAACCTCATCACATATTTCTTTAATAACATCCATTTCATGAGTAATAACAACAACTGTAATACCCAGGTTATTATTAATGTCTTTAATCAAATTTAAAATACTTTTCGTCGTTTCTGGATCTAACGCGCTCGTTGCTTCATCACATAATAATATTTCAGGATCATTTGCTAAAGCACGCGCGATACCGACACGTTGTTTTTGTCCTCCTGACAATTCTTTCGGATAACTATCACGACGGTGAGATAATCCCACTAATTCTAGTAACTCAGTAACACGAGCATCATATTGCTTTTTCGGAAAGTTTGCTGCTTTCAAACTAAATGCAATATTTTCGGCAACTGTCTTTGATTGAATTAAATTAAACTGTTGAAAGATCATTCCTATATTCAATCGTTCTTTTTGAAGGCGTTGTTTATTTAACGTCATCATATCTACGTCATTTACTATGACTTGGCCACTCGTTGGTTTTTCAAGTAAATTTATTGTTCTGAGCAAAGTGCTTTTCCCTGCACCACTATAACCAATTAATCCAAATATCTTTCCCGTTGGAATCGTTAAATATATATCCTTTAACGCTTGTGTTGTCTTACCGTTTCTTCTGTATGTCTTATTGACATCAATAAACTGAATCGCCAAACTGATACCCTCCATAAACCCTATCCAAAGAAAAAAACGTCATTGCTTAATAGCAATGACGTTATCTATGAGTCACTTATCTATCAAGCATTAAGCTTGTTGGATTTAGCACAGTACTCTTTCGAGCCCGCTGCTGAGACTTCATAGGGCCAATTCCCTCAGTCTCTCTGGATAAGATATTTAATTTTTTAATATGGTATATATCATAGTACTCATATTCCGAATTGTCAACCAATTCTGTAATATTTATTTATTCACAATTGTTACGCGATCAGATGGCTTATTATTTTTAGTAAACTTACTTCGCATTTTCATTAATAATTCATACACGATTGGTACAACTATTAATGTTAATAAGGTAGACGATACTAAACCGCCAATTACTGTTACTGCTAGTGCTTTAGAAATTAATACTGAACCGTCTCCACCAAATAATAAAGGCATAAGTGCACCAACTGTTGCAAGTGCAGTCATCAATATTGGTCGTACGCGTGTTGTTGCTGCTTCTAAAATCGCATCGCGTGTTGATAATCCTTCCGCTTCTTTATTGATAACTCGGTCGATTAATACGATAGCATTCGTAACAACGATTCCTATTAGCATTAACATACCAATCATTGATGGCACTGATAGAGTTTCTTTGAAAGCAAGTAATCCTAAGATTACCCCAATAATTGTAAATGGTAACGAGAAGAGAATTGCAAGTGGTGCTAAACCACCTTTAAATGTTAATACTAAGATTAAATAAACGATTCCGACAGCAGCAAGCATTGCTAACCCTAGTTGAGAGAAACTTTCTCCAATGTCTTCACTTGTACCACCTACGTGTACATCAACATTGTTCGGATGTTTCATGTCGTTTACTTTTTCAGTTACTTCTTGTGTTGCTTTACCTACGTCTTTACCTTTAATCTTACCTTCAACTGAAGCAGAAATGTTACCATCTTCACGTTTAATGGTATCTGAAGTTTTAGTTTCTTCGATTTTTACGACATCACTTAACTTCACTGATTTACCTAATGGTGACGTTAATTTCGTATTCTCTAACTTTTCTTTCGTCCAGTTATCTTCTTTTTTCTTCGTTAAGATAACTTCCGTTGCTTTACCTTTCTCACCAACTTTTGTAACAACTTTATCTTCACTTCGTTGGTTTAAAGTCATCGCAACTTGTCCTGCGGTTAAACCTAAATCCGATAATTTATTATGATTCACTTTTAAAGTATATGCATCGTAACTATCAGAAAGTGACGTACTTACATTCGTTAAAGATTTGACGCCTTTTATTTCTTTTTCTAACTTTTCAACCACCGGTCTAATCGCATCTGTAGATGGCCCATTCACGGTAACAGTTACCGCATTTGTTGCTCCGCCTGTTGCAAAGTCTTGGTTTTTCCAATCACCTTCATGATTTAATTTAGCAATTTTCGCTAACACTTTATCCGCTTCATCTTCCCAGTTTGGTGTATCTTTTTTGTATTCAACCATCATCGCCATATCATTTGATGCGATTGGGTTAAATGGATTTTCTCCACCCACAGAGAATTGTGTATTCACTACGTTGGAATTTTCAGCAAGAATCTTTTGAACAGCTTCACCTTTTTTCACAACGTCTGCTTCTTTTTCACCTGGCTTTGGTTTATACGTTAGGGCTAATAACTTATCTTCACCTGTTGAGATAAATGACGTTCCTAAAAATGGTGTTAAGCATAAACTACCTACAAGGAGTAATATACTTAATGCAGATACAATCGCTTTATGTCTTAATGACCATTCCAATACTTTACGATAGAATCCTGCAATTTTGCCGACTTTCTCTTCGTCGTCATGATGGCCTTTAATACCATTCTTAAAGAATGAATGTGCAAGCATTGGTACAATTGTAATTGCGATTAACAGAGATGCAAGTAAAGCAAATACCACTGTCCAAGCGAACGGTCTAAAGATTTCTCCGATTGAACCTGACACTAAAGCAAGTGGTAAGAATACTGCAATTGTTACCATTGTTGAGCTCATAATTGGTACGAACATTTCTTTAGTCGCGCTACTAATCAGTTCAAATCCTGTTAATTTTTCGTCTTTCAACGACATACGACGGAATATGTTCTCAATAACAACAATCGAGTCATCGATTACACGTCCAATAGCTACTGTCATCGCACCTAATGTCATGATGTTTAAAGAAATATCCATTTGTTTTAAAAGTAGCATCGCCATTAAAATTGACATCGGTATCGAAACGACAGCAATTAAAGTTGAACGAATATTTCTTAAGAAAATTAAAATCATAATAATCGCAAATACAGCTCCAATTATTGCTTTCTCAGCCATTGTCTTTACTGAGTCTTCTATTGGTTTTGCTTGGTCCATCATTAAGACAGCACTCATGTCTGGATTATCTTTCTTAAATTGATTCACTTTATCTTTTACTTCATGTGCTAAAGTTACCGTATTGGCATCATCTGACTTTATGACCTGAATACTTAACGAATCTTTTCCGTTTGTTTTTGAAATCGATTCACGGCTTTGTACTGTTTTAATTTCAGCCACGTCCGATAATTTAACAGTTGGAATTTTAGCATTTTTCATCGCTTCCATCATTGCTTTTTGTGCTGCCGGATCTTGTGGCATTTGCGCTGCTTGACCCGCACTTTCCTGTGGTGAACCAGCTTGTGGTGATTGACCAGGTGCAGCTGCACTACTATCTGTCACAGGAATCTTAAGTGACTTTAATGCGTCTACATTTGTAAATTGACCGTTAACGATAATACTCTTCAAATCATTACCAAAAGTGTATAATCCAAGTGGCGCATCCATTGTTGCACCTTTAATAAATTGTAATACACTGTCTTCTGTTAATTTCTTCGCTTTTAATTTCTTCTCATCAAACTGAAGCTCTACTTGTTCAACTTCTTGACCAGAGAATGTAACGTTCGTAACACCTTCAATTCCTTCAATTTCAGGAACCAAGTCTTTTTTAATTTTTTCCGTTAAAGTCTTGATATCAGATTTGTCACTAGAAATTGAATAACTAATGATTGGGAATGTGTACATAGACATCTGAGACACTTGCTTGTCCATTGCACCTTCAGGCATTTCTATTTTATCAATTTGTTTTTCTAATTCATTTTGTGCTTCATCCATATCTGTTCCAAATTTATATTGAACAGTTACTGCTGAAGCATTTTCAAGAGATTGACTCGTTACTTTTTCTACACCAGATAAATTCTTTACCTTCTTTTCAAGTGGATCTGTAATCCCATCCAACACATCTTCAGGTGTTGCTCCTGGATAAGGAGTTGTAATCGAAATAACCGGCGTAGACATGCTCGGTAACATTTCCATCTTCATCTTCATTGCACTATATACACCAGCAGCTAAGATGATTAATGTCATCAGCCAAATTGCTAATTTATTATGCAAAGAAAAATCAATAATCTTTTTTATCAAGACTTTTCCTCCGTTCAATTATTACTTCTTAACAATAGGCAATTTTACATTAAATAACGTAATAACGCACCTAAAATACTCCAAATTCATTAAATCTTAATATATTTAATTCTCTTTATACATTTTATAAATTACTTGCGTTCCAGTTAACTGTTTTATGTCATCAGATAAAGTATCATATAATTCATATGCTAAGCTTAGACCCGGCAATTGAATATTCATCTTTTCTGCTTCTTCTAACGCAATCTTCATATCTTTTAAGAAATGGTGCGTATAAAAACCTGGTCCAAAATCTTCTTTTAACATACGTGGTGCTAAGTTAGATAATGACCAGCTACCCGCAGCTCCTTTAGCAATAGTTTCAAGAACTTTTTCTACATTAAGTCCAGCTGATTTTGCATAGTACAAGCTTTCAGCAACACCAAGCATATTGGAAGCAATCGCAATTTGATTTGCCATCTTTGTATGTTGTCCGCTTCCAGCTGAACCAAAGTACGCAACAGATGATCCTATTCGTTCAAATAATGGTTTCACTTTTTTGAAAGTAGATTCGTTGCCGCCAACCATTATGGATAACGTTGCATTTTTTGCTCCAACATCTCCTCCACTGACTGGAGCATCAAGTACTTCAATCCCTTTTGCTTGTCCTGCTTCAAATAATCGCTCAGCTAGCTCTGGACTGCTTGTCGTGCAATCTATCAAGATTTGACCTGCTCTTCCATTTGTAAGTAATCCTTCTTCTCCCAAATATGTAGCTTCAACATCAGTTGGATATCCGACAATTGTAAAAATAATATCTGCTAATTCTGCTACATATTTGGGAGAATCACACCAAACTGCTCCATTATCAATTAAACTTTGTGCTTTTTCTTTCGTCCTATTGTACACATAAAGTTCTTCATCTAAATGCATAGCCATACTACTTCCCATAACGCCTGTACCAATAAATCCAATTTTCATATAAACACTCCTTAATAATTTTATACTTTTATTAATAAATATATATTACAATATAATAAACTGGAGGTTAAAGTAATGCAAAAAGTAATGATGACTCTACTAATCGTAATGCATATCGTATTCTTCTTTAGTTACTTTATACATAGCGGTATAATCTTTTTAACAATCTATTTTTGGCTGCTATTCTGTATCGTTACATTTATGATGGGTGTGCATTTTCATTTTTCAAATGATCCGACCCTATCTAAAAATCTAACATACCGATTACTCGCAATATTTTTAACCTCTTTTAGCGTATTTAACTTTATATTTATATTATACGTTACATTCGTTAATCCGTTTCTATATATGAACACAAAACAATCAATTTTTAGTATATTTAATTAAAAGGACTGAGACAGAATGATGATTAAACTGTCTCAGTCCTTTTAATTATGCTTTATTAAATGCATTGATTGCATCCATAGCTTTAGAGATTGAATCTCTAAACCCTTTTTCTTCTAACATCTTCACACCTTGGATTGTAGAACCTCCTGGTGTCGTCACTTGGTCTTTCAATACACCTGGATGTTCTTTTGTTTGACGTACCATAGTTCCAGCTCCAATAATCATCTCACTGATCATTTGATAAGCAAGGTCACGGTTTAAGCCTTCACTAACCGCATTATCTGCCATTGCTTCAACCAACATGTAAATAAATGTTGGACTTGACCCTGTTACGGCAGGCATTAAATGCATTAGCGATTCTTCAATCCAATGCGTATAACCTAATCGGCTTAATGTTTCTTCAACTTGCTTTGCTTCTTTTTTCTCAACAAATTCGTTTTTACTCATTGCTAATACACCTGCATTGACGCCGACCGGTGTATTAGGCATTAAGCGAATAATTTTTGGATGCTCATCAAATTCATCATCAATCTCTTGAATTGATAATCCTCCTACGATTGAAATAAGAATATGATTTTCACATAAATGTTTTGCAATTTTTGATATTACTTCACGATAATTTTTAGGTGTAATTCCTAAAACAATCGCATCATATCTAGCGAGTTCACTCATCTTAGCGAGAGGTGTAATATTGTGTTTAACACTAAAATTATGAAGTTTGTCTTTGTTGCGCATCCAAATCCCTAAATCCACTCTCGTTAGTCCACTACGGTTAAACCCTCTAACCATTTCTGTCACCATCTTACCGCCACCGATAAATGCAATTCTCAACAGATGTCACCTCTTATATTTATTGTTTTACCAATTACTTTGACTTTATTTTAATCTTCTTTTTAAGTTCTGTCATTTTAGGTTTTACAACTTCTATTAAATTGTAAATGGGTTTATTCAATACATAATCGAATTCACCAACTTTTTCACTTAAGTGAGTACCCCATACTTTCTTGAACTGCCATAAGCCAAAGTACTTAGAATCTTTGTTAGGCTCTTTACTCGTGCCACCGAAATCGTAACTTGTGGCACCAACAGAACGGGCATATTTCATCATACTAAATTGCATGTTGTGATTCGGCAAATAATCTCTAAACTCGTTACTTGATGCTCCATAAAGATAATATGATTTTTTACCTGCGATAGTAAGTAACGCACCAGATAATACTTTTCCTTCAGGATGCGTTTGTTTCAAAACTTCTAACTCTGAAATTTGTTTTTGCATCTTTTCAGCTTTAATATTCAAATCATTGATTTGGTTTTGTGCTTTCTTTTGATCTTTCTTTTGTGCTAACTTTTCTTTTTCGCTCTCAACCGCCTCAAGTTCTTGTGTTAAATTATCTATCACTTTCCCCGGAATCAATTTAACTAAAAATACTTCTGCATCACCATTTGGATTTAAAGCATCATAAATATTTTCGAAGTATGATACATCTCGTGTTAAGAACCCATCTCGTTCACCGGTAATCTTCATTAACTCCGCGAATGTTTTCAAATCACTACGCGTACCTTTAACGCATTCAGTCCCCATCTTCAAACTACGTTTTACTTTCGAACGGTTGTTACGCTCAAATGATTGTAATAATGCTTCATCATCTACGTTAATATCCGTAATCATTGTCATGCGTGGTTGAATATAGTCTGAACTTAGACCATCTCCAAATCCTCTGTGAATAAACCCTATACTTTTTAAGTGATCTACCATATTTCCCATATTTTTAACTTCAACATCCGGATCTATCTTTATAACATATGATTTTTCACGTTTTGCGACTTTAATTGCTTCTTTCACTAAAGCTTCAACCGCTTCAAGATCTTCATATTCTACAACAAAGCCTCTAGAAATATAGCATAACGTATATGGCAGTTTAGGTACCTTTTTGAATAATAGTTGGCCAACTCCTACTACCTCACCATCACGTCCTACTGCAATGCGGCGTGCGAACCATCCTGTCACAGCTTTCGAAGCAGCCCAATCCGTTAATTGAAGTAAATCTCCATTTTTATGTGTTTTTACGAATGAATCATGTACTTCATTCGATATGTTTATTTTTGTTATTGTCATCTTAATAATCCTTTCATATGTCACTTAACAATTTTTATTAATTTACTGTTATAATTAAACTAATCTAATATATTATCTATTATTTTATCATTAATCCATAAAAATGAGGTTTTTTTATATGTTTAAAAATATTTTATTGATTTTATTAGCTATCATTAATGCATATTTTATCATTAGTTTATCTACAAATAATTCTATCAACTTGCTAAGTATACATATTATTTCAGCTGGCTTTGCATTTATTTTATCTGTTCTTTTTCTTATAACGCGTGTTCCAAGACTCACACAAATACTCACTGCATTTACGATGTTGATATCTGTATATCACATCTATTTAATCGTGATGGTAATCTACCATTACGTCTATGTTAAATAAACGCATATACCGCTCCATGCACAAGATGTTCGCCGATAATGCTAGCATCTTGTGTTTTTATTTCTATACGTTTAATTGCGTTCATATTACCTGGTATAATTTTTATGTGTGGGAAACCTTCTCTTTTCAACAAAAAATATGTATTGATTACGCCACCCATCACTTCATACCCTAACCAATCTATAAATACTTCTGCAATAGCATCAAAATCATACGCTTCAATGAATATTGTATCAATCTCAAGTTGCGGTTGCATATCTACTTTTAATTGCTCATAGCGCACGTCATCAGTATCACCCCATTGAATAAAGAAAGGCAGTTCAAAATCACGTTCATCGTCAATATAAAGTAATTGCCACTGTATCAATTCACCAGTTTGTGTGACGCGTTCCATTTTGAGAGGTCCAATTATATTTAATCCCATTGACTCATAGTGATGATGTAACGCATCGATATCATCAGTTCTAAAGCATAGTCGTTTAAAACCTTCTTCGTAATGCGTTCGACCTATACTACTCGCAAAACTTAAACGCTCTTTTTCACTCTCCATCGCCTTTTCAATAAGCGACTTATCAAAAACATCGATAAACTCAATGTATGATAAATCTATTCTACTTAAACTGTTCATCGTACCTAAAGATAAGTGCTTTCCCCCCGGCTTAATATTCAATTTATTTCCTGGAAAATAAAAATCTTCAATGCCCTTTATATAGTGTATAATATGATCAAATTTTATATTCATAATAACCTCTTTTCTTATCCTTTATATAACTTATATAATACTTATTTTAATCAATTCACTCTGTATATTAAAGTAATTACCAAACACCATTATACGCAAAAAAACCTGAGACATTTGTCTCAGGATGAATAATTTATTTATCTTCTATGACGATGTAAGTCGCTTTGATTGGGCCATGTACACCGACTACTAGTTTCATTTCAATATCTGCTGAGTTTGAAGGGCCAGTAATTAAGTTAATACAAGTCGGGAAATTTTCTGCATCTTTCATCATTTCGTTCATTTCTTGTGCTGCTTGCGTGAATCTCGGAACAATTGTTGACTTCGGCACAATAGCGATATATGTCGCAGGTAATAAACTCACACTACGTCCGATACCTTTATCTGCATAAAGTACAACCGTCCCACTTTCAGCAAGCGTATTTTCACTAATAGTAATACCAACATTGGCACGTTCTGCAACATGTAAGTTTTCAGAACCTTTCGATTCATCCCATATAAAAGCATTCTGTTGAGATAAATCAATCCCTAAATCAGTATAACGTTTATCATTTGTTGCAATGACTTCTCCATTACCGTATTTTTCGATGACATCTGATAATACTTTATTCACATCACTACTATTTGTAACAACTAAGTCGGTATGGATGAATTCACATTGTTGTTTTAATACATCTAACAATTCGTCTTGAGAAAGACCTGTTAACGTCTTCTCTTGAGGTTTAAATTCCCATTCGGGAATTTCTACTTTTGTCGGCATTGCACGATTTAAGTTTTTAGAGATGTTACTGATAAAAGATTCTTTATTTTGAATAGTTCCCTTCATTATTTCGCACCTCTTTTCAATCTGTTTTGCATCCAATCACGGAAGTTTTCTTCATCTGGCAATGGAAAGTCACGTGTATCTGTCCAAGCGTGTAATGGCTTAGGACCTTTAGTAATCATGTGTTCTTCTTTATTTTCAAATGGTGACATGATAGATGGTGCCATCTTTGTGCCATATTTAAATAATGTTGAATTTGAAGCACCCATTGCGAAACCTTTCATGACTAAGCGCTCTGCTACTGGTGACATATGTTCCTCTTCAACGATGACACGTCTATGTTCCAATAATAAATCATGTAATGGAATCTTAACTGGACATGCTTCTGTACAGGCGCCACATAGTGTTGACGCATATGGTAATTCTTTATAATCTTTGTAACCACCTAATAATGGTGTAAGTACTGCACCCACTGGCCCTGGATAAATAGAACCATATGAATGTCCACCAACTTGACGATAAACAGGACATACGTTAACACATGCAGCACAACGAATACATTGTAAAATAGATTGGAATTGGGTACCTAAAATCTTAGAACGTCCGTTATCAACAATAACTAAATGAAATTCTTCTGGGCCATCAATTTCATCATCTGCTCTTGGACCTGTTAAAGTTGTTACGTAACTTGTTAATTTTTGACCTACCGCTGCACGCGTCAACATTGATACTAATACTTCTAATTCCTCATGAGTTGGCACAATACGTTCCATACCCATTACAGTAATTTGTGTCTTAGGTAATGTTGTTACCATACGTGCGTTACCTTCATTTGTAACCAGAGTAAACGAACCACTTTCGGCTACACCGAAGTTACAACCAGTAATCCCAACATCCGCTGTTAAAAATTCCTGACGTAATTTTTTACGCGCAAATAACGCTAAATCTTCTGGGCTATTTGATTCTGTATAACCTAATTTCTCTGTAAATACCTTTTGAATTTGATCTTTATTCATATGTAACGCAGGTGTAACGATATGTGATGGTGGATTATGATCATCTACTTGAAGAATATATTCTCCTAAGTCCGTTTCAATTACTTCACAGCCAACTGCTTCCATCGCTTTATTTAAATCGATTTCTTCTGTTACCATCGATTTTGATTTCGCTACTTTCTTTGCTTTTTTATCGATTAATACTTTTTGAACATATTCATTCGCTTCCTCTGCAGTTTCAGCAAAGAAGACGTGTCCCCCTTTTGCCGCTACATTCTCAGCTAACATGTTTAAATAGTAATCTAAATTCGCTAAAGTATGTTGACGAATTTCTTCAGAGTGACTTCTCCACTCTTCCCAGTTTCCTAAATCTTCTTGTGATTTAATTTTACGTTCACGTAATCTATCTTGTGCACTTGATACCGCACCACGCATAAAATCATCTTTTAATTCAGTCTTTACAGCTTTCTTAAACGTTTCTGTACCGATTTTCATACTCATTATACAGTCACCGCCTCAGTATTATTGTTTAAGATCTCAACAATGTGATAAACTTTAACTTTTTCACCACGACGTTTTAAACGACCTTCGATATTCATTAAGCAACTTGCATCTGCTCCGACGAGATAGTCAGCACCACTTTGAACGATACAATCTACTTTTTCATCGACCATTTCACCTGAAACATCATTCATTTTAACGGCAAATGTTCCACCAAAACCACAACAATTATAGTATTCAGGCAAGTCAACGATTTCTAACCCTTCTACAGCAGCCAGTAATTTTTTAGGTGGTTCTGAGTTATGTAATAATCGGGTATTATGGCATGATGGGTGCATTGTTGCTTTACCGTTTAATTTTGCACCTACATTTGTAACACCTAATACATTTACGATAAATTGTGTAACTTCATATGATTTATTTGCTAATCGCTCTGCACGGTCACGCCAAACGATATCATCTTTAAAAAGATCTGGATAATGCTTAAACATAGTAATACATGAACCTGATGGCGCAACAACGTATTCTGAAGTTTCAAAAGCTTTAATCATATTTTGTGCTGCTTTCTTAGTTTCTTCATGATACCCTGAGTTGTATGCTGGTTGCCCACAGCATACTTGCGCTGCTGGAAAGTCTACCTCACAGCCTAATTTCTCAAGCAGTTCTACAGTTGCGATTCCGACTCTTTTCTCGAACACATCAACTAAACAAGTACTAAATAAACTTACTTTCATAATATAAACACCCCTCTAGTTCTTCGATATTGCCCAATATCGATTAAATTTTCAGTCATATGATGACTGTACCTCTAACAGTACCATTTTATTGGAATGATTAGCCAAATGCAAGTGACAATATATTACACTAAACGATTCTTTTTTTATTAATTTGGTTTATAAATGCTGTAGTAACACATCTTCTACCTCTTCAAGATGATTCAGCATTTTTTCTTCCGAGAGTCTTACATTTTTCGATTTAATTGCTTCATAAATTTCTAAATGTTCTTTATATAATTTTTCTATGGATTTGGTTTCAGTATATATCCATATTTTTCGTGTTTCTTTCATTGTCGCTTTTATTTTCACGGACACTTCCTCTAACAGTTGTGTCAACAATTCATTTTCAGTCGCATGAGCTATCGCTAAATGAAATGCAAAATCACTCTCTTCTCCCGTAACTTTATTAGTGATTGCTAACTTCATTTGATCTAACGCATCTTTCATTCTTATTAAATCGTTTTGTGTATGATTTACTGCTGCACGTCCTACTGTACCAATCTCAATAATTTTACGGACCTCTAATAAATCTATGACATCTTTCCTTGTGTAATCTGCCATTTCTTTAGAGAAAAATTTCGGCTTAATACTTTTCACGAATGTACCTTCACCATGTCTAATTTCTACTAAACCCATTACACGCAATGCATTTAAAGCTTCACGGATTGATGCTTGACCCACCCCATAGTCTTGCGATAATTTTTGAATTGATGGCAGTTTTTCATTTACAGTAAATTCCCCTGCTTTTATTTGATTACTAATACGATCTGCAATTTCTTCATACAATTTTTTCCTTTCAATTCTAGCCACATCCATACCCCCGTAAGTTCCTATTGGTGCTATTATAACAGAGGAAAATGAGTGTGTAAGGGTTTTTAGGAAATTAAAAAGACAGGGGACACCTGTCTTTAGCGGTACTATTTGCTTTTCATTTTACCAACTGCATTAGTGTATCCTGCTGATACATTTTCAACATTATTATTGTCTACTGTTAATTTAACTTTACCGTTGATAATGTCAGAATCTAATGTATCAACCGTTTTGTTTGAAAATGTTTCAATCAAGCCTCTAGGTTGTTCAAAATGGAATGTATAATTACCATTTAATAAAAATGCTTTATATTTCCCATATTCATCTGTAACAACTTCTTCAATTAATTCATTTTCTTTGTAGATTGATAATTTAATATTACTTAATATACGATCTGGTTTATCTAATTTTCCGTTATGATTTTTATCTAAAAACGCTATACCTGATACATTTTTAGGCGTTTCTTTTACAATTTCTTTTTCGACAATTTCGGTCGGTAATAATTTATAGTTATCGTAACTATATGTTACAACACCTGTAATCTCGTGATACGTTTTACCTACTTCAATGCCTGAATTCACTTTAATCATAAACGTTTGTCCAGATTTATCTTCAACTGTATATTCTTGATGTTCATTCACTGATTTCACTGTTACGTCGTTTACTGTAATCAATTCCGCTTCTTCAGTTTCGCCAATTTTAGATAAATCTTTTTGTTCAGCTTTCACTTCTGACTGACCAGTTACTTTAATGGCATCTGTTTCAATTTGGTACAAGCCAAAGTATTCGCTCGTTTCACCTGTCGCTTCAATCACGTCACCAATATCAGGTTTTACAGTTTTACTGCGGACAACAATACCACCTGTATTGTCTTGAATATAAATATTATATCCATCAATATATGTTACTGTGCCCGTCACAAATGCCTTTGTCCCTTTGCCTGCTTCACGTGCTGCTTTAATATCCATATCTTTTGCCGGTTCAGTACCTACTTCACCTTCACCATTTCCTGGAGCTTGGGTATAACCTTGTGCAATTGCTTCTTCTTTCGTGAAGAAGATACGTTTATCTACTGGTACTTGATTAAAGTTTTGTGGATCGTAAAATACTTTCGTATCTGAGTTACCTACGTACCTTAAAAATCCTTTGCCATCATAACGCGCTCGGAATTCAAATGGTAATTCCTTTTGAGGATTCTCTTTATTCCACATACCAAGTCCGGCATCTTGCGCAGCTTTCACTGCAGATTGGAACATAATGTAGTCTTCCATACTTAATACTGGCCAAATAAAGTAAGTTGCTGCAAACCCTTCTTTAACCATTTCTAAGTTAACGTTTACGTTATCACTCATACGAATCACTTGTCCTAACACACGACCATAATCATCCGTAATATGCTCTTTGTTTACTTTTACCGTAATTTCTATACCCGCAGCAAGTTTTGCGTTTAATGCTTGCTTTGCAAGTTCACCGAAATACTTTTGGTTTTGGTTTAAGTCTGTTTTTATTAAACTTTCGTCATAGCTATCTCTATCTAAATGATATGTTTCAGCTGTGTCCATATTAACGAAACGAATGGTGTCAGATCCCATGATTGACGGTTCGATTTTGATTGTGTCACCATCTACAACACGTAACACTTTGACTTGATATTCATCTTTAGCAACTTCAGTAGGCGGAGCAGTAACACTACCATCAAATTGACCTAACTGCTCGAAAGAATCTTTCGGTAAAGCAATAAATTGTTGATTTGTAATATATGAATCTTCAATATTTGTATCTGCAGTCATTAAATCATTCGTACGTACTAATGTCATATCTAATGTCGATACATCACTACCCCAATTCGTGCCAGGGTCTCGTCCGATTTGACCGATTGAATCTTGAATTACACCATCTTTAACTGCTGTGTCATAATTTTGAAATAACACGATTGTGTCATCACCATTGAAATTCATTACAGCACTTCCAGTTGTTAATTGTGCTTTCGATAATATTGCTTCACTTGCACTTTTATTTGCAATAACATATGTAGATTTCGCATTGATTATGCCTGTTAAATTCAATTCTGTCACAGTTCCTGTCGTTCTATCTGCTCCGTTTGTAAAAGTAACAAGACTATAATTCGATAAATCAATAGGTACATCACTTGGGTTATAAATTTCAATTGCCTTGTTGTAACTTGAGCCTTCGACATACTCAGAAATCAATAAATTTGAAGCTGCTTTCGCTTGATTCGAGAATGGAATCAAAGTTAACACCATGATAAAAGCAATAACGATTTTAAAAATTTGTTTCATGTGTTTGTACTCCTCTAATATATGATTTTTACTTCGATTTAACTTTAGCAATCATTTATGGATTTCATATTTCTTCAATGTGAATTTGTTGTTAAGGACAAAAAAGACGAAATTCCCTTTCGGAATTTCGTCTTTTAGAACTTACTTATGCATGCACTTTATAAACTCTTGCCTCAAACGGCATTAAGGTAAATGGATCAGCTGACTGTTTATCAACTGGGTAGTTATTCAACACTTGCTTTTCAACTGATAAATCCAATGTATTCTCAGGCTTTAATATCACTTTATCATGACTTAAGTTCCCTAAAATAATAAATTGCTCATCTTCCAATGTACGTGTGTAAGCAAACACTTTCTCATCATTTGGATAAATTAAATCAAATGTCCCATACGTTAAAGTAAGATTTTCTTTTTTTAGTCGAATCATCTTTTTGTAGAAATTCAACATTGAGTCTTCCTGTTTCTCTTGAACGAAGACGTTAATTTCCTCAAAATTTGGATTTACTTTTAACCAAGGTGTACCTGTCGTAAATCCAGCATTTTTCGTATCATCCCATTGCATTGGTGTACGCGTGTTATCACGTGAAATACGTCCAAGCATTTCTAGTATTTCTTCTTTTTTCATGCCTTTCTTTAGCTCTTGATTATAAATATTTTTAGCATGTACATCATCAAAGTCATTGATTGATTCAAACGGATAGTTAGTCATCCCAATTTCTTGTCCTTGGTATATAAAAGGCGTTCCTTGTAATAAGAAATACACAATACCATGACTTGTAGAGCTTTCAAACCAGTAATCTACATCATCTCCCCAAGTTGAAGATACTCGTTGACGATCATGGTTTTCTATAAATAACGCATTCCAACCCGTTGATTCCAATCCTTTTTGCCATGCATTTAAAACTTCCTTGTAACCAAGTATGTCGAAACTCTTACCAACGTTATGATCCCATAGATTTAAATGCTCAAACTGAAAGACCATATTGAATTTACCATTATCTTTGCCTACCCATTCATCTGCATCTTCAGTCGTAACACCATTCGCTTCACCGACTGTCATAATGTCATATTTATCAAAAGTATTTTCTTTTAATTCTTTTAAGTGCTTTTGTATTCCTGGTTGATTCATATGGCCTTCAAACGATTCTGCATAGCCCAATTTATCAGCATCTGGCAAGTTTCCTTTTTCGAAGCTTTTCTTGATATGACTAATCGCATCGACGCGGAAGCCATCAATACCCTTATCTAACCACCAGTTCACCATATTATAAATTGCATGGCGCATATTTTCATTCTCCCAGTTTAAATCGGGTTGCTTACGACTAAAGACGTGCATATAGTATTGATCAGTTGTAGCATCATATTCCCACGCTGAGCCTTCAAAAATACTTGCCCAGTTATTTGGTTCCTTATCTTCTTTACCATCTTGCCAAATATACCAATCGCGGTATTCATTATCCTTACTTTTTTTCGCCTCAACGAACCATTGATGCTCGTCACTCGTATGATTGATTACTAAATCTAAAATTAGTTTCATACCACGTTCATGTACTTCTAATAACAAACGATCAAAATCTTCCATCGTACCAAAGTCACGCATAATTTCTTGATAATCACTGATATCGTATCCGTTATCATCATTTGGTGACTCGTAAATTGGACTCACCCAAATAACGTCGATACCTAAATCCTTTAAGTAATCTAACTTCTCAGTGATACCATTGATATCACCGATGCCATCTCCATTTGAATCTTTAAAGCTTCTTGGATAAACTTGGTAGCATACTGCTTCTTTCCACCATTTTCTTTCGATTGTCATAGGGACCTCCTAATGTAATTGTGTATTTTGTTTTTGGTCATCTTCTATCACTTCACGTGCAATTTGTTTAATTTCATCGACATATTTTGCAATCGCTTGGAATATCGGAAATGTATTATTCAAACCCATTTCAACAATTGACGATACAGCCATTGTTACTGGGTTGATACTTTTCATTTTAAATGATGTTCTAACTAATTGCACAATCTTTGTAAACTCCATAAATTGTGATAGTCCATTATCTTTTTCTTTTAATTCTTCAAATTCACGAATAAATTTGTCGATATCAATCCAATCTTTCCTACGTTCCATAATATCATCTTCTTGTATTTTAAAGTGTGTCATTACTGTGCGTTCTATTACTTTAAAGTTTTGTTTTAAGACAATATTTTTAAAACTAGGTGTAAACAATTTAGGAAATGCTGAATTCGCTTTATAGTTCAAGTAACTGTCTAAGTACGCAACATCGTGATATTTTTGTGCGTATGCTGCTTGAGCTTCCTTAAAGATGCTATCTATGTGTGACTTAAGTTCATTAACACCAGTACCATCCAATGCACTAGTGAAATGATATTTCAAAGGTGTTTTGATGTATGGTTTTAATGTGACTTTTAACTCTGTATTCTTATCGCGCATTAATGCTTCTTTTTCATCATCTCCACTCACATCAATCAAAGCATCTACTTTATTATAAATAAACGTAATTAATTTATTTTGTTTACTTAAAAATTTTATCATATCGACATCGACTTCTTTAATCTTACTCGAAAAAATATAAAAATAATGCTCAATCGTTTCATTTTGAATAATCTTTTTATATTTTTGGACAGACACTTCTTCAGTCCCTACACCAGGAAAATCTACTAAATAACCATAATCATTATAAGGATATGCAGTTGTATCTAGCGTCGCATCTGTATGGACCGAAGTATGTGCTTTCGCTTTACAAAGTGCATTAATCAATGCACTTTTACCTGCATCCGGTTGACCAATCACACCTATTTTATTGAGTGATCTATTTTGAATAAATATTTCATAAGATTTTACTAATGGATGCTTTTCCATCATTGTCACCCTTTCGATATCTTTTCTCTTCTTATTCCCAATTATCCTCCTTACAAGCATAAAAAGCCACATTTCAAATATGAAAATGTGACTTTTCTCACTAGAGACCTTTGCGCATAAGGTATAAGAAGTATGGCGCTCCGATTATACTAACGATAATCCCCGCTGGCATTCCTACAGATTCGATTAACAGTCGACCTAATGTATCTGCAAAACTTAAAAGTATAGCACCTAATAATGTAGTAATTGGAATAAACGCTTGATGTCTTGGACCCACAAGTTGTCTTGCAATATGTGGTGCAATTAATCCAACAAATGCGATACTCCCACAAATAGAGACGGCACTCGCACATAACATTACCGCGATCACTAGGATGATAAATCGTTCACGGTTGATGTTAATACCAAGTCCCGTTGAGATATGTTCATGTGTATTTAAAATATTAAGTATATTTAACTTCATCAATAATATTGGCAATGTCACACAGAGTACCATTACAATCATCCAAACAAACGGCCAGGTATCACCCCAGATATTTCCGCCAAGCCACTTCGAAATAAACTCAACATCTTCTTTATTAAAGGTCGAAGTCATCATAATCATGGCACCACTTAAAGCGGTTGATAACCCCACACCAATCAACACCATTTGCATCGGATTTAAACCACGACGGGAACTACTTAATATGAATACTAAACCAGCTGTAATCAAGCCACCAATCATGCTAAAGAGCGGTAAGACATAAACAAAATTACTACTATCTACTGGCATAAATATCATGAGCAGTGCAATAAAGAATCCACTACCGGCATTTATCCCAATAATACCAGGATCTGCTAATGGATTCTTAGTAATACTTTGTAATAACGCCCCACTTAAACTTAGCGCAGCACCACATAATATTGTGACAAGTAATCTCGGCATGCGGAATTCGTAGAGCACCATCGTATCCATCTCATTACCCATACCGAAGAGTGTTTTCAAAAACTGCATCGGTACCATCTTAAAGTCACCAACAGTCATACTGATTGTAATAATTGATAGTAATATAAAACATAAAATTAGCATCGTCATCAAATTTTTAGTTTTCGTAAGCATTATGAAATCCCCAACTTTCTAACTAAATAAATAAAGAAAGGTACACCCATAATCGAAATGATTGCACCAACCGGAGATTCTCCCAACATACGCGCTAATATGTCAGCAAATACTAAGAATATACCACCTAAAAGCGTTGCTACAGGTAATAACTTACGGTAATCCACTCCGACTAATATACGTGCAATATGCGGGATCATTAAGCCAACGAATGCAAGTGATCCTGCCATCGCAACAGCAACACCCGCTAATATCATCGTCAGTAAGGAGAACACAATGCGAATCATTGTTAAATTCACGCCTAAGCCTTGTGCCATTTCATCTCCTACAGATAAGACTGTTAATTGATGACCAATGAGTAATATTAGAATGATGACAATCAGAATAATTGGCGTCGCATATTTCAATTGTAACCATGTCGTACCCACTACTCCGCCACTTGACCAAAGCATTGCACTTTGGTTTGTTTTGAAATACAAAGAAATCCCTTCTGCAAATGCAATCAACAAACTACTTACTGCTGCACCTGCAAGGATAATGCGCATCGTATTAAATCCACCTTTTTTACTTAAGCCGAGCATTAATACAATCGTACCACCGACAATTGCACCTAAAAATCCTGCTAAAATCACTGCAAAGAAGTTCGCTCCACTTGATATCGCAAACAAGATGCTAATCCCTAATGCTGCACCTGAATTTAAGCCAATTAACGCTGGATCAGCTAAAGGATTCTTCGTAACACCCTGCATTACTGCTCCACCACAAGCAAGACTCATACCGACAAGCATTGCTGCTACTTCACGCGGCATACGAATATCACGAATAATATTATGTTCAGAAATATCACGATAATGAAACATTGCATCAAAAATTGTACTTAAACTATAGTTTTTGACACCTAACATAAAAGATAATAATAATACCAATGCTAATAAAATAATTAAACCTGTAATTAAGACAAATAATTTCCCAGAAAATAAATGACGTTTATCTAAAACATGCTTTTGATTATCCATCTGTATCCCTACTATAGTGTTTACATAATAAATCATATGTTACTAACATCGGTTTACCATTTCTAGGATCTACACTTAATTCAGCATCAATATTGAATACTTCTTCTAAAACATCTTTCGTTAATACATTCATCGTGTCACCTTGCTTAATAATCTGACCGTCTTTCATTGCAATGATGTGATCTGAAAAGCGAATCGCTTGATTGATATCATGAAGCACCATGATTATTGTACAGCTTTCTTGTTCGTTCAAATCTCTTACTAGTTCTAATATTTCAAGTTGATGAGAAATGTCTAAATATGTCGTCGGCTCATCTAAAAAGATAATATCTGTTTTTTGGGCTAAAGCCATTGCAATCCAAACACGCTGACGCTGACCGCCACTTAAATCATTCACATTTTTATCTTTAAAATCGTACGTACCTGTTACTTTCATCGCCCAATCAATTTCTTGATGATCCTGTTTCGAAAGTCTACCAAATCCTTTTTGATAAGGAAACCTTCCATAACTCACTAATTCATAAACACTGAGCCCATCAGCAACATCCGGTGATTGAGGTAAAATCGCAATTTTTTTTGCTACTTCTTTTGTCGGCTGTTGGTGAATATTCTTGCCATCTAATACTACTTCGCCATTCGTCACATTTAAAATACGGGACATTGCTTTTAGTAGTGTCGATTTACCACAACCATTGGGACCAATAATCGAAGTAACTTTTCCATTTGGAATAGATACATCTAGATTCTTAACGATATCGCGTTCACCATAGTTAATCGTAATCTGTTTACCTTCTAATCGATTCATTTATATCCTTCTCTCATTTCATCGTCATTTAATAACTATGTTATAAACCAAAAAATTCCCATTTAATTGATAATCATTATCAATACTGTTATATTTTATAGTATAATAACAATCAAAGCAAGATAATTAGGGAGATATACATATGAATAACTTATTAGATATTACAATCATTGGTGGCGGACCCGCTGGTCTTTATGCTGCATTTTATGCTGGCCTTCGTGGATTAAAAGTTCGAATCATCGATCAAAATAATACATTAGGTGGCAAACTAAATTTATTTCCAGAAAAAATCGTCTGGGACGCAGGCGGTATTCCTCCTCAACCGGCAGCAGAAATTATGAAGAATTTAATTCAACAAGGGACAACCTTCAATCCTGATGTTTTACTCAACACTGTTGTAACAGATATCAAAAAAGAAAGCGATACTCACTTTATCGTGGAAACGAATCAGGGTGAATATCATTCAAAAACTGTGATTGTTGCTGTAGGATCTGGTATTATCAAACCGATCAAACTCGACATTGAAGGCGCAGACCGCTACGAAGTAAACAACTTACATTATGTTGTGCCAACGTTAAAACGCTTTAAAGATAAGCGTGTATTGATTTCAGGTGGCGGTAATGCTGCTGTCGATTGGGCACATGATATTGCACCCATTGCTCAAAGTGTGCATATCATATGTCGTAAAGAGGATTTTAAAGGTCATGAGGAGACAGTACGTCAACTAGATGATTTAGGTGTTACAAAGATAACAAATCAAACGATACATGCTTTAATTGCGGAAGAAGACGAAATTAAACAAGTAGAAATTATTCATAATACAGAAGATACAATCAGCACTTTAGATGTCGATGATGTTATTATTAATCATGGCTTCCATATGGACTGTGATTTATTAAATGAAAGTACAGTGCAATTTGAACGTGTAGATGATTTTTATATTAAAGGCAACGCGAATACTTCAACCAATACACCAGGAATTTATGCGATTGGTGATATATTGAAACATGATGCTAAAGTAAATTTAATCATCGGATGCTTCCACGATGCTGCAACATCTATTAATCAAATCAAAATGTACTTAGATCCAAAAGCACCATCATACGGTATCGTATCAAGCCATAATCCAATCTTTGAAGAAGAAAACGAGAAGATTAAGAAGAAACTATTTGAGGATTAAAATAAAACGTCGAGAAAGCGGCTGCTTTAGAGACGTGGATAAATAAAAGGTTGAAAAATAGAGGCTGGGATAGAAGTGATCTGCCACAAGCAAAAACCGGACAAAGCATATAAATCGCTCTTTGATTTATAGCTTTTGTTCGGTTTTTGTCGTAGTGGCAACTTCTGTTCCGCCGTTTAGTCTGTTAAATAGAAGAAAGCGAAGACTTATGTCTCGCCCTCTTATTACATTAATAAGGTGATGCTGCATTATCTGTTACTACTAATACATTCGGATGATTTAATAGCACGCTTGCCGGTACTGTTTCATCCGGGTATTGCATTTCGTATAATTGCTTTATAATCGGTTGTTTTTTCTCACCTGTCGCTAACATGAGAATACGATTTGAGTTCATTATCGTGTTAATCCCCATTGTTACAGCCTTAGTCGGCACTTCTTCAATAGAATCAAAAAATCTAGCATTGGCTTCGATTGTCTCTTGCGTCAAATCAACCATACGCGTATTCGAATCAAATGGTGTACCTGGTTCATTAAATCCAATATGACCATTCGTTCCAATCCCTAACAACTGAAGATTGATAGGATGATTTTGCATAATCAAAGTATCGTATGCTTTATTATCCGCATCTAAATTTTCAGCATCATTATCCGGGAAATAATATTGTTCTGGTTGAATATCAATGTGATCAAATAAGTGATGTTTCATATAATATAAGTAACTTTGCGTGCTTTCTCTATCCAGTTCATAATACTCATCTAAATTAAAAGTTTGAATGTCAGATAAATCAATTGGATTGGTTTGTATCAACTTAACCAACTCATCATACACAGGCTCCATCGTTCCACCTGTTGCGAGTCCGAGTTTACTTTGTGGGGTAGATTGGATTGTTCTAAACAATTCAATCGCAGCATATTGCGCAGCAAGTTTCGCATTACCTAAATTAATAAAATCCATCATCACTTCTCCTTAATCTTCGTTAATAAATCCATTCCCTAATACATCACGAACATCATGGACTACTACAAATGCGTTCTCATCAATTAGTTTGATCATACGTTTTGTTTTCGTCAACTGCAACTTATTAATAACACAATATAATACTTCTGTTTCTCTCTTACTATAATACCCTCGGCCATTTAAAATCGTAATCCCACGACCAATGTCCTCATCTAACATTCTAGCAATTGGATCAGGCTTTTGTGAAATAATAGTGATTGCTTTTTTCGGATTAACACCTTCAATGATTAAATCCATTGATTTTGTACCAATATATAAACTCAATACAGTCAGTAACGCTTTTTCAATTGGAATAACTGTAAGTGAAATGGCTACAACAATTAAATCAAAGAATAATAATGCATACGATGTGCTGACATCTAAATATTTGTGTGCAATACGTGCAAGAATGGTAGTCCCAGCTGTTGTTCCTCCCACAAGAACAATCATTCCAATCCCTACACCGACAAGGAAACCGCCAAAGATTGTACTTACTAATACTTCTTTCAAGTGGAGCTGCAATGGTTCAGTAATTTTTAAGAAAAATGATAATGCAATAATAGAAATAATCGTTAATGCCATTGAACGTTTTGATAAAAATTTATATCCAATGATTAATAGCACAAGGTTCATCAATAACGTTGTTATTGCTGGTGACCAACCAAAGCTATATAAGAAGATTAATGACATACCCGTTACGCCACCTTCACCTAAGTTAGCAGGTATAATAAATACATTAACTGCTAGTGAGAAGATGAGCGATCCTAACAATACAAAAAAGACTGATTTCCATGTTAATTTTAAATTTTTAAGAACGTTCATTGTATCCTCCTTTAAATATTAAAGTCGGTTGTAAGTGTATCGAACTTTACAACCTCTTTCAAGAAACATACAAAAAAAGAGCATCTTATTAAGCAAGATGCCCTTAATTGTATAGACTTAAACGTTATTATTTAAAGAATGGTTCTTGAATTTCTTTTAAAGTTTGCACAGATTTATCGAACTTCACTTGCTCCGCATCTGATAATGGAGTTTCGAACACTTTACTAATTCCGTTACGGTTAATTAACGCTGGTACCCCAATGTATACATCATCGTTACCATATTCACCATTTAATTTAGCTGAAACAGTTAATACTGAATGTTCATTACCTAAAATTGCTTTAGAAATACGTGTTAATCCCATAGCAACACCATAATATGTTGCACCTTTTGCTTTAATAATTTCATAAGCAGCATCACGTGTATTTACAAAGATATCATTCATTTTTTCTTCATCATTTTTAAGAATATCAGTTAATTTGATACCCGCAACATTCGCACTACTCCAGACTGGAAGTTCAGAGTCACCATGTTCACCAACGATATAGGCATGAACACTATCAGCTGCAACACCAATTTCTTGACTTAATAAGAATCTGAAACGTGCTGTATCTAAGATAGTACCTGAACCAATAACACGGTTTTCAGGTAAACCTGAGAACTTTTGAACTGCATAAGTTAATACGTCAACTGGGTTTGTAGCTACTAAGAAAATACCATCAAACCCTGAAGCCATAATTTCTTCAACGATTGATTTGAAGATAGTCATGTTTTTACCTACTAAGTCTAAGCGTGTTTCACCTGGTTTTTGAGCAGCTCCAGCACAGATAACGATTAAATCTGCATCAGAACAATCAGCGTAAGTACCATATTTAATGTTCATAGGACTTGGCGCATATACTACACCATGGTTTAAATCCATTGCATCACCAACTGCTTTTGCTTCATTTAAATCGATAATAATGAACTCATCACAAACACCTTGATTTAACATTGAAAAAGCATAGCTTGAACCTACAGCTCCGTTACCTACTAAAACAACTTTATTACCTCTAAATTTTTGCATTGTAATTACTCCTTTATTTTTAAATTGTAATGATATATGCTTTGTTAATTATTGCTGAAATTAAAGTACTAAGCTTAAAACGAAAGTCCAAATACAAACAAAGATTAATAACCCAACACTATATTTTAACGTCATGCTTAATAATTTAGATTCTTGGCCCACAGCCCCAACAGCTGCTGCTGCAATTGCGATAGATTGTGGAGAGATAAGTTTTGCCATAACCCCACCGGCTGTATTCGCTGCGACTAATAATGCTGGGTTTGTACCGATTGTACCTCCTGCAGTCGCTTGAATTGATGCGAATAATACATTGTTATTAACTACTGATCCTGTCATAAATACCCCTATCCAACCTAAGATAGGTGAAAGTAATGGGAAAATAGATCCTGTTTTTGCGATGGCTTGACCCATAGCTACTGTTAATCCACCATATGTTGTCAATTTAGCAATTGCTAAGATTGCACAAATAGTAATAACCGGAATCCATAATTCTTTAATTGTTAATCCTAATAAGCTAAACCCTTTACCCAGATTAATCTTTGGAGAAAGAATTATCGTTAGTAAAACAGACAATAAGATTGCTGTTCCTGTCGCACCTATTAAATCTAATTTAAGCATAACACCTTTTTGTAATGTTTCATTGAATGTACCCGGCATTTGGAATAATAAAATTGTTTTCTCTAATAGTCCTCCAGGTAGGAATAATGCTTTAAATGCTGGTAAGCTCCAAATTAATACAAAACCAGTTAATAAATAGAATGGGCTCCATGCTAATACGATTTCTTTAACTGAATGTCTTGAAAGTTTAACTTCTTCATTTGACAATCTGAAGATGTTTTTAGGTTGCCATTTACTACAGAAGATTGCTAATGCTGCCATTGCTAATAATGCTGGTAATAGTGCAGCTAATTCAGGACCCATGAATAATGTAATTACAGCTTGAGCTACTGTATAAACAACCCCTGAAATTAAAATAGCTGGTAATGTTTCTTTAATACCTTTCATACCATCTAATATAAATACTAATAAGAATGGGATGGCGATATTAATAATTGGTAAAGTGTATGCTGTCATTTGTGATACGTCCATTGCTGTAACGTCACCTTTTAAACCTAACGTATTGATAATTCCAACCGGAATACCAATTGCTCCGAAAGCACCAGAAGCCCCATTTGCGATTAAACAGAACATTGCAGCTTTCAAAGGTTCAAATCCTAATTGAACAAGTAAAACAGCACAAATTGCGATTGGTACACCAAATCCTGCTGCACCTTCCAGAAATGCGTTAAAACAATAACCGATTAGTAATAATTGGACACGTTGATCGGCAGATATGCCCGCAATTGAATCTTGGATGATTTGGAACTTTCCACTTTCAATCGATACTTTATAAAGCCATACTGCCATAATGATGATATAACCAATCGGGAATAAACCTTGTACAACTCCTTCAGTTACACCACCTGCTGCTACAGCGCCAGGTAATTTAAATACTAGGATTGCAATTAGTGCAGTTATCACTAATGTAATTAGTGCTGCGTTAATTCCTTTCATTTTTAAAACTGTCAAACAAAGTAGAAACAATATAATTGGAACAGCTGCTACGATTGCAGATAACGCTAAATTACTGAATGGGTCAAATGAATTTACGAACATTAACTTTCCTTCTCTCTTAATTTTCTAATTTAAGTAGGCATATTTATTAATGAAAATAAAGAAAACTGTATTAGTTAATCAATACAACTACTTGGTACAGATACAATAATACAACGTAATGTCAGCTGATGCAAGCATTTTTTGTGATTAATTTCACAAATATTTTATTTATCATATTTTCCTTTAAAAGTTTAAAGAAGTCCTTTGAAATGACGAACATTGATACAATACTTTCATTTTTTGCTTACCCTTTCGAAAATTAGGGTAAACTTATAACGATTTAATAAAAAAATTTATATATAATTTTCAAATATACTTTATCGGAGGATGCGTTAATGATAAACACAAAAAAATTAGGTACCACATTTTTAGCTACGGCCCTATCAACAACGTTATTAGCAGCAAGCGCAGATGCATCTGGATATTATTACTGGCATAAAGGCGATATGGATGATAGTACTGTACTTAATCAAAACTTTAAAAAAGCGATTCAAAAGAATAACTTTACGTATGATGGTGTTAACATTAATACTGAGTACAATATTTTTAAACGTGTTATGAAAAACAACGGCATCTACTATAAAAAAGTACGTAACGGTGTGTTCCAATCTCGTAACGCAACATTTATTTTTGGCTTAAAAAATAATAAACTATCGAATAATTCAAAGCTAAAAGGTATTTACTTCACATTTGATGATTATGCAATTTCATCAAGTAAAATTAAAAAAGTTTATGGCTCACCAGATAATATAAAACGAATTAAAAACGGCTTATCTTATAGTTATAATGTACATTACAGTATAAAAAATAAATTTGATTTCGTGAAATCAAACGGCAGCTATAAATTAACTGGATTTATGACGACAAAATAATACCAAAAAAGCAGGATTGGAAAAATTCCAATCCTGCTATTAATTTGCAAGTGACTTTTTATTCGATTTGAATGCACGTTTCAAGCGTCTTCTAAGATCTCTTAACAGTCTTTTCAAAAGAACCGTCTCCCTTATTTCGCTTTATTACATTCTCATTATAACAAGTCAATATTAATTCTATATGAAGATAATATTAATTCTTACCAGCTGAATAATCCAACGAAACCAGCAGATAATAATGAAACTAAAATACCTGCAAGTAACATCATTGGTACATATTTCGCGATAAAGTCAGAAGTCTTCATATCGACGATACCTTTAAGACATCCGATAATCATACCCACTGTTGAGAAGTTCGCAAATGAGATTAAGAATGTGACTAATACAGCTTTCATGTGTGGATCCATTTTTGGCAATCCTTTTTGAATATCAATCATAACAACGAATTCGTTTGTAATAATCTTTTTAGCCATATGTGCACCCACTTCGATTGCTTGGTTCCAAGGTAAACCTAAAAGCATAGCAAAAGGTGCCATAATCCAACCTAAAATTAAATCTAATTTTAAGTCTTTATTTATTAAACCTAATAACATGTCTACAAAGTGTGCTAATGATACGAATGCAATTAAGAATGCAATGATGATTAAGATTAATTTACCTGCACCTAAAACTGAATCTCCTAAGAATGAGAAGAACGGTTGACGATTTTCATTTTTGATTTCTACAACATAGTCTTCTTCTTTAGTTAATTTAACTGGATTTAAGATTGTTGCAATAATGATTGCGTTAATAATATTTAACGGAATAGCTGTAAGTACTAATTCACCCGGAACCATTGTTACATATGCTCCAACGATTGAACCTGAAATACAACTCATAGACATTAAAGCAATTGTTAATACACGTGCTGCGCTCATTTGACTTACCTGCGCTTTTGATACAGCCAATGCTTCTGTGTTACCTAATACCATCATTTCTACAGAGTAGAATGACTCAAATTTCGGTTGACCCGTAATTTTACCGATTAACCATCCAAACCATTTAATAATGAAAGGTAATACACCGATGTACATCAAAATATCGAATAATGGTACTACGAATAAAATTGGTAATAATGCTGAAACAGCCATATCCATTTTACCTGGACCTGGTGCTGTCCAACTTGCGAATGGCATTCCAATACCTACATAAGCAGCTTGTAACATCCAACTAAATGCGTCTGCTACAGCTTTAACAGCAGTACGTCCGTACGGGAACTGTGTAAAGAACCAAGCTAAGAATAAGTTGACAACTAACATAATAGCAACTGATTTCCAGTCGATATTTTTTCTATCACGCGAGAAGGCAAATGCAACTAAAATAAAGACAAAGATACCCAAAACATTAAGTAATAAATAAGTATTCATGATTTCCACCTTTTTAAATTTTTTATGTATTAGATTATATCATGATTAATTCGTTAGCAATACACTTTTTTTCATTTATTCACGAACATTTTTTCAACGACTTTAATAAACAACGTTCAAAAATCGAATATTCATCATTTTGTAAACGTTTTTATTTTCTCATTATCTGTATTTATTTTTTTAAATTTATTATTAAAACAACTTCCATTAAAAATTTCATTAAAAGATTGTTAATATCCTTTTACTATTAGGGTATTGTGTTAAAATGAAAGCATTGTAAAAACGAATCATAGGAGTTTTATATAATGAAAATTTTTAGCTCGAAAATTTTATTAGTAAGCTTTATTATACTTATCTTTTTCTCAGGAACAGTTGCTGCAGCTACTCCTTCAGAAATCGCTACACAGCAAGGCATGAATATTGCTCCTAAATATAATCCTAAAGGGACTATAGTTGTTTCAGAAAAAAATGGCCAAATTTTATATGGAGATAATGTAGATGTAAAATCTCCTCCTGCTTCTATGTCTAAATTAATGACGCTTTATTTATTAATGGAAGAAATGGATAAAGGAAAAATAACTTTTGATACCAAGGTTAAAGTGAACGAGAAATATTGGACAATCGCACGTTTACCTATGCTGAGTAACAATATCATCAGAAGAGGTTCTACATATAAAGTTTCAGATTTAATTCAACTAGCAGTCACACCATCTAGTAACTCTGCTACTTATATGTTAGTAAACTTAGTCGATAAAGATGACTCAGATTTCGTCGATCGAATGAATAAAAAAGCAAAAGAACTTGGAATGAAAAACACACGCTTCTTAAATCCAGTAGGTGCACCGAATAACATGCTACTACAATATAAGCCGAAACGTTATCAATCGGATGGAGACAATTTGACGTCTGCTCGTGATTTTGCAATATTGAGTCAACATTTAGTAAATGAGCATCCTGAAATATTGAAATTTACCAAAAAAGCATTTGTAACTGTTAAACCTGGGACAAAAGACGAAGAATCTTTCAATACATATAACCATTCTTTAGAAGGCGGAAAGTATCCTTTTAAAGGAACAGATGGTTTAAAAACAGGTTCGAGCGATACTGCTGGCTTCAATGTTACAGTAACTTCTAAACAAAAAAATATGCGAATTATTGCTGTTATTCTTGGCGTACAACATTGGTTAGACCCAGATGCTGAGTTTAATAGAAATAAAATGGCGAATGCGGTAATGCAAGATGCATTTAATCAATATGAATACAAGAAAGTGTTAACGAAGGGTGTTCATAAGTTTAACGGTAAAGAGTATTACATCCATAAGGATTTATATGATATTGTAAAAATCGATCAACCAGGTAAACTAATCTTAAAAGATGGTAATGTTCATTATGACTATGAGCGTACATTCGCATCAAATCAATATAAACCTGCAACTGTAAAGTACGAAGATTATCAACAATATAAACTGAAGAAGTTCTGGAACGATCATTATTTATCGATAATGACAGCCTTAATTTCTTCATTTTTATTGGGACTGGGCATTCTCATTTATTATTATTGGCCAAAAATTAAGAAGAACTAAGCGAATCGCTTAGTTCTTCTTTTTGAGTTCTTGTTGTAATAATCGAATGGGTCCATTATAAGCCATTTCATAAGCGAAGCTAGCAATCTCTTCTGGTGATTCTTGCATGTCTGTCCTTACCCACTGTTTGATAACACCAATTTGTGCACTTGAAATAAATGAGAAGTAATATTTAAATGGAACACCTTGAATATATTCTAAATCAATCAAGCGTTCAAAGTTTTCCTGTATAATTTTTCGAAACTTATATTCAAATGTTGTATTCAGGCTCGGATGCAACATTACTTTAAAGAAAAGTTTGTCTTCTTTTAAAATATACATTATTTTTTTAATGAACATTTCTTGGAAAAGGTTGTTCTCTTGGATAATTTTATTGATATCCATCGTCTGTTGTAATGTAATAATCCTTTCAATCATTTCATTTTCTATAACCTCAAGTAATTCATATTTATCAATGTAATGTAGATAAAATGTACCTCTATTAATATCCGCTTGTGCAGCAATATCATTCACAGTAATATTCTCGAATGGCCTTTCTAGCATTAATTCTAATACAGCGTTTCTAATACTTTTTTTTGTCTTTCTAATTCTTCTATCTTCCATAGCCTTCACTCCTTAGCGTTATTATTCTATATGTTTCTAATAGATACGATGATTATTTTTAGATTATTTGTTCTTTAACGAACATAATTATCTCTATTTGTTGATTAAATATCATATTGTTCTTTTTTGATTATTGTATCAAGTTATAAACTAATTATAATTAACAATATATTAATTAATCAACACATCGTTCATTAGGAGGACACAACATGGAAATTTTAAAAAATAAACTGTTATATCTCGTACCTATTATTGCACTATTGATTGTCGGATTGTTATCACTCGCATTTTCTCCTGCTTATAATCCTAAACCAAAAGAAATGCCAATTGCTATTGTAAATTTAGACGAAGGTATTAGCATCCAAAGTAAAACACAGAATATCGGTAAAACATTTATTGAAAAAATTCAAGCCAATAAAGACTTAAGAAAAAAAATAAAATTCATTAATGTGAAATCAGAAGATGATCTAGACGCAGGCTTTAAAGATTTAGATTATTACGGGGCTTTAATTATTCCAAAAACCTTTACAAGCGATGCAACGAGTGCCATGCGCAAAGAAATTCAAAGCGTGAAAAAAGCTGAAGGGGCACAAAAAGCGAAAGCTGCACAAGCTGAAATTCAACAACAAGTTTCTAGTGGTGCTATATCACTTATTCAAGCACAAACAATTACAAAACAAATGCAAGCGAAGCAAGAAAAAATGTTAGAAGCCAATAAAGATTTATTAAAACCAATCAAAATAAAACAAGCTGACTTAACAGTAAAGATTAACCAAGGTGCCTCTACTCAAGGCGCTAACATTACAGATGGTATTTTAACGAATATAACAACAAAAATGAATGAAACCATCGCAAAACAAGCTGTGATTCAATTAGATAAAGCAGATGTTAAAGTTTCTGCTAATACAATAGAAACTTTAATGCACCCTGTAAAAGTTAATCATACTGTCATAAATAAAATAAAAGATCATCAAGCGATGGGTAATGCACCAATGTTATTCTTTACACCGATATGGTTAGGATCATTACTTTCATCTGTATTATTATATTTCGCATTTAGAGGTTCAAATATTGTACCAAAACGTGAGCGTTTTATTGCTTCATTATTCCAAATCTTTGCCGCTTCAGTTACAGCACTTGTTAGTGGATTCGGTGGCGTGTGGTTTATCACTTCTGTATTAGCCTTCAACATGCCTGATACAATGAGTGTAAGTGTTTATATCAGTATCGCAATGTTTGGATTTATTATGCTGATTTTAGGATTAATGTCTTGGTTAGGTATGCCTGCATTACCGTTATTTATGATTGCATTATTCTTTAGTATGCAGTTATTAACATTGCCAAAGCAAATGCTACCTCAATTTTATCAAGATCATTTATTTGATTGGAACCCATTCAAAATATATGGTGACGGTATTAGACAACTTGTATATTTAGGACATAACTTAGAATTTAATATTCCCATGCGAATGTATTTAGGGTTTGGTATTTTCGGTGTGATTGCAATCATATTAGCTGCTATCATTCGTCCACATAAAGGTAAAAAAGCATAATTGAAAGATGCGACTCCAGATTGAGGAGTTGCGTCTTTTTTTGTGCTACTATTTTGTTAGAGGTGAGTCTTTGAATTCATATTTATTGCTAGTGATATCTAGCGTTTATTTATTATTAGGATTGTATCGCTATAATCGACCGAATGTATTGATGTTGTGGTTGAGTTACTTACCAACGTTATTACATGAATTTGGACACGCATTGATGTGCCAGTTAACAGGTGGAAAAGTGAGTGATATCGTTATTGTAACAAGAATAGATGAGCGACGTGCAAAGGGTCATAATGGTTTTGCTGTTTCTCAAACCGTCTCTGGATGGAATCGTTTCGCAACTTTTGCTGCAGGTTACTTATTTCCGCCACTCTTTTTGATTATCGGTGTTCTTTGTTTATCGAAGACATGGCAAATCGGATTTTGGATTTTATTAGGACTCGTGTTTCTAT
Organism: Macrococcus animalis; assembly: GCF_047425875.1. Classification (GTDB taxonomy): domain Bacteria; phylum Bacillota; class Bacilli; order Staphylococcales; family Staphylococcaceae; genus Macrococcoides; species Macrococcoides animalis. The sequence goes on from NZ_CP179727.1 coordinate 1,053,087, forward strand.
ATTATTTCGTGAAAACTTCTCGAAAAGCATTTCCATTCTTAGTGTTGTTATTAATTGCCGGTGGATACTACTTGTTATATCAATATCCCGATGTTGTTTCATTGTGGACGATTGGGGATCTGGCGATTTATATAGTGTTAGGCATTTTATTAGCTGACACGATTCTCACAAGTTATACGATTACGGTTATTTATTTCCAAGGTAATGGCACGTGGGACGGTGCTATGTTAAGTCGATTAACAAAGTTGCCAGTATTTTTTTACTATTTATTGTTTATGTTTGTGCAACTTGGCAGCTGTTGGTATGTGGTGAAGGTGTTGATATTAGGATGATGATTATTTGTCACTCTCCTCTTTTGAGGTGTGACAATTTCTCGGGTTTTGTCACTCTCCTCTTTTGGCGTGTGACAATTTCTCGAATTTCGTCACTCTTCTCTTTTGACGTGTGACAATTTCTCAGGTTTCGTCACTCTCCTCTTTTGACGTGTGACAATTTCTCAGGTTTCGTCACTCTCCTCTTTTGACGTGTGACAATTTCTCAGGTTTCGTCACTCTCCTCTTTTGGCGTGTGACAACTATTTCAAACCTTTATAATACTTTTCAAAATAGTAATATCTATCATCACTTTTATTAAAATATTTCTCTAAAACGCGTTTTGTTAGATTTCTATGCGCTCTACCTATCCAATGGTTTGATTCACATAACGTTATTGGTCTATTCAATAACGTTTCCAATTCTATTAAATTCTCTCTTACTAAATCTACTTTGCTCGTTGTTTTTAAACACCCTTTACATGTAATTGTTTTCGCCTTACTTCTATCAAGCTCTATCTCCACCCCACAACTTGTGCATTGCACTCCGCCTTTCACTTCTTCAAAGTTAAAGTTCGGTCTTCTGTCATGCAACCTTATGGGTCTATGAATTTTCTTGAAATATCTTGCCATGTCATATTCCAGTTGTCCTGCTGATGCGCATGCTCCAACTGTTTTCATCAAACGACCGATATCGTAATACTTAACCATGCCGTTCACATTTTGATTAATCGAGAAACTTTTATTAATAAACACCATCTTACTTTCAACCTTATGACGAGTTCCCATCCATTCAATCAAATACATTAGCGTTTCATCCATTACCTCAAACTGTCCTTCAGGGTTCTTTAAACTAAAGCCTGCTTTTCTCCAAGTCATCCCTTCATGCACGTATGCACCGTAATAATTCTTTACATCAAACGCGAATAGCTTTTCTCCGGTTAATATCAAACGATCAACTTCAAACACTTGTCCTTCGAATTCCAAACATATATTAAACAGCTGAATATACTTGTCTTCTACAGGAAATTCTTTTAAAAATTGCAGTTCACCTAAATAACCATAATAACTTCTGTAATAATCTTCACTATATTCGTACTGAAACAATCGACGTTTCAATATATCTTCTAACACTACCATGCGTGGTGGTTGAATCATGTCTGTCCTCCGAAGTTTGATACTCTTTTTATATCAAAATATTGTAAATCATATGTTACAATCATCTAAATTTTCCCTAAAAAAAAACACATCACTAAATTGTGAAGTGTTTTAAATATTTGATACGTATTAGCTGCGCTAAGACAGTACACACTAATATAATTAACATAAACGGCACTGCTGATGTTTCTCCCATCAAACCAACCAAAGGTGATAACAATCCACCCACTAAAAATTGCATTAATCCTAATATTGATGATGCACTACCTGCACCCTGTTTCTGTACTTGCATGGCAATAGAAAACCCTGTTGTTCCTATCATACTTACTGGCGTGATCAGTAAAAAGAAGCTTATCCACAAACACCACATTGGTAAATGCAAGATTAATACTAAACAAGTCGCAATCATACCTACGAACTGAATCGATTGACCTAATTTCAATATATCTACTTCACTCATATTATCAACTAATTTCGCAGTCAATTGACTGAATAGTATCAATCCTATACCGTTAAATGCAAAAAGATAACTGAATTCCTGAGCGTTCATATCATATATTTTCTGGGTAATAAATGGCGACCCTGAAATATAACTAAATAGTACCCCATAGGTTAATGATTGTAATATAAGTACAGTAACAAATTGTTTATTTGTCAGCAACATTCTAAAATCATGTATTACAGACTTCAAAGCTCCTTCATGGCGATCTTCTTTTGGTAAACTCTCCTTCAACGTAAAGGACAACACGAACATCATCACGCCATATATCGCTAATATAATAAACACCATTTGCCACGTTGAAATACTTAAAATGACGCCACCTATGACCGGAGCGAGTACTGGTGCTAATCCATTTACTAGCATTAAAACTGCCATAAACTTAGTTAAATCTTTCCCTTTGTATAAGTCGCTTGAAATCGCGCGTGATAATACCGAACCTGCACCACCCGAGAATCCTTGAATAAAACGAAAAGCTACCAACATCTCAATGCTCGTACTGACAGCAGCTAATAATGATGATAAAGCATACACGAGCAACACAATTGCTAACGGTTTCTTACGACCTGTTATATCACTCAATGGTCCAACAAATATTTGACCTACTGCGAGACCAATCATACATGCCGTTAGACTGAGCTGGGCGTTAGAAGCTGTTGTATGCAGTTCATCCGCTACACTCGGTAACGCAGGTAAATACATATCAAGCGATAATGGTCCGAATGCTGCCAGTAAACCAAGTACAATGACTAATGAAAATCTATTATTCTTATTCTGCTCTATATATCCCACCAATAGCCCCTCCACAATAAATAATAACTAGTATACAATAATTTACAATGCATATCACTTGTTTAACTCCATTACTCAAGGGAAAATATAACTATACTATAAATCAGAAAGAGGGATATTTATGACTGAATCAATTAATAATGTAAAAAAAGATTTATATATTAATGGTGAATGGGTTCAACCAAGTGATTATAAAGAACTTATTAACCCTGCTACAAACCAAGTTATTGCTGATATCGCTCAAGCGACTGAACAACACGTTGAAGATGCTATTCAAGCCGCATACAATGCATTCAAGCCATGGAAAGCATTAGAATTAAAAGAACGTACAGCATATTTACACAAAATTGCAGACTTATTAGAAGAAAATGCTGACCGTTTAGCTGAAATTATGACAATTGAACAAGGTAAGCCTTTGAAAGAGTCTCGTCTTGAAGTATTGAGTGGCGCTGAAAGTTTTAGATGGAATGCTGAAGAAGCACGTCGATTGTATGGTGAAACAATTCCGGCTCCTAACGACCATAAATATGAAATCGTTTATGAACCAATCGGAGTCGTCGGCGCGATTACACCTTGGAACTTCCCTTCAGGTATGATTACACGTAAGATTGCACCCGCACTAGCCGCAGGTAACACTGTTATACTTAAGCCGTCAGGTGATACACCACTCTCAGCATTAGCAATTTTTGAATTATTTGAGCAAGCAGGACTGCCTAAAGGAGTTGCCAATATCATCATGGGTAGTTCAAAAGAAATCGGTGAAGCTTTTACTTCATCTAAACTAGTGAAAAAAATAACTTTCACGGGTTCAACACCCATCGGTAAAGCTTTATATGCTCAATCAGCTGATACATTAAAGAAAATCTCCCTTGAACTTGGCGGTCACGCTCCATTTATAGTTCATGAAGATGCTGACGTAACAGCTGCAGTTGAAGGTTTAATGGCAGCAAAATTCCGAAACAACGGTCAAGTATGTATTGCACCTAACAGAATCTTTGTACATGAATCAGTCAAAGCAGATTTCTTATCACAACTGACTGAAAAAGTAGAAGCTCTTAAAGTGGGTAATGGATTAGAAGAAAATACAAACGTAGGTCCTTTAATTCGTGAAGATGCGATTGATAAAATTAAAAAGCAAATTGTCAATGCTACCGATAAAGGAGCAACACTCGTTACAGGTGGGCACCGCTTAAAGGGTGAAGAATACGATAAAGGATTTTTCTTCCAGCCTACGATTTTAGATCATGTAAATATGACAATGGATATTTTCTATGAAGAAACATTTGGTCCTGTGATACCTATCATAACTTTTACATCATTAGATGAAGCCATTGAAATGGCCAATGATAGTGAATATGGTCTTGCAAGTTATGCCTATGCCAAGGATGGTTCAGCTATCAATAAACTTGGCCGTTCACTTGAATATGGTATGGTAGGTATTAATTCTGTAGCAATATCTAATCCAGAGACACCATTTGGTGGTGTAAAACAATCTGGCTTCGGCAGAGAGAATTCTCACTTAGGTATAAAAGAATATGTCACTGCTAAATTTGTTAATACAAAGTTTGAATAATATATTTAAAGAGCTGTCACTGACGGCTCTTTTTTATGTGCTGTCAATTTAACAATATAATTTATTATGTTTACAATCCTCTCTATTTCCACTATACTAATAAAGTTAGCTTTACTAACTATTAAGAAAGAGTGAATAATAATGACTGAATCCGCCCAGCTTTTTGATTATATTGTGAATATTCGCAGACAGTATTTAGACCTAATGAATAAAAAACTATCCACCTTTCAACTTTCATCTGCCCAGTGGTTAGTCCTAAAGATTATCGTGCAGCATGCTCCTGATAGCATTACCCTTGTCGAAATATCTAAATTACGTCATATTGAAAAACCTACTGCGACAAAACTCATTCAATATCTCCTGGAACATCAATTTATTGAAACACATCCTGGTACTGACAAACGAAAAAAAAAGTTATTACCTACTCCTAAAGGTATCACAACATATCAAGAAGTTATGAATATGGTTCATGATACGCAAGACTCACTTACTACATCAATTTCAAACGACACAATTAAACAAATCAATAGTGACCTCGCAAAGTTATACAATAATTTACTAACTCTAAAAGAAAAGGAAGATTAATTTGGAACAAGACAAACTATGGACCAAACGCTTTATTATGGTCTCTTTAATTAATTTTATTATTATGTTATCAATGTTTTTATTACTGGTTACAATCAGCACATTTGCTGTAGAGGAATATCATGTTTCTACTAGTACAGCAGGACTCGTTTCTGGAATATTTATCGTAGGAAGTTTATTCGGAAGATTTTGGGCAGGAAAAAATATAGATTTCCTAGGTCAAAAGAAGATACTCGTTATTGGAACTGTTATATTTGCCATCACAACAGCCTTATATTTTGCTGCATTAAATCTCCCAATATTACTTGCAGTACGTTTCTTTAATGGCATGGGGTGTGGTATCGCTTCAACTGCCACAGGAACAATTGCCGCATATATTACACCAATGAAACGCCGCGGAGAAGGTATAAGTTACTTTAGTATGAGCGCTGTAATGGCCACCGCCGTTGGACCATTCTTAGGTATGTTTTTATTACAATTTATTACGTTTCGCCAATTATTTATTTTTTGTTTAGTTTTGGCTATTGCAGCATGCTGTATGTTACCAATGATTACTGTATCCCACACATTCCGTAAATCGAAATCAGAAGCACCAAAAGGAATTCGTATTACGGATTACATCGACTTAAATGCTGTACCCATCGGAATAGTAGTATTACTATGTTGTGGAGCATATTCAAGTGTATTAAGCTTTATCTCATTCTTTACAAAAGAAAACGACTTAGTCACAGCAGGTAGTTTCTTCTTCTTAGTATATGCAATAATCGTATTATTATCTCGACCAATCACTGGTAAATTGATGGATAATAAAGGGGCAAATACTGTAATGTTTCCTGCACTTATTAGCTTTGTATTAGGATTATTCACTTTAAGTATGACACACAATGCAATTACTTTATTATTAAGTGCAGTTTTCTTAGGATTTGGTTATGGAAATTTCCAATCTATCGCACAAGCAATTGCTGTTAAAGTTACTGATCACGAAAAAATGGGACTTGCAACTAGTACCTATTTTATCTTCTTAGACTTTGCATTAGGATTTGGTCCATATATCCTTGGATTATTCATTCCGACACTTGGTATGCATGGGTTATATCGTGCAATGAGTGTTGTAGTAATTATCGGCTTAATAGCATATATCTTTCTACATGGTAAAAAAGCACATTTATACGATTAAAAACTGCCAATTCGGCGGTTTTTATTTTGCTTTTATAGTTTTTTTATTGCAAAATAGAAAGTACGTAAAAATTATATGGATGTGAAAAATTTGAACATATTTTTAACAGGTGCTACTGGCTTTGTTGGGGCACAACTCATCAATAACTTGCTTGAAAACAAATCAAACGAACTTTATATTTTATACCGCGATGAATATCGTAAAAGCAAACTGATCACAGAAGACAATCAAGACAAGCTACACTTCATAAAAGGTGACATCACCTTACCTGACTTCGGTGTAGATGCTGAAACATTAGCACAACTACCTACAATGGATTACTTCTACCATCTTGCTGCACTCGTTAAGTTTGATGAAGAACTAAGAGAAGATTTATTCAAGATAAACTACGAAGGAACGAAGCATGCATTGGACTTTGCTGAAAAAATTAACTCAAATCATTTTCTTTATGTTTCTACAGCCTATACAGTCGGTGTAAATGAAGATGCAAAAGAAGTATTACATGACATTAATGTTAAAACGAACAATCCTTACGAGGAAAGTAAAGTAAAAGCAGAATACTTAGTTGCGGCATCAACTATGAAAACATCAATCTTACGCCCAGCTATCATCATTGGTGATTCAGTTACTGGTGAAGCTGACTCCAAATTTACGATGTACGGTTTTATGAAAGCATTAAAAGTATTCAAACGTAAGATGGACCGTAATCCTGAAAGCGAAAATATTACGTACCGATTATTTATTGATAACAACTGTACTTCTAACCTTGTTCCTGTAGATTATGTGGTACGTGTGCTGACACGCGCAATTCCACATGCCGAAGATAAGAAAATTTATCATATTACAAATAATGAACCACCTGAAAACTTAGATATTCTAGCAATTATTAAAAAATACTTAAATTTCAAACAACTTACTGTTGCACCAACTAGTGCACAAAGTTCTATGAATGATCAAGAAGCCATCTTGAATGGCTACATTGATGTCTTTGAACCATACTTTAAAAAATCGGTGGTGTTTGATGAAACAAACACTAAAGCGATGCTTTCAAAAACAGGTGAAGATACTTTAAAACTAACACCTCATCAACTTGATCATATTATACAAGTATTCTTTAAATCATAAAAAGAGATTTGGCCAATAAGCCAAATCTCTTTTTAATTTATATCGTTTTCTTTTTCGCATAGTTTTGATAATATTCTTTGAAAGTAATGAACACTTTCTTTTTCTCATCATATAATTTATAACGAATTGATTCTAAACTTGTTTTTAACGTAATAGTCGTTGCATGCTGTAATGGTGGTGTTTCTTCATGTGCTTTTTCTAAATAATAGTTTGGAATTCTAGGGCTTAAGTGATGCACATGATGGAATCCGATATTACCTGTTAGCCATTGTAATAATTTCGGTAACTTATAATATGAACTACCCTCAACCGCCGCTTTAACATAATCCCACTCTGAATTTTCTTCGAAGTATGATTCTTCAAACGTATGTTGAATATAGAACATCCAAATCCCTAACATCCCTCCGACAAATAATATCGGAATAAATACTGCCGCAAACATACCTAAACCAAAGAAGTAAATGATTGCACCATAAACGACAACAATCGCTAAATTGTGTAACCAAGTATTCATACGTTCCTTTTGTCTTGCATCTTTACGATTGAATCGATTCGAAATAAATAATAAGTAAATCGGTCCTAATACAAACATCACAAATGGATTACGATATAAACGATAAGTGATTTGAGTCTTCTTATCGGCTGCTTCATATTCTTCAATCGTCATCATCCAAATGTCACCGACACCTTTTTTATCTAAATTACCACTCGTTGCATGATGAATATTATGCTCTCTTCTCCATTGTTGATATGGAAACAACGTTAAAAATCCTGTGAAATTCCCTAGACGGTCATTCCACTTCTTATTCTTAAAGAAAGAGCCATGACAACAATCGTGAAAAATAATAAAACTTCTCACTAAGAAGAATGCACCGACCACACCTAAAGCAATAGAAATAAACGGTGTGATTTTGTACGCTAACATCCCCAATACAATACACAAAATATACGGTACGAGTGTATTAAAGATTTGTATGATACTAATCTGAAGTTCAGACTTCTCGTAAGGCTTGATTGCTTTTCTTAACATTAACTTTTTATCCCTTTCCATAGGTCACCTCTTAATAAAATAATAATGAAGCCAGTATTCCCTAATCAGTTACAAAAAGTATTTACTCTCCTATTATAAACGTTTAATTCAAATAATAAAACATAAAAAATAGTACCTAGTCCTAAAATCAGACCAAATACTATTTCACTATTATTTAAAACACCTCGGAAGTTATATAATCAATATACATATAAATTTATTGCTATACTAATATAGAAATATTTTTATCCTCCAATGTAATTCATATTAATTTTCTTTTTCTTTCGATTCTTCACTGTTTCTTCCGTTCGTTCATCAGAATATCGGTCAATTCTATTGTTCCATAAATTTGTTAACTGTTCTTCTAAAGCTTCATCACTCACGCCGCTACGCATAAACGTCTTGATATCATAACCATCAGTCGCAAATAGGCAACCAAATATTTTACCATCAGAACTTAAACGCGAACGTGTGCAACTTGAACAAAATGATTCAGACACACTCGTTATGAATCCTAACTTTGCACCATTATCATGTGTATAGTATTTGGCAACTTCACCGAAATATTCAGGTGATTCTGGTAAAATATCAAACTTTTCCGAAATAATTTCAATCATTTCTTTTTTTGAAATAACTTTATCAAAGTTCCATCCGTTATCATTACCAACATCCATAAATTCAATAAAGCGTAATGTTATCATTTTATCTTTAAAATATTGAACCATCGGAATCATTTGATTATCATTCAACCCTTTTTGAATGACCATATTCATTTTTACTTCTAGACCAACTGACACGGCATAATCGATTTGTTCTAAAATTTGTGTTGCTTTAATACCACGTCCATTAATCTCTTCAAAGGATTCATCTAATGCATCTAGCGACACATTAATTCGGCGTAATCCCGCATCATATAATGCTTGTCCATGCTTTTTTAATAACAATCCGTTCGTTGTCAGTCCTATATCTTCAATACCTTCGATTCTATTAAGTTCAGCAATTAAATCAGGTAAGTCACGGCGTAATAATGGTTCCCCACCAGTAATACGAATCTTTTTCACTCCAAGTTTGGCATATGCTTTTGACAATCGAACAAGTTCTTCGAAGGACAGTAATTGATCTTTCGGTAAGAAAACATAGTCATCACCAAATATTTCTTTTGGCATACAATATGTACATCTAAAGTTACAACGATCCGTTACTGAAATTCTAAGGTCACGGATTGGGCGTCCTAATTTATCTGTTATATGTCCCATAATATCCACTCCTTATATTTAAGACACGATTCAAATCTTCTTTAGTATTTATATTTTCATGCCAAAATGGCGTACTATTAATGCGATTAATATGAATTAATGTCGTATTTTCTTCTGTTAAAGCTTTTAATGCAAGATTGCCTGAATCGAGTGACTGTTTTACAAGCGGTATTAAATGATATCGATAAACTGCTATTGTACGATGTATTTGTTTATTATCACGGTAAACAATTGCATCATTCTTAGCATGTATCCCAGCCATTTTAATTAAATAACGTATCGCAACCGGTGTGATGAAGGGTGTATCAACTGAAATCACACAATAATCTTCATTTGGTACTGCATGCATGACAGCATAGATTCCAGACAACGGACCACATTCTTTGTAAGATACCTCATCAACAATCACTTCAATTTTTAAACCGCGTAATTGAATGTCGTCTATGAAGTATTGTGATAACATTTTATTTGAGCTGAGTAAAATACGTTCTATACCACTCTCAATCATTGCATGATAAATATGTTCATAAAACGGTTTATCATCCAAAGGATAAAATGATTTATGACTACCAAAGCGTGACGACTTACCTCCTGCTAAAATAACTCCAATCATTTAACCACCACTAACTGGAGGAATAAGTGCTACAACATCTGTGTTGTGAATGGTTTCATCATCTTTAACAAACTCTTCATTCACTGCAATTTGATACGATTCTCCTTGAATGTTCGGGTATGTTTTCCCTAAATGCGATTTCAATTCAGCAACAGTTATCGGTTCACTGAACATAAACTCATCTTGAGAACGATTTACCTTTGATTTAATATGTGCAAAATATAATATTTTCATATTTATCACCCTTTGTAATTTGGATGGTAGCCACGTTGTCCACCAATCCATTCCTCTCCGTCTTCCCATATTTCTTTCTTCCAAATTGGAACGACTTCTTTTATTCTTTCAATAGCGTATTCGTTAGCGGCATAACTATCTTTACGATGTGGGCTCGACACACAAATCACGACTGCGATTTCAGAAACTTGTAAATTTCCGATACGATGCGCAATACTCACGATTGTCCCTGGCCATTTATCGTTAATTTCATCACCAATTTGCTTAAGCTTCTTTTCTGCCATTGGAATATATGCTTCATACTCTAAATACTCCGTTTTAACCCCTTGCGTCCATTCACGGACAATACCTGTGAACACACAAACTGCACCTTGATGCGGTGTCACAGTCATTTTTCGGTAATGCTCAACATCTATTGGCATTGTTACAATTTCAAATTGTTTCACGTGTATCATCCACCCATTTGTTTATAAAAGTTTCTAATTTTTTATTGCTTTCTTTAATATCCATCGATGTATCCAGCATGTATTGAACATTGCTTAACTGCGATAAACCTTTTTCATCATCAACATTATTAAATAACACTATTTTATCATATTTTGCTTGTTTATATCCTTCGATGAGTATAATATCTGGGTTTGTCGTGACTTCGTGTTGGATGATGTATTCTAAATTTTCTAATGTATTTACATCTTCTTTTTGGATAAGTTTGTGTAAATATTGATAACCTTGAACAATACTTTCATCTGCTCCACTTTCAACATAAGTTATATGATCACGTGATTGTGGTATATCGATTTCTTGACCACTTTTATCTCCGTGATGTTTGATTACTGCTATATGAAAACCTTGACTCTTTAATAGTTTAATCAACGTGTTCATTGTCGTTGTCTTGCCACTTTTCTTATAGCCAACAACTTGCAAAATACTTACCATGGCACACCATTACCTGTTGATAAACGGTTGATTAATACATCAACTGTATCACCTGTAACGAACCCTCTTGATCCGCCAGGTAACACTATCATACTATTACTTGTTGCAATTGCAACCACTGCGTTACTTTTATTAAAACCACTCGGTTTAACGGTCATCGTTTTGAAATCTAAATCTGAACGAATGAAACGAGTGAAAGGATTTGCTTTTGTAAAGTCCTCAGATAAAGTCGCTTTTACAAACGTAGGATAAACTTCAGTTTCACCCATCAACTTGTGAATCACTGGACGCGTATATAATTCAAATCCTGTGTAACATGCACTTGGATTACCCGATAAACCAAACAAAAATTTATCATCACTTACAGCAACAGTCGTCACACTACCAGGGCGCATTGCAATCTTATTGAACAATACTTCTGCTTTTAAATCTTTATATATTTGCGGCATATAATCAAAGTCTCCAACACTGACGCCACCCGTTGTAATGACAATATCATGTTGTTGTATTGCCTCTTCTACCACTTTGAATAGAACATCATAGTCATCTGCTTTGACATGATAACTATTCACTTCAATATGCATATCTTTACAAAGCCCCATAATCATTGGGCCATTTGAGTTTCTAATCTTTCCTGGTACAAGCTTTTCTTTAATATCCACGAGTTCACTACCCGTAGCAATAATCGCTACACTAGGTTTTTGATAAACTTTAACTGTTGCATATGAGAATGTTGCAAGTACAGCAATCACACCTGCATTGATGACTGTACCACGCTGAATCACAACATCACCACGCTTGCATTCTTCACCTTGGAATGAAATATTCTCGCCTTGAGTAAATGTTTTTCTTAACGTAAAACCATCATCTGTTGCCACAGTTTGTTCAAGCATTACAACGCTGTCCGCTCCATTTGGGATTTTGGCACCCGTCATAATGCGCACCGCTTCATTACCTTTTATTGCTTTCTCACTTACAGTACCGGCACCAATGTGATCGATCACTTTAAAGGCAATGCGTTTTTCCCCACTTGCTCCGTCACTTGCTTCACTACGAATCGCAAAGCCGTCATACGGAGACTTATTAAACATTGGAATATCATACGTTGCGATAATATCTTCAGCAAGTACATAGTTTAAGCTATCTAAATAATTAATATCGATGATTTCTTTTTGTCGTGTGTTCTGAATACACTTTTCCATTGCTTCACTGACAGGTATCGGTGTTCTTTTCTCTAACATAGTATCCTCCTGCTTTAAAAATATAGTATTATATATATAAGTATATAGGAAAGGAAGTAATTCCATGAACGAATTGACTCACTTTAATGACCAAGGCCGCGCGAAAATGGTTGATGTCTCAGATAAACAGATTTCTACACGTATTGCTGTTGCTAAAAGTTCAATTAAAGTAAATGAAATTATTCGCGACCAAATTATAAATCATAAAAATAAGAAAGGTGACGTCCTAGGCGTTGCTCAAGTTGCAGGTATCATGGCTGCAAAAAATACAGCGCAAATTATCCCGATGTGTCATCCACTCAACTTAAGTGGTATTGATATCGCATTTGAATGGGATACAACAGACGGCTATGAAATTTTAATCACGTGCACTGTTAAAACAACCGGTCAAACTGGTGTTGAAATGGAAGCTTTAACGGGTGCGAGTGCAACAGCACTTACCATTTATGATATGACAAAGGCTGTTGATAAAAGAATGATTATAGGTCCAACTTATTTAGCATCTAAATCTGGTGGTAAAAATGGTGACTTCAAACGTTAATTATTTATTAAGCTCATGCACAATATGATGAATTTGTTGTGTAATGAGCTTTTTCATTGCTAAATTAACAGCACCTACTGAACCTGGAATTGAGAAAATTACTGTATTGTCTTTCGTACCACATAATGCACGAGATAAAATTGCACGTGCTCCAACATCCTCTGTATAACTTAAAAATCTAAAAATCTCACCAAAACCTTCCATTTCTTTGTCAATCACTGATTTTACAACCTCGATTGTTACATCTCTCTTAGCAACACCTGTACCACCAGTCGTAATAATTACATCAACTTTATCGTGTAATAAATACTGAATTGCTTTGCGTATATCGGCTTGATCGTCTTTTACGATTGAATAATGTGCTTTGTCAACCGAAATTCCGATGTCCTCTAAATGTTGAATGGCAGCTTTGCCGCCTTTATCTGTATCAAAGTCACGTGTGTCACTGACTGTAATCACACCTACTTTTAATGCTTTGCGCTCGATGTTATCATGTTCATTACTCATATAAATCCTCCTAGCCAAATAATTGATGATATATTTTTTTTGCTTCATTGACTGTCTTCACTTCATGAATTAATAATCTTCCACCCTTAAACCATATCATAGGGTGCCCCGAAAAATTAAATCTTATGAAATAAGGATTAATTGCATATCTCATATTATGACTTTCTAAATGATTGATTAATTCTTCTTCAGTGAAATTAAGCGTTGAAAATTGAACAGTATCTCGTCCACAAAGCATTGTTTCACTTTGTTTAAATGATAGATTCGGGAATGTTTTACTGTCACCACAAGTGGTACAGTTTGTATTAAACATCTTAGAAATCTTTAATGCGGTATGATCCATTTGCCACACATCCCCAAAAACTAACTTCGCGTCAAATGGTGTCTTACTTAATATTTTCATACAGTACATCATTTGATAACTGGTTGCTAAATTCACCGCTGGCTCTATAATCCCCACTGTATCACATGTTCGATTCATCACTGGAAGTATCCCCATCACGCAATTAAAACAAGGAGAGACACCGGGTATAAACGGACAAGCAACATATGTAGACTCTACACAAGCACCGTAGATCCAAGGGATATTATATTTGTAACAAAAATCATTTATTACAAGGCGGGTTTCAAAGTTATCTGTCGCATCTAATAAACAATCACATTGCAAAAACGCCGCTTCAAGAAGCGACGTATCACAATGTGCGATATATGTTTCAATTTCCAAATCACTGCGGATAGCTTTGAGTTCGCGCTCGCAAGCAACGACTTTTGGCGTGCTACTTTCTGCATCCACTTCTTTAAACAGTGATTGACGTTGTAAATTTGAAACTTCAACATAGTCACGATCGACGATAACAATCTTTTTTACGCCACTTCTTGCAATAGATTCTGCTAGATGTGTTCCTAATGCACCACATCCTACAATCCCAACCGTTGCGTTTTCTATTAATGACTGGCCTTTGTCACCAATCCCATAAAATTTAATTTGTCTATCGTATCTCATCATGACTATACCTCAGTTCTTTACTTTCTGCCTTCTTTTTTGTCCATCCAGAACATTGTTATTAAGGCAATTATACCAAATACTGCGAGGAATGCGAATGCCGGTTTGTTTGTGCCAAAGTTAGCTGCACATGCTGCAATTACAAGAGGTGGAAAGAATCCTCCTAAGCCACCCATCATTGATACAATACCGTTAACTATACCTGCTTGTTTCGAGTAGTATGTCGGTGCTAATTTAAAGATTAATCCGTTACCTAAACCTGCACAGGCAGAAATGATTAAGCATCCTGCTGTAAAGAAGAAGATTTCATGGTTAATTGAAAGCATTGCTGCACCGATGATTAAACCTACAAACACAACTTTTAATACATCCATTGCACGTAATTTATCCCCTAAAATACCACCGATAGGACGTAGTACAGTTGCTAAGACAATAAACGTACCTGTACGCATACCAGCATCTACTTTATCAAGACCAAAGTTATTGACTAAGAAGTTAGGTAAGAATAATCCGAATGCTACGAACGCACCGAATGTGATGAAGTACCAGAAACTCAATAAGTATAATTTATACTCAGGTAACACACCTTTAATTTGATCCATTAATGGTTGTTTGACTTTCGGCTCATCTTTATCACCGAATAAGAAATTGAGTAACGCGAATAATGCCATTACAATTAAATATGATTTAACCGTGTTACTCCAACCAATTGCATTTGCCAACGGTGGTGCTGCGAATGCGGATACTGCAGTACCGATGTTCCCCATACCATAAATACCATTGGCTAAGCCATGTTTTTCTTTAGGGAAGTATTTCGGTACACTTGTTACACCTACTGAGAAGATTGCACCACCTATCCCTAGGAATAGCCCTGCAATCATTAACATAGTAGTAGATTGCGCCATACTTAGTAAGAAAACAGGAATTAATAAGAATACAAATGCTGCTAAGAATACTTTACGCGCACCAATCAAATTAGCATAATAACCCAATGGAATACGTAATATTGACCCTAAAATGACTGGAATTGCTAAAATAATCGCTTTTTGACTTTCTGGAATTGAGAAGTCTTGTGACATAAACGGTAATAATGGAGCGATAATTGTCCATGCCATAAATCCAGCTAATAAACTGAACGTTTGCAGAGTTAACTGCACTTTACCTGAAGCTTTGTTCATACGATTCACCCTTTTTCATAAGTTTGTGATTATTTATACAAACTTATTCTAAGCTTTTTCATATAGGGTTTGAATTGGGGATTTCCCCTATGATGTAGGAAGTTTCCCTATATCGTTTATCGACAATAAAAAAAACGTAGGACGACAATATTCCTCCTACGTCAAACTCCTATATAATTTTCGTTTTAACTACTTCTAACAAAGTATCTTCATCCTTAATCTTAAACACCTTTTCTGCCATTGGGAATAGTACATTCTCTTCTTTATACATATGTACCATGCAGATTTCATAACCTTCGTTTAGATCCTGCATTATCAGTGGAATATCATCCACTTCATAATTCATCACTTTCGTCACTTCTAAAAAGTGATCAAAGTATTGCATCATTTCGTCATGTTCCGCTTCAATTGTAATTATTGGTCCCTGATCAGTCCCAATATACGAACCTAAAATAGGAAAGAAAAAGCGCGATTCTTTTTCTTGATGCTTAATTAACACTGGAATAAATGTCATGATTAGTTTACGTATATTATTTACGTGCTCAAATCGCGCTAAAGGTGCACATGTCTTAATAATTTGCATTTCACTAAACCATTCATGCATTAAGCTTCTAATGAGCATGTGTTCATTCTCTAATACACGCAGTGCCTTCATCTTTGTTTGGAATTGTTGCATGTCTCCACGTCCTAAAAGTCTAATAATTTTTTCTTTAATGCATATTCAACAAGTTCTGGCTTTGATTTTAAATGTAACTTATCCATAATTCTTGCTTTGTGTGCTTCTACCGTCTTCACCGATACAAACAGCATTTCTGCAATTTCTTTATTACCATAACCTTTTGCGATTAAAGGCAAAATTTCTAATTCTCTTTTTGATAATATTTTTAGATGATCATTCTTAGCTGAATATTCATTGTCATGATGAATCAATTCATGGACAAGTGATGTTGCCATTTTAGGATCGATATAAGTATCTCCTGCATAAACTGTTTTAACAGCTTGAACAAGTTCTTCATCTGGTGCATTTTTTAAGATATAACCATTCGCTCCATTTTTTAAGACATGGAACAAATATTCATCATCATCATACATCGTAAGGATTAATATCTTTGTTTCTGGAAACGCTTCTTTAATTTTTCCAGTCGCAATTAATCCAGATTCTCCTGGCGGCATACTTAAATCCATAATCAATACGTCTGGTTTATGAGTAGCTACAACTTGAAAAGCTTCTAATCCATCAGCAGCTGTTGCAACAACTTCCATATCTTCTTGATAGTTCAGAATCATAGAGAAACCAGTTCTGACGACTGCATGATCATCTGCAATTACTATTTTCATGATAATCCCCCTACAGTGGGATGGTTAGCGTAATAAAAGTCCCCTTACCTTTCTCACTGTTAATTTTTACTGTGCCATTTACAATCTCTGCTCGCTCTTGCATTCCAAAAAGCCCAAGCCCTGTCCCCTGTGGTGTTTGGCCAATTTCAAATCCATCTCCATTATCACTAATTTCAACAATCAGTTCGTTTAATTCTTTTTGAACTAGTACATTCACTTCGTCTACATTTGCATATTTTAAAGCATTCAGTATCGCCTCCTGTGTAATACGATACACTGCCGTTTCAATTTCACTTGAAAATCGCTCAGAAGAAATGTTGTTATCAAAATGAACTTCAAGACCGTAATTCTTCTCTAATTGTTTAAAGTGTGATCGAAATGCTGCGACGAGCCCAAGATCATCGAGGGAAGAAGGTCTAAGTTCTAGTGATAAATTACGTATATCATTCATCAAACGAGACATTGATCCTTCAATCAGTTGCACATGTTTATCTAATTCTTCGTCATTTTTGTACTTAATTAAGCGTAAATCTACAACTACATTTAATAATTCTTGAACGACACTATCATGTAATTCACGAGAAATTCTTTTTCTTTCATTCTCTTGAGCATTAATGATTTTTTGTGTGATTGTTTTTTGGTGAAGTATTTCTTGCGTTCGGAGTTGTGGTGATACATTTTGTAACGTTAATACTTTGACATTTGGTATATCTTTTAACACAACAAATGAAGCTGAATATGCAACTGGTTCACCCATTTCATTTTTCAGGAATAACTGAAATGATTGATTGCTTCTATCTTCTTGCATAAAACAATTCATACACGTCATTAATGCATGTTCATTTGTATATCCCATACATGTCGAACAGAAGCTCTCAAGTAGTGCATCTAAATTCTCCTTGTAATTCAAGACTCTTTTCGCTGCATCATTCATTGTGAGAATTGAATTATCCGAATTAATGAAAATGATTAATTCTTCAGTATCATTATAATAATATTTAATCAACTCTTCTAATAAATTGGGATTAAATTTATTTATACTATGTGACACTATTAATCACATCCTTACGGTAAAACGCACCAAATCCTTTATCTAGTTCAATATTCACTTCTTCATAAATCGCAAGACTGAATGGCTTTTTCTCTCTATTACCAATCAATAGTACCGCTGCAACTTTATTATATTTCCAAAGTGGGAGTGCCATAAAATTCGTCAATCTTTCAAATCGAACGATTGGAAAATCAAATATATGCGTTGCAATACTACTTGTAGATACATCTAATTCAATCCAAGAACGGCCAGATTTGAGCACAAATCCGGCGATTCCTTTTCCTTTTTGTAATTCTATTTTTTTATAACGTTCATTCATTGCACCTGAAACAAATGTCCAATGAATATCCGTTTGTGAGATCAAATCAGAAGGCATTGCAAGACCTACAAAATCAACATTTAGTTTATCTCTTAATCGATTCACTTCACCCTGATAATTATGTTTCATTATAGTATCCATGCTTATCCCTCCTGACAATTATTTATGTTTACGATAAATGATATGGCTACGGCCAACATAATTCACTGGCACACTCCAAACGTGCACTAAACGTGTGAACGGCCATAATGCTGTAATTAAGAAACCAGCGATAACGTGCAATTTAAATGCTAATGGTACATCTAACATAAATTCAGCTTGTGGTCTTAAAATTAATAACCCTCTAAACCATTCTGAAATAGTTGCACGATAGTCAAAGTCTGGTGTTGTTGCATTTGTAACGATTGTTGAATAACAACCTAAAAAAACGATGACAAGTAATAATAAGTTAACTAAAATGTCTGAAGCTGAGCTTAAATGTCTTACACTTTGGTTTGTAATACGGCGTGCTGTAAGTAATAACATACCGATTAATGTAACTATACCAAAGATACTTCCAATATAAACAGCACCGATATGATAAAGATGATCGTTAATACCGATTGCTCTTAACCAATCTGCAGGAATACCAAGTCCAACTACATGCCCCATAATAACAGGAATAATCCCTAAATGGAATAGAATACTCCCCCACATCAATTGTTTCTTTTCAACAAACTCACTCGATTTCGCTGTCCACGAGAATTGATCGTATTTAAATCTAAAAATATGACCGATAATAAATATTGCGATACATGCATAAGGGAATATAACCCAAAGTAATTGGTTAAGCATGTGACGACACCTCTTTTTCATCTGCTAATAAACATGCTTTACATGTTTCACGAATAGCAAGAATTAAATTGTAATATGGACTTTGAATTTGTTCTAATGCATTAAGTAAATTATATGTCCCATCTTCAATTACCATTAATACAAGTTGCATGCTTTCTTCAGCTCTGTCGTCTCCTCGCCACTCTGCCGCATAAATAAATTCACACATAAGCGGTAGAAAATCCGATAATTCTGAAGATGGCATTTCTAAACCAAACATTTCATATAATACTTTTAATCTTGCTAACATTTGTCCACGTTCTTTTTTATCTTCGAACTTCACAAAAGTCATATAAAGTGTTGTTTTTTTCTCAAAATCAAATGTTGAGGTATACACTTCCTGAATTTCTGAAAGGCTTATCTCATGCATGTCTGTCCAGTATTGATTAACCGCTTCATACGCAGGATGATCTTCATCAAATACACCTTCAAATGCTTTCGGGTGAAAATTTAGTTTCTCTGGATATACAAGTTGGTGGCTAAAAAATCCGAATGACTTTTTATACTCGTATAATTTTATTAAATCAATCACGCCAAATCCCTCCATAGAAGTTATCTTCATAAACTTCTTTTCCTGTTTTGCCTGCTGGTACTGGACCACAACCATCACAATCTACTCCAAAATTGTCACTTGTATAGCCCTCGCCACCTTGAGCGCTATAAGTATTCACGTAGCCTTCTTTATGTGATGTTGGTACTACGAAACGATCTTCATGTTTCGCAATAGCAAGTAAACGATACATAGCTTTCACTTGTTGTGCTGTCAAACCAACACGGGCAAGTCTTGTTTCATCGAAGTCTTTACCGCTTGAGATTGCTCTCATATAACTACGCATCATAGCCATTTTTTGTAAAGCCTGTTTCACTGTTTCAGCATCTCCTGCTGTTAGCATGTTTGCTAAGTACTGAATTGGTAGACGCATTTCTTCGATTGCAGGGAAAATCATATCTGGGTTCTTAATTGAATCTTTCCCTTCGAAGTAGTTCATGATTGGGCTAAGTGGTGGACAATACCAAACCATTGGTAATGTGCGATATTCCGGGTGTAAAGGAAATGCTAATTTATACTCAATCGCTAATTTATATACTGGTGAATTTTGTGCTGCTTCAATCCATTCTAAGCTAATACCATCTCGTTCCGCTTGTGCAATAATTTCCGGATCATGGGGATCTAAGAATAGATCTAACTGGGATTGATATAAATCCTTTTCATCAGCTACAGATGCTGCTTCTAACACTTTATCTGCATCATATAATAACACACCTAAGTAACGCATTCGTCCAGTACAAGTTTCAGAACATACTGTTGGTAATCCTGCTTCAACACGTGGGAAACAGAACGTACATTTTTCAGCTTTGTTTGTTTTCCAGTTGAAGTAAACCTTTTTGTAAGGACAACCCGTCATACAATAACGCCATCCACGACATGCATCTTGGTCAACGAGTACGATACCATCTTCATCACGTTTGTACATTGCGCCACTTGGACAACTTGCGACACAACTTGGGTTCAAACAGTGTTCACAAAGTCTTGGTAAGTACATCATAAAAGTTTGTTCGAAATTAAATTTGATTTCTTCTTCAATTTTTTCGATGTTCGGGTCAGTTGGTCCTGTAATATGTGCTCCAGCCAAGTCATCTTCCCAGTTTGGACCCCATTCTAAGTCCATTTTCTTACCTGTTACTAAAGATTCGGCACGTGCAACTGGAGAATGTTTTTTCTCTTTCGCATTTGTTAAGTCTGCATAGTTGTATGTCCATGGCTCATAGTAGTCTTTCATTTCGGGCATATCAGGATTGTAGAAGATTTTTCCTAAAGCTATTTTAGAAAGTTTAGATCCCGATTTGAGTTCTAATTTGCCTTTTCGGCTTAATTGCCAACCACCTTTGTATTGCTCTTGATCCTCCCAACGCTTCGGATAACCAATACCCGGTTTCGTTTCTACGTTGTTAAACCACATATATTCAGCACCTGGACGGTTTGTCCAAGTTGTCTTACATGTAACACTACATGTATGACAACCGATACATTTATCTAAATTCATTACCATTGCAACTTGAGCTTTAATCTTCAAGCCAATCTACCTCCTTCATCTTACGAACAGCAACGTAAACGTCACGTTGGTTACCGATTGGTCCGTAGTAGTTAAATCCATAACTGATTTGAGCGTAACCCCCAACAAGTTGTGTTGGTTTTAAATGAATACGCGTTGGTGCATTATGTGAACCACCACGTGTGTCTGTAATTTCAGAACCTGGTGTTTGAATATGTTTGTCTTGTGCATGGTACATAAACATCGTGCCACGTGGCATACGGTGAGAAACAACCGCACGCGCCGTAACCAAACCATTTCTGTTGTATACTTCTAACCAATCATTGTCGTAAATTTCATGTTGTGCTGCATCTTCATTGTTAATCCAAACTGTTGGACCTCCGCGGAATAACGTTAACATGTGAAGGTTATCTTGATATGTCGAGTGAATATTCCACTTACCGTGTGGCGTTAAATATCGTAATACTAAACTGTCTACGCCACCTTTAATTTGTTTATCCTTAGTGCCAAATACCATTGGTGGTAGTGTTGGCTTATAAACTGGTAATGCTTCACCAAGTTGTTGAAATACTTCATGATCAATATAGTAACTTTGACGGCCTGTTAAAGTTCTGAAAGGTACTAAGCGTTCGATATTTGTTGTAAATGGTGAATAACGACGCCCCAATTTATTTGACCCTGGGAACACAGCTGTTGGAATAACTTCACGAGGTTGTGCAGTAATATTTGCAAACGTAATTTTTTCTGCTGCTCGTTCTGATGAAATATCTTTTAATTCAACACCTGTTTGTTCTTCTAAATCCGCATAAGATTTTTGAGAAACTTGACCGTTTGTTGCAGATGATACATTTAAAATAACGTCTGCGACACGTTTTGCTGTATCAATTCTTGGTTTACCATTTTTCACTGTTTCATCTTCGTAAGTACCTACCATTGAACGTAACTCGTCGTATTGTTCTTTAACGCTAAACGCAACGCCGTGGGCACCAACTTTACCGTTCTCAAGTAACGGGCCGACTGAGACGTATTTGTCATAAACATCAGTGAAAGTTCTATCCACAACTGCAAATCCTGGCATTGTCTTACCTGGAATAGGTTCGACTTCACCTTTTGTCCAGTCTTTAACAATTCCCATTGGTGTAGAAATTTCTTGTTGTGAATCATGTGCAAGTGGTGCTGTTACTACATCTTTAAATGTACCTGGTAAGTGACGTTCTGACATTTCAGAAAATGTCTTCGCAATTGATTTGTAAATATCCCAGTCACTTCTTGATTCCCAAAGTGGATCAACCGCAGGATTAAATGGATGTACGAATGGATGCATGTCTGTTGAAGATAAGTCATGTTTTTCGTACCAAGTTGCTGCCGGTAGAACAACATCTGCGTATAAAGGCGTTGTTGTCATACGGAAATCAAGTGCTACAAGTAAATCCAATTTACCTTCAGTATCTTCTCTCCAAGTAATTTCTTCTGGTTTTTCACGTTCATTTGGTTCAGCAAGTAAGCCATGTTTCGTACCTAATAAATGCTTCATGAAGTACTCTTGCCCTTTTGCGGAACTTGAAATTAAGTTAGAACGCCAAACAAATAATGTTTTCGGATGGTTTTGTTTCGCATCAGGATCTTCTACTGCAAATTTTGTTTCACGTGATTTCACAGATTCAACAGCACGTTTTAATATTTCTTCATTCGTAAAGTTTCCTGCGTCGCGTGCATCTTCACCAAATAATAAACTGTTCTTATCAAACTGTGGATAAGATGGTAACCATCCTAAACGTGCAGCTAATACATTGTAATCAGCTGGATGTTTGTATTTCACGTTATCTGCTAATGGTGAAGTCAGCGTATCGACACCTGCTTCTTCATATTTCCATTGGTCTGTCGCGAAATAGAACCAACTCGTAGCATTTTGTAAACGTGGTGGCGCTGACCAATCTTTTGCGAATGCAATTGTCGACCAACCTTCAATTGGACGACATTTTTCTTGTCCAACATAGTGTGCCCAGCCTCCGCCATTAACACCTTGCGTAGCACAAAGAGTTACTAAGTTTAATACTGAACGATAAATTGTATCTGAGTTGAACCAGTGGTTAATACCTGCACCCATAATAATCATTGAGCGACCGCCAGTATCAATTGCATTTTGTGCAAACTCACGCGCGATTTGTACGATAACTGATGGTTTCACACCGGCTACTTTTAATTGCCATGCTGGCGTGTAGATTGAAGATTCATCATCATAACCTTTTGCTTCTAAATCAGTATTGAAACGGTTAACACCGTATTGAGATAACATTAAATCATAAATCGTAGCAACATATTTCGTTTCACCATTTGCTAATGTAACTTTCTTCGCTGCAATTGGACGTTTGAAAGTACCATTACCTGCGTTATCGAAGAAAGGGAAAGCAATTTCAATCACTTCATGACCATTATCTTTAATAGACATTGAAGGATCAATCTTTGTACCATCAGCCGTTTCTAATTTGATATTCCATTTCACATCTTTTTCCCAACGTTGCCCCATTGTTCCATTAGGTACAACGATTTGTTTAGTAATATCATCGAATACAACGGGTTTCCACTCACTATGTTCACTTGTGTCGCCTAAATCACTTGAACGTAAGAAACGTCCTGCTTTTAAAGTATCTTCATGTTCGTCTAACATGATTAAGAAAGGCATATCTGTATATTGTTTTGCATAGTTGATAAACATTGGTTCTTGTCTTTGTTCATAGAATTCATCTAGAATCACGTGCGTCATTGCTTGAGCAAGTGCAGCATCAGTTCCTGGATTTGGTGCCAACCAGTTATCAGCGAATTTCACATTTTCTGCATAGTCTGGCGCCACAGAAACAACTTTTGTCCCTTTGTAACGTACTTCTGTCATAAAGTGAGCATCAGGCGTACGAGTCAATGGTACGTTAGAACCCCACATGATAATGTATCCTGCATTATACCAGTCACTTGATTCTGGAACATCTGTTTGTTCACCCCAAATTTGAGGTGACGCTGGTGGTAAATCTGCATACCAATCATAGAATGATAACATTTCTCCACCAAGTAATGAGATGAAACGCGCACCTGCAGCATAACTAATCATACTCATTGCAGGGATTGGCGTGAATCCAGCGATACGGTCTGGACCGTACTTCTTAATTGTATAGATCAATTGAGAGGCTATCAATTGAGTTACTTCTCTCCAAGTCACACGCACATGACCACCCATACCACGTGCTTGTTTGTAGCTGCGTGCTTTCTCAGGATCTTCAACGATAGATTGCCATGCACGGACTGGATCTCCATATTCTTCTAAAGCTGCTTGCCATAATCGCCATAACACACCACGAACATATGGGAATTTAATACGTAAAGGTGAATATTCGTACCATGAGAATGATGCTCCACGTGGACATCCACGTGGTTCAAATTCAGGCATATCAGGTCCACATGATGGATAATCGATTTGTTGATTCTCCCATGTGATAATCCCGTTTTTAACGAATACTTTCCAAGAACATGAACCCGTACAGTTAACACCATGCGTCGTACGTACGACCTTATCATGACTCCAACGTTGACGGTATACCTTTTCCCATTCACGACTCTTCTCTTCTAACACTGACCAATTACCGTTAAATCTTTCAGTAGGTTTAAAAAAACGTAACCCAGTACCAATTGCCATTCATAACACTCCTTTTGTTACAGATTTGCCCTCTTACCATAGATTATGAAACTATTCACAATAGATTGGTATTGGGGATTTCCCTAAGCATGTAGGGGAATCCCTAGAATGATTGAATTAGATTTTGATTAGTAACATTGTGAACATTCAATTAAAGTTAAATAGACATAATAATCACTTAAACATTCTATTTTTGGAACACTGTTATATAATATAGATAGGAGTTGATTTTATGACACATGATGTATATCAAGAGAAGCAAATCATTAAATACATAGATGGTAAACTCATTCAAATAGAAGACACAATTGCAAACGAATTTCCCCTCACGCTATATGTGAATAAAGAAGAATTCGCAACAATTGTCTGTACACCAAAGTATTTACGAGAACTTGCATTGGGATTTTTAGCTTCCGAAGGGGTTATTAGAAAGCATAGAGATATTAAAAACTTCCATTTAGATGACTCAAAGGGACTGTGTCATATTGAACTCACAAATGAAGTGGACACAACTCAAGCACAATTTACGAAACGTATGATCAGTTCTTGTTGCGGTAAGAGTCGTCAGTTCTATTTCATTAATGATATGAAAGCAGCTAAAGTAGCAACAACGGTACGTACCATTTCACCGAATGAGATTTTTCATTTAATGCATACGATGCAAAGCCAAAGCACCGACTTTAAAGTGACTGGCGGCTTACACAATGCAGCTATTAGTGACGGCAAAGACTTTTATTTACATCGCAATGATATTGGAAGACATAACGCACTAGATAAACTTTACGGACACTGTATATTAAATAATATTCCAATTAAAGATAAAGTGTTAATCTTCTCCGGCCGAATTTCTTCAGAGATCTTAATCAAGGCTTCAAAGATTGGTGTTGGAATCATAATAAGTAAATCTGCTCCCACGGATTTAGCAATTGGTCTTGCAAAAGATTTAAATATTACTGCTGTTGGCTTCGTTCGCAACGACACATTTAATGTCTATAGCCATCCTGAGAGAATTGTCACCGAATAAATAAAATCCTAAACCTCTAAATAGAAGTTTAGGATTTTATTTTAATTGTATTGTCCCAGCTAGTTTTAACTGTCTACCGTAAGTCACTTTATATTCAATGACATCGTTCGCCTGGAATAAATCTAAGAAAAGTAACTCATTAACGAGTACATCATTTTTGAAAGTCGCTTGATTAGATAATACTTCCGGTATATTAAGCATCGTAATAACTTTATGCATTACTAAGTTACCTGGAACAACACTACTTTTACTTATATTTTTCTTACCTAATATCGTACTCCAATAATTGCTCAGTTCATCCTCAGTGATTTGAAACTGCATAGGACACCTCTTCTAAATATGTTGAAATCACAGTTGCTTTTAATACACCTTCTAAGAAATAACTCATTTCATATGTATATTGGTCGAAATGTTTGATTGTACGCTCATCAATTAATTTAATTTCTACACAATATTCTTTATTCGTAACCACTTCGTTACGCGCAATTAATTGTTTCGCATGGTGACTATCTTTTCTCTTCACATTATGCACTGATGCATACCATGCTTTTATTAATAGTACATCGGGAACACGCTCATCTAAACCGTTCACTGACACCACATCTTTACTCGAAAAACTTATCACTAAAGTTTCCAATATATTTCCCACTCTTTCATATATTTTATAGGAAAAACGTAAGCGTGATACTCTTCATTTAATTTTATCACGAAGTACATAATATTTCCTTTTATATACAAGAAAAAAAGTTTACGCATACTAGTTGCTGCGTAAACTTTTTTGAATAGTAGGTACATTACGTAATTTCACTGCTAATATCGCAGCAATAAATGCTTTAATACAATCTCCTGGAATAAATACTAATACCGATTTTAAAGCTGTTATAATATCTTGTTTCAAGTTAAATGCCATAAATGTTCCACCAATTAAGTTACATAAAAATGCTCCAATTAAAGCATTAACAACAAAAACTTGCCATACTTTTGGTGAATTCATGCGTTCAACAATAAATCCGATTAAAAAAGCTAAAAGTGTAAATGATAAAATATATCCCCCAGTAGGGCCGAAGAATAATGCAAACCCTCCACGACCACCTGATAATACCGGTAAACCGATTGCGACCAATATTGTAAAAATCAAAACAGATAACCCACCTAAACGGCTACCAAGCAAGCAACCCGCTAAAATATATCCTAAATTTTGAAATGTGAATGGCACTGGAATACCCGGAATGCTTATCGGTGGTAATAAACCTAATACAGCGATTAGCGCGGTAAACATACCTACAATAACTAAATCTTTCGTTTTCATATAAACCCTCATTTCTCAAAGAATAATCCAATTATAGCAATAATGTTAACCTAAATAAATAATGAGTTTACATTATTGCTAAATAAAAGATGAGACAGACGTCTCATCTAATTATCTATTTATTTAAAGTATTATTCTTCTAATTTTAACAATGCTTCTTTTAATACTTTACGTTGATGTTCTAAAGAGATTGGATCGTTGAACCAGAAGTCTTCTGCATCATATTGTACTATTTTATTATTTTTTACTGCGTCCATGTTTTTCCATACTTTAGATTCTGTCACTGTATTTGAAATTTTACCAGTATCACTAGAAACAAGTACAATATCACCTGCGTAATCTCCTAAGCTTTCAGCTGATACCTTTTTCCAACCTGTTGGCTTAACATCTTTCTTAATTTTATCTTGCATATCTAAACCGAATGCTTGATAAATGATTTCTGAACCACGCCCCCAGTTATCGCCATACACGTAAATTTCTTTTTGGAAGAATTGGAAGATAGAAAACTTCTTATCTGTACCTAAATGCTTTTTAATTTCTTCTCCATCTTTTTTCGTTGTAGAATTCCACTCATCAACAAATGATTTTGCTTCTTTTTCTTTACCAACAATTTTACCTAACAATTCGTGTACATCTAAATAACCGTGCTTTGTATATGTAAATGGTATTGTTGGTGCAATCTTAGCATATTTCGCATTATCTTTATCTGTATCAAAAGATAAAATTAAATCTGGTTTTAGTTTGATAATCTTTTCAATTTCACCTGGGTTTAATTTTTCAACACCGTCTAATTTTGGTTTTAATATATCAGATTGAAATGCATATTGATCTGCACCGACTGGCTTAACACCTAGATCTAATAAATTGCCGACATAACTAGCTCCCATAATAACAATACGTTTAGGTTGTTTTGGAATCTTAATTGTCTTACCATTATCTAACTTGAAATCTACCATTTCTGACTTACCGCTTGTTTCTTTTGTTTCTTTTGTTTCTTTCTTATCACTTGAACCACCACATGCTGCAAGAACCATAATACATGCAATGAATAATGCAAATAACTTTTTCATTTCCATCCTCCTAATTGAGACTGATTATCAATACTATTTAATTATAATCGCTTTCATTAAAATATCAAATACTAATTCTATATATTTATATAACAATTTTACACAAAAAGAATAGACTTGAAATAATCAAGTCTATTCTTTCAACAACATCATCCATCACTAATGGCCATAACACAGTTGTTTACTTCAAATAATAATACTCATACGCCCTGCATTCTCATAACGTTTTTCTAACGTGCGACGACGAACTTTGATTAATTGTTGCCTCATTGCAAATATTGCGGGTACTTTAATAAAGCCAAACTTTGCCCACAGCGGATCAATTACATAATAATACTCATTGTCCATACCAACAAGTAGAATCACATGCATATTAGTCACAAATTCTAACATTCGACCCTCAACTTTAAATTCCTTTAATAAAGGTTCAATATGCATCGAGGTAGCATACAGTACCACCGAATGATTATTCATAATGGCTTGTTCTAGCTCTGCCATCGATTGACCTGTACTGTCTATCGCTTTATAGTAATCACTTAAATAATCAACCATGACATTTGGAAATACAGTTTGATGTTTATCGTTTTTAATAATACGTTTCGGTCCTACATAACCTTTAAATGGGTTAGTTTTATGCTTCGGAATTTCGTTTAAGATTTTTCTAGAAGATAATTTTACCCCTTTATAACGTAGACCCATTGAAACAGACACAGCTTCACAGCCCAATAAATAAAAATGTGGAAACCACTGTGTCTTTGGTTTAATATTGAGTACTAATTTATTCATCGTCATCGCCACCTGTATATTCTTACTGTAATTAAATAGGAAATGACAGGAATAATCAAATATGTTGTTCAGTAAAAGATAGATATTTCTTAATTATTCCACTGCTTTCGATTGACACGAATATATGAAATCTATCATACCCTAATCCTAAGATTCAATTTTTCCAAAGTTTATTTCGTTCTCATCAAACATTCTATATAGTGCTATAATAACGATAAATACTAAGGTACACCCAAAAGACAAGGAGGATAACAATGCAAGAAATATTAAGTAGTGATAGTTTTCTATCACCTATTATAATTTCATTGAAAGTTGCAACGATTGCAACACTCCTAAGCCTTGTAATAGGAATTGTCCTCCATTACTTAATTGGACAGAAATCATTTCCAGGGAAATCAATAATAGAATCTATCATAATGCTGCCAATGGTATTACCACCAACGGTTGTTGGCTTCATACTGCTCATTACCCTCGGAAAAAATAGCCCCGTCGGAAAACTCATAGAGCAAATATTTAATCAACCGATAATATTTACAATATATGCAGCGATAACAGCATCAACACTTGTGGCTCTTCCACTCATGTATCAATCACTTAAAATCGGAATAGAACAAGTCCCTCATTCAATTATTAATGCAGCGATAGTAGATGGTGCAAAAAAGAGACAAATCTTTACGAACATCATATTACCTTTGACAAAACCTGCATTACTCACTGGGATTCTCTTATCATTTGCACGTGCTATAGGAGAATTCGGTGCGACGCTTATCTTTGCAGGTAATATTCCCGGTATAACTGAAACGATGCCCACAGCGATTTATATCGCAATTGAAAATAATGAAATGACACTTGCTTGGGGGTGGGTTGCAATTATGATAACACTCTCATTTATGATGATGATGGCAACACAATTATTAAGAAAATAACGCTTTTTAGCAAAATAGTTGTTGATACTCTTACATAATAAATTTAAGCATTCAAATAAAGAGACTAATATTTT
This sequence comes from Macrococcus animalis, assembly GCF_047425875.1. Classification (GTDB taxonomy): domain Bacteria; phylum Bacillota; class Bacilli; order Staphylococcales; family Staphylococcaceae; genus Macrococcoides; species Macrococcoides animalis. Next base: position 1,083,354 of record NZ_CP179727.1, read on the forward strand.
AGTCTCTTTATTTATTATATACCTAAATAAATTAGTTAACTCTATTTTCACATGTTCCTGTTTCAACAACTTCTTTCGCTGAATTTAAACCACCTTCAACTAAATTCATGACTGCCGTTTCAGTATAGAATGCGATATGTTGTGAAACCTGAACATCGTCACGAAAAATAAGTTCTAACAATACTTCATCCTCTATCTCTTTACCTCTATAGTCTTTAGGAAAGTAAGGTGATTCATTTTCATACGTATCAAGTGCAGCTGCAGCGACTTTTCCAGAGTCTAAAGCCTCTAATAATGCCTTCGTATCTAAAATACCACCACGCGCTGTGTTCACAATATAAACGCCATCTTTCATCTTTGCAAATAATTCTGCATTAAACATATGTTGATTGTCCTTTGTTAGTGGCATATGAATTGAAATCAGATCCGCATCTTTTATCGCTTCTTCTAACGTATCAGTGTAGGTTAAGAATGATTTTGCTGCTTCATTTGGATATATGTCATATCCTATAACCTCAGCACCGAATCCTTTTAAAATTTGACCAGTTATACTACCTATACGACCAGTACCAATAATTGCAACTGTCATTGATCGCATTTCTTTACTAATGATTGATTTGTTCCAAGTAAAATCATGTTCCCTAACTTTACGTTGAATTTTTTCTGTATTACGAATAATATTCATTGCAGAAGTAACTGCATATTCAGCAATCGCATTTGGAGAGTAACTCGGCACATTTGAAATAATTAATCCATGTTCTGCTGCTTTGTCTAAATCGAACATATCAAAACCTGCTGAACGTTGTGCAAGTTGTTTAATTCCTTTTCGTGCCACAATTTCGTATAATGCATCATCTAACTTTGCTGTTTGGCTTGTTGTTACTGCATCATAATCGTCCAATAAATTAACAGTTTCCATCGTAAGTGGACCTTCATTAAATGTAACTTCTACATTTTCTCGTCGTGCCCAATCTAACGCTGCTTGCTTCTCATCTTCACGCGTACCAAACATTAATATCTTCATAAAATACTTCCTTTCCTATTCACCGGATTGAAATTTAAATACTTCTGGTGTATACACTTTAAATTTCAGACAAAGTGTATTTACAATTAGTCCCGTAATGACTGGAATTACGATATAAGCTAATGCTAGTATACCTAGATTCGCTACTATATTTCCATCCATAAACTTTAATGCATTAATTGGACCTACTAAACCTGAATATCCAAATCCTGCTGAAGCTGGTGTACCCTTAATATTGAAAATTGCACCTGCCAAACCACTTGTAGCGGCTGTTACAGCTATTGGTAAAATAATGATTGGATATTTAATTAAATTTGGCATCATCATTTTCATCGCACCCATAAGTATTGCTAAAGTGATACCAGATTTATTAACTTTGATTGAACCAATTGCCAACATTGTTGCTGCCGCAGCTACTCCTAAGTTCGCTGCACCAGAAGCCATACCCGATATACCAATGGCCATAGCAATTGCTACTGTTGAAATAGGTGAAACAATTAATATGCTAAATACGATTGCAATTAAGACACACATTAAAATAGGTTGTAAGTTTGTAAAGCTATTTACGAGTTGACCTAACGAACTTGTAATTAATTTCACATAAGGTAAAGTTAAAATACCAATTAACCCTGCTAAGCCACCTGCTATGATAGGTAAGAGAATAATATTTAAAGAACCTAATTTATCTTTAATCCATAAAATAATTAAGACTGAAATAGAAGCTGTTAACATTGTATTGATTAAATCCCCGATACCGACTAACATCCAAGCTTTATCTTGGAACACTGCTGCGCCTGAACCCACGAATGCTGCTGTACCTACGATAACTGTTTGTAATGGATTTAACTTAAATTGCATGGCAATTAAAACACCTACAATAACCGGTACAGTAAACTGGATACCAACAACGACATTTAATAATGTGCCGAAAAATGAATGAAATTGCATTAAATACTTAAATAATTCACCTAAAATTGCGTTCGGAATTAATCCTACAACAATCCCTAAAGCTACACCATTTAAAACTTTGAATAAAAACGATTTTGCTGTGAGCCTCTCTTGAACCTCTGTCATGTAAATGACCTCCCTATTTCTTTGTGTGATTTTTAACTTAGTTTTATTATTCAATAATTATTAAGAACTATTACGCCACTAATATAACATCTTGTGAATAAATTCACAATATCTTTTATAATATTTTTCCCCATATTAAAAATAGTTCGTAATGATAATAATCAAACTACCTATGTATACTCTCACTTGATAAAATATGCATTACTCTGTAGACTAAAGTTAATACTATAGAAATTAAAGGAGACTTATATTATGTCTAAATCTACACCACATATTAAACCAGAAAACAATCCAATCGCAGAAACGATACTATTACCAGGAGATCCATTACGTGCAAAATTTATTGCTGACACTTATCTAGAAGATGTTGTCCAGTTCAATGAAGTGCGTAACATGTTTGGTTACACTGGCACATACAAAGGCAAAAAGATTTCAGTAATGGGAACAGGTATGGGGATTCCATCTATCGGAATTTACTCATATGAATTAATCCACACATTTGGTGTTAAGAACTTAATCCGAGTTGGATCATGTGGCGCAATGCAAGAAGGTATTAATGTTTATGATGTTATTATCGCACAAGGTGCTTCAACTGATTCTAACTACGTAGCTCAATATGGTTTACCTGGACACTTTGCACCAATCGCAAACTATGATTTATTAGCGCGTGCAAAACAATTAGCAGATGAAAAAGGTGTGCCTAACCACGTTGGTAATGTTTTATCATCTGATATTTTCTACAATGCAAACCAAGAAGCGACTGATAAATGGCGCTCAATGGGTATCTTAGCAGTTGAAATGGAATCAGCAGGACTTTATATGAATGCTGCTTACGCTGGTGGAGACGTTCGTGCTTTAGGTATCTTCACTGTAAGTGATCACTTATTAACACACGAAGAAACGACACCTGAAGAGCGACAAACATCATTCACAAAAATGATGGAAATCGCTTTAGAAATCGTAGAATAATCATTTAATGGATTGCTATAATATTTAATAAAAAAATGCTGCCGGATAATTGAATCCAGCAGCGTTTTTTAATTCCTCATTTATTCAGGTGCCTTTCCTTGTCTCTCTTTTGCCAATTCGATGTGCTCATTAACGAAATCTACAAATGCTTGTGCATCTCCTTTAGTTACATGTGTCATTGGAATACCACCCATATGAAAATCAAGTAGCACACCATTGACCGTTTTAGATGCTGATGTAATTTCGTTATAACCTACAACACGTTCATATACTTTCTCACCCATATCGACATTCATAAATAAACGTTCATTCGTCGTAATATAAGCGCCATCAAATTCAGTTTGATCACCTACCGGAAAATGAATAGTACCATAAATTTCAGGCCCTAATTGTTCTGTCGGAAATAACTCTGATTCAGTAATTTGTCTAAATTTATTCATTGTACTAGCCTCTCAATCGTATTTAATACTGTACATATACCCGTAATAAACGCGCTTAATCGTTCCTATTATTCAAATAAATAACAATTTCCTATTGACGTTTATACTTTGTTACCGTTATCATTAATTGAAAATGATTATCATTAACAATTAAAAAGGAGTTGCATCATGAACCAAAAGTTATTTACCACTTCATTACTTATAGGCACATTATTATTAACAGCTTGTGGCAACAACAAAGCACAAGAAGCAACGAAGACAGAAGATAAAACTGCAATAGTGACAAAAAAGACAGTTGATTTATCTAAAGAGACCGATGCATACAAAGCATTTACTGTAGAACAAATCGATTTATTCGTAAAAGATACTGACAAATTTGTCAGCGCATTTAAAGCCGGAAAGATTGATGAAGCGAAAAAGATCTATCCTAAAGCGCGTATGTATTTCGAACGTTCAGAACCTGTTGCTGAAAGTTTTGGTGATTTAGATCCAAGAATAGATGCGCGTTTAGCAGATATGGAAGCTGAAGGTAAGGAAAAAGAATGGTCAGGATACCACAAGCTTGAAAAAGCATTATGGGTTGAGAACAAAACGAAAGGCTACGAAAAAGTTGCTGATCAATTATTAAAAGATGCGAAAGAGCTACGTGCAAAAGTAGATACTGCTGAAGTAACACCTAAATTGATGTTACAAGGTTCAATCGACTTATTAAATGAAGTATCAACGTCTAAGATTACAGGTGAAGAAGAAATATTCTCACATACTGACCTTTACGATTTCAAAGCAAATATTGAAGGCGCTGAGAAGATTTTCTCTTTATTTGAAGAAAAAATTAAAGCAAAAGACGATAAACTTGCTCAAAATATTCAATCAAAATTTGATGCTGTGAACACATTGCTTAAAAAACACGAAGTTGGTAATGGGGACTATGTAAGCTACGAAAAATTATCAAAAGAAGATACGAAAAAATTATCTACCGCCGTTGACCAACTCGGTGAACCATTAAGCCAAATGGCAATTATCTTGGAGTGATTACATTGACAGAAAAAAATAATATGTCACGCCGAGACTTTCTTAAAATTGCAGGAATTGGAGGTGCCGGTGTCGTTGTTGGATCAACGGGACTAGGTACTTCACTACTTGCGATTAACCATTTCGGTAAAGACAATAAGAACACAAAACACAAAGTCAATTTCTACGGAAAATATCAATCAGGCATTATTTCAGACGTGCAAAAGCATGTCTATTTTGTCGTTCTCGAATTACATTCAAAAGATATCAGTGAAGTAAGAGAGATGTTTAAAAAATGGACAGCACATAGCATTAAGCTTATGAATGGTGATTTAATCGCACCTGTTACAGATAATACATTACTACCGACAATTGACACTGGAGAAGCTGTTGGTTTAGATGCAGCTAGACTTACTTTAACATTTGGTGTTAGTCCTACATTCTTTGATAAATTAAAAATCACAGACAAACGACCTGAAGCTTTAAAAGACGTCCCCCACTTCCCTAAAGATCAATTAGATGACAAATTTACAGGTGGCGATATTGTCATTCAAGCATGTAGTGATGATCCACAAGTAAACTTCCATGCAGTGCGTAACTTAGTACGTGCATCTAGCGGACTTGTCACAATGAAATGGGCACAAGTCGGCTTCAATTCATTTGAAGAAAAAGACGGTAAAGTACAAACCCCGAGAAACTTATTCTCATTTAAAGATGGCACTGCAAATCCGAAAGCGCATCAAACAGGTGCGCTAAATCAATATATATTTGCGGACTCAGGTTGGGAGAAAAATGGTAGTTATTTAGTCGTGCGTAAAATTCAAATGCATTTAGAAACTTGGGATAGAACTGCTTTAGAAGATCAAGAAGCAACATTTGGTCGCCATCGTGAAACAGGCGCGCCACTGGGTAAGAAAGATGAGTTTGATATTGTGAATATCAACAATAAAGATGATCAAGGCAACTACATCATTCCACAAGACTCACACGTTCATTTATCCAAAAAAGCAAAAACAAAAATGTTACGTCGATCGTTTAGCTATACAAACGGTGTGAACGAGAAGACTGGTGCATTTGACGCGGGGCTGATCTTCATTAGTTTCCAAAAGTCACCGGAACAATTCACACAAATACAAAGCATGCTTGGGTCTATTGACCGTATGAATGAATACATTACACATCGTGGCTCTGGGGTCTTTCTAGCATTCCCTGGTGTTAAAGAAGGAGGTTACATTGGTGAAACGCTTCTTGATTCTATTTAGTTTAATATGTTTTATGATTTCACCAACAGCGCAAGCCGCAACTTCTTTGAGCGATCTATTTATCGGTATTACGGATATGAAATCTAGTATCGAAAGTAATGATAATAAATTATTCAATCATTATTTATCTGAGTTTGAAGCAAACTACAACAAACTCCCCAAGAAAGATAAAGCATTAAATGAAAAAATAACAGAACAAATCGATACGTTACAATCAACAATCGATAAAGATGAACGCCTTAAAATCATAAAAAACTTAACGCCTGAATTAATGACGCTTGAAAAACAATTGAATCCCGTTGATAAAAATGCGAAACGCAAAAAATTAATCAATGCATTAACACCGATAATTAAAGATATGACAGCACAAATCGAAAATAAAGATTACAAACAAGCTTTAGAAACGAATAAAAAGTTAAATGCAGCTTGGACTGCGAATGAAAAAGTCGTACGTGAAGATGATATTGGTCGTTACGGTCAAATAGAGACTGCACTTATGATGACACGTATTGCATTAAGTAAACAACCTGTCGATCAAGACGGTGCGATTGCACAACTCAACACTTTAACATCTGAACTTGATGCTTATATTCAAGGTAAAAAAGCAAAGCAACAAAAAAGTGGAGATGCTTCTATATTATCAACGTATTTGAAAGATGCATCTAAACAAATCGAATCAAATGATTTAACAGCTGCGAAAGCAACTTTAACGCAATTTATTACAACTTGGCCAAACGTTGAAGGTGATATTCGAAATAGTGATGCTAGCCTTTATTCACAACTTGAACAAGACATCCCTGACTATGCTGGGAGCTTAAATGACAGTAATAAAGACAAGATTAATGCGGCATTAAAGGATCTTAACAGTAAAGTTGAGAAAGCCGTCGCTAAAGATCACTATACATTCATTGACTCAGCACTCATCATGTTACGTGAAGGTGTAGAAGCGTTACTTATTATTATGGCCCTTTTGTCAATTACTAAAAATGCAAAGCAACCGAAAGCAACACGATGGATTATAGTGGGGAGTATTATCGGACTATTACTCAGTATTGCGCTTGCGATGAGCTTTAACCTACTCTTTAAAAATGTAGGACAAGGACGCGAACAACTAGAAGCATATGTAGGGGTCTTCTCAGTGATATTTATGATCTTAATCGGTGTTTGGTTACATTCGAAATCATCCATTAAAAACTGGAATAAATTCATTAACAAGAATATTACCCAGGCAATATCATCAGGCAGTATCTCTACCTTCGCATTCGTTAGCTTCTTGTCCGTCTTCCGTGAAGGTGCTGAAACAATTATCTTCTATGCAGGGATTGCCGGTAAAATAAGTTTAGCACAATTACTATTAGGCATTCTTTTAGCAATTGTTATTTTAATATTATTTGCAGTATTCTTTGAACGTATTACGAGCATTATCCCTATTCGTACTTTGTTCTTAGTGATGTCCATTTTAATCTTCTGTTTAGCATTTAAAATACTAGGTGTGAGTGTTCATACATTCCAAGTATTGAATCAATTATCGAACACAACATTAGACTGGATGCCACACATTCAACTAATAGGACTATATCCAACGATTGAAACGTTAATTCCACAAATCGTATTCGTTATATTTGTGCTGATTTATATATTCATGACTAAAACAAAAGAAAAATTATCATAACTATAAAATTTCAAATAAACAAACGACCGATTCTTACAACGCATCGGTCGTTTGTTTTGAATTCATCCCTGTAAATACGGTAAAATAGTAACCAATACAAATATTTGGAGTGACGATATGCAAGAATGGATTATGAAAGTCATGGAACAATTCGGATACTTCGGTGTATTCTTATTGATTTTACTTGAGAACGTATTTCCACCGATTCCATCAGAAGTGATATTAACGTTTGGTGGATTCATGGTAGATGAATCTCCGAAACTCACATTCACCGGCATGCTCATCGCATCAACTTTAGGTGCTGTACTGGGTGCCATCGTACTTTATTATGCTGGTCATATTTTAGGTCTAAGAAGAATTGAAAAGATAGTCGATAAATATGGTTTTATTTTAAGACTTGATATTCATGATTTACACAGTGCGAATAAATGGTTTCACAAATACGGTTACGCTGCTGTATTTCTATGCCGCTTCATCCCGCTCATCCGTAGTTTAATTTCAATACCCGCAGGACTTAGCCAAATGTCGATTATTCCATTTATTATATACACAACAATAGGAACACTCATTTGGAATGCTGTATTAATTTATTTAGGAATGATCCTCGGTCAGAACTGGGAACTTGTCCTTCATTACTTTGATATGTACTCTAGTGTATTCTATACCATTATGGCACTCATCATTATTGGTGGCATCATTTGGTTATATCGTCGAAAGAAAGATGAATAAAAATCAAAATAATTATTAATTAGGCTTACTTGCTTCATAAATTTTGACCCAGTCATCTACAGACATTTTCTGGACGAGTCCACCTATTAGCGCATATGGTATCTTTTTAGGATTTTTAAATCGAATACAACTTTTCCCCATGTCGAGTTTTGTCGACATGGTCTTTTTATATTCCATTACAAACCAATCCAGCAAGTCTTCATCTGCATAAACACCCATATGATATACCGCAATATGAGACTTCTGTACTGCAAGTGAAATAAAAGCTAACGGTAATGTTGGATCTACATGATAACCTTCCGGATATATTAATTTCGGTACCACGTAACTAATCATCCCATACTGCATCACTTTCTCAAACCCTTCTGGCAAATGTGCATCAATCACTTCCATCAATTTTACAAATGGTTCGCGTTTTTCTTCAGGAATATTTTCAATATATTCTGCTACTGTGTCCAATGCTTTCACTCCTTGATATTATTGATGTCTTATTAATCTTAGTATAATATTTCATCATTCATTTAATCTAATAATATTATTTATTAAAAACAAAATTATAGCTTATTAAAAAATTCTGTGTTAAAGTAATCGTAATGATGTTTATTCAATATACTTTGAATAGACAAACAAATGAATATCCTAAGACTTATGTCGAAGGGGAGTAGCTCAGAGGGTGACCTCAAGCATAACGTCGTCATTACGAAGTTTTGGAACTTCCGGCGTTATGGAACATATACTGTTCAGTGAGACCTTTGCCAATTATTATTTGGCATGGGTCTTTTTATATTCATTAAAATAAAGGAGGAATTATTATGGATCCAAGTATTTTAATGGCATATGCATGGGTGGTATTAGTTTTAATTGTTTTAGAAGGGTTACTTGCAGCTGATAATGCTATCGTTATGGCTGTGATGGTAAAACATTTACCAGAGGAACAACGTAAGAAGGCCTTATTTTATGGTTTAGTAGGAGCTTTTGTCTTTAGATTAATTTCATTATTCTTTATCACATTCTTAGCGAAGTATTGGTGGATACAAGCACTTGGTGCAGCATATTTAATCTTTATGTCAGTGAAAAGTTTATATACTTACTTTAAAAAGAAGAATCACACAGATGATGAAAGTGTTCCAAACATTGCAGAAGAAGAAGCACTACCTAAAGGGAGTGGCTTCTGGATGACAGTGCTTAAGGTGGAAGCAGCTGATATCGCATTTGCGATTGACTCAATGCTTGCTGCAATAGCAATTGCAATCACATTGCCAGAAGTCGGACCAGACTTTATGGGGCTGAACGCTGGTCAATTTACGGTCATGTTTATTGGTGGTATGCTGGGTGTTATCTTAATGCGATTTGCAGCAACATATTTCATCAAAGTATTAGAAACATATCCTGGCCTTGAGGCTGCAGCATTTGCGATTGTCGGCTGGATTGGGATTAAACTTGTTGTACTTGTATTAGCACACGAAGCAATTCACGTGTTACCACACGACTTCCCACATTCATTACAATGGCAGTTAATCTTCTGGGGTGTCTTACTTTCAATCTTAGTGATTGGATTTGTTACAAGCAAAAGAGGAACGAGTAAACAACAATAATAATAATATTTAATTATTAACTGATAAACAATGTATCAATTTGTAGATTATTAAAGACTAGGGAATCCCCTAGTCTTTTATTTGTATTTTCTATAATACAATAGATGTATATATAATGAATGGAGATGATCGTATGCCAGTCGGACCATCACTTAGACAATTACACGCGCACAAGCAAATTCATGACACAGGTTTAGGACTTGCTGTGAATATGACAGATGAATTAATTAGAACATATCAAAATGGTACTGAGGAAGAAGTGATTCAAGAAGTAATAGCGCTTGTTGATTTCTGGGAATCTCGCGTAATTAGTCACGCGGATGCCGAGGAAGAAGAAGACGGATTCTATACAGAAGCTGAAAACAATAACCCCGAGCTTCATGATAAGGTGCAACAATTATCACGTGATCATGATATTATGCGCCAAGTCGTCGCTAAAATAAAATCACAAATGGAGAATGAAGGATTTTCAACGCAGATTATTGATTACTTCAGAAGCTTAATTATCGTAAATGAAATTCACTCACGTGACGAGGAAACTTACCTATTAAATGATAATTAAAGCAAATAAAAACGTATCAGATTTATAGTCTGATACGTTTTTCTACTATAAGAGCGTCATCACATGTCTGCCTAAGAAGGTCACAAATATGCTCTCTTCTTCAATTCTTATGTAACCTGCTTCAATGTAATCATTTAATACTTCATCTAAATCTTCTGATGATAGTCTTGACTCTTTATGTGCTGCGATGTTGTGTAGTTGTTCAACAGTAATCGCATCGCCTTCATGAAAATCAATCGTATTTATAATATATTTATAAAGCTTCACTTCTTCTAACGCCTGGTTATGTTCCGTAACAAGCTCGTCTTCTTCAGCGATTTCTCTTAATATTTCTCCTGAAGACATACGTTCTTGTTGTATTTCAATCTGACTTTCATCATTGATTGGAGTATTAGCATTTTGATTCATTGTTTCAGTATCGTAAACAATCTCATGTGGTATTAACTCTGTACGTTCATCAATTAATAATGACACTTTTTCCTCTTCGTTCATTGGTTACACCTCATTTTTTAGTTAACTTATTTTATCATGAAATGATATGCATTTTCATATATTTCTTTTTTCATCATCATTTCACTACTTCATCAAATATTTAATTCTTTCACATCTTTTCCATTGTATCTTTTTACCCTTTTTGTTATATTGGTATATGCTAAATCTAAAATCAAGTTGCATTATAATATAATTTTACTATATCAATATAAAGAAGGGATTAAATGAAAAACGCACTTCAATTGTTTCTACACGATTTAAAAAACATTAAAAGAACACCTAGTTTTATTATTTTATTAGTAGGTTTATCAATACTTCCATCATTTTATGCATGGTTTAATTTAAAATCTTCATGGGATCCATACTCCAATACGAAACACTTACAAGTCGCTGTTATCAACGAGGATAATGGCACAAAAGTAAAAGGAAAGAAAGTCAATGTCGGCAATCAACTCGTGAAATCATTAAAACATAACAATAAATTTAATTGGCAATTCACTGATGACTTAAAAGGTGCAGATCACAAATTACGTATGGGTGAATATTATGCCATAATTCACATCCCAAAAGGATTCTCTGAAGACATGACCAGTATCTTTCATAAAAAACCTAAGCGTGCGCACATCGATTATAAAGTAAATCAAAAAATTAATGCCATTGCACCAAAAATGACAACTGCGGGTGCAACAGCAATAACTGAATCTCTTAGTGAGAAGTTTATAGATACTGCGACAAAAGCGCTACTCCAAGAAAGTAACCGTGCAGGGATTAAAATTGAAAATCAAATTCCGTTATACCACAAAATTGAAACTGCAGTATATGATGCAGAACGCGCCATACCTGATATTGAACGTTTCAGAGAGGCGGTTATTAAAATTGATAATCATCAAGGTGATATTTCAAAATATGCGGATGAATTTTATGGATTAAACCAATATCGTGACAAACTAAATGGTGGTGCTGAAAAAATAATCGAAGCGAATCAACACGCAGCAGATATCAATGCATTAGGCCAAATGATTGTTAAATTTAATAATAACTTACCCCGTATTGAGAATGCTCTTCAAAAAGCGAACACGATAGAACAGAAGTTTCCTGAAATCAACGATGCTGTTGCTAAAGGTATAACTGCGACAACTAAAGCACAGTCAGTCTTAAATACATCACAGAATGCCATGCCTAAAGTACACGATAAGATTGATAAAGCACAAAATTTGAATGAAAAAGGGCAAGAAAAACTCAGTTCCGTCGATATAAAACCAGCTTACACTGCGCTTCAAGATGGTATAGGTGCACTAAGTCAATTATCAAGTGAAGAAGCAGATGCGACACTGGATATGTTAAATCACTTAAGTACTCTTGCAAACCAAAACCCAAGTGCATCAGAGACATTGACTAAGAACTTAAATGTATATCATGATAATATCAATCAAACTATTCAATTCAATAATGAAGTGATTCGTATTATGAATGAAGTCAGTGATTTAGGATTCGATACATCTGATATCTCAAAACAATTTAACACAACGAATCTATCACTTACCGCCCTGAACAAAACGCTTGCTAAAGCTGCTGAACAATCTAATGCTAAGAATGCAGTAGCTCTTGATCAAGATGCCATTACATCAGCACAAAATGCAATGAAAGATTTAAGCATATACTCGGATACTACGATGCAAGACACGCTTGAATCAGGTCTTTCAGCAATTAATGGTGATTTAGATACGATTGCTGAAAAATTGAATACAGCGAATCAATTTGCAACAAAAGTTGATGGTATTTTGGGTGATGCCATACGTGTTACGAATGAAGCAAATACCACTTTAAATGAAATCAATCAACAACTTCCGTCACTAGAATCGAGATTTTCTCAAGTGAATAAAACAGCTCAAGCAAACTACCCGCAGTTCAAAACAAAGATCGGACAAGCAAGTAACTTTGTACAATCTGATTTACCAAGCGTATTGAATGATTTAGAGAAATTAAGTAATTTCGCATCTAACGATTTACCTAATGTATTAAATAAATATGATAGTACTTCGAAATTATTACATGATAATTTACCTGGCGCACAAGGTGGTATTCATGAACTCGCTACATTTGCACGTAATGATTTACCAGGTATTGAACAAGATATAAAAAAGGCTGCAAATAAATTAAGAGCATTTAATGATAAAAATACATTAAATAAGCTTGTAAAACTATTAAAGAATGATATGAAAGATGAATCTGATTACTTTGCAAAGCCTATTATTTTAGATGAAACACAAGTTTTCCCGATTCCGAACTATGGTTCAGCTAGTGCTCCATTTTATACTGCTTTAGCACTATGGGTAGGAGCATTACTGTGTGGGAATCTCCTTACAACTGAGCTTAAAGATCCATCAATTAAGAATAAATTTAATTTACGTGAACTCTATCTAGGTCGTATGATTCTATTCTTATTAATTAGTGTGGCACAAGCCATCATCGTAGTTCTTGGCAATTTATTTATTTTAGATGCTTATGCGAAACATCCAGTGTATAATGTTATATTTGCAATCCTAGTTGGACTGGCATTCACTGTAATAGTATATACACTTGTAAGTTTACTCGGTAACATAGGCAAAGCGTTTGCTATCATTATTATGGTATTACAAATTGCGGGTGGCGGAGGAACATTTCCTGTTCAAGTAACACCTTTATTTTTCCAACGCATTCACCCATTCTTACCTTTTACCTATGCAGTCGATTTATTGCGTGAAGCTGTTGGAGGTATAACACCTGAACTTGCATGGACAAAGCTCGGTATACTTTATTTGATTACTGGATTGATATTTACTTTTGGAATTGTAATGAAACCAAAATTTGAACCGATTAAAAAAGGCTTTTATGCACGTAGTCAGGCAAGTAATCTTGTTGAATAAACTCCTCTATGAATCTCAAATAATACTTGATATAATGTCTATACATGAATAAAGGAGCTTTTCAATGAATTATCAAAACAACTTTATCTTTAAAACACTAGTAACGGTTTTCGGATCTTTTCTCATATCTTTCGCTTTTAACGTGTTCTTATTACCAAATGATGTTTTAAGTAGTGGCGTTGGTGGTCTAGCATTACTGTTTAACAAATTAATAAACGTCGATGCAGGTTTACTTAACTTATTACTTAACTTACCACTATTGATTTTAGGATTTATGAAATTAAAAAAATCAGTGATGTATAATACTGTACTCAGCGTTGCAGTTGTATCATTTTTCTTAACAGTTATACCAACAAAAAGTGTTTCAGATGAACTTTTCGTAAATGTTATCTTTGGTGGTGTCATTGTTGGTATTGGTGTAGGGATTATCTTAAAATATTCAGGCACAACTGGCGGTATGGATATCGTTGCAATGATTATTAGTCAAAATAGTAATATTTCTATTGGCTTGATTATGACAATTCTTAATGGCGTTATTATTATATGTTCGGGGTTCTTATTTGATTGGAATTTAGCTTTAATGACATTGCTATCAATTTATATCACAGGTAAAACAGTTGATACTATATTCACATCAAATATTAAATTAACAGTTAATATCATCACATCTAATTACGAAGGCGTACGCCAAGGTTTAATAGATGAAGTTTATCGTGGCATTACTGTAATGGATGTATACGGTGGATATTCAAATGATAAAAAACATATGATTACGATGGTACTAACACGATATGAATTACCAAACGTCATTAAAATAGCTAAGAGTCATGACGAAAATTGTTTCATAAATGTTTATGAGACAACAGAAGTTCATGGAAAATTTGCAAGGAATACTTAATAGACGAAGAAAGCACCCTATCCTTACAGGGTGCTTTCTTCGCCTATTAATATTTTAAAAAAGTTCAATTCATCAGATGTACATTGTTTCGCGCTAGGTCTTCTTATGTCCATTTGAAAATTATGTTGAGCGAGGAAATCACCTTTACCATACTCACGGTATATCGTTTTAACACCATTTCTCCTTAGATATAATAAGATGTTTGGCGCTTTACCTACGAGCATATCATTCACGCTACTCGCCACAAAAGTTGCGGGGAATTTTTTATCTATGTATGACTCAAAATTTATTTCATTTTGTTTCACGTGAAAATCTTTACCGACATAATCTTCCATTAAACCTCTTACCATAAAGCGTGAAAATGACTTTTTCTCTGCAATAGCAATATCAATAGCATTGAAGAATCCACAGTTGATTGCAATACCAAGAACACTTATTGTGGGTAACGATATATCAAAAAATTTATTATATTTAGGATTAGATAACATCGTCACATATTGTGTCATTATTTGTGCACCTGCAGAATCACCTATCATAAAAAGGTTTTGTAAATTCAAATCATACGCAGAATAATTTTGTTCTAACCAGTGCAAACACTCATTTAATTGAACAAGTGGTGTCGGATACTTTAGTTTAGGTGCTAAATCATAATCATAACTAATAACTGCAAAACCCTGTTCTGCTAATGTCATACAATATGCTTCATATGTTTCTTTATTAGAATAAACATAGCCCCCACCATGTACATTAATAATCACAGGATAACTGTCCCTTATCAATGCTGGTAAATATATGTTCAATGAATTATTCGTTACTCTCCTACTATATTTAATGTTACGCAATACTCGAATGTCCTCTGGTGGTCGATTGAAAATCTCCTTATATTTGTCTAGTGTCATTATCATCGAGTTAAATAAAATTGATTGAACCGACATGTTTATCACTCCGTCACTTTATCTTTTGGCATTACCTTTTTTTGATGTCTTTTTATGAGTTGGAAGTAAGTCATTTAAATGCTTTCCCTTTGGGCCTTGTACTTTCATTTCCACTCCACTATTATAGGCAGCTCTTGTAATTAAGTGTCCAGCTACTGGGCTTGTTAAATATAAGAAAAATATACCAAGTAATAATCTGAAACTTATATAACCTTCATTCACTATAAAGTAAATGAATACTCCAATTAGCGTCAATAAAACTGCGAGCGTTGAACTTTTAGTCGCAGCATGACTCCTCGTGTAAACATCTTTAAATATCAGAATACCTATCGCACTAATAAGTGCCATAACGCTACCTACAAATATAACAATTGCGAGTAATAAGTTTATACTATCGTTTACGTTCAAAGATAACACCTCGTTCTATAAATCGTGATGTTGCAATCGTACTAATGAATGACAGCACACCAATAATAAGAATAGCTTCTAAAAATAAAGTCGTATCCATAACCAAACACATGATACTAACACTCGACATAATCATAGCACTTATACTATCAAACGCTACAATTCTATCAGGTAAAGAAGGACCAGATATCGCTCTGTACATGACAAGCATAATAGACACCCCGTAGATAACTAAAGCAGCTTGTATTAATAACATACTCAACTTTCTCCTACCTCCTTTATAACGCGTTCGTAACGTTTAATTGATTTTAATAGTTTTAAATTTTCAGACGGTGTAGCATGTAAAGTATGAATAAATAATTTCTTATTATCATGAGATAACCTCAATACAACAGAACCTGGTGTTAATATGATAAGCATTATTAAACTAGTAATCTCCCAATCCTTTTTCATTGCTGTATTATATGTGACGACTCCTGGTGCAATTTTATGTGGTATAAATAAAATATGATACATCGTAGATAAACTTGAACTCATCAACTCATAATTAAAGATGAGTACAAGTTTTAATAGGATCCATACTTTCTTTAAGTAAAATTGATGCCCAAAAAAGCGATGAATAATATATAAGATGATAATCCCGATTAAATAGCCTTTAATAAATGTGGAGAGATAAATCCGATCTTCATCGACCATTAACACCCAAATCAAAGCAATAAATAAATTTAATACTATTTGTGCGATAAACTTATCCCCCCATCATTACATTTTCAATATAGCGCTCATAAGTTAACATCGATAAATTATTTACAAAGTACGTAGCAAATATTGAAATCATACATGTAATCACCAACACTATAGCAATGGCAACAAGCTTTTTGGTATACGTACGATTAATTGCTTTAGCTTGTAATGTTGTAAAATATTCTTCGTATATGTTTTCTGGTCCTAAAAATAGAGTAATAAATAAACGTATCATTGCAAACATACCTACAAATGTACCAACTACAACTAATAATGCATATAGAACCGAGTGTGTACTAATTCCAGCTTGTAGCATCATTAATTTCCCGGGAAATCCACCAGTAAAAGGCATTCCTCCGATAGAAAATACTAAAAAGATGAAAATGAATGCCGTTGCTTTTGCATTATGTAATAATCCTTGCTTATGTTCCATGTCTATTAATCCATAACGTTTAACTATAAGACCTGCGATTAGAAACAGACAAGATTTCACTAGCATATCATTTAAAGTATAAATTACTGCACCATTAATACCCAGCTCAGAAAATGTTGATATACCATAATAAATAATGCCTATAGATAAAATTATTTGATAACAAAACATCATTTTTATATCTCTATATTTAATAACTCCTAACATGCCCACTATAATCGTAGCAGTCGCCATATAAAGAATAATAGAAGAAAGCATCTGTTGATATGGTACAAATATTACAGTTGTCGTTCTGATTGTGGCATACACACCCACTTTTGTCAGAAGGGCTCCAAATACTGCACCTAATTCATAAGTTAATACACTATAAGATCTTGGCAACCATATAAATACAAGCAGCGCTGATTTCAAACTGAATACTACAATAAACAACAATACGATAACAGCGTGTGTATCAACAAATCCAGTTTCTTTCATACGCATTCCTAAATGCGCAAAGTTTAATGTGCCATAAACGCGATATAATATACCAATACCAATAAGAAAGACCCATGAACCTATTAAATTGAGAACTACATAGATAATACTTGCTTTAAACTGATATTTCTTTTTTCCGGCAACTATTAGAATGAATGAGGCAAGTAACATTACTTCAAACATAACAAATAAGTTAAATATATCTGCGGTCAGAAATGAGCCATTCACTCCAGCTAAAATGAACAAAATAAAAGGGACAGTTACGTCTCTTAACTTATTTACATATTGAAAATACAACACTACAATAACAACAACCATACTTATAATCACAAATGACAAGCTCATCAAATCGCCATAAAGTTGTATACCATAAGGTGCTGTATAACCTCCCAAATTGAGTATAATCGGTTTTTCTACTGATTTTATTGTTAAGTACAGCGTCGGAATTATGCTAATAAATAATGTCATAATAGCGATAACATAAATCATTTTATCTTTTAAGTACGTAAACACTCCTAATAGAATGGGAACAAGCAATGGAATGATTAGTAAATTACTCATCATCTACACCACCTAAGCTATCAACTTGATTATCTTTATTCATTTGATAATTTTTATAAATTAATACTAAGAGTAAAGCAGTTGTCGCAAAACTAATAACAATTGCCGTTAATATTAATGCTTGAGGTAGTGCATCAACATCTGGAATATTTCCATCAACAAATGGTAAATCTGTTCCTGGAAATGACATTGAAATTAAATATAAATGTGCTGCATGACTTAATATGCTTGTCCCTAAAACTACCCGAATTAAATTCTTAGATAATACGAGATTTACACCAACATATACTAATATGACTGTAATAATTGATAATATCGTCATCTACTATCACCACTAATCGATAATAATATAGTCATAATCACACCCACCACAGTAAGCAAGATACCGAATTCAAATAACGTAACACTTGATAAATGTAGTTCGTTTAATAATGGTAAATGAAGATAAATATCCTCATGCTTTAAAAAGGCATGTCCGAAGAAAACAGGTACAACCATGACAGTTAAAGAAATAATAATCCCCACCGAAATTAATTTATGAAATTCAAAAGGTAATAACTGTCTAATACGCTTAGCATCAAACGTTAAAAACATCAAAATGAATGCTGAACTAAAGACCAAGCCACCTATGAAGCCACCTCCAGGAGCATTATGTCCATTAAAGAAGATATAAAATCCGAATGTCAAAATGATTATAATAACAATCTTTGAAATGCTTTCGAGTAATAAATCATTTTCCTTCATGCTTAGCTCCTTTCTTCAAAATCGTATAGATTCCAAAACCAACTATCATAATTACTACACCTTCTAGCATCGTATCAAATGCTCTAAAATCTCCAAGTATGGCATTCACTACATTCTTTGCTCCCGCTATCTTATAACTATTGTTATAGTATGTTGAAATTGTAGCAAATGTATTTGTTTGATTGCTGTGTACCATTACTAAAAATACAATCATAGCAATTAGCAATGCTATGCCATGCCTTAATATCTTATATCCAATGCCTGTATCTTCTTTCTTTAAGTTAGGTAAGTGATAAAAACAAGCTAGGAAAAGTACCGTTGTAATTGTTTCGATAACAAGCTGCGTTAATGCTAAATCCGGTGCTTTTAATTCCATAAATAAGATACTTATACCGTAACCAACAAGACCTACCAAAACTACGGCTGTCATTCTACTTTTTACAAACAACAAACTTAATGCACTTATGATCATAATGATACCTATAATTAAAGTAAATAATGTAATTTCATATTTGATCGACCATTTGACATTCATTGTTTTAACTAAGTTTGGTAAGATTAATATGATTATAAATACATATAAATAAATTACATATACATTTAAAGTTCCCGTCATTAATACTGATAATGATTGTTTAGAAATATATTCTTTTGATTTTCCGAAGAAATTATATGCTTTATTTAAAGCAACTTTATCAAATAGACCAAAAAGATATTTATAATAACCTGTTTTTATTACAATAAACCCGACTAAGAAAATGAATATGGTTATAAATAATGGTGGTGTAAATCCATGCCAAGCTGATATATGCTCTAATTTCAGCGAAGTTTGTTCTTGAACTATAGGTTCGATAAACAACGCTTGAACTTGATTTGGAATGAAAAATAGTACGATTGTCACAAGAGTTAGTATGACACTACTCGCATCAATCAATGGATGTAATGGCTTTATCTCAACGGTTGATTTTCCAAGAAAGGGACGTATAATTAGTACGAAACAATATATAAATGTCCCTATGCTTCCAATGATTGCAAATAACAATAAAGTTGAGAAGCCTGCACGATCCTTTATATTAAACAGTGATGTTATTAATAATTCTTTAGATAAAAAACCACTTAATAATGGTAATCCTGCCATTGCCAAACTCGAAATAAGCATCGTAATAAATGTAACAGGCAAACTATGTCTTAATCCTTTCAGATGATTCATATCACGTGTTCCTGTTGCTAGATCGACAATACCAGTCCCCATGAAGAGCGTTGCCTTATAACATGCATGGCTCAAAATGAGTAAAATAAGTCCATTATAAGCAGATGAACGAATAAAGTTATCACTATGGGGGTGAGCGATAATACCAATGAAAACAACCATCATACCAAGCTGACTTATCGTAGAATACGCCAGTAATGCTTTCATATCATGCTTTGATATCGCTACATAACTACCTATTAGCATAGTGAAAATCCCCACAATAAGTAGGAGATAAGATAACATCGTGTTTCCTATGTATATTGGTAAAAATTTAATTAATAAGAATATCCCTGCTTTAACCATTGTTGCTGAGTGTAATAGTGCACTTACTGGTGTCGGTGCTTCCATTGCATCAGGCAACCAAATATGAAATGGAAATTGTGCTGATTTACTAAATGCACCTACCATAATCAATATCATACTTATCATAAATAAAGGATCATCACTTACATTAGATGTTAGTATTTTATCTATTTGTGCAGTACCTGCGATATGATTTAATAATATGAAACCAATAAGCATAAATGCCCCACCAAGAATTGTAATCACAAATGACTTTAATGCGCCTAAATAAGACGCTTCGTTTTCAAAGTGAAATGCAATTAATAGAAACGAAGCAACGCTTGTTAACTCCCAAAATAAATAGAGTATGATTATATTATTTGAGAGTACGATACCATACATTGCAATAATAAATAATGTTAAACTAGAATAAAAATAGGCATGACGATTGTAATTTTTCATATAAAATACACTATAAAATATCACTAAAATGCTGATTGCAGAAATAATTAAAAAGAAGAAATATGATGCGGCGTCTAGTTTGAATGAGAAATATAAACCAATGTCTGGTATCCAAGTAATCGTATTATCAGTCTGTCGTGGTGTATTTAGAATGATAGCGGTAGAAATAATAGGATATAATAAAGCGAGGACACTTATCATTATTGTGGGTAGTAATTTTTGAGATAACTGAATACAAAGTATTGTAATTAATCCAATTAGTATTATGCTAAATAACATCGTTCACATCCTTTCTTAATTTAAATCTTTAATTCTAGACACTTCTTTTCCTGAGGCGCTACATCAATGAAATGATACGTTTCTGCTTTTGACTGATGACCTAGCAAATGCATTAAATCTAGAATATGAACCCCTTGTAAATACGCGTGATATGCAAATGTTTTCTTAAGTGCTTGAGGTCCAATAGAAAACTCATAACCGACTGCTGAAGAAGCATTGGTTAATATGCGATGAAATTGTTGTCTAGTAATAGGTGAATTTGCTCTTAAAGATTCAAAAATATACTCTTCATTCGACTTATGTTGCACATAGTTTCTTAAGATGAGACTATCATCTCGATTTAAATAAATTTCATAACCGTACACATTAAACTTATAACGATTTATATCATAAGTTAAATCTTCACATTTCAATTCCAGAAGCTCATGCAGTTTTAGCGGCACATTGATTCCAAGCACAAACAACAAATAATCTCTTGTACGTTCATTTCTAAAGTATGATTTTATAGCTGCAATGTCTTGAACTGATTTTATGGGTAGCGACCTAATCATATTGTCCTCCTATGTTACATAAATATAATATCATATGGATTATGTAACATTCAAAAAATATGCTTGTATAAGAAAAAGGATTAGCATTTGCTAATCCTTTTCTTCGTCATTTCATTTAACTACTTTTAACTATATTAAGCACCGAGTAAGATGGGTGTAAGTATGGGGATGATTACTACTACAATTACACCTACTATTACAAGAGCGATACTTGCCATTGATGTTTCTGTTTCACCTAATTCAGTTGCTGCCGATACACCTAATGCATGTCCGCTTGTTCCTAATGCAAGTCCTCTTGCGATAGGGTTACTAATTTTGAAAAAGCGAAGCATTTTATTACCTAATGCGTAGATAATAACTGCATTTAAGATAACTGCTAATGATGTTAATTCAGGAATACCACCAATACCTTCTGAAACCGGTAGTGCAATAGCTGTTGTTGCTGCTTGCGGTAACATTGAAGCAATCACATCTTTACCAAAGCCAAATAATTTCGCCACACCGTAGATACCAAAGATTGCACCAGTAGTTCCTAAAGCAATACCACCCATAATGTGTAGCCAATATTTTTGCAATACATCACGTTTTTTGTATAACGGAATCGCAAAACAAATCGTTGCTGGTTCTAAAAAGAAGCTAATGATGCTTCCGCCTTTATTATATGTATCAAAATCGATACCTGTAACTGCTAAAAAGGTAATACCAAAAACCATACCTACGAATAATGGAGCAAACAAGAAAAATCCGTTGGACTTTTTAAATAATATTTGCCCAATTACAAATGGTACAATTGTCAATAAAATCCCAAAGTATACTGTATTCACACCTAAGTGATCTAACATTGTCATGACTAATGCACCTCAACTTTACGGTAATTTTTAATCTCTTTATCTGAAGCTTTCTTTTTACGCTCAGTTGTCATCACAAGCATTTGAGAGAAGAATCCAGTACATAATAATAACAAAATTGTAGAGATAAAGATTAATCCAATAATTAAGAATGGGTGTTCACTAATCAAACCCAATGATTTAACAACTGAGATACCCGCTGGTACGAATAATAAACCTATGTTATCCGTTAAAGTGGTACCAAGTTTTTCAACTTGGCCAAGTTTAACAATACCAGTACATAAACAGATGAATAATAAAACAAGTCCAATCACTGAGGCTGGCATCGGAATTGGCATGAAAGATTCGATGACTTTAGAGATAAGCAGAATAATTGATACGACGATTGCTTGATGAAAGAAATTATAAGTTTTTGTATTTGTCATTTTAAATGACCTCCCGTTTTTTATCTTGTACTTATATTACAACGGAAAGTAAGTAATTAAAGCGTTTTCTTGACGAAATGCAAAAATCAAAAGATGAAATGCAAAAAGATAAGGCTTAAACTATTTTAGCCCTATCTCATGTTTAAATTGCTTTATATATGATCGAGATACTTGTAACTTCACATCTTTGGTAAGTTTCACTTGATATGTGTTATTAAACCACTGTTCAGCTGATTTTATGTGATTTTTATTAATAATACTCGCACGATGAATCCTCAAAAACTCATCATTGGGCATTTTTTTCTCAAATGAACTAAGCGGCTCATTTATTATATACTCGTTTGATACGGTCACAATATTTAATTTTCCATCTTCTACATATATTGCAATAATATCATGTGTATTTATGACATATATCTTATCATCTTTTTGAATTGAAATCGTTGCTGGTATTTGTTTGTTTTGGACGCTTGTTTCATGCTGTTCAACTTGTTGCAACCGATTCACTGCTTTTTCAAGCGCAATTTCGATACGCTTTTGTTCGAAAGGCTTTAGGATATAGTCTAATGCATTTAACTCAAATGCTTTTACTGCAAATGTATCGTGTGCAGTCGCAAAAACAATCATCGGTGGTGACTTCATCTTATTAATTTTCTGCGCCAAGTCTAAACCACTTTCATTAATCAAATTAATATCTAAGAACAATAAATCATATGTCTCAGACAGTAATGCTGTCAGTGTTTCTTCAACAGAGTCCGCTTCATCAATCTCATGAGTATCTTCTATAGTATTGATTAGATACTGTAACTCATTACGTGCTAGGGGTTCATCATCTACCACTAATATTTTCATTAAAGTATTTCCTCCTTAACGTAAGGGATGTGTGTATAAAACTTCGTGCCCACCTCACCCGTTACGAACTGTAATCTCGCATCTCTACTATATAAACCTACTAAACGTTTGTTTAAATTTTCTAATGCACTACCTGTACCTGAAGTTGAATCAACTTCAAACATTCCAATCTTATGACGTTTATTCATTGGAATTCCGTTACCATTATCTGTTACAGAAATTTCGATTTCATCGATATCTTTTTTTACCACTACTTCAATATTGTTTCCTTTCTTACGATTATTGAAAGCGTGTTTAAAAGCATTCTCCACTAAAATTTGAATAATAAATGGTGGGACTTGGGCATCTTTACAGCTCTCTTCAATATCAAAGTTAATGTTAAAACGATCGGGAAATCTTGCTTGTTCGAGTGATAAATATGCTTCTACCTGTTGTATTTCTTTATTAATCGTTATCGTGTTCTGTCTTGCACCTTGTAAATTAGATCTAAAGAAATTACTTAAGTTTAGTAATAATTCTCGTGCTTTCTCACTATCTACACGGATCAAAGCAGAGATGGTATTCATTGCATTGAAGAAGAAGTGAGGATTAACTTGTGCCTGTAAAGATTTGATTTCTGCATCTTTAAGTAGTTTTGTATGCATCTCAATCTCACCGAGTTCAATTTGACTTGAGAAGATATCTGCGAGACCTTCTGCTAATCTTCGCTCTACATATGTCAGTTTTTTATTATCTGTAAAATACATTTTCAAAGTCCCAACAACCTCATCATTTACATACAGTGGTATTACAATTGCTCCTTCTAACGGACAACCTGGGTGTGTACATCCTATCTCTTCTTTTGAGTGTGCTTCTTTAATTTCTCCAGAACTAATAACCTGTTTTGATAAATCTGTAATAATTTTTTTCTTTGGTACATGATGATCACTTGCTGCACCCACATGTGCTAAAATATCCGTTTTACTCGTAATTGAAACCGCGGAAACTTTCATTAAATCTTTAATAATTTGAGCAGCTTGTGTCGCACTCCTTTCATTCAATCCTAATCTAAAATATGGCAATGTTTGATTCGCCAGGTTCAGAACCTCGTGTGTTTGTACAGCTTTCATATGCTGTTCTTGTTGTAATGTAGAAATAATTATCGATAAGAATATTGCCGTGCCTAAACTATTGATGAGTGTCATCGGTAATATAATAAATGAAACTAAATCGAGTGCATGATTAAAATCAGAAGCAAAGCTGATGATACAAGTCATTTGAATTAATTCCATGACTGTACCTAAAATAATTCCTTGTACAATCGTTGGATATTGATTATTTTTAAGTGCTCGATGACCAAAATATCCTGACACTAAACCGATAATACAAGATGATACAACATATGTGTATGCATCTACACCACCAATTAAATATCTTGATATTCCAGATATAATACCAACAGTTATACCAACAACCGGTCCTCCAACCAGTCCGGCAACACTGATAGTCAATACACGTGTATTAGCAATTGCTGCATCGCTTGAAATCGTTCTAAAGATCTGGCTAGACACAACATGATTGTCACGAATCTCAACACCTGTAAAGTTTGAAATAACTGCAAATAAGCCAAAGATAATAAATAACTGTATTTGGGATGACAATTTTTCACGTTCACTCATCACTTTTTTGAAATGAGCAATATTCATCAAAATATAAGCAACAATAATAATTAATCCTACACGTTCAAGCAATAATATAAAAAGTTCTAACATGATTTGCCTCCTTATTTAACCACATTATAACTGTAAACACGAAAAAAAGGATAGAACCCTATCCTTTTTTCAATTACTATTTTTCTATAACGTTTATTATTTCATTAGTAACAACTTTGTTCATTGCTTTTATACCTGAGTTTTCTAAATGAATGCCGTCCTTCGCAAAATATTCTGGGTGACCTTGAGATGCTTTATACCAATCAATAATATGCACATTATTATATCTTTCAGCTGAACGATACATTTCTTCATTAACATGTGCTTCATAATCCTTAGGCACACGTGCGGTCACTAAAAAGACTTGTGCTTTTTCAAACTTCTTCAATATTGCATTCATTTGAACATCTTCAAAATCACCATTTGTTCCTAAATACAATACAATTATGCCGTCTTTACGGTTAAATTCTAAATATTTATTCGCAATAGGAATTGCCTCATAGATATTTCTACCTACTTCACCATCAATTGTCGCATTTGGAAATACTTTTTTTGTAGCAAAGTTGATATCAACTAATACAGAATCACCAATAAATAATGGTGCATAAGGATACACATTCGAAGTAATATCTTTATGGGGTAAAACTTTATCCAGTTGAATAGCTGAAATGCGTTTTACTGCTGGTGCGATAGATTTTGTTTGTTTAACTACGATCTTCTCTTCAATTTCCGTCATATTAGCTGTTGCTGTTTTCACTAAATAGGGTGTCGATAATAGTAAATATAGGCTTACTATTAGTGTCGTAAATTGTTTGACTGACTTCACATCGACAAACGTTTTTAAACCTCTTTTTCTGAAAGGTTGCTCAATAAATCGATAACTAATAATTGCCATTATAAAAGTAACGATTAAAGAAAATACATCCACATACCAAGGAATTTGCCCTTGAATATAGTGAGAATGTATCAATACAATGACCGGATAGTGCCATAAATATAAACTATATGAATATTGCCCAATCCACATCAATATGGGATGGCTCATTATTTTAGAAATTAAAGTGTTGGGGTGGACACTCGCCATAATGCATAGCAACGTAAATACTCCTAAAATATATAATCCACCTTGGAACAACGAAGCACTGTGCTCAGTATAGAAAAAAAATGATCGAATTAAGAATACACTACCCATTAATCCAATAATATCAATAATCCATACGAGTACTCTCGGAGGATTTTCTCTTAATTTATACGCTGGCCACACTAAAGCTAACATTGCACCTAATAATAATGTTTGTAAACGTGTATCTGTTCCAAAATAAATACGTGAAATACTTTTAGAAGGGTCATATAATATCCACATAATTCCCATTGATAATAAGGAAACAATAAGGAATACAATAAATACATTTATTTTCTTCTTAAAAAGTTTAAATAATATTAATAACAAGAATGGGAAAAGTAAATAAAACTGTTCCTCAATTGCAAGTGACCATAAATGCTTTAGTGGCCGTGCCTCTAAACTTTGAAAATAATCTAATCCATCAAAGATATACCACCAGTTAGACGCATAGACTAATGCAGCATACATATCCTTTTTTACTTGAAAAAACAAATCACGTTCAAAAAAGATTATGTACTGAATCACGATAAACATCATAAATAATACAGGAGGTAATAGACGTTTAATACGCTTATACCAAAAATATACTAAATTTATAGAACCTGAATTCTCGTATTCTTTAATCAATAAAGTAGTAATTAGATAACCAGAAATAATAAAAAATGTATCTACGCCTAAAAATCCTCCCGGTAACCATTTAGGATTCACGTGAAAGATAATAATTGCTATAACAGCTATGGCTCTCAGACCATCTAGGCCAGGGAAATATTGTTTTCTCATTTAAAACGAACCACCCTTTTAACATAAACGTAACATAAATGAAACACTTTATTAATAATACATTTTTTCACAATTTTTTACAACCCAATTTATGTTTTTATATGAAATATTTATGACAATAATCATCCTAATTCAACTAATCTTTACAAAAAAATCACATCCCATTTTAGTTGTCACTAAAATGGGGTGTGATTCTAATAAAATTCAATCGTATTATTTTTTATCTTCTGATACGTCTTTTACCTTACCACCAATTGATCCTTTAGTCTGATTTTTAACAGTACCTGAAATTGTACCTTTTTTCTCTTCAGTCATTACAATAACCTCCTTTTTAAATCTATAGAGTTATTATAACTTAAGTAAATAAATTTGTGTAATGATACCCTAAATAGGTACCTTTATTAACCTATTGTAAAATTAGAAATTTTTAGCTAAGTTTTCTGCTTTTTCGATTGCTGCAACTTTAATTGATTCTGCATCATCAGGTATAGCGTTATGACCTTCAATGATTAATTCTTCAACACTTGGAATTCCAAAGAAACCTAAGATAGTTTGTAAGTAACGGTTACCCATTTCTAAATTAGCTGCTGGTCCTTCTGAGTAGAATCCACCACGTGCTTGGACAATGATAGCTTTCTTATCTGTTAATAAGCCGACTGGACCTTCAGCTGTATATTTGAAAGCTTTACCAGCTACTGCTACTGCATCGATATATGCTTTAACGATTGCTGGGAATGATAAGTTCCACATTGGTGTCACAAATACATATTTATCTGCTGCTGCAAATTCATCACTTAATTCGTTTAAACGTGCAACTTTTTGTTGTTCTGTTTCAGTTAATGTTTCGAATGCTTCACCAGATTGTAATTTACCCCATCCCGCAAATACTTCTTTATCTATTAAAGGAATGAACGTTTCGTAAAGATCAATGTGTTTTACTTCGTGATTAGGGTTAGCTGCTTTATAGCTTTCAATAAAGGCTTTCCCTGTAGCCATTGAGAATGAAACTGTTTCATCATTAGGATGTCCTGTAATGTATAATACTTTAGTCATGTGTAATTACTCCTCTTAATTTAATATTAATTTATTTTTTATACTTGATATACTTATTATATTTAATTTTGAGAAATAGTCAACTAAAATCTTTTTAACTTTAAATATATATTTATTAAGATAAACACTTTAAATTTGCTTATCCTTAATACTGTTATCATAATTAGAATAACTAGACTTCAATTAAAGAAAAATCTAAAACAAAAAATTAGGAGTTAATATGGATAAATCTAAGAAATCAAATGCTACATTTAAAGACTTCATATCTCTCATTAAACAATCCAATATTCGTACTGGATTATTCGTGTTCGGTATCTCCTTAACATTACTGGGAACCATCGCATCATTAATCGTTCCGATGTTAACGCAAAATTTTATCGATGGTTTCGATGCATCAAAGATTACACCCATGATGGTTATACTTATTATTTCTGTATTTTTACTCAGTGCAGTATTTAATGGTGTGTCTTACTACGTTCTATCAAATGTTGGACAAAGTGTAATTAAAGGTTTAAGAAATTTAGTATGGGAAAAATTCTTAAAATTACCCGTGCAATACTTTGATATGACAAAGAGTGGTGAATCAGTCAGTAGAATTATAAATGACACTGCAGTTTTAAAAGATTTAATCACCTCTCATTTCCCTAGTGTAATTAGCGGATTAATGTCGGTACTTGGATCAGTTGTCATTTTATTTATACTTGACTGGAAGATGGCGATAATAATGTTTATTGCTGTTCCATTATCAATCTCAATTATGATTCCTTTAGGCCGTAGAATGTCTAAAATATCACGTTCTTTACAAAAAGAAACTGCTGAATTTTCAGGTAGTTTACAAGAAACATTAAGCGAAATTAGATTAATGAAATCATTTAATGGAGAAAACTTTGAAAAAGTTAAAGGTCAACGTGGTATTCACAAACTGTATGAATATGGGATGAAAGAAGCTAAAGTCAATGCCTTTTTATCCCCTTTAATGTCTACTGTCATGATGTTCGTGATTATTTTAATTATCGGTTATGGCGGAATCCGCGTAGCTAATGACACGTTAACCATTGGGAAGCTTGTAGCTTTCTTACTATATTTATTTCAAATCATTATGCCCATGACTACGTTTGGTCTTTTCTTTAATGAATATAACAAAGCCCTTGGTGCAACCGAACGTATTATTGATATCTTGAAGATGGAGAAAGAACCTGATTATGCACTAGAACAACAAAATATCCAATTCAATCATTTACGGTTTAATCATGTTGATTTCAGTTACGATGGTGAAACGAATGTCCTTGAGAATATTTCTTTTGATGCACCAAACAACCAAACGATTGCCTTCGTTGGTCCAAGTGGAAGTGGTAAGTCTACAATATTCTCACTAATTGAGCGTTTCTATGAAGTTTCAAATGGCGCAATTGAAATCGACGGCGTGGATATCCGTGATATCCCTCTAAAAGTACTACGCGAAAATATCGGTTATGTTGCACAAGAAAGTGCCATTACATCTGGAACGATTAGAGATAATATTCTTTATGGATCAGAAGATAATTATTCCGAAGCAGATATTGAACGCGCAATTACACAAAGTTATGCTAAAGAATTTATTGAAACGCTCGAAAATGGATTAGACACAGAAGTAGGCGAACGCGGAATCAAGCTATCTGGCGGACAAAAACAACGCATTGGGATTGCACGTGCATTCTTAAGAAATCCAAAATTGTTAATGCTTGATGAAGCAACTGCAAGCTTAGATGCACGAAGTGAGAAATACGTACAAGTGGCTTTAAACGAGCTCATGAGTGGTAGGACTGTACTCGTTATCGCTCATCGTTTATCTACTATTATTAATTCAGACAATATCATTTTTATAGAAAGCGGTAAATTAACAGGCAGTGGCCGACATGAACAACTGATTCGAACACATGATATGTATCGTGCGTTTACGGAACAACAGTTTAATCGGTAGTCTATTTAATAAACTAAAAACAAAAAGTTACCTAAAATTATTTTAATTCTAGGTAACTTTTTGTTTTTAGTATCTTTAACGAAGACTCAGTAGTCTAAAAATTACTTCCTCCAGAATGTTTCTACATCTTTCTTATCTTCAATATTGTATTCAATCATTTCTTTTAATAAATTATAATCAAATTCTTGCTTCCATTTCACTTTAAATAGCCCAGCAGTTTGTGTGTAGCCCGCCGCCTCTATTTTATCTTTAAAGCGTTCCATTGTTTTGTTCTCTGGGGCAATAGAGATATGTGCTTTTGCTGTACTTACTCCTAAAATAAATGTTCCATGATCCGAATACATCGGCGTATTCCATTTAAATTCACGTTCTAATTGTGGGAAAGTCTTCTCAACCCATTCAAATAAATCCTGAACTTTTCCAAGCTGATTCACATCTTCTAATTTATCAAAAAACGGGTCAAATTTATGCATAATATACCTCCAAGTAAGATTTATTATTATTGTAGCATATCTTCAAATTCCCATCCTTTTTCAATAAGGACTTCTTTATAGAACGGGTCCTTTCCTATGAGCTTTATTTTATCACCTATTGCTTCAACTTCATCTAAATGATGTGTCGTTAATATAATCAATTTATCTTGTTTTAATTGATTAATCAGTCGATGAATATCATATCTTGACTTTAAATCAATCCCCACTGTAGGTTCATCTAATATGATAATCTCTGGATTACCTAACAGTCCGATTAGCATATTTACTTTCCGTTTCGTGCCACCTGAAAGTGATTGGATCTTTTTGGAATCTTCATTTAAGTTGAGTGATTGTTTATATACTGCAATTAAATCTTCACTGATTGGATTTTTATAGAGACCTTTAAAGAAGTTAATATTCTCTCTAACTGACATATGTTCAAATAGAGCGATATCTTGTGGGATGTATCCTAATCTTTCTTTTAAATCCTTTGATAATAAAACTGTCCCGAAATATTTGATATCTCCACTATTAGGTGATTCAAGTTTCGCAATCATCCTTAGCAACGTCGACTTCCCAGCACCGTTTTCACCAAGTAGAATAGTAACAGACCTATCTGTAAATATCGTATTCAGCTTATTAAATATTTCTTTTTCCCCATAGCTTTTTGTTAAATTATGAATTTCAATCATAACAATTCCCCCATCACAACCAACATATATAATGTAATCAACGCAATTGTGAAAGTCACAGTCATGAATAATCTGTGACTTTTCATATTCACTTCAAATAATAAAAGACTTAGCACATATTCATAAATTAGTGTAAAGATAAAACAAATCATATAGAACTTCATACTCATTTGTTGATGCATCACTTGGGCAATGATTAATAGTGATGACATTATGATAATCGTGTGAATTGTAATGAACACCAAATGGAGATTAATCTTCATTTGGTTAAACATATACAATCGATTTAGTGCTGCATTTTGCTTTAATCGTTGATGTACAATCATTTGTATCATTGCAACAAATAATATTATAGAATAGATCAAACTTAAACTAATCGAACTATCTGAGTGTTTTTCAATCGCATATTGTTTCATATGACTTGTAGGCGTCAATTCTCGATACTTTTGCTTAACCTTAGTCAGTTCAACATTGGAATTTTTATTAATATGATAGGTTACGATATAGGGAATTTGAGCTTCATATAATGATTTGCTCGTTATTTCCTGGGCAATTGTTCCGACAAAATCATCTCTATAATATAAAGTAATCGCATCACGTAACGACTGATCATTTAGTTTCTCTTCAAATCCCTCAGGAATAGAAAGACTTAGCACTGCAACATTGGCTTTAATACTATCCTCAATAAAAGAATCGTCAGCATCAATCTGTTTAATCGTTATAAACTGATCTTTACTTAATGATTGAATCAATTGTTTAGACGCTTTTGTATTATCTAGATCTTGCACAGCAATTGGCATCTTAAAAACCGCATTCATTTTTTGCTGAATTCCATACAACGTTAAACATGATAATAGTATCGTCAGCAATAACGTCAAATATGCCATCCATTGTTTTTTCACAACAAGGTATAAAATTGATTTCATCGTCTATACCTCCATATGAGCATAATAATAAGTAATAATAATAGTATAACGATATGGAGATAAAACAGACTATCTGTTTTGATTAAATAGTTGTTCAGCACAAGTTCAACTAAATGATTGAAGATATGTCTAAACGGTTGATAATTTAACACGCCACCCAATATGTCTTTAAAGTAAATAGATGGTATCGTTGCACCTGAAAATACAATAATCAATAAAGTTAATATACACTTTAATAATATATGTAATATTTTTGGCATTAATTCAATCAACACTAAGCTCAATATAATTATAAATATATATATTGTGATATTCATAGCTAATGGAACTGTATTGTAACTTTCAAAATATGTTGGCATATATCTAATGATACATATTAAAACAATGGTTGCGACTGTGGCAGTATAGCACAGGCTCATTATCCCTCTTACAAGCGTCAACTTCTCATAAGAAAAGTGAAACATTGCAAGTCGTTCTTTCAATGCATTGTCTTGGTTCATTTTTAAGATACTGAATAGAGATAAAGCAAACATATAAATCCCGATAAAGTAAACTGCTAACGTATAATATTGGTATGGATCATAAAGTTTAATTGGTGATTCATCAAACGAACCATTACGATCAAGTCCTGTAAACAACATATCTGTCATCATTGAAAGCATTTCTTCATTTGTTGTTTCCGGATATAACGTTTTGTATGCTTTAGCTCCACCCATTGATAACATTAACCGACTATACACTGAATCTGTTAACTGATAAATTATAATACTCTCAACCGACTGCTTATCATATGTATACACTGAAATAGGTAATTTACCTTGTTTATAGAATGCTCTCGTCATCCCTTCATCAAATACGAAGTAACCGTCAATTTGATGTGACTTCAATCTCTTCTTCGCCGTTTCTTCATCGAACTGTTTCAGTTCAATATCACGTCCCATATTTTGCCCGTCACCTATTGCTTTAAGAATAATACTCGTCTCTTTTGATTGATCCAGATCAACTAATCCAATTGAAAACTTATCATCTTGCTTATTATTTATTTGTGTCAAAATAAGCAATATACCAATGACTGCTGCAAACAATAACAATATGTATACAAGCAAATACCACTTTTTCATAAGAAAAGAGTGATAAATGCTAAACAATTGACGTTTCACATTTATCACTCCTTTGGTTTGATTATTGATTATAAGATATTATGCTATTTTAAATCTTTTGCCACGTCTTCAAATACTTTGCCTGCATTCTCAGTAATCTCTTGTTGTAAATCTTGAAGGTCACTATCAGACATTGTACTTAAGTCTTTAGCACCATCCGATTTAACTTTTACATCTTGTTTGAGTTTAGTCACTGCATCAATAGCGAACTTAATCGGTTCATTTTGAATATTCATAGAGAATTCTGCTTTTTGTTTTTGTTCATTGTTACCAAGATCAGTAACCATATCATTTGTATAATCTAATTTTAAATCCTGTCCAGCTAGTTGTGATAAATCTAAAGTTCCTTTATCAGTACGTTTATCTCCGTCTGTTTTAGAATCATTTACAAATAATATTTCTTTGTCGGAACCATCATTGATTTTAATCTTGTAATCATCTTTGAAATTATTATCTTTCTTAGTTGATTCACCTACTAAAGCAAAAGCTTCTGGTGCATCTTTAGAAGAGCCTTTGATATCAATTTTTATGTTATCATCAATCTTTGTTAATGCATCTAATTTTACTTCTTCTTTATCGCTAGACAATACTAAATTTCTTTTTAAGATATTTTTTCCGTCTACATAAATAGTAGATATGATTTTAGGAAATTCAGATTCTTTTTGATCTTTAAGTTCTTTTAATGCTTTATCTAATTCTTTATCATAATCTGCATCTTTTGCTTGTTTTGTAATTAATTCTTTTAATTCTTTATCATCTTTTGCTTGTTCTAAAACTTTAGTTAAGATATTCTTCACATCTTTAGGTTGTAAAGTCATCGTTAATTTTTCTAAGTCTTTTTCTTCATCAAAGATTTTAACTTTCTCTTTATCTTTTTTGAACTGCTCGTCATTTAAATTATCTGCAATTGTTTTACTGTATCTATCAATAATTTTGTTTACATCTTCTTGAGATACTTGTGCGTTGCCTAATACATTATTTAAATTTAATGTGTCATTTGTCATACCTTCTGTAGATGTAGATGGCCCTGAGATTTTTTTAATTGTTTCAACAATCTTATCATTTGGAATACTTAACACATCATTTAATACAGGTGCAGACAAATATTGGTTTTTATCATCTGCTTGCCAAGCAAATTCGCCTAATTTGTTATCTGCAATTGTGGGTGTAATACTTAAGTTTGATAACTTTTCCTTACTATCATGTGCCATATCTACTACGATATTTGATGAGTCAATGACTGATTTCGGAACGCCCATTTGTGACACTATCGTTTCTGGGACATCTGCACCCAATTTTAAATTGACTGCATAGCTATCATCTTTTATTTTTTCTTGAAATTTTGTTTCATTTTCAAAACGTTTATTAAAATAATCTTGCATTGTCTTCATAGATTCCTGTTCGCTCAGAAGATATGCATTTTTAGGTGAATTTGTTAAAAAGAAATACGCTGCTGCACCTCCACCACCTATTAATAATACTAGTGCTGCAATGATTCCTAAGATTAATCCTTTTGACTTATTCATACTAATTCCTCCATATTTTCATTTTTATTCTCGCTCAAGGCCATCATATCAAAACTAGATTAAATACGGAATAGTTTTCACAAAATTACCCATAAATTTTATTATTTATGAAATAAATTTTGTTTAACAATGAAATTATGTAAAGTTTATATACTGAGTAAGCATAAACTACATATTGTTGTGAAAGATTAAATCCTCTTAAAGATATAAAAGAAAGGCTCATTCATATCTTCTCTTAGTTATTTACAACACCATCTATAGTCTGTTTTTACTTAATCGAATAACTTTAATATGTAGTACAAAAGCACCTAATGCCATCACAAAGAGTGATAATATTGCAATTCTACTTGCAAGTGGACCATAATCCTTTAATAGTAAAGTAATGGTTCCATATACAAAGGGCCCAAACACGGCTGATAATTTTCCACTCATTGAGAATAATCCGAAGAATTGACCTTCATGTTCTTCTGGTGATAATTCAATAATTAATGTACGTGATATTACCCAAATTGAACCCATCGCTATCCCGAACAGAATTGCACATATGTAAAATGCCTCTTTAGGAAGTGGGATACTCGCAATAACAAGTGCAATCATTAATACTAATGCAACATAATGTAATGCTTTCAACGAACCTATCTTCTTTGCAATATAACCAAACACAAACGCTCCAATAACACTAAATACCGTTGCAATCATAAAAATTTTAATGAATTCACTCGAAGTGAATCCAACAACCGTAGTCGCGTATGGCTGCATCATACTAATTGCTGTCGCTAATGCATCATTTAAGAAGAAATAAACGATTAAAAAGATATAAATTGCTGGATCATTCTTCGCTAGTTTAAATGTTTCTATGACCTCTTTATATCCAGAAACTAAACTCGATTGTCTTAAATGATGATTGGGATCTACTTTCTTATTACCATCTTTTCCGAACAAGAAAATTGGAATACT
Organism: Macrococcus animalis; assembly: GCF_047425875.1. Classification (GTDB taxonomy): domain Bacteria; phylum Bacillota; class Bacilli; order Staphylococcales; family Staphylococcaceae; genus Macrococcoides; species Macrococcoides animalis. The sequence continues at coordinate 1,119,582 of NZ_CP179727.1, forward strand.
AAATAATAAAAATAGAATTGCTGTTGGGATAAATGTCTTTCCTGCATCTTCTGTACCTACTAAATACATAATCGTTAAAACACCAAATAATGTTCCTAAATAACCTAGCGCTACACCAAATCCAGATAACACAGAATGATCTTCTTTAGGTGCTAAGTTACTCATCATTGCATCATAAAATACTAGACTTGAGTTATACATAAACTTTGCAATCGTAAATAAAATAATAATGAGTAAGAATGATATTGGAATACCCCACATTTGTTGCTTCATATCAGCTTGATAAATATATCCCATTAAGAAAGTACATGCGAATACGACTAATGTGAAAATAATGACCCATTTCTTTTTCTTTTGCGTTCTATCAATATACACACCATATATAGGACTTAACACAATAAGTAATAAAGCTGCGATACTTGCTGAATACGCGATCCAAGTTGAAGATACTTGCTCTGTCACAGGGTCTGATCCGAATTGCTCAGTTACAAATTGTGGGAAAAAAAGTGTAACGATATTCGCACTAAAAATCGTATTACTAAAATCATAGAGTGCCCAGCTGAAAATTGGTAGTGATAGTAATAATTTGATATCCTTTTTCATCACATACTCCTTAAATTAATGTATTAATAATAGTTTAGCGATGAATTAAAATAAATACTATAAATTTTCTGTTTTATTATTGTAAATTATTGAAATACCATCATATAAATTGCAACAAATTATGTATTTACTCGACTGAGATATAAATATTATACTTAATATACTTGACGTAACTAGGTATATTAAGTATACTAAGTTTATATTTTAATTAATAAAGGAGCAATACGCATATGAAAAATCATCAATTAGGTACATTATTATTAAGAATAACTGTAGGTATTACATTTTTCTTACACGGTTTAGCAAAATTCCAAGGAGGTATTGAAAATACTGTCGGTTTCTTTGAATCTTTAAGCTTACCAGGCTTCATGGCATATATCGTTGCAATTATTGAAATTGTCGGTGGCATTATGATGACTCTAGGATTAAAAACGAAGCTTGTAGGTTGGTTATTTGTCGCAGTATTAGCCGTAGCAATATTCAAAGTAAAACTAGCAGCAGGATTTATGGGTAATGGTAAAACAGCAGGATATGAATTCGATGTCTTATTATTAGTTGCATCATTATTCTTCGCTTTAGCCAATGATTCGGTTTACGCAATCGACCAAAAATTTATGAATAGAAGAGGAAAATAACATGAACTTTCACATTAAACCCACAACATTCGTTTCAAACGTTGCTGTTAATGTTTCTAATTTGGAACAATCTTTAGTATTCTACACAGAAGTACTTGGATTTAAAGTATTAAATCAAACAGCAAACGCTGCTGAACTTACAGCAGACGGCAAAACAAATATATTAACACTTGTACAACCTAACAATGTATTACCGAAAGAACAACGTCGCGCAGGACTTTATCACTTTGCGATACTTTTACCAACTCCGAAAGATTTAGCAAATATTGTTATCCAATTAAGAGAACATGGGGTACAAATTGGTGCTTCAGACCATTTAGTAAGTGAAGCATTATATATCTTTGATCCTGATGGTAATGAAATCGAAATTTATATCGATAGAGATCCTAGTGTTTGGCAATGGTCTAACGATGAAGTTGCAATGGCAGTTGACCCATTAAACTTTGAACGTCTAATGCAACACGTTGAACCGGGAAACTTCTGGAAAGGCATGCCTGAAGATGCAGTTATGGGGCATATTCATTTACACGTTTCATTCTTACAAGATACTGAGAAATTCTATACAGAAGGCCTAGGCTTTGATGTTGTGAACCGATTCGGTGCTCAAGCATTATTCTTATCATCAAATAAATATCATCACCATATCGGAGTCAATACTTGGAACGGTGAAGGCGCGCCACATTCATCTGACAATGCTGTAGGCTTAGTATCTTATACTTTAATGTATAACGACGCAGCAGCTGTACAAGCAGTTGTAGAGAACTTAAACGCATTAGGTGCAACTGTAGTTACTGACAACAATCAAACAGTAACGATTGATCCTTCAGGCAATCGCATTATCTTAACATATTAAGTGAACAGATATCACAATTAAATAAATCCAAAAATAATGACCTACAAAGTGTAGGTCATTATTTTTGGTCTTTATACCATTGGCTATTCTTATATTTTAAATGATACTTAGCATTTCTCATTAATAAGTATGCTTTACGTTTTAACGAGCTATCGCGTTTATAATACAGTGGATTGTAATAACGATGCTTGTATAATAATTGTTTAATCTCTTTACGTAATGTTTTCTGTTTAACATATTTTAAGATTATATTTTTAGGTACAACCGTAAATAAATGCGTTGTATCTAAATATTTCACTGAGTGTGATTGGTTTAAGATTAAATCTTCGACATAACATCTCGCAATTGAATACCCTGTTTCTTTCACATATGAACTTGAGCGTCCTGCACGTAAGTTAACTTCAAAAAACTTATATTTTCCATCACGGTGATCATATTTTAAGTCAAAGTTTGCAAATCCAGTATAGTTTAGAGCTTCCATCATCTTAATTACTTTATCCATTAATTCTTTGTCATATCTTGATATTAATGCTGTATAATTTCCTATTGCCGTCATTGCAGGTTCTTGTAACAGAACTTGTGCTAATGTTATAACTTGTGCGTTACCGTTGGAATCACCATAATAAACGATATCCCATAAATCTTGATCATTACCTTCAATAAACTCTTGAATAATAATATCTTCACGGTAACCATTGTTATGTAACAATGCAATGGTTTGATTAATACCTTCATAATCATTCAATACGTAAATTTTTTGTTTCCCTTTAAATTTCAGATTAAAGTATGCTGTACCATCATCAACTTTAATAATTGCTGGAAATCGTATCGGTTCATTGAATTCTTCTATACTTGTTAAATTAAAATGATACGTCGTTGGAATATCAAGACCGTAAGATGCCACAGTTTCATAAAAATGTTTCTTATAATATAAGCTATTGAATAATTCTTGTGTTGGAAAATTAAATGTGTAGTTTTCACGTAACTTCGCTTCGTGTTTAATTAATAACTTAACATATTCATCTGTTGTTGCAATTAGCAGTAATTTACGATTCTTTTTCCCATGTTTTTTTGCGATTTTTTCGAACATATCAATAAAGATTTGATCATCGTATATCATTTTATCAATATAATAATCGCTAATCAGACTAGAAAATTTCGTAAATGATAAATAATCAGCCGCTACAATAACAGATTTCTTCTTATAGTCCTTGTGGAAACTTGCCGCTGCAGCATATGCATGTATGTTTGCACCCAATATAATTGGGATAAAATTTAATTTAGCCATTCGCATTGTCCTTTTTATAGTTATTTATTTTCTTTTTACCGTGTTGTTTAATTCATTATGTTTCTGTATGTTAATGATTGCAAAAATATAATTACTCTTGTAACTTAATAATCAAATTTCTATGTTTAACATATTATAGCATTAATACCCTATTAATAACTTGTAATAATGCAAAAATTATCGTTCAAGAATCCCTTTTCCTTCGTAAATTTTTTCAGAATATTTTTCAATACGATTACGACGTGTCTCACTACGCTTTGCCTTGTTGATTTCAATGACATAGGCACGCTGTCTACCTGGCGTTAATTGATAGAATGCTTCTCTTAACCTGCTATTTTCTTGGAATGCCTCTTCCAATTCCAAAGGTATTTCTAATGCTACATACTCTTTTTTAGGAGGTTTTTTTCCTGATTGTTCTATACGAATTGCTTCTTCAATGTAATATTGTATGATATGTTTCTGCTCGATAATCTCTTCAACAGATGTAAATCTTAACTGACGATCTACTTGTACATGTTCTGTTTGTTGAATGAGTTTATTATATTTATCGTTAAGCATGACACCTTTATGAAATAGAAGTGCTACATACTCTTTAAACCCATGCATTAATAATACATTCTTCCCCTTCAGCGTATAACAAGGATGCATCCATTTATATTCTTCTTCTAAATCATATGCTGTAATAATCTCACGAAATAATCCATACTCATCTTTCCATTTTGAGTCTTTATTAAAATAGTTTTCTAATTTTTGTTCGGTCGTTAGTTCAGTCATACATTCCCCTCCGTATTTATTTATATTATATACAATACAAAACCATATGGTAATTATTTATAAGTAAAAATGAAAAATAATAAATATTAAACGACATAATATATAAAAATACAAAGGTTGAGGGTATTCCCATCATCCTTTGTATTCGTATTTCTACTTTTTGTTAATATCAAAGCCATATTTTTTATAGATTTTCTTACTTGCATCCGTTTGTAAATATTCATATAAATCATTAGTTGCTTTACTGTTTTTAGTATCTTTTATTTTAGCAATTGGATATTGTATTGTATCATGTAACGCATCATCAATTTTAAATGAATACTTAACTTTATCCGATGATGCTAAATCTGATTGATAGACAATCCCCGCTTCAACATTTTTTGTCTCTACATACGTTAGGACTTGGCGCACATCTTTTGTCAAAACGAGTTTATGCTTGATACTTTCATATACTTTAGCATTTTCTAAAGCTTGTTTTCCGTACTGACCCGCTGGAACAAGTTCAGGATTTCCAATTGCTATTTTTTTTATACTATCATATTTTAAGTCTGTTAATTTATGTGTATCTAATGTTGAAACTACTAATAAATGATTGTATATTAATGGTTTTGTCTCTGTTTTAGCTATCTTTTTATCTTTGACTAAATCATCGACTTTATCTTGTGCTGCTGAGAAAAAGATATCAACAGGCGCACCTGACTTAATTTGTTGTGCGAGCGCACCAGATGCACCATAATTTAATTTCACATCAATGTTGTTATGTTCTGATTCATATTTTTTTTCGATTTCTGTTAATGCATCTTTTAAACTTGCAGCTGCAGAAACAGTTAAAGTTACTTTTTTATTCGCATCTTGTTCTTTTGATGTATTAGCACACGCACCTAGTATTACACACGTTGATAGTATTATTAGCAAAAGTTTTTTCATCGTGTACCTCCTTATAATATGTATATATTACCATACAAAAAAAGACTTGTTATGCAATTCTATGCATAATAAGTCTTAAAAAGCTTCAATTAGTTTCTGATTAAGTAATCAAAGGCACTTAATGCTGCAGTTGCACCAGAACCCATTGAGATGATGATTTGTTTGTATGTTTGGTCTGTACAGTCTCCTGCAGCAAAAATACCTGGTACGTTTGTAGCACCATTACGGTCAACAATAATTTCGCCACGGTTGTTTCTTGCGACAACGTCACCAACGAACTCAGTACTTGGTACTAACCCAATCTGTACGAATACACCTTCTAAGTCAATTGTATGTTCTTCATTTGTATTTCGGTCAACATATGTTAAAGCTTTTAATGTTTCGTCACCAGTTAATTCTTTAGTCGCTGCCGATTTAATGATTTCAGTATTATTTAACGAAGCTAGACGATCTTGCAATACTTGGTCAGCGCGTAATTCATCACCAAATTCAAGTAATGTTACATGTTTAACGATACCTGCTAAATCAATCGCTGCTTCAACACCAGAGTTGCCTCCACCAATAACTGCAACGCGTTTACCTTCGAATAGAGGACCATCACAGTGTGGACAGTATGCTACACCTTTGGTTTGATATTCAGCTTCACCAGGTACGTTCATGTTACGCCATTTCGCACCTGTACCGATAATCAATGTTTTAGAAGTTAATTTACCTCCGTTTTCTAAAGTAACATGTACCAAATCATCAATTTTTTCTAATGATTCAACACGAACGGCACTCATAACATCTATATCATAGCTATTTATATGTTGCTTTAAATTTTCACTGAATTCCGGTCCTGTTGTTTCTTTTACTGTTATAAAGTTTTCAATACCAGCCGTATCATTGACTTGACCACCAATACGTTCTGCAACGATACCTGTGCGTAAACCTTTACGCGCTGCATAAATTGCTGCACTACCGCTTGCGGGTCCTCCACCGATAACTAAAACGTCAAATGTTTCTTTAGCATCGAACTCAGAAGCATCAGCACCCCCGCCTAATTTTGCAATGATTTCTTCTACTGTTGCTTTACCGCTTCCAAATTCTTCACCTTCTAAGAACATTGTAGGGACAGCCATGATATCTTTAGATTCTTCTCTAAATGCTGCACCATCAATCATTGTATGCGTAATATTTGGATTTAATACTGCCATCATGTTTAATGCTTGTACAACATCTGGACATTTCGTACAAGTTAAACTAATGAATGTTTCAAAGTTAAATGGTCCTTCTAGCTTTTTAATTTGATCAATAACGGCTTGATCCACTTTAGGCGCACGACCACTCACTTGTAATAATGCTAGAACAAGAGAAGTAAATTCATGACCCAAAGGCACACCTGCAAATGTGATACGTGCCGCTTCATCTGGACGTGCTAACGTGAAACTTGGTGTACGCTTTAGTGTCGCTTCATTTAAACTAATGCGCGAAGACATTTCTTTAATTTGATTTAATAAATCCATCATATCTTTGCTTGTCTTGTCTTCTCCGGCACTTGCAGTAATGACTACATCACCTTCCATTAACTCTAAATACTGAGCTAATTGTTGTTTTAATGTATCGTTTAACATTACATTTCCTCCTTTAAGTATAAATTTCTATATTTTATTGCAAGAGATACCACAACGTAAAAACTTACGTTGTGGCTGCTTATTTAATATTTAATTATTGAATAACATGGAAAAAAATCTTATTAGATCTTACCTACTAAGTCTAATCCAGGTGTTAATGTTTCTCCATCTTCTTTCCACTTCGCAGGACAAACTTCACCATCATGTGTTGCAACGTATTGCGCAGCTTTCACTTTGTCTACTAATACTGAAGCGTCACGACCGATACCATCATTGTTGATTTCCATTGTTTGCACAACGCCATCAGGATCGATTAAGAATGTAGCACGTTGTGCAAGACCTGCTTCTTCATCTAATACATCAAAGTTGTTAGCAATAACATGTGAAGGATCACCGATCATAGTATATTGAATTTTACCAATCGCATCTGAATGATCGTGCCAAGCTTTGTGCGTGAAGTGAGTATCACATGATACAGAGTATACATTTACGCCTAAACCTTGTAATGTTTCATATTGATCTTGTAAATCTTCTAATTCAGTTGGACAAACGAACGTGAAGTCAGCTGGGTAGAAACAAACGATGCTCCAGTTACCTTTCATTGACTCGTTAGATACTTCAACGAATGTGTCTGATTTTGGATCATAAGCGTTAGCTGTAAACGGTAAGATTTCTTTATTAATTAATGACATGTGTAATTCCTCCTGAGAATAAATTAAATTGACTTACTTTTTCTAGATTAGAATAATTCTAATCTCTACATTTCTTATTATTACATGCTGATAGTTTTAAGTCAACCAACTCAAACTTAAAATTTATGAAAAATCTTTGACGAAAAATTTAATAATTTTTCTTAAATAAAAAATAAGTCATGTGTAATATTTATTATATAACCTAACTATAATATCAATTAACATGACTTATTCTCATTTACTCTAATTCATCATTTACTTCAGAATCAACGAGGCAAACACTGCCAAAATAACAATAGGAATAATATATTTCAGTAAGAACGCCCATATTTTGAATAAACCTCTATATTTGTAATCATTTAATTCTTCTTTTGCGATCTGCTTATCCAATTTATATCCTGTAAATATAGCAAAACAAAATGCCCCAATCGGCAGCATAATATTTGATACTAAATAATCCATGTTATCAAAGAATGTTCCCGCACCAAATTTCACTTCATTCAAGACACCATTAGATAAAGCTGACGGGACACATAATATAAATAACAATAACGAAACCAGATACACACCCTTCTTACGTTTTCGCTCGTTATTCTTTATATAATTAGATACATTAATCTCTATTAATGAAATTGATGACGTAATTGTTGCAAAAAAGAACAGTGATAAGAAAATTAAATAGAATATACTACCCATTGGTAATTGATCGAAAACGAACGGTAAGACTATAAATAATAATCCTGGTCCTTGTGCATTATCAATTCCTAGTGAAGCTGTTGCGGGGAAGATAGCAAGTCCCGCAAGAATCGTTACTAATATATTTAGTCCCACGACTGAAAATCCAGACTGTACGATATCCGTTTTATTGTCTAAATATGATGCGTAAGTTAGCATACCACCAAAACCAACAGATAAAGAAAAGAAGGATTGTCCGAGTGCAAAAAGTACTCCTTCAGCATTCATCGAACTAAAGTCTGGCTTCAAGAAGAAAGCAACACCATCCATTGCATTCGGTAAAGTTAATGAACGCAATATAATTACCATAAAGGCAATAAACAAAAGAGGCATCATTATTTTTGATGCTTTCTCAATACCCTCTTGTATCCCTTTCGATACAATATATGCGGTAAGAAGAATAAATAATGCTGCACCCAAAATCGCATATATAGGATTACTAATTAACGAACCAAATAGCGCTTCATAATTCTTGGTATGCTGTCCTGTAAAAATCACATACACTGTTCGAATCATATAGAGTAAAATCCAACCACCAATGACACTATAAAAACTCAGTAAGAAGAACACACCTATATTTCCTAAATGACCGATTAAGTTATAATACTTATTTCCTGTAATCTTTCCAAACACTTCAGTACTATATGTCTTTCCATGTCTACCAATCACAAATTCAGCAAGTAACAAAGGTAATCCAATAAACAATGTGAATACCATAAACAAGACTAAAAATGCCGCACCACCATTATCGGCCATAACATACGGGAATTTCCACATTGCACCAAGCCCTATTGCCGAACCAGCACTTGCTAATATAAATCCAATCTTTGATCCCCAAGTAGACCTTTTTTCCATGTGTAATCCCTCTTTTCATAATTTTTTAAACAAAAAAAGAGGCCAACGCATATGCCTTGGCCACAAAAAAAGAGACCAAACGCACACGCAATCGGCCTCAAGTAACGAGAATGAAGCCGTCATAGATACTTATATCTATGACGAGCATAAATATAAGTTATGACAGCTGCCACCACATATTTAATTTTGCACTTGTTTGTACAAAAGTCTTCATTGCTGTTACCTCACTTGTTTAAGATTACTGACTATTCTAACAGTATATATAATTATCGTCAATTGAATATTAAATTCTTTTTAACTTCTCTAATAATTCCTTATTGCATACTACAATAATTGAGTCCATAATATTTATTAATATTAAATAAAAAAGTGAGTGTGAAAAAAATGAATGATATTACAATCAGAGTAGTCTCTACAAGTGACTTACAAGATTTGATTACCATCAGTAAAAAGACATTCGATGACACTTTTCGTCCTGATAACAAGGATGAAGTCATCGATCATTATTTACAAACATCATTTACAGAAGAAAAAATGTTATCTCAACTTCATAATCCGCATTCTGAATTTTATTTCGCATACAGCGATAACGAAGTCGCTGGCTATTTAAAAATTAATATTAAAGATGCACAAACGGAAATGATGGGCAACAATGCTCTAGAAATCGAACGTATCTATGTGGATAATAGCTTCCAAAAACAAGGCATTGGTAAACTTCTATACAATAAAGCTATTGAGCGTGCCAAGTTTCACGATGTTAAGAAAGTATGGTTAGGTGTTTGGGAACACAATCAAAATGCTATCGCTTTTTACGATAAGATGGGCTTTGAACACACAGATTCACATGTCTTCCAGATGGGTGACGAAGCACAAACGGATTTCATTTTTACATTGAATATCATATAATATTCAAAATTGTTCAATTTCTTATATATACACTATGCTCTACAACATATATAATTAAATATATATATCATTTTTCCTTAAAATATTGTAATAAAACTCAACTTTAGGAGGAACTGCAATGGCTATCGAAATTCCAGCTAAAACGATTGAAGACACTTATGCATCAAAGGGCAACATTGAAAACGTATTAAATCAAGTCGCAACGAAAGAAGTAATGGCAGATAAAACACCTGGTCGTTACATGTTAAAAGCAATTATGTCGGGATTTTTACTTGCAATAATGGCCGTATTACAATTAGCAGCTAAAACGCAATTCGCAACTGCTGAAAATGCAGGATTAATCAACTTAATTGGTGCTATAGCATTCAGTATTGCACTCGTAATGATTGTACTAACAAACTCAGAGTTGTTAACTAGTAACTTTATGTTCTTTACTGTTGGATACTACTTCAAAACAATTACAATGAGTAAAATCGTAAAAATCTTTACGCTTTGTTTCATTGGAAATATTATTGGTGGATTCATTTTATTCGGTATGATGACAGGCACGAAAGTTATGACACCTGAAATGGTTGCTGCTTTAACAAAAACAGTAGATGCAAAAACAATTGACGCAAGCTGGCACGCGATTCTTATTAAAGGGATTTTCGCTAACTTCTTCATCAACATTGGAATCTATATCGCATTACAATGTAAAGAAGTATTAGCAAAGGTATTCTTTATTGGTGTTGGTGTTGTTATCTTCGTATTCATGGCCTACGAACACGTTGTTTACAACGCTGGATTATTTGCTGGTATGATGTTCTACAATATTGATGCATTATCTTGGATAGACGTTCTTAAAAATATTTTCTACGCATACATTGGAAACTACATCGGTGGAGGATTATTCATCGGATTAGTATATGCGTACCTTAACGGTCGTAGAGATGACGTTGTTAATAATAGAATTTAATCAATTTAGTGATTTTATATAAAAGAGGTGGAGATAATCTTCACCTCTTTTATATTTAGTAAAATAATTTTTCAGCATTCTCGTAACTTAACGCAAATACTTTATCATTCTTTTCAAGATAGACAATTTGATTTGATTCATCTTTTTTCTGAATTGATAGCTCATCATTCACTTTTACATTTTGTTCAGATAAATACTTTAATAACAATACTTCGTCTTTCACTTGCTTTAAATTAAATGTTTCTCCCTCTTTTAAATCTAATATATTATTCGTAAACTCTACTATATCATCATCCCTAGGTATTCTTGCACCATGTGGACAATATTCAGGATAACCTAACATTTCATCTAATCTTTCTATAAACATGTCTGTTACCTTATGTTCTAACACTTCCGCTTCCGCGTGTACTTCATCCCAATTATATTTTAAGGATTCAATTAAAAAACATTCGATTAATCTATGTCTTTTAAGTAATCTAACCACTTCTTGCATCCCACTTTGAGTCAATTTCACGCCTTTATATGGTTTGATTTCTACATACTTTTCTTTTTCTAACCGTGCCGTCATTTCAGACACTGAAGGAGGTTTTATACCTAATTCACTGGCAATAATTTTATTTGATACAAATTCATGTTGTCCTTTGTGATAATAAATAATTTTCAAATAATCTTCTTTCTCTTCAGTTAGCAAGTTCATCACCTCTTTTAATTAAGTTCACAATTTCCACACAATTATCCCATTGTCAAATAAAATTTCAGTGATATTATTAAATTAAAGTTTAGGTTAACCTAAACTTTAATTTAATAAACAAGAAAGTGTGGTTATATGTTTCAAATTAAAGATTTATCTGTATCAATCAATAATCAAAGTATATTATCTCATATCCATTATACACAACAAAGTTCTGGTAAGTTAATAGGGATACTCGGGCCGAATGGTGCTGGTAAATCAACACTCTTTAAATCGATGTTAGGATTTATCCAACATGAGGGTTCAACATATTTTAACGGTATACCTATCGATAAAAGAGACTGCAGTTATGTCCCCCAAAAATCAACAATTGATTTGACGTTCCCGATTACTGTAGAACAAGTCATACTATCTGGATTATATAACGGCGGACTTCAGTATCATAACCAAAAAGGATTATACAAAGTTAACGCATTAATGGTCCAATTTGAATTGACACCATTCAAAAATCGTACGTTAGATACATTGAGCGGTGGACAATTACAGCGTGTGTTAATTGCTAGAAGTTTAATGCAAGAGAAGCAATTATACTTTCTTGATGAACCTTTTGTAGGTGTTGATTTTAGAAGTTATGAAATCATACAGGATTGTTTATTTGATTTACGTGAGCAGGGAAAAATGATTTTTATTATTCATCATGATTTAAATACCGCACAAGCACTATTCGATGATCTCATTATGCTAAATCAAACCATTATAGCCAGTGGTCCAGTAGAAACAGCACTCACTCAAGAAAACTTAAACAAGACTTATTTATCTGGAGGTATAACATATGTTTGATGCTATTACACAGATGTTATCTTATCCATTTCTCGTAAGGGCGTTTATTACTGCTGCCATTGTAGGTATCGTTTCTGGAATAGTTGGTTGTCTTATTGTACTACGTGGGCTCAGTCTTATGGGTGACGCTATGAGTCATGCCGTACTACCTGGTGTTGCAGTAAGTTTTATTTTAAAAATACCAATGTTTATTGGTGCATTAATTGCAGGTCTCATAACGAGTATCATCATTGGTTCTATAACAACACATTCTAAAACTAAAAATGATGCAGCCATTGGTATCACATTCACAAGTCTTTTTTCCATTGGTGTCATTATCATCAGTTCAATTGAAAGTTCGACAAATCTCTATAGTATATTATTCGGCAATATTTTGACTGTTTCACATGAAGCAATGCTCACTTCAATATCCGTTAGTTTATTCGTTATTTTATTCATTATCGTTTGCTATCACCCTTTAAAAATGACGACTTTCGATGATGTTTTTAGTGAAATGAATGGCACTAACCCAAAATTCTGGCATTATACAGTGATGCTACTACTTGCACTGATCACAGTCATTAGCTTGCAAACAGTAGGTATAATTCTTGTTGTCGCATTACTCATTACACCTGCATCCAGTGCCTATTTAATCTCAAAGTCACTACATATTATGATGATGTTGTCAGCAATCATTGGATTCGTGAGTGCTGTCATCGGTATATATTTGAGTTATATATTCAATGTTCCAAGTGGTGCTTGCATTGTGTTATGCGCAAGCTTTATTTACACGATTATTTTTCTATCACAAAAAATTAATATAAATTTTAAGTTCAAAAAAGAAACAACAATACAATCATAATTTGGAGGAAACAACAATGAAAAAAATATTAACAACAAGCATACTATTAATAATGCTTTTCTCACTATTCGGATGTGGAAAGACTACCGATTACCATCTTAAAATCGTCACAACAAATTCAATCCTATATGACATGACAAAGGAAGTCGTTGGAGAACAAGCGAAAGTAACGAATATTGTTCCTATAGGACAAGACCCCCATGAATACGAAGTAAAACCTCAAGATATTAAAGCGATTACTGATGCAGACGTCATCATCTATAGTGGTATGAACTTAGAAACTGCAAGTGGATGGTTCCAAAAAGCTTTAAAACAGGCAGACAAAGATTTATCATCTGAATCTGTCATAGAAGCGAGTCAAGGGATAAAGCCGATTTATTTAGATATGAAACATGATAAAGATTCACTTGATCCACATGCGTGGTTAAGCATTCAAAATGGGATAAAATATGTGAATAATATTTCGAATGCCGTTCAAAAGACAGATACTAAACACGCCAAACAGTACTTACAAAATGCTAAAAGATATACCATGAATCTTAAAAATTTAGATGCAAAATATAAACATAAATTCAATGATATCGACAAATCAAAACGCCATCTGATTACGAGTGAAGGTGCGTTTAAATATTTTTCACGTGATTATGATATAAGCCACACTTATATTTGGGAAATCAATACGGACAAACAAGGTACACCAGAACAAATGAAAAAAGCTATAGATTATGTGAAGAAAAATAATGTTCAATCATTATTTGTAGAAACAAGCATTGATCAAAGAAGTATGAAATCATTAAACGAGACAACTCGTATTCCTATTCACGCTGAAGTTTATACCGATTCTATCGGAAAAAAAGGAACAGATGGCGATAGTTATTATAAAATGATGGAACATAATATTAAAGTGATTCACGATGGAATGAAATAAATACAAAGCATAACAGGTAAAACTCAACCTGTTATGCTTTTTGTCATTGTATACGCAGGATAACGTTCCCCTTTTATTTCTTTGCCTTGAATAAATCCTAGCTTTAAATACATTTCTTTTGCTGCAGTATTTGGTACATCAACGAGTAACGTAATGTATTTAATATGCGGAAAATGATGACGAATGAATTCAGGAAGTGCTAATAACGCTTGTTTTGCGTACCCCTTCCTTAAATGACGATGATCTGTCGCAAAAGATCTCACATATATACTGTTTTCAACATCGAATGCGTGCTCATATTCACTATGTTCATGCAATACAAAAAACACAACTGGCTTACCCTCTTCATTTAAACAAAATATCGGAGTACGGTTATTGTCCTCATTAGCCACTTCAACATTTGTCTTTGGACTTTTCACAAACTTCAATTGCTCTTCTGTTAATTCAAACTGTTCTAGATATGCATTGTCATCATCTATTAATGGTATAAGCTTCATAGTACCCTCCCATTCATTTTTGTAATTCAAAGATTAAAATCATGATTTCACTCACTTTATTTTATTATATCAAACCCTTTTTGAATCGTTTACTTTTATCATATTTAGGGAAGTATATTTAAAAAATGGAGGTGTTCTTATGGATATAAGACAATATAAAGTTTCTCCCAACAAACCATTTAATCTCAAAGATTACAAAACTTCAGAAAATGAAAAACAAAACAACTCAAATATTAGAGAAAATATTATACCTGATTTAACAAAAAGATTAGAAGCATTGCATTTAAAACTTCATGCTGACGAAAAAAATGGGATTATCGTCGTCTTACAAGCACTTGATGCCGCAGGAAAAGATGAGGTAATAAGTTATATCTTCTCAAACTTAAGTGCACAAGGTTTGAAAACTACATCATTTGGTAAACCTAACGAAACAGAGCAAAAACATGATTATTTATGGCGCTATAATGAGGGTTTACCGGAACGTGGCCAAATCGGTATTTTCAATCGTTCTTATTACGAGGATGTCCTTGCACCTAGAATTCATAAAACATTAGAAGACCATGAAATGCCTAAGGACAAGAACGATGATAGTATTTGGCAAACACGCTATCGTCAAATCAATGATTTTGAGCGTTATTTAACGGAAAATGGATTTGAAGTGATTAAATTTTTCTTTAATATGTCTAAAGATGAGCAACGCAAAAGATTACTTGAGCGTATGACAAATAAAGAAAAGAACTGGGAATTTTCATTTAATGATGTTAAAGAAAGAGAACATTGGGATGAATATCAAGAAATATTTGCTGAAATGCTTGAAGCCACATCTACCGAACATAGCCCTTGGTATATATTACCAGCTGATGACGAATGGCACACACGCCGAATTGTAACCGAAGTAATGATAAATAAGATTGATCAATTAAACCCTAAATTTCCTGAGATTTCTCCAGAAAATCAAGAAAAATTAGATGAATATATTCAAAAACTTAAAAAAGACTAATTTTTTTACAAAAAGTTATTTGACAATTCTGAATTTATAATCTAGAATAGTCATTAATTCTTACAACTGAATACAACTTATCCAGAGCGGTGGAGGGACTGGCCCGATGAAACCCAGCAACCTATTCAATTAGGTGCTAATTCCAGCAGGTACAACCTGAAAGATGAGCATATGAGTCTACTTCTTTGAGGTAGACTCTTTTTTTTGCTCCTCTAACCAAATTTATGAATAGCATTTATTAAATTTATTTTAGGAGGGTTTTTATTATGATAAACAACTACAAATTTGAAACGAAACAGGTACACGCAGGACAAATTATTGATAGCGAAACAAATGCACGTGCACTCCCTATTTACCAAACAACATCATTCACATTTAATAGCACTGAGCATGCTGCTAACCTGTTCAGTTTAAAGGAAGCTGGGAATATTTATTCACGATTAACGAACCCTACTACAGCTGCATTTGAAACACGCGTTGCTGAACTCGAAGGTGGTGTTGCAGGTGTTGCGGTGGCTTCAGGTATGGCAGCCATTACATACGCAATTCAAACGATTGCAAGTAGTGGTGATCATATTGTTGCTACAACAAGTCTATATGGAGGTACCCACACTTTATTTGAACATACATTCAAAAGATTCGGTATTGAAGTGAGCCTCGTAGATACGAAAGATTTAAATAATGTCAAAAATGCATTACAAGAAAATACGAAAGCAATCTTTGTAGAAACAATTGGTAATCCAGAAGGTAACGTTGAAGACTTGGAAGCTTTGTCTATAACTGCACATGAGCATGGTGTCCCATTAATCGTTGATAATACTTTCGCATCCCCTTATCTTTGCCGTCCTATTGAATTTGGTGCAGATATTGTCGTTCATTCAGCAACAAAATTCATCGGAGGTCACGGTACTTCAATAGGCGGTGTTATTGTTGATAGTGGTAAATTTAATTGGCATAATGGCAAATTTAATGGCCTCACTGAACCTGATCCAAGCTATCATAATTTAATATTTACAAAAGCATTTGGTGAAGCAGCGTACGCTTTTAAAATTCGTACGACATTACTTCGAGATACAGGTGCTGCCATTTCACCATTTAATTCATTCCTACTCGTTCAAGGGTTAGAAACACTATCACTTCGCGTAGAACGTCATGTTGAAAACACTAAGAAAGTGATTGAATTTCTATCCAACCACGATAAAGTCGCTTGGATAAAATACGCTGATACACCAGATAGTCCTTATAAAGCATTACAAGAAAAGTACTTACCAAAAGGGGCTGGATCAATATTTACGTTCGGTGTCAAAGGGGGCAGTGATGCAGGTAAAAAGTTCATTGAGTCTCTTGAACTATTCTCATTACTCGCAAACGTTGGAGATGCAAAGTCTCTTATTATTCATCCTGCCTCAACGACACATGCACAACTTACTGAAGCCGAACAACTTGCTGCTGGTGTAAGTCCAGAAACAATTCGAATTTCAATTGGCATTGAACATATTGATGATATAATAGCAGACCTTGACTACGGATTGAGTATGATTTAAATGACATTAACACAAACGAATAATAATCATTCACGTATCCTTATCGTCAATTTAATGCCAAATAAAATAGAAACGGAATTACAATTCAAACGTCAATTTGCAGACTCACATGTTTTAATCGACTTTCTATATTTAAAGACTCATCAAACAAGCACAGAAAAACAACGTTATGTTGAAAAGCACTATTATAATTTCGATGAAGCTAGACACCTACATTATGACGCATTGATTGTGACCGGTGCGCCTGTTGAACATTTACCTTTCGACTCTGTCGATTATTATGAAGAATTAAAAACAGTACTCGACTGGTCAAAAAATCAACAACAAACACGTTTATTTATCTGTTGGGGAGCTCAATTTGCATTACACCACGAATATAATCTCATTAAGGAGCCCTTTCCAAATTTACAAAAACTTTTTGGCATTTATGAATACGATGTGTTAGAAAAACATTATTTAACGCATGGCCATAATACGTATCATATTCCACAATCACGTTATACAAATATAGATTTGCAGGACATTAAACAAAAGACAGACTTATTAATTTTAAGTTCACATCCTATTTTTGGTGCAGATATATTAGTTTCTAAAGATAACAAAGATATTTATATTAATGGTCATTTGGAATATTCATCTAACACATTACATACTGAGTATATTCGAGATTGCAGTAGAGGAATAAACATCACTATTCCAAAACATTATTATAAACTGAACAATACAAATAATTTAGTTATATCCCATTGGCAACCTTTTGCGAATCAATTTTTTAAGCGTTTTGTCACACTGATTAATGCTCAAAACTGCGATCCACATGCTATTTATATTGATCACAACAAAAACACATCATAATTTAGATACTCACATTCCTTTCGATAGTATTATATTGTCACTTGCGTTACGATTAAGATAATACTTATACGTAAAGGGATGTTTCTTATGGAAAATGAAAAATGGCATAATCTATCTAGCGGTGATATTGTCTCACGTCTTAATTCCTCCGTAAATAATGGACTCACTCATGACCAAGCGGCAAACAATCAACAATCTTTCGGGCCTAATGCCCTACCTAAACGCAAAGAAAAACCTAAAATTCTTAAGTTCTTAAGCCATTTTAATGATGTCTTAATTTACGTCTTACTCATTGCAGCTGCAATTACAGGTATCCTCGGACATTTCCTAGATATGTCTGTCATTATTCTTGTCGCTTTTATTAATGCTATCATCGGATACGTTCAAGAATCACGCGCTGAAAAAGCACTCGATAGTATTCGCAATATGATGACAAGTTCAGCTGTTGTTATTCGTGATGGCCGTAGTCAAACCATTCCAAGTGAACAACTGACGATTGGAGATATTGTCATCCTTTCTTCAGGCGAGAAGATTCCTGCCGATCTACGCCTCATTGAAGCAAATAACTTAAAGATTGAAGAGTCCGCTTTAACAGGCGAATCGGTTCCAGTTCAAAAGCACACACAACAAATTGATGACGATGCAGTACTCGGTGATAGAAAGAATATGGCGTATTCCAGTTCTTCAATCACATCAGGTTCTGGTGTTGGCATCATTGTGGCAATAGGGAAAGATACAGAACTCGGAAAGATTAACCAATCGATGACTGATACAGAACAAATGGCTACACCACTCATGAAACAAACTGGTGAATTCGGTAAAACGGTCAGTATCGGTATTGTAGTCATTTCAATCGCAATTTATTTATTCGGTCGTTTCTATCACAATTATCCTGCCGGTGAATTACTCTTATCTGTGATTGCATTAGCTGTTGGTGCAATTCCTGAAGGATTACCCGCTGTTATCTCAATCATTCTAGCTCTCGGTGTACAATCGATGGCCAAGAATAATGCAATCGTGAAGAACTTACCTTCAGTCGAAACATTAGGTTCTGTATCGGTTATTTGTACCGACAAGACAGGTACATTAACAAAAAATGAAATGACCGTCACATCAATTGATTTAATGCATAACAGCTATCAAGTAACAGGTACAGGTTATGAACCGATTGGTGAAATTCTACCAAAGTACAATGAAACACCTGAAACGGAACAGGAATTATATCAATTTTTAACATGTGTCAAAACCGTTAATGAAGCACGGTTATCTCAAGATGAAGATGGACAATATCAAATTACAGGGGAGCCTACTGAAGGTTGTTTAATGACGCTTGTACATAAAACAGATTTAGAAATTCCAAACTTACCGGCTATTGATAAAATTCCATTTGATTCTCTTTATAAATACATGGCCTATCTCGTTGAAGACCAAGGTAAGAAACGCATTTACATTAAAGGTGCCCCTGACAGAATATTTGACCGTGTATTTACAAATAAAGATAGAAGACGTGTTTGGGAAGATAAACTGAGTGTGATTGCTAAAGAAGGTAAACGATTAATCGCAGCGGGATACAAAGATATGCCTGATGATACGACCACCATAACACATGAAGATTTAGAAGATGGTGTCACGTTACTCGGACTCGTTGGTATTATTGACCCTCCGCGTGAGTCTTCTATAAAAGCAGTCGGTGAGTGTCAAAAAGCCGGCATAGCAGTCAAGATGATTACTGGTGACCACAAAGAAACGGCAATGGCTATTGGAAAACAACTTGGTATTGGTGACGGTACTAAGGCTATTGAAGGTCAAGAACTGGATAATATGAGTGAAGATGAATTATATACTGCTGCACTTGAATATGACGTGTTTGCGAGAACGAGCCCAGAGAATAAATTACAACTTGTTAAAGCATTACAAAAGCACGATGAAATTACTTCGATGACGGGTGATGGTGTTAATGATGCCCCCGCCTTAAAGCGTGCGGATATCGGTGTTGCGATGGGCATCAAAGGTACTGAAGTATCCAAAGATGCTGCGCGTATGATTCTTGTAGATGATAACTTTGAAACGATTGTGGATGCCGTTCGTGAAGGACGACGCGTGTATGATAACTTAAAGAAAACGATACTATTCATCTTACCAACAAACGGTTCTCAAGGGTTACTCATTTTAGCAGCTATATTGTTCGGAATTTCTATTCCCCTCACACCTGTTCAAGTGCTGTGGGTGAATATGGTGACTGCTATTACCATCTCATTTGCACTCGCATTTGAACCATTAGAACCTGGTGCAATGAACAGAAAACCAAGACACAAATCCACACCATTACTGAGTAAATACTTCTTGTTTAGAATATTACTCGTGTCCATTATAGTTGCTGGGGGTATATTACTCGCTAATCTATATTTAAAAAGCTTTGAATTAGATAAATCGGTACTCAATACGATTACATTACAGTCACTCGTATTTGCGTTAATATTCCATTTATTCAATTGTCGACATTTAAATCAGTTTTCTATTAATAAAGACTTCTTTAAAAACAAAGTCGCATTTATTGTATCTGGATTGCTAATTGCATTGCAGTTATTCATCACGTATGTACCATTTTTAAATACAATATTAAAGACCGCACCACTAACACTTTCACAGTGGATGATACCGATTGGTATTGGTATTGCAGTATTTATCTTAATTGAAATTGAAAAATGGATCACTCGTACTATTTTTAAATATGAAGCATAACAAAATCGGCATCGTATCCATCATTAATAATGTTTTACCACCAACGATGCCATTTTACTTAAATGCTAATTTAATATTTATGCTTGCAGGACTGTTCTTATTGGAGAAGAATAATGTGATTCATGTGAAACAATTAACGAAAACATTCAAAAAAGGTGATACTGAAATCACAGTATCAAATGAAATTAATTTACAAGTCAATGCTTTCGAAGTGGTTTGTTTATAAGTCCCATGAGGTTCCGGGAAAAGTACCTTACTGAAGATGATACATATTAAAAATGATAGAATAAACGATAAGCAAGAACGAAAATCCAAAGGCAATGTTTTATGCCTTTGGATTTTTTATTGGGAGTATATTAAATGATTATAAAAAGATAATTAGTGTGTTACTTCCGACGTTGCAATACCCGTGACTGACTTTACTTGAACTTCTCTAAACTTATCTTGAGACTCTTGTTTGCCTAAGAATGTCCCTAAGAATGCTGCAATAAATCCAGCAGGCACAGAAATGATCGCCGGATTAGCTAACGGGAAGATTGGTTCCATATTAATAAACCCAGTTCCTGCAGTGTTCATCACGTTTGGACTTAAGATTACTAAAATAATCGAAGTAAGCAATCCAACTACAATCCCTGCAATTGCCCCTTGTGTATTAAATCGTTTCCAGAAGATTGTGTACACAATGACCGGCAAGTTAGCACTAGCTGCTACACAGAATGCAAGTGATACAAGAAAAGCCACGTTCATATTTTGAGCAAACAACGCGAGTGTAATTGAAAGAATAGATACTGCCAGTGATGCAATCTTCGCTGCACTCATTTGCTCTTTCTCACTGATGTTACCTTTCTTAATAATTTCACCATAAATATCATGTGCGAATGCTGATGCTCCTGATAATACAAGACCTGCAACAACGGCTAAGATTGTTGCAAATGCGACCGCACAAACAAACGACATGAGTAAGTCGCCACCGAGTTTGTCTGCAAGTAATGGCGCTGCCATATTCCCCGCTGGATTCGCTTTAAGGATTTCTTCACGTGATAAAAGACTTGCTGCACCAAATCCTAAGAATATCGTTAAGATGTAGAAAATACCGATGATCCAAGTCGCCCACATCACTGAACTTCTTGCAGTTTTCGCATCACTTACTGTAAAGAAGCGCATTAAAATATGCGGTAAACCTGCTGTACCGAACAGTAATGCAATGATTAAAGAAATATTATCTAACGGTGATTTCCCTTGAGATCCTGGATTAATATATTCCCCTTTAAAGTCTGCTGACTTAATATCTTTCATTTGTCCAAACATCTCCGCAATACTAAAGTTGAAATGCTTTAATACTAAGAAAGAGATAATAATCGTTCCGACCATCAAGAGTATCGCTTTAACCATTTGCACCCAACTCGTTGCAGTCATCCCACCAAATAATACGTAAATTGTCATCATAATCCCCACAATAATAACTGCCCACGTATACGGAATATTAAATAATAATTGAATGAGTGCCCCTGCCCCTACAAGTTGCGCTAACATATAAAAGATAACAATGGTTATTGATGAGACCGCTGCAGTTGCACGCACCTTCTTTAACTCAAAACGTGCTGCAATCATATCTGCTAACGTATATTTTCCTAAGTTTCTTAATGGCTCTGCCACTATGTATAATACAATTAAATATGCTGTTAAATATCCGATGCTGTAAAAGAAGCCATCAAATCCCCATAATGCGATGGCACCAGCAATACCCAAGAACGATGCAGCTGATAAGTAGTCCCCTGCTATGGCTAATCCATTCTGCCAACCTGTAAGACCCCCACCTGCAGTATAGAAATCTTCAGCAGAATTTGTTCTCTTTGAAGCGAAATATGTAATGAGCAACGTTAAACTGACAAAGAATAAAAACATCACAATTACTGTTGTATTCATTAGCGTGCCCCCCTTTTGTACTCACTAATGATACGATCACTTGCCTCGTCAAATGACTTTGCTTTACTCATATACATCGTTACTAATGTCCAAACCATAATAAATAATAAGAACGCATAAACCCATGCCCAAGAAATATTCCAAAATGCAATATTATTAAGTATTGTCGTATATCCCGTGAGTATTGGAAATAGTAACGTTGCAATGATAAAGAATACAGATAAAGGAAAGATAAAACTATTCCTCGATTTAACTAAATCATTGAATGCTTGTGACTCGGCAATCTTGTTATAATCTTGTTGATTCATGAAATCATCTCCTCGTGTTTAAGTGTAAAAATTCCTCCCAAAATCTATTTTATTAATTTGTCAGAATATTGTCAATCTTCAAATAAAATAAACTCTAAAATCTTTTTTTAGACTTTAGAGTTTATTTATAAAATTTGATTCAATATTAACAACGTACATATTTACGTTTAAAGCCAATTCTATCTTTCTCGATAGCTTTCTCAATGGTTTCTAACGGATTTACTTCACCGGGTGGTTTATTCTCGCGGTTAAATGGTACAGCACCAACTGCCTTCGCAACAGATGTAGCTTTGTCATGTAAATCCACATATGAAATCGCGACACATTGAATAAAGTTACCGATACCTACTTTTGTTCTGTCTGGTGCAGTGTGGATTTCTTTTTCAGCACGGACTAACATCTTACTTAATTTCTCAGTATCAAATGTATCGTCTTTTTTATGTCCAAGTAACCAACTGTAGCAATTCCACCCTGCACTCATCTTTAAATCTTCCCCTGAATCAATCCATTTATCTGCAACTTGTTGTGCAAAATCCGCTTCCGATAACGTCACAGCGACTACAAAGTCAGATAACATGTAAAAGTATGCCCCATCAATCCAACGGTCATAATCCGCTTCTGTCATTGCATTTGGATCAGCAATAACCCCCGCAAAATACATTGCATCATAATTCCCCGTTGCATATAACTGATCCGCTAAAGCTTGATCTTTCTTGATTGCTTTACGCATCGGTTTCATTGCGCCAGTCGCTACACCAAAAAGAGGTTCATGTGCACCATTGCCCATATAAATCTTCTTCATACGCTCTTTTCCTAGTGATTCAAGCTCAGCCATTACCTCTTCAAACGTCATTAGTTCATCCCCTTAATAATATGTCTTATCAATAGTATAATAAGTAATAACTTTATTATACTGATTACACCGGAGGGACTCCAATGATTAAAGTGAAAAACCCAGACCCCATATTTCTAGAAGGTAATGACCATGCAATTCTGCTTCTCCATACATTTACAGGCACGGTACGAGATGTGAAACAACTCGGAACGTATTTAAATAAACAAGGATTTACCGTACTCATCCCGTCTTATCCAGGACATGGATTACCGATACAGGACTTCGTGAAATACGATATTAACGATTGGTTTCAGACTGTTGAAGAAAGCTACTTACAACTTAAAGAAAATTATGACACAATCAGTTTAGTCGGTGTATCTTTAGGTGGATTATTCTCACTCAAACTCGCAGAAATATATGATGTCAACCAACTGATTGTTATGAGTGTACCGATGAAAAAAGACCCAGAAGGAATTAAATATCGCTTACGACAGTTTGCACCACGTATGCATAAAGTCATTACGCATGAACCATATCCTGAAACAAATAACAAATTGATTGATGACTATCAAGGTGCGCAAACATTCGTTGATTTTATAGACGACATCATGTCCAACTTAGATCAGATTAAAAATCCAACGACGTTACTTTATGGAGATTTAGACGATAAAAGTTACCATGAAAGCGCACAATTTATATACGATAATATTAACGCACCTAAACATATAGACCATTACGTTAATGCAGGTCATTTAATGACAACGAGTAGCGATAAATATATACTTTTCGAAGATATTTATCGCTACTTAAAGTAGGTTAACCTAAAAAAATAGCGCAATTTGCGCTATTTTTTAATGTGCATTTTCATCAAATTTTTCTCTACGTAATCGTTCTGGATAATCTACCAACCAGAAAGTTGCATTCGGTAATTCTTTAGGGTCTGGATGATAAACAGCATATCGTCCTGATCCTTTTTCTTTCTTCTGTCTTTCGTAATCTCTGAGCGCTTTAATGGCTGGTTTATGAAGTATCCAAATAGCAATGACATTAGACCAAGCCATCAGTCCAACACCTATATCACCTATTGCCCAGGCAAGGTCTGCTGCCTTAATTGCACCAAATATTGAAGATCCAATAACAAGTACTCGTATAATATTAATACCTAATTTCGAAGCTGATTTACTACTTTTTCGCATTAAATAAGATATATTGGTCTCTGCGATATAACCGTAAGCAAGAATTGTTGTAAAGGCAAAGAAGAATAATGCAATCGCAATAAAGTATGATCCAATACCTGAGTATGCTGGATCAAACTGATAGCCGCTGCCATGGAAGGCTTTATCTATCCCAGCTTGTACATACATAGCAGTTCCTGAAACATCTTTTGCACCATCTGCCCCTTCTACATATATACCACCATCTTTAATTAGATTTGGCATACCATCTTTCCCCGTAGTACCATCTGTTGTATTAAATGTTCCTGATAATAAAATGATTAATGCTGTAGCTGAACATACAAATAGTGTATCTACATATACTGAGAATGATTGAACTAAACCCTGCTTAGTTGGATGTGACACTTCTGCCGCCGCCGCTGGGTGAGGTCCAGTCCCTTGTCCCGCCTCGTTTGAATAAAGTCCTCTCTTAACTCCAATTTCAATCATCGCTCCGAAAATACCCCCAAACGCTGATTCCATATTAAAAGCTGACTTAAATATTAAAGCAAATAATCCAGGTACTTTATCAATGTTCATAAATATAATCACTAATGCCATACCGATATATAAAATCGCCATAAAAGGTACGACTGCCGTTGCTACTGTAGCAATCTGCTTAACCCCACCAAATATAATTAGCGCCAAAATGATTGCCAAGATAATAGCTATAATCCATGCATCAATCCCAAATGCATTTTTCATAGAACTAGAAATTGCATTTGCTTGCACACCAGGTAATAAGACACTTGTTGATAATGCTGCAATTACAGCGAAAACGACCGCATAAATCTTACCTACATTCCCCTTAATGCCTTGTTCAATATAAAAAGCTGGACCCCCTCGATATTCACCATCAACTTCTTTTTTATAGATTTGTGCTAATGTAGATTCAAGAAATGCAGAACTAGCACCCAAGAAAGCTGACATCCACATCCAAAAAACTGCTCCAGGTCCACCAATGAAGATTGCAGTTGATACCCCAACGATATTACCTGTCCCAACACGTCCCGCAAGTGACAATGCTATCGCTTGGAAACTCGATATACCAGTAGGTGACTTCTCTCCTTGAAACATTAACCGTATCATTTCTTTCAAATGTCTAATTTGAAAGAATCCCATTTTTATTGAAAAGAATATCCCTGTAAATAAAAGACCATAAACTAATGGTAAGCTCCATACGACTTCATTCAGAAAACTAACAATAATCTCCATAATTATTACACCCCTTTAATATGTTAACGCATACACTTACCATTTCATTATATAGTCACAATTTACATGTGGCAATAGCATTTATTGATTATTCTGAATATTTAGTCAGATGATTTTTTTTATCCTTTGTTATTATTAGGTTTTAATTTATAAATAACCGTTATAATATAATAGAATAAAATGTAAATTTATATGGAGGTACATGATGAATATTCTGATTACAGGTGGAACAGGTCTCGTTGGTACGGCACTCACAGACCGTATTACATTCATTTTTAATGATGCACACATCTATATTCCAACAAGAACAGATAAAAAAAATCACAACAATATTACTTATATCAATTGGTCTGAAAATCAGTGGTATACATCGCTACCTCGACTTGATTTGGTTATCAATTTAGCGGGTGCTTCACTCAATAGTCGTTGGACTTCTGAACATAAAGACGCCATCATTAAGAGTCGTGTGGAATGTACAGAAAAACTGATATCAATATTTGAATCTCAACAACATCAGCCTTTCTTTATTTCGGCGAGTGCTGTAGGCTATTATCCGCCTTCTAAATCTTTAATTTATGATGAACGCAATACCTTTGAGTCGTTTGATTTTTTATCAAAGACTGTTTACTTATGGGAGCAAGCTGCGCATCAGATTGAAGCGATGAATGTTCCTACTGCGATTTGTAGATTCGGTGTCGTTTTCTCTAACAAAGGTGGTGCTTTACCGCTGATGATGAAACCTTATCAATTGATGGTGGGTGGAAAAATCGGTGATGGTGACCAACCATATAGTTGGATACATATAGATGATTTAGTAGATAGTATGCTTTATATATATGAACAAAAAGCTACAGGTGTATTTAATTTAACAGCGCCAATTCCAGTCACACAAACACAGCTTGGGAAAGAAATCGCAAAGATTACCAAAAGACCTCATTGGACAATTGTTCCTAACAAAATGATGTCACTAATTCTTGGTGAACAATCGATTATGGTAACGAATGGACAGCATGTACTACCAAATCGACTATTAGAAATCAAATATGTCTTTCAATATCCTACGATAAAGTCTGCATTGAATGAATTGTATGGTAAATAAAGCTGGTAAAAAAGCCGTCGAATTGCTTTGGAGAAAAGAGAAATACAAAGTGATGTACTATAATCAAAACCAATACAATCAGATACGACAATTAATGCGAGATCAACTTGATGATGTTGCTGTCTTAAAACGCGTAATACGAGAGACTTACCAAATGAGTCCGACTATTGGCTCAAAAAAGAATAGTTACCAACATATGTGGGGTTATTTCAAAAGAGTCGCTACCTCTGAAGAAAAATCAGACTATCAAATATATATATCAGACTTTGAGCAACATGAAATGCAACTCAAAGAACTATTAATTAACTTGAGTAATAAATATAATGTTTCGTACTTAAAAAACAGCAGTATCTTATTTGAATAAGATACTGCTGTTTTACTTATAATCATTAATCAATATTATATTGTCGCTTTAAACACTCAACATCTTTCTTCCAAAAGAAACGCATATGATTCGCTTGATATGCTACGTGTATCAAGCCATTTGTCATCCATGATGACAATAATTCAAAGGGTACGCCCATCGCATGTATTTCTTCATCTGTAACAAAATCTTTTTTCATTATATCCTTCTTTCATACGTATAAATTAACCTTGAAATGTTATATCCTTTTAAAAATGAATATTAATCTCTTTTAAGGGTACATCAATAATATAATCTTAAGGAGGTTTTATCAATGACAAAACAAGCTTATGATGAATTATTTGAACTTATCGAAAAAAATGATATTGCAATGCTCACAACCATTCAAGGCGACAAACTTGTATCACGTCCAATGTCTTATCAAGAAGTAGATGATAATGGTGATATTTGGTTTATCACAACGAGAGATACAGAAAAAGCAGAAGAAATATTATCCGATGAACGTGTTAATGTTGCATTTGCTCAAAAAGGATTTGTTTCGATTTCAGGAAATGCTGAGCTAGTTAATGATGATTCAAAGAAAAAAGAATACTGGAACAAAGCAATTGAAATGTTCTTAAATACAGATTACGACGACCCCAACATTACATTAATTAAAGTCAATGCCGAATCTGCAGAGTACTGGGCTACAAATCAAAAGGGCAAGACAATTGTAGAAGGTATCAAATCACTATTAACTAATGATAATGGCAGTGATACTGCTATTAATAAATCAGTTGAACTATAATAAATCAAGAGCCACAAAATAAAATTACTATTTTGTGGCTCTTTTTTTATTTAACTGCACTATATCCACCCTTGATATTAATCAAGTTGTTATAACCTAATACTTTTAGTACACTCACAGCTATAGCACTTCTTACACCTGATTGACAATGAACATAAATCTCATCATCTTTATCAAAAGGAATTGATTCATTTTCTAATTTGCCAAAATGAACATGTTTAGCTGCATCAAAATGGGATTTATTCCATTCTTGATTATTTCTAACATCTAAAATGTTAATTGATGATAAGTCGATTGCTTTAAAGTCTTTAGGTTCAATTTGCTGTATAGATTGTCCTGAAATATCCTTTACATATCCTATTACGTTGTCAAATCCTATCAATTTTAAATCTAGCGCAGCTTTTTGTACATCATCAAATGAACCAATCAATTGAATTGGTGCCTCGTAATCTAAATACCAACCTACAAATCCTAAGAATTTTTTATTATATGGAACGTTAATTCCTTCACTTAAGTTTTCTAAAAACACCTCTTTCATTCTTATATCGATAACTCTGACACCATCGAATAAGTCATTTAAAGGTGGTACCAAAGTTTGTTCCACTAGTTCTACACCATCACGATTAATACGTTTCATCTCTTTAAAATAATATGGCGGTTCTGGCTGTTCACTTGTTAATGTCTTGATAAAAGTATCTTCATCTTTAATTTGGAATGCCCAACTATTAATTCGTTCATATCCTAGTGTAGTGACAGGAACAGCTCCTAGTGATTTTCCACACGCACTGCCTGCTCCATGACCTGGCCATATTTGAATATAATCTGGTAATAGATCCATTTTCTTAAGTGAAGCAAACATGGCTTTTGCACCAATCTCAGTCGTATCTTTCATTCCTGCTGCTTCTTCTAATAAATCAGGCCTCCCCACATCACCAACAAAGATAAAGTCCCCTGTGAATATACCCATTGGTACATCTTTTTGATTATCATATAAAATGAAACTAATACTTTCTGGAGTATGCCCCGGTGTATGCAATACTTTCAGTTTCACATTACCAACCTTGATAATGTCATCTTCTTTAAGTAGTTCATAATCACCATTGATGTTCTCATATTCCCACCCTTCACCACCTAAGCTAGATACATACGCTTTTGCATTTAAAGTTTCATTTGCTTCACGTAAACCTGAGGCGAAGTCGGCATGAATATGTGTCTCAGTAACTTTATTAATTGTTAACCCTTCTTGTTCAGCCGCTTCGATGTATGGTTTCAAATCTCTGAGTGGATCAATAATCATTGCTTCACCTGTCTTTTGACACCCAACTAAATACGACATTTGCGCTAATTGCTGATTAAAAAATGATTTAAAGTACATATTTCTCCTCCATTCATACTTAAATAAATAAGTTTAAGTTTGATTTTTCAGTATCTCCTAAGTAAGTTGCAACACCGCCATACTCAACACCCTCAATTAATTCTTCACGTGAAACAGACATAATGTCCATGCTCATGGTACAAGCCACCATTTTAATACCCATGCTTTGCGCTTTATCTATCATTACTTCTAATGAATCAACATTTTTCTTGTTCATTACATGCTTAATCATTCGAGAACCCATTCCACCCATGTTCATCTTAGAAATCGGTAATTTGCCTGCATGTTTTGGCATCATTTGACTAAACATTTTATCTAATCCTTGTTTTTCTATTTTTATACCAGGACGTTTAATTACATTTAACCCCCAGAATGTAAAGAACATTGTTACTTCTTTCCCCATCGAAGCGGCACCTGTAGCGATAATAAATGATGCAAGCGCTTTATCTAAGTCTCCACTAAATACAACCATTGTTGCACCATTTTTTGTTTCAACAAGTTGATGCCCTTCACTGTCATTCATTACTTTTACGGGTAACTGTTTACCTTTTTGAATAATTGCTACTACTTTATTATCAATTGTTTCATTCTTAAGTACCGTGTGTCCTGTTACTTTTGCCCATGATTCAATATCCTGACAAAAGCCGAAGTCTGTTACTTGGATCTCTAATTGTTCCCCGTCTTGCATGTCATCTAAGTTCTCTTTCACTTTAAGAATTGGACCTGGACATTGTAATCCACTCGCCTCTACAATTCTTCTATCATCACGTATTGCCACTTGTTTCACCTCTTGAGTTATTTCAATTTTTTTCTCTTCAATTTCATTTGTCTTATTATCTTTCGATGTTAGTGATAGTTTTGATGCATCTTGTGGTTGAGTTAAATAATTTTGTTTATATAACTTGAATCCTCCGTCTAAATTAATCACATCAAAACCTTCATTTTGTAAGATTCGTGCTGCATTATAGCCACGTTGACCAACTTGACAGTATATTACAACAGGTTCGTTTTTATTAATTTCAGATAAACGGTTTCTTAACTCGCCCAATGGAATATTTTTTGAGCCTTCAATGTGTCCCATTTCATGTTCTATTGGTTCTCTCACATCAATCACTTGATGTGATGTATCATCAATTTCATTAACTTGCATCATTTTCATTTCATCCTCAAGTACATTTTGAGCAATATATCCAGCCATATTTACTGGATCCTTTGCTGAAGAGAAAGGTGGTGCATATGCAATTTCAATACGCTGTAAATCTGTTACTTTTTGATTAAATGTGATGGCACTTGCAATTAAATCAATGCGCTTATCTACACCGTTACGACCCACTATCTGAGCCCCATAAATTTCACCTTCCAAAGAAAATATTACTTTAATCGTCATCGGTGTTGCACCAGGATAATAACTTGCATTCGATT
Organism: Macrococcus animalis; assembly: GCF_047425875.1. Taxonomy (GTDB): domain Bacteria; phylum Bacillota; class Bacilli; order Staphylococcales; family Staphylococcaceae; genus Macrococcoides; species Macrococcoides animalis. The sequence continues at coordinate 1,150,901 of NZ_CP179727.1, forward strand.
GACCAGATACATGAATAACATGATATCTTTTGCCTAATGATTTTAAAGTCTTTTCATTTAATCCTGTACTCGCAACATTTAAATCAAATACTTTAGCAATCGCAGTACCGATTGGCTTAAATTTCTCTACTGACTTACCGTTTATATGGTCAGCTAGTAATCGACCTTGTCGATTTGCAATCCAAGCAAGTGGGATATGCACATCTTGTTCACTGATTGCATGCGTTACTTCGGCAACGTCACCAATTGCATAAATTGATGCGTCTGATGTTTGGAATACCTCATTTGTCTTAATCGCTTTTTTAACACCTAATTCTAATCCAGCAGCTTCTGCTAATGTCGATTCAGGTAATACACCGATTGCCATAATAACCATATCTGCATTAATAACATCTCCATTACTAGAGACTACCTTATCACGCTCAATCTTATCAATCGATTGCTTTAACCTTAAATCAATTCCTTTACTCACCATATGATGATGTAATTCCACTGCCATATCAATATCAATGCCAGGCATCACTTGATCACCTAACTCAAATAATGCAACTTCTAAATCTAATGCTTTTAAATTTTCAGCCATCTCCAAACCAATAAATCCACCGCCAACGACTGCCGTTGATTTAACATTATTTTCTTTTATAAAAGCGATAATCTTATCCATATCCGGAATGTTTCTTAAAGAAAAGACATGATTTTGTTCCGCACCCTCAATCGGTATATGTATTGGTTTGGCACCTGTTGAAAGCACTAAAATATCATAAGATAATGCACTAGTTTGTCCTTTCACTTCGACTTCTATTGTTTTATTGTCTCTATTAATCGCTACAACATTTGAGTCTGTCATTACATTAATATTCATTCGGCTTTCCATTAATTCAGGTGTCTGAATTAATAATTTACTTCTATCTTTAATTTCATCACCGATATGATAAGGTAATCCACAATTTGCAAATGATACATAACTACCTCTTTCAATTAATATGATTTCATCTTGTTCATTTAATCTTCTTAATCGAGCTGCTGTTGAAGCACCACCTGCTACTCCACCAACGATTACTATTCTTCTAGTCATTATTAATTTCCTCCTCTTTTCAAATACCTATAGGGGTATACTAACCTAACTATATCAATATGTCAAATACCCCATACCGTATTGAAATATTATTGACAAATATACCCCGTAAGGTATATAGTAGAACACATTACAAACAAGAAAGGTGAAGTACAATGGAATTTGATAAAAGTTCAATGAATAGATTAAAAAGAATACAAGGTCAACTTAATGGTGTGATAAAAATGATGGAAGAAGGAAAAGACTGTCGTGATGTTGTCATGCAACTTAGTGCCTCTCGTAGTGGCTTAGAAAGATTAATCGGCGTAATTGTTAGTGAGAACTTAACGCAATGTGTTAAAGAAAGCGTCAAAAATAATGAAGATACCGACGAACTTGTAAAACAAGCAGTGGATCTTCTAATAAAAAGTAGGTAATTAAAATGACAAATTATCAAACAATTAACGTAAATACACTAAAATCATTATTGAATGATGAAAGCATCAATCTCATTGATGTTAGGGAAGTCCATGAATATGAAGCAAGCCATATTGATGGATCAATCAATATACCCCTATCTGTATTGAGTGGGCAAACTAATCAATTCAAAAAAGATGAACATTACCATATTATTTGTAGATCAGGGAATCGCAGTGGACAAGCCTGCCAATATTTAAGTGGCTTAGGTATTGAAACAACAAATATTGATGGCGGCATGCTAGATTGGGAATCTTTATAATGTCATTTGTATTATTCGCAATCATTGGTGCACTTGGAGCTTTTTTATCTGGCTTAATAGGTATTGGTGGCGCAATTATCATGTATCCTATGTTGTTATTTATACCGCCCATTTTTAATATAGAAATGACCCCAACATTGGCAGCTGGACTAACTGCATCACAAGTTTTCTTTAGTACACTCAGCGGTAGCATCAGTCAAAGAAAAAATGAGTATATTAATACATCTATTATTATTCCAATGAGTATAGGGATTCTATTAGGCAGTATTAGTGGCGCTTATCTTGCATCTATATTTGATGAATCTATCATCAATATCGTGTATACCTTGCTTGCGATACTTGCAGTAATACTTATGTTTATTAAAGTAAAATCAAATGATACAAAGACTACTTATAATAAATTTGCATTATTCTTTGTAGCAGCCATGATAGGAATTCTTTCAGGCATTGTCGGTGCAGGTGGTGCGTTCTTAATCGTACCTATTTTACTAACTCTCTTTAAAGTACCCTTTAGAGTCGTAATTGCTAACAGCATCATCGTCGCTTTCGTATCATCCATCGGAACATTCTTTACAAAGTTCCTTACAGGCAGTGTGGAGTTAGAACATGCACTCCCACTAATTATCGCCAGTTTAATATTTGCACCACTCGGAACGAAGGTATCGAAGAGAACCAATCAAACAGTATTAAGGTATATTCTTACTGCGCTTATAATAATGGCTGCAGTAAAGATGATTATTGATATGATATAGAAAACGAGAGCCGAAATCGGCTCTCGTTTTTTTAGTCTGTTGAATTTTTTTTAAATAGAAATACTGTAATGACAAACAAAATAAGTGTCCAAATTCCAATAATAAGAATATGTTTTATTTCACCATTTTGAGCTAACAAGTCATATTGTGATGTAGGACTATAACTATTTAATTTCATAAAGAAATTATCTTTATTAAATCCCATATTAGAGAACGTTGGTGCCATTGCAAAAATAAATAATACTGGCAAATAATAAATGCTAGTTTCAGAAACATTTTTTACTGCTAACCCAATTGAAATACCCACAAATAAGAAAAATAAAAATAATAAAATAAATCCAATTATCATTTTGTTATTTATAAGTACACTAACATCAATAATCATTAAACTTATAAAAATCGTTACTATAGTAAAGAAACTCACAACTAAACTTTTACCGATTAGAATATCTAACATAGATGCTGGTGAATTTACCAATCCCCTTAAAGTATTCTTTTCTTTCTCTTCAGCTATCATAGTCATCAATGTTCCAGTTAAAACTGATCCTAAACAAATTGCAATCATTAATATAGCTAAAGTTTTACTTTCCCTTCCTTCTAAAGGTGTTTTACTGAATATTACAGCCATCACAATCGGTAATATCGGCATCGTAAGTAACATCATATTTCTCATAAATTCTTTGAAATCTTTCTCTGCTATTGCCATTACTCTATTCATCCTCATCCTTAAACAAGCTCCTTTCCAGTCACTTTAATAAATACTTCTCCGAGTGTCGGTTCATTTGTATAAATGCGTTTGACTTGCTTTGAATATAATAATTCAGTTATTTGCATTACATCTTCTTTTTTTACTCTTCTTAAAGATGAGTCATTCATTTCCAAGGTAATAGTTTGATCTGAATGCTGATATCTTAAGTTATCAGGTGTATCAAGTGCAATGAGCTTTCCGTTGTTGATTAGTGCAATACGGTCACATAAACTTTCTGCTTCATCCATATTATGAGTTGTTAAGAATATTGTCGCACCACTTTCTTTTAATTTTAATAAACCTTTATGGATATGTCTTGTCGTATTAGGATCTAATGCTGATGTTGGCTCATCTAAAAATAATAGTTTTGGTTGATGCAATAGTGCTTTCGCCAACAGAATTCTTTGACGCATCCCTTTCGATAATTTTTTTACGACTGTTTTCTTCTCACTGTCTAATTGTACGAATGATAGTACTTCATCAATTCTATTTATTGGCTGTTTGTACAACCCTGCAAACATCTTTAAATTATCAAATACTGTGAGTCTTTCATATAAAGCACTGTTATCAGATAGTATGCCAATTTGTTCTCTAAATTCAGCTGTTTGCAATGCTTTATCTTTATAATGAAATACTTGAATATTACCACTTGATGTCGATGTTTCACCTGTCAGCATTTTTATCGTTGTCGTCTTACCTGAGCCACTTGGTCCAAGCAATCCAAAAATTTCACCTTGCTTAATGTTTAATGATAAATGATCAACTGCTTTTTTACTGTCGTACATCTTCACTACATTATTCATTTGTATTAATGTCATAAAAAGAAGCCTCCAATCAATTTGTTATCCAAATTGTATTAGAGACTGGATGTCATCACTATAATATGCAGGTTAAATGTACCTAATTTTCCGTGAAATGTACCTCATGGTTGTTAAAATATCCTTGGATTTCTTTCACTTTATTACGTGATAAAGGTACGAATGTATTATCTAATCCATCTATTTTAATCGAATATGAATTCTTGGACCATGTAATCATTTCAGTCACTCTTTGAAGGTTTAAAATATATGAACGATGACATCTATAAAACCCATAAACTCTTAACTTTTCTTCTAATTCATTTAAAGTGTAATCCGCTTTAAATGATTCATTGTTTAAATAAATATTCACCTTACCTTCTGAACCTTCTATATAATCAATATTTTCAGGATTAATGAATATTGTTTTATCTTCTGATTTCACTGATATTCTAAATACATTACTTCTAGTAAGTTGTTGATTTATTTCTTGGGAAATATGTTCTGCCTTATTCTCTAAATATCCACTATTTTGTATTTTGTTATTTTGATTATGTTTCTCTTGTATTACTTTAGGTAATGATTCTTTCGTTTCGTATTCATCTGTATATATTTCTAATTGCTTAATTTGTTCTTTCTTTACTTGATACACTTCATTTGATAATAATATGGCATGATCAATATACGATAATATTTGCAACACTTTATGTTTTTCATAAAATAAAGGTATGATACTCAGTAAACAGTCGATTGTTTCAATCTTTATGTCATGTAATATATTTTTAAACAAAACAATTTCTTTATCTTGTAAAAATGCTAGTGCTACTTTTAACAAAACATATTCATCATAGTCTAACTTTTTCACTTTTATATTTTGAAACTCAAACAATTCAAATTGCTTTAATACAAAATCAATATTATCTTTGCTATTAAACCACTTCATATAAAATTTCAATTGTTCTCTTACAGTCAAACGTTCATGAAATGGTACAGTAAAATCTTCTATCCAAGCATCTCTTTTTTCGAAAAATGATATAATTTCTTGCTGTTGATTCGTATTTGAGACAATACAAATATGTTCTGATACTTTTAATTCACTTAAATAATCTAATAAATTTGCCATATTTGCCTCCTACGCTTTAAATATATGAATAATTTTATCATAGCATATTACAGATGTAGTTTATTGACAGAAAAAGCCTGTGACAATTCACAGACTTTTTTGATATTTCTATTTACTTTATTGTATACGTTATATATAATAGGTTAACTCTAAAGAAAGGCAGTGGTCAATATGAAATACTATTTAATTCATACTGTTTGTGCAATACTTGCATTTGTCATCGTAACATTCGTCGACATGACAATGCTCGAAAAAGGTTCCACTGCCGATTTAGCTGCCAAATCTCTCTTAATTGCGTTAATAATATTTATCACATATTATTATATTCAACTTAATCGTCATACAAAATATCACGATTAAGCATTAACAGTTGGACGTGGTCCGAAGATACGTTCTTTCATTTCTTGACCGGCTGGTGTTCCTGCAAGTCCGCCTAAGCCTGTCTCACGAAGTTCGCTCGGAAGTCCACGTCCTACTTTATCCATTGCTTCAATGACTTGGTCTGCAGGGATTTTACATTCAATACCTGCTAAAGCTAAGTCTGCTGCAATTAAAGCATTCCCTGCTCCAATCGTATTTCTCATTACACACGGTATTTCTACTAGCCCTGCTACTGGATCACATACTAATCCTAGAAGGTTACCCAACGCATGTGCAATCGCATGAGATGATTGTTCAGCTGTTCCACCTTTAACTGCAACTGCCGCTGCTGCCGCTATTGCTGATGCACTACCCACTTCTGCTTGACATCCTCCGACCGCACCAGCTACTGAAGCATTATTTGCAATTACAACCCCTAATAAAGCTGTTGTAAATAAGAATTCAATTTCTTGTTCTTCAGTCAAGTTTAATTTTTCTTCTACTGAGAAAAGTACACCTGGAATTGTACCCGATGAACCAGCAGTAGGTGTAGCACAAATTAGTCCCATTGCTGCATTCACTTCATTTGTTGCAATCGCAAATTGCAATGCTTTTGCTACATCAGTTCCTGATAATGGATCGTTTTGTAGACGATAGTTTCTCATTTTGATAGCATCTTGTCCTGTTAAACCAGTTACAGACTTCACACCTTCGCCACTGGACCCACGAAGTACAGCAGCTTTCATAACTTCTAGATTTTTACGCATTTTTTCAATAACTTCTTCACGTGTCATGTCTGAAGATTCCATTTCCATTTCAATCATTAATTCTGCTATTGATTTACCTGTTTTATTTACTGCTTCTACTACTTCTTGTATAGAGTTATACATTATCCTTCCTCCTTGTTAAATGATATTTGAGAATTCTATTGATTTAAATTTTGATTTGATTGATTCTAATAATTCAACTTTAATAGGCTTGTGTAAATGTAGTGCTACGATTGTTTTACCGTCTTTTTGAGATTTAATTTCTTCGTTAATATTTAACCCTGATTCAGCTAAAGTGTTTATACATCGATTAAATTCACCCAGTGGTTCTTCTCCATAAAGTACCAATAGTGGTAATGTGTGATTCATCAAAGCACATGCACCATTTACATGAATACTTCGAACTTTAATTGTACCGCCACCAATTGAATTCGCACATACTTCAATGTGTTTATCTCCTTTATCTAAACGTACTAATGCTGAGTTAGGATGCTCTCCAACATTTGTGCCTGTTTCTTCAATAAATTCAATATTGATACCTTTTGATTTCGCAATTTCAATTGATGTTTTTACGCGCGGATCTTCTGTTGGAAAGTCTAATACACCTGCAATAATAGCTAAGTCTGTACCATGTCCTGCATGCGTTTCGGCAAATGATTCAAAGTAAGAAATAGAAATATTCTCTGGTTCATCACCTAAAACCTTTCTTGCTGCTGACCCCATTCTTACTGCTCCAGCTGTATGTGAGCTTGATGGTCCAATCATAATTGGCCCAATCACATCAAATGCACTCTTATAGTCTGCCGTTCTCGCCATTTTCAATTCCTCCAATTTTCATTTATCATTTCGTTTATTTCTTCATTTCTATCCTATTGATATTATTTTATTAAGCCTGCTGTTTTTTAGCTTTTCCGAAGTGTGGAATTTTCACTGATACTGAGATGTCATGTTTTTTGAAGAATGTTGCAAACAGCCATGCCATAACAATACTTGTAATAGCAACTGCTACACCACAAAGTAATACTGGGACTGTATCATTGAAACCGAATGCTACAATATATCCTGCAATTGGCGTAGCCATTCCAGTAATATTGATTACTAAACCGAATGCTGTGATAATACATGCATTCACCATTCCAATGATTGCATTCGATCCATAGAGCTGTAATGGTTTTTCTGCGATAATATCAATTTGTGTTAATGGTTCAATTGCGACAGCGAATGGTGTGGCTTTTGTACCATAGCCTAATTTTTTAAATAATACGAAATTGGCAAATGAGTTACCCGTACAGCATAGTGCTCCGATTGCCATAGGTGTACCTACTAGTCCAAGTAAACTTGTTAACACCATTGAGCTTAATGGAGTCATACCTACTACTGGAATAATTGCACCTAATACGATGGCTAATACATAAGGATTAGCATCTCCTACTGCTGTGATTGCCGATCCGATTTGAGTCAATACAGCGATAACTGATGGTTGAATAGCCATTGCTACTAGAGTTGCTAATGCTGGTGCTATAAGAATCACCACGATTAAGTCTAAACCTTCAGGTACACGTTTTTCGATTTGTTTAATTAAGAAACTTATTAGATAAGCTGCGATAAATGCTGGTAATAATTTAACTTTTAATAGTGATAAGCCTACGATTAATGCGTAAACTGGCGTAACTCCCAATTTAATACATGTTAATATCCCTACTGCTAATCCACCGAGTCCACCTAATGTATCCCCAACTTGTACGAAGAACGGAATATCAAACACCCCTCCAATTGCGTAACTCAAGAATGCTTGTGGTAAAAATGTTGAGCACGCGGCTCCGGAGAGAGCTTGAAGACCTTGTTTCCCGTATGGTGCAAAGTTTAAAAATAATGACATACAAATTAATACGACTAATAATGTGCCTACCCCAATAATGATATCCATATTATTTCTCCTTTTATTAATAATTTATTTTCTAAAAGTGGCCACTTTTATAAACGCTTGTTATTACTATAGATTAAACCTATCGTAATATATTGAAACTTTACTTCTAAAAAACTTTGTTAACCTTTTCACAACCCCATCATAATGGTTTATGAAATCGTATACAATGTACAAAATATGAACAAATTTAGTGTATTTTTGCCCATTTTAAACTATATTTCTTAATATAGTTTTCTAATTATTCATTCATTATTCTTATAAACCTTATTTTATCAATGCTTAAATTTTTAGAATTCCATTTATCTATTCTAAAATAATTATTATATTATGTGATAAATATCACTTAAATCGATTATAGGTCTATAGATAGCTATTAAAATTGAAAAAATCTTTTCCCGACTATATGATTTAATCATAATATAGTATTCAAATATAATTATACATGATTTTATTCAATAACATTTTAATATATAAAGATATTAATTATATTAAAATGTTTACAATTTTAAACCACTTGTATTCCTGATTAAAACAATTTGAATGTTTTATACTGCTTTTGATGATTATTTAAATATATTTGTATTTATAGAGAAGACACGTGTCTGTTTGATTTTTCAGACAAAAAAAGAGTTGAATATAACTCAACTGTCTGTGAGAGATATATTCAACTCTAAATATTTTATGAAATTTTATTTTGATACATAAATATACATAAATTTAATTTATACTTCACTAAATTACTTAACTGGTCATTTAACAGTATGACTTGTTATTTCTGATCTAACTTATGAAATCCTCTTACAAAATACATCATTGCCATAAAACTCAAGAATACAATACCAATAATAACTGATACACGTGTTTCTCCATTGATTAACATTCCAACTAACACCATAACTAAAAAGCCAATTGTAATATAGTTGGTGAATGGCGCAAACGGCATTTTAAATGGATGATTCTTTACTAAGTCTGGACGCTTTTTTCTAAATTGTAAATGAGAGAACAAAATCATAAACCATGGAATCATACCTGGTAATATCGATGCACTATATACATATACAAAGATATTTTCTGATCCATCTATAAACATTGGTAATACTACATTTAAAATAACACCGATAAAGATACCGATAGAAATCATTAATACTGCAAATACTGGCACACCGTTCTTCATAACTTTCGCAAATGTGCGAGGCATCTTGCCTTCATTGGCTAACGTATAAATCATACGACTTGAACTGAAGATTCCAGAGTTACAACCAGACATGGCTGCAGTAATTACTACAAAGTTAATAATAGCAGCTGCTGCAGTAATACCAACTTTTGCGAATGTTGCAACGAACGGACTTCCAACACCATCTAATTCATCCCATGGATATACAGTAACAATAACAAAGATTGCTCCAATATAGAAAATTAAAATACGCCAAATGATACCGTTAACTGCTTTCACAACGTTCTTTTGAGGGTCTTTCGTTTCACCCGCTGTAATCCCTATTAACTCAACACCTTGATAAGAACCTACTACCATTGATAACGCAAAGAAGAAGCCAATTATACCTTTCGGGAAAAATCCACCGTGCTCCGTTAAATTACCAATACCAATTGGATTCCCTCCATTACCAAATCCAAATAAAATAATACCTAATCCAGCAATAATCATTAATACAATTGTTACAATCTTAATCATTGCAAACCAAAACTCAAATTCTCCAAATGCTTTTACTGAAGCCATATTAGCGGCTGCTAAAGTAATAATAACTATGATACCTGGTATCCAAGTTGGTAAATCAGGCCACCAATACTGCATATACTGACCCACTGCAATAACTTCACTCATTCCTACAACAACCCACTGGAAAATATTCGCCCAGGCCGTAACGTAACCAAATACCGGATGTAAATAAGTTGAAGCATATTCTGCAAACGATCCTGTTGTTGGGAATAAATAAACCAATTCCCCCATCGCACGCATAACTAAAAATAAAAACAACCCAGCAACTAAGTATGCTAATATTGCTGACGGTCCAGTCCATTTAATTGTACTTGATGCACCCATGAAGAGCCCTACCCCAATGGTTCCTCCTAATGCAATCATCTGTACTTGCCTAGAACTTAAACCTCTCTTTAAATGATTTTCTTCCATGTATTCAATCCCCTTTTATATTTAAACTTTCTTACATTATTACTATTCTGAAATTATACTATAATTTCAGAAAATTTAAAGTATTAATTAAAAAATTTAGGGAACATAAAAAGAGCGCAAGGGAAAACCCTTACACTCACACACTTTAACGCTTTAAATTTTTTAATGAAAAGTATTCTAATAGAATACTTTTCTCTTATTTCTTATAATCGTAAGCAACTTCGCCTAAGTTCTCATCATACTCAATATATAAATCATGCTCTTTAAAGAACCATTCATCCATTTCATTAACGTAGAAGATAATACCATCCGCTTCAACTTTTGCAATAGCTTTTTCATGATCTGGATCAACACTAAATGCTAGAGAATGACTTTCTTGAATCTTACTTGACCCATAAATCTTAGCGTAAAACTTAACAGCTTGACCTGCTTCTAAATGCACTTCGTCTTTAAACCATTGTAAAGCTTTATCTGAAATATAAATATTCATGTTTATCTCCTTATTATTTAGTATAGTCTGTCATACAACAGATTATATCATTTGAAGATAAATTTTGTCATGAATGAAGTATTCCGTTAGAAGAATATTATATTTATTAGCCACTCTTCTTTGTTATAATACAGTTTTCATTATTATTTATTTGTTTTAATACAATAAATTGTACATGATTATGAATAGTTTCTTGCTTCTTCTTCACCTTTAATTACGCGCATTACACCTTCATATAGCGCGAGTAATTCTTCTTCTCCTGGCATCACTTTCACTTCACTAATCCATTCTACATGAGATTTAATATAATTCACGACGTACTCTGAGTGACTCACTCCGCCAGTTAATATAATATAATCCACTTTACCTTTCAGTACCGCTGCCATTTCAGCAATCCCTTTTGAGATTTGATAACACATCCCATCAAAGTAATTTTTATATTCTATTTCCCCTGCTAATGCTTTCTGTTCAATCGTCTTAATATCAATCTCACCTAAATATGACTTCATACCACCTTCTCCAGCAAGTATTGATTTTACTTGAGGGATGTCTAAGTTCTCATTAATAATCTTTTTAGCAAAGTCGATTAATGGCAAACCACCAGTTCTTTCAGGAGAAAATGGTCCTTCTCCATCAAAAGCATTTACGCAATCAATCACGCGACCTGACTTGTGTGCTCCAATTGAAATACCACCACCTATATGTGTCACGATTACATTAGATGCAAAATAATCTTTCTTTTCTTCTTTCAACACTTTACGTGCGACAGCTTTTTGGTTTAATGCATGAAATACACTGCGTCGTTCAATACCTTTATAACCACTAATACGTGCAATATCTTCAAATTCGTCAACGACAACTGGATCAACGGTATATGCTTTCACACCATATTTTATTGCAATATCATTGGCAATAATGGCACCAAGGTTCGACGCATGCATGCCATATTTCCCTGAACGCAAGTCACTTACCATATCATCACTGACTAAATACGTTCCTCCAATAATTGATTTCATTAAACCACCACGTGCAACAACAGCAGCCAAATCACCTGGATATATTTTATTTGTTTCCAAGAAAGTTCTTAAACGTTCTTCTCTGAAAGGTACTTGATCCATAATCGTGTCATACTTACCAATCTCTTCTACCGTGTATCTAAAGATACTTTCATCCACACATTTATTACTGCAATATAAAGCAACCTTACTAGAGGTTGAACCTGGATTAATAACTAATATATATTTGTCGTCCATCATTAATCCCTCACCTGTTGTACAGCAAAGTCTAGCGCATACAACTTACTTTCTGTAGAATCACTGCGAGAAGTTAATACAATAGGAATCTTAGCACCAACAATCGTACCACCGATTACTGCATTTCCGATTACTGCAAATGCTTTATATAATACGTTACCAACATCAATCGTTGGCACAACTAATACATCTGCATCACCAGCAATCGAACCCTTATATCCTTTATGTTCAACTGCATCTTTTGAAATAGCTAAATCTAACGATATCGGACCAGATACCATTGCATCTTTGCTACCTTTGAACAACTCCGTAACATCATGTGCTAATACTGAAGAAGGCATTTTAGGGTTATATGTTTCAGCTGAACTAATCATGGCCACTTTAGGACAATAAATTCCGATACGATGACAAACATCAATAACATTATCCGTGATTTGTTTTAATTGCTCAGTTGTTGGTGAAATATTCATTGCAGCATCAGTTAACAGAATTGGTTTATCATTTCCCGGTAAATTAATCATTGCTACATGCGATAATACAGATTGCCCACGTAAATGATGTTCTTTTTTTAAGACTTCTTTCAATACAGTACTAGTTTGAACCATACCCTTCATCAATACTTGGGCATCTCCTGCAGCTGCCATTTCAACCGAACGCTTTACACTCTCTTCCTCACTCTCACATTGCTCATATGTCCATACATTGTCTGTATCAATATTATCTTCAGTATCAAAGACGAAGAACGATACGACATCTTTATATAATTGTTTCGCTTTAGTTACTACATCTAAAATTTCTGCTCTAGATCCACCTGGAATCGCTACTTTAATCATGTACTATCCTTCTTTCATTTTTATAACCTAGTACTAAGACTAGATGATATTTTATATCGATAGTATTTTCTCACATTCCAAATTATATGTAAAGGAAAGGGAATGGAGATATATGAACAAAATTAAATCGTAGTCCATTCAGTTTTAGTGACTAAATATGAAGCAATTACTTAATCTATATAATATTAATGAATAAAAGTGGTGTCTTATGGATTATTTAAGAATATTGATATACTATTAATACATTTAAAATTGTGTACAAAAAAAGGGAGAAAGTAATTATGAAACTCTATCTTGCTAGACATGGACAAGATACATTGGATAAACGCGGAGGTTGGTCAGAAGAACCTTTAATTGCTGAAGGTGTTGTGCAGATAATATCGTTATCCAAATCTCTAAAGCAAATTCATTTTGATGCAGTTATATCTAGTGATATTATGCGTACAAGACAAACAGCCGAGATTTTAAAGGATCGATTATCACTAAAAGAAATTATCTTCGATTCAGGATTGCGAGAAGTGAATAATGGCGTCCTAGCAGGCATGGATAATGACCAAGCATTAACACAATTCCCAGATTTGTTTTGGAATTCACTAGCTTGGGATGAGCCGTATCCTGGAGGAGAAAGCCCAAAAGCTTTCTTTGAAAGAATTAATCGTTGGTATAAAACTTTCATAGAAATCTATCATAGTACCGACACTGTTCTTGTTATTACCCACCAAGGTGTTATAGATGCACTCCTTTGCATTATTCACAACAAAACATTTACAAACAGATATGTACATTTCAAAATCCGTACAGGACAATTCATTGTTGTTGAAGTAGAATAAATATGCATCTCAAATGTATATACACAAAATATTCATATTTCTGACCAATTAATTTCACATTCTTGTGAGTATTTTCTTTTTTGCTTATGCTATCATTTGTTTTATCTTGTGAAATTATGGAGGAAAGTTTGTGAAAAAATATTTTAACAATGTGTTTTGGAGATGGCACTTTTATGCTGCAATATTCATTACACCATTACTCATTACTTTAAGTATTTCAGGTATCATGTATTTATTCTATCCAGAAGTTGAAAACAAAATGAACCACGATTTATTATTCGAACAAACGAATAAGCCAGAACAATCTTTAAATGATGGAATTGATGATATATTAAATAGTCATCCTGGTTTCCATGTCATGAAGATAAGTTTTTTGAAAGATGATTACAATACACGCGTATCAATTATGGGGCCAAATGATGCATCAAAGGTTGTATATTTAGATCATCATAACCAAGTCAAAGGTGAAATTGCTCCTTCAAAGTTATTCTCAAATTTCTCTCGTGAAATGCATTCTAACTTATTGACAGGTAATACATTTATTAATTACTTAGTTGAACTTGCGTCTTGTTGGGCAATATTCTTGATTATTACTGGATTATTTATGACGTTTTTCCGTAAATATATTACGAACAGCACTTCAAAGATTAAACGTAAGAATCAAGCAAAGTTTCATGCAATGCTTGGTACAGTCCTCAGCATTCCATTGTTATTAATCGTCTTAACAGGTCTGCCATGGTCAGGTTTCATGGGTGCTAAAATATATGACTTTGCAGTGAATAATTCACTTGTCGGTTATCCGGAATCAGTGAAGACACCGCCTGTTTCTAATAACGAGATTGCTTGGGCAACTCGAGGGGAACATACTGATTCAAAATCACACGAAGGGAATCAACTACCAATTTCACATATAAATGAAATTGCGAAAGAAGAAGGATTTAAGAAGCCTTTTAGCATAACAGTCCCGATGGATGATAAAGGGACATATGTATTATCTAAAGCAGCAGGTACTGGTGTGACTGGTCTTGATGCGAATCCCCTAGAAGAACGAACAATACACCTTGATCAATATTCAGGAATGAAACTTGCAATTTATAACTTTAATGATTATGGTCCTCTTGCGAAATTTATCGCAGTAGGAATACCATTACATGAAGGAAATCTATTTGGGTTAGTGAATAAAGTGGTTAATTTATTATTCCTTGCTGGATTATTAGTACTCACTTTCTTTGGTATTAAGATTTACTTTATGCGTAAACAGAAAGGTAAACTATCAACACCTAAAGCACAACCTTATATGAAGTACACGTGGTTCTTTGTGACATTATTAATCGCCATGGGTATATTAATGCCATTATTCGGTTTATCTTTAATTGCGATAGCAATAACAGAGCTTATATTATTACTAACTAAGAAGAAATATGCCATATAACACAGTTGAGATCTTCAACTGTGTTTTTCTTGAGTAAAGTTGTTTGAATATTTTGTAATCAATGCTGTAAGATTAGTAATTATATCTTCAAAGGGGTGGTTCTATGGAAAATCAAATACATACAAAGGCCATTAAAACTGCATTTCCTTCGACCATTCCGATCCTTACAGGCTTTATTTTCCTTGGCATCACATTTGGTATGTATATGACATCACTAGGACATCCAGCTTGGATGGCAGTGTTGATGAGTGCAGTCATATTTGCTGGCTCAGTAGAATTCGTTGCAGCGACCATGCTTGTCGGCACATTTAATCCATTGAGTGCATTCATACTAACGCTGATGATTAATGCACGTCATTTATTTTATGGTATTTCTATGTTAGATCACTTCCGAGGAATAGGTAAGAAAAAAGGATACTTAATATTTGGTATGTGTGACGAAACATTCGTAATTAATCAAACGATTAATGTCCCTCAAGGCGTAGATAAAGGGCTAGTAATGTTCTACGTTACACTCTTCAACCACATTTATTGGGTTATGGGGTCTTTTTTAGGTAGCATACTCGGTAGTTTAATTACATTTAATTTAGAAGGTTTAGAGTTTGTAATGGCCGCTCTTTTCTTAGTCATATTTCTAGAACAATGGTACAAAGGTGGTAAGCGCTTTGCGTCACTTGGTGTTCTGATATCAATCATCTGTTTTATTATATTTGGCGCATCATACTTTGTATTACCTACAATGATTGCATTACTCGTTGTATTTATATTATTTAAACGACCATTAACTGAAATAGGTGATAAAGCATGACATTAGGACAACAACTCATTATTATATTTTGCGTTGTACTTGCCACTATGATAACAAGATACTTACCCTTTATGATATTTAAAGATGATAAACCATTGCCAGAAATAATCGAATATATGGGTCGTGTATTACCTCCTGCAGTGTTCGCCTTACTCGTTGTATATGCTTTAAAAGATATTAAGTGGTTGATACCCTCAGCCAATATTCCAGCTGTATTAGCAATTACTTTAATTATTGTTTTACATGCTTGGAAACGCAATATGTTACTCTCTATTTCAATCGGTACAATTTATTATATGATTGTGTTGAGATTAATTTAAAAAAGCTACAGTTCTAATGAACTGTAGCTTAATAATTTTATGATTCTTGTTTAATAATTTTTTTAGTTTTCCCATCGATTTCAAACTCTTTTGATTTCCCATCTTTATCAAGTTCAATATCGTATTTTACAACACCATTATCTTCATCTAAACTCCACTCTTTAACATTGCCATCAAACTCTTTTTGAGCTACTTCAATGACATCTTCTACTGGCGTTACATCTTTATATTGAATAGGTGTAAATTTATCGTTCTCTTTCTCTGACTCCTTGTTAAGCACTTTATTAGTATCAGCATCAATTGTTATCTCATGAGATTCATTGCCACCTCTTAAATTAACGTCATATGCCCATTTTTTATCTTTGTCATCAAAGCCAAATGAAATGCTTTCTACTTCACCTTTAACTTCTTTTTGTGCAGTTTCAATTGCTTCATTTACATCTGTTTTTACCGCTTTATAATCTGTTGTTTTTTCTTCTTCATTTCCACAAGCACCTAATAATAGTGATGCACCTAATATAAGTGCTGATGATTTTTTAATATATTTGTTCATTTATGTTCAGCTCCTTTTGGGATTATAAAATTTTTATTCCCAAAAAATTATAAATTTAAACAAATATAATGATAATAGGTTAATTGAATTGATTCTATTATAAATTTTTAATTACTTTCATCAACACAAACTGTAATGGTAGTCTCCCATATAATGCTGATTTAGGTAGTTGTTTATCACCTAATGGCATTTCTTTTCTTGCCATATAAATATTTGCCGGGAAAACACCCAGTAAAAATGCATTGATTAAATTTTTAGCCATCTCATTTGGCTTTTTAAAGATTAAATAAATTCCCATCATAACTTCCATTACCCCGGAAATATAGACGATTTCCTTTTTAAATGGCAAATAGCTCGGAACAATTTTCGTAAAATTAGTTTCTCTTAGGAAATGGAGTATACCTGCTGTTGTGAAACCTAAACCTAGTATGATTCTAATCATCATTTTCAAATTTATCATCCCTTTCATTTCCTTTTCTCAAGGTATAACACTGTCTAATGTTTTAATATTATTATCTTAACTATTTATAAATGTTATTAAAATATATATTTACTACTCTTACGACAACACTATTACTAACTGGATGTGGCAAAGAAACAAATGACACAAAAGTAGGCACAAAAGTTGAATCAAAAACAGGAGGATTAGAACAAAATAGGTTCTAATCCTCTATTTATTAACAACCTTTTTATTTCTCCACACTCTCTAAAGCATACTTTTCAATCACGTCTTCTAATTGTGGGAAATCTTGCTTTAATTCAGCTTTCGTAAATAATTCAAATCCCTCAAATGTAAATCCAGGTGATACCATGCAACCAACGAAACTCCATGCATTATCATCTTCAACACTTGAGGCGAAGATTGTATTCTTTGGAACTAAGAATTGTGGCACTTCACCATTTGCAACATCTAATCCTAACTTCACCGCTTCATACTTACCATCATTATGGATCATATGTACTGTGAGTGAGTCGCCACCTTGATAGTACCATAACTCATCAGAATCAATCCGATGGAAATGCGAGATGTTCCCAGCTTCTAACAAGAAATAAATACTTGTATAAGCTGCCCTACCATCTTGAGACGCTTCGTTTGAACGATAAGACTCAAAATAGAACCCACCTTCAGGATGAGGCTCCATATTCAAATGTTTTATCAATTGTAATTTATTCATGCTTTACCTCTTTTACTATTTTTATTTTATATTTTTTGAATCTTCACTTTCTAATTAGCGTTACAATAAAAGCCAAGCCCATCATCACAAAACCACTAATTAATCCGAATATTAACCAATTATCTAAAATAGGAATACTTGTTTGTTGATTAATTTCTTCATTTTTAACATATTTTATTTTATGCGTATCTATATATTTTTTAGCGTTAGGCAAGTCCGCTTTTATTGAATTATACAAAGTAGTTAGACCTATATCATATTCTTCTTTATTAAATGCCTGATTCGTAGCCGATTCAATCATTTCTTTCAATTTCTTTTCCGTAAAGTACGCACCAATCTGCTTATCTGTTTTAACAACTACTTTTCCCTCTTGCTGATTAAACAATATAATCATCCCATTACGATATTCTTTATTTAATCCGTAACCTTCAAACATTCTATTTGCTCGAACTGAAATGGGTTCATTCATTTCTTTTTCAGTCACTAACATTATATCAATCGAAAATGGTATTTGTGATGCTTCTCTTGACAAAGATAGTAGTTCATCTTCAGAAAATACGCGTGCTAAATCAAGAAAATTCAAATGTTCTTCATTTAGTTTTGGTAAGCTCTCTAGGTCTCCAAATGCATATACGGGTCTAGATGTTAACGTGAACAACACTATAATTATCATTACTATTTTAATTCCTTTAGAAACCACGTCCTGCACCTCCTCCACCGCCTGAACCACCTCCAAAAGAACGTTTACTATCTGAAGTTTTTGAACGAGAAGTACTTGATCCTCGATTTTTACTACCCGAGCTATGCTTAACATTTCTTGTATGTGTTGACGTTATTCTACCTTGTACTGATGGATATTGACTATAATCAATATACTCACGCCTACTCTTTATGGCAGAATAAAGTGCAAAAGCACCAATGAGTGGCCATAATATACCAAATAAACCTATGCTCGCTACATAACCAAGAACTAAAGATAAAGTGATTTTTACCGGTATAGGTTCTCCAGCTTTTATATGCATTAAATCTTCAGATACTTCTTTTTTATCTATCTTTTTATTAGCGATAAAACTTTCGTCATACATTGTTGTATATAGGGTTTTTAAACCCGTTGCATATTGCTCTTTTTTTAATGCCTCTAATCCATTCTTATCAATGATTTCTCCAACTCTAGCATCATTGAAATACCCTTCTAGTCCGTAACCTATTTGAATTTCAACACCACGATCATAATGATTATTCTTTTTATCTAAATTTAAGAACATAACAATACCGTTGTTATACTCTTTCTTCCCAACGCCATGTTCACGGAGTAATCTAAGGGCATAATCTCTTCTTGGTTCCTCTACTTCATTCATTGTTACGAGTAACAATTCAATCCCAGTTTGTTTTTCTAAGTCTTCTCCTAAATCATTCAATCGCTTAATTTCGCTATCACCCAACAATTGTGCATAGTCTTGAATAAAGATATGCTCCTGATTAAGCTTAGGTAAAGGTTGATCTATCGCTAGCGCTTCTTGTGGCATAATCCAAAAACAAAATAAAACAAAAAGTATTATTTTTTTCATTGGCTGCTCCCTGTTATGTATTACTTTAAATATATAGTGCAAAATGCACTTAGTAAACTTCTATTTAATACCACATCTTGGTGCAATTTTATCCTGTTTCCACTTTTGATGTAATAAATTTCTATAAGCATCAAATACTTGATCGCCATATATTTTATCTGTCCCAAATACATAGTAAGGTGGCATTGTTTCATTGGAAAATAAATTGATATTATCATCAATAATGTCCTTTAACCGTTGTAAATATTGTTGGAATGTTTCAGAACGATTTCCACCACGCCTTCTATGTTCTTCATCCATTATTGTAAGCATCAAAAAGCAATCAATAATATAAGGGTGTCCATCATTATAGACATGCTTTACTATCGGATGATTTAAGTATCTTGTATTTCCCTCAATGATATTCAACGCTGCTAAGCATACTCGGATGATTTGATAGAGTTCAAGCACTTGTTTTGATAGTCTTCGATTATCCAAGTACATTGCAGATCTTCTATGATTACTACTAATTCGAAATATTTGCATGCCCAAAACTCCCTCGTTTTAACAATGTATGTACAATAACTAAATATATACAGTGCGTACCCATCCATATTACAAATGATAGAGCCGTTACTTGAAAATTGATGTAAACTGACAGATGATGCAATTGAAAGTACAATACAGCAAACATAAATATAGAGATCATGATGCCTAATTTATATAAACGCTTATTTATATAAATTCTTGAAAAAATCATATATAACACAACACTAACAAATAAATGAGGGATCAATTCTAGCATAAATACCGTATGCGGCTTACGTGTAACAAAATCAATATTTAAAAGCAAACGCTCCATGTTTGTACCGAACAACAAATCGCATAAAATAATCATTCCATATAGCACCATGCCTGAAAATATACCCCTAACTAAAATGATAACCCTCTCCTCATGAAAACTCTCAACTTCAAAATGATTAATTCTAATTCATTAACCATATACCTTTTATTCTATTCTACAACATACCTTGAATTATATCTAAAGTCTCCAATACCTTGTGTCATGTAAAATTATTTTATGTTTGCTACAATAAATATATCGATATGAAGCAATCTTAGGAGGAATATATATGAAAGTATTAGTCGCAGGTGAAATACCAGAAAAAGGACTTGCGTTCTTAAATCAAAATTTCGACATGGTAGATGTATTTGAAGGTGATACATTAATTTCAAAGGAAGAATTGATTACACGCATTGCTGACAAAGATGCATTGATTAGTTTACTTTCTACCAACGTTGATAAAGAAGTGATTGATGCCGCACCGAACTTAAAAATTATTGCAAACTATGGTGCTGGATTTAACAATATCGATGGTGAGTATGCGCGAGCAAAAGATATTGATGTAACGAATACTCCAAAAGCATCAACGAATGCGACAGCAGATCTTACATTTGCTATTTTACTTGCAGCAGCAAGACGCGTTGTTGAAGGTGATAAAGTATGCCGTACAACTGGATTTAATGGATGGGCACCTCTATACTTCCGTGGTCGTGAAGTTTCAGGGAAGACAATCGGTATTATCGGATTAGGTGAAATAGGACAAGCAGTCGCACGCCGAGCAAAAGGATTCGATATGGACATTCTATATACTGGACCAAATCGTCATGAGGATCGTGAAGCAGCAACTGGCGCGAAATATGTATCACTTGAAGAGTTACTTCAACAATCAGACTTCGTTACAATTAACTCAGCGTATAATCCTTCAATGAAACACATGATTGATAAAGCACAAATTGAAATGATGAAACCCACTGCATACTTAGTCAATGCATCTCGAGGACCTGTAGTACATGAAGCGGCACTTGCAGATGCCTTAGAAGCGAAAGTGATTGAAGGTGCAGCACTTGATGTATTTGAATTTGAACCTGAAATCAATGACAAACTTAAAAAATTAGACAATGTTGTCATCACGCCTCATATTGGTAACGCAACATTTGAAGCCCGTGATATGATGGCTGATATCGTTACACAAAATGTATATAAGAAATTGAATAATGAAACACCAGATTATATTGTGAATTAGTAATTCAAATTAAAGAAGAAACCAACAATTGTTGATTTCTTCTTTTTCTTTGTTATTTCAATTAAAATGTTGCTGACGTAGCTGCTGTCGTATTACCCGCTTGCATATCTGTATGAATCGCCATCACTACCGCAATAACATGTGCAACATTCGCACTTTCATCAATAATGTCGATACCAAACGTATCTCTCCATTGGAAGAACTGCTTACTAATTTCAGCTACTGTGCGACCTTGACCATCTTCAATCACATACTCATAGTTTAAGAAATTCCCGCGTACAATCCAATCTTCACCTTCAATTAAGAACGTTGGACGAAACGACATCATCTTTTTACGAATCGTCATTGTTTCATTCCCATTTATCATTACATCCATCGTAGTTGAAAATGCAGCAGCACGTTGTTTAATAAAAGCAAGTTCGTTACCAAATCTATCTAAGATTCTTAACTTTCTACGTCCTAATAAATCGTGCTGTCCTTTCGCTGTGTAGACCACTTCATCTAATTCATTCATAATCGTAAAGTCTTGTGTCCAAGATAATACCTTTTTCTTTGCATAAAGTCTCATTATTAAAAGCCTCCTATTCCAAAGTATTCAATTATAGTATAACGTATTCAAATTATTTATTGAAAAATTACACATTCATTCATCTTCTAATATCATGCTTTTCTTAATATCATGCTTACTTTCAAATACTTTCTCACCATAACATATTTGTTTCACGTGAAACTTATCATCCCAATGTTTCTCTAATAACACATGAACATAATCATATTGATAATATTTAACGTCATGTTCTTCAAATTTAAATCCAGGTTTCCCCCATATGTTTTTAAACATTTTCTTACTGATTTCTTGATGCTTACTATAATAATAATTAACCTCTGTTAATTGATAATCTAATTCTGACATGTCTTCTGAACCTTTAAAGACAGCTGCAAAAATCGTATTTTTATATCTACTGCGATAAAAGGATACTATAGATAATTCATTACGATTATTTTTATGAAGATCAGTCGGTTGTCCAAAAATATCTTCAAAAGCTTTTCTCGTTATCCCAAATTGAGCACCTTTGAAGCCATACGTCTTATTTTTCATTGCTTTCATCACTTTTTTATCCAGTATATCTGGCAGCTCAATCTCATGAACATTATCAGGTATTGGACACTTGTAATTCGGTTCGATTACTTTGATCTTATCTGCTACAAATCTAAAGCGAGCATTTGATATAACATCATAATCAGGATGTTCGGCATTACCGATATAACCTTTCATTGCGTCTACATCTTTAAAGTCTTTTAATTCTAATATTCTAAAACCATGATATGCAGCTAAATCAAATGAAGTTGGCAGCCAATTTAATGCATGTTCAAACACACTTTCAGCCATTCTATGTGAAATTACCGTATCGATATGCGTTGCAATAACAGAAACGAGATATGCAGAATCGATATCAGTCACCCCGTCTTCAAAGAAATAACCCATTACTTCATCTAAATCACATTTAATAACATGCTCTCTTAATACTTCTGGTAATTTATTGATTAACTGCGCTACAGTTTTCATAATTATCCCCTTTTAAAAAAGAATGTTTTTATACTCTATAATAACTTAATTATAACGAATTTTTCCTCATACTTATAACTTCGGATACAGGGTTGTATAATATTTTTTTAAAGATGTATATTAAATATATGTTTAAAATTTGTAATAAAGTTTTGACTATTTATTGAACAAATGGATTTTCTTGTAGATAAATTAAATTATGAGCGTAATATTTTATGTGCTTAACGCAAACTATATTTACAAGGAGTGGATATAATTTATGCATAAAAATCCTTACAAAAAACTTACCGTCCTTTTAGTAAGTATTTTACTTATTGTCTTCTCAATCCTCCTACTAGGTGGATTTCTCGTGTTCAAAAATGAAGCCCCGCGTCCGGCTAAAATAATAGACGAAAACGGAAAAACATTAGTATCTAAAGCTGAACTTGTAAGTGGTCAAGCTATATTCGAAAAATATGGTCTCACAGACTACGGTTCTTATTTAGGGAATGGATCTTATTTAGGTCCTGACTATACTGCTGAATCATTGCATCATTACCTTATAGGGATGCATAATTATTACAGTACAACACTTTATAACAAACCATTTAAGTCATTAACTGAGATACAGCAAGAAGGAATAAAAGGAAAAGTTAAGAACGAAGTACGTATTAATCGTTATGATAAAAATAAACAAACTTTAACTTTAACTAAAGCACAAGTTGCAGGATTAAAATATATACAAAAATATTATCAAAAAGCATTCATCAATAATCCTGATCAGGCTGGGTTACCTGAAAATGTGATTGCTCAATTTAAAACAGATGATTATATGGTTAAAGGAGATAAAATAAATCACTTAAGTAATTTCTTCTTTTGGGGTGCTTGGTTATCCTCAACAAATAGACCGGATAGAGACTTTTCATATACTAACAACTGGCCATTTGATCAAGATGCAGGTAATACAATGCCAAGCGAAGCTATTATTTGGTCGGCTTTATCAGTTGCTCTTCTCGTTGGAGGATTAGGTATTATTATTTATTTCCAAAGAAAGTACCAATTCGATATGGAACCTACTTATGCGCACGAAAAAGAAATGCCGATTATCGACCCTGACTTACCAATAACAATAAGTCAGCGTAAAACAGCTAAATATTTCGTTATCGTCATGTTACTCTTCCTCGTACAAATATTACTCGGCGAACTAATGGCACACTATTATGTAGAAAATGAATTCTTCGGTATTCCTCTACAAAAGATTTGGCCGTTTACGATTGCAAAAACATGGCATTTACAACTCGTTATCTTCTGGGTAGCAACGACTTGGCTTGCCGCTGGTATTTATATTGTTCCACGAGTATTAGGACGAGAACCTAAACACCAAGGTAAACTCGTAGATACTTTATTTATTGCGCTTGTATTAGTTGCTGTAGGAAGTATGCTTGGTGAATGGGCAAGTACGCTTGGTATATTAAATAAAAATTGGTGGTTGTTTGGACACTTCGGTTGGGAATATATAGAATTGGGTAAATTTTGGCAAATCTTATTCATCATTGGCATGTTACTTTGGGTATTTATACTTTGTCGTGGATTAATACCTGCAATCAAAAATAAACTTGAAACAAATATGGATAAAAAACATTTAATTGCTCTACTATTTATTGGCTCTATTGCAATACCTATATTCTACTTAGCTTCATTATTTATTATGCCAGATTCTCATGTTACTTTTGCAGACTACTGGAGATGGTGGATCGTTCATCTATGGGTAGAAGGAATCTTTGAATCATTTGCAGTCATATTAATTGGTTTCTTAATGGTAGATATGAAACTTACTACATCACAGTCAACAATACGTGCATTGTATTTTCAATTAATCTTATTATTAGGAACGGGTGTTGTAGGTATCGGACACCATTATTATTGGCAAGGTGACCATTCAATATGGTTAGCATTAGGCGCATGTTTTTCTGCATTGGAAGTTGTTCCTCTCTGCTTACTCGTATGGGAAGCATATTCTCATTATAGAATATATAAGCATAGTAATATCGATTTCCCTTATAAAGGTACATTTATTTTCTTAGCATCAACTGGACTTTGGAACGCAATCGGTGCGGGTGCTCTCGGATTCTTAATTAATGCTCCCGCAATCAATTATTTCGAGCACGGAACACAGTGGACTGCTGCTCATGCACATGGTTCAATGGCAGGTGTATATGGTATGTTCTCAATCGCTATATTATTATATGTGATGCGTAACATTACAAATAAATCCTTTTGGACTGAACGTGTAGAAAAATGGATTAAAATTTCAAGTTGGTGTTTAAATATTGGTCTTGCTGGTATGGTATTTGCGACTTTACTACCCGTTGGATACCTTCAGTTACAAGATGCTTTGAAAAATGGTTACTGGCATTCAAGATTAATTGAATTCTATCACCAACCTATCGTTTCACTTATTATGTGGGGACGAATGCCTTGGGATATTATTTTCACAGTAGGTGTAGTCATCTTACTTGTGATTGTCCTAGGGGCATTTAGAAACCTTAAAAAAGCTGAATAATGAATAAGTCAATAACCACAAAAAATCAGTTCGCTACATAGCGAACTGATTTTTTGTGGTTATAATACTGCTTTTAATTGATCTAATTCCTTTTGTGTAATTTCATGTCCACCATCAAATAGCATAAAGTCTACATCATCGAATCCTGATTTAAATTGTAATTCTAAAGCTTTTGCTTGTCCTGGTGGTACAATCATGTCATTTGCGCCTGCAGTAATGATTACTTTCGTATCACGTTTGGCATTCGTCACGTCATATTTCAAATCTGACGGATGCATTAGTACCGCTACATCCATTTCAAATCCATTCTCTAAGAAGCCCACAATAAAGTTAGCTCCATTTGAGTAACCTAAGAATGTTACTTTATCGTAATTCATATCTAGTCCATTCATCACTTCTGTCACTCTTCTAACTGCATCATTATATGCATTACGATCCATCTCACCATTGATTAATGGTGGAAAGAAACGTCTACTCATTGCACCACCACTGTCCCCTTCAAAGCTTAATACATCTTTCCCAGGAAATAACTCGTTAGCTAAACCGAGTAATTGATATTCGTTTCCACCAGTGCCATGGAATAGTACAACTAATTCATTTGAATCGTTCTTTTGATAAAAGTAGTTCATGATATTCCTCCTTATTTACTTCTAACAGTATCAATATGTCTTACTTGTGATTCAATTTGTTCTCGTTGACCTTCTAAAAATGGAGGTAATGATAATTTCTCACCCAACGATTCATAAGGCTCATCACCCATAAATCCTGGACCATCTGTTGCGATTTCAAATAGAATCGGCATTGCCAGTCTTGCATATAATGATTTAAAGAAGAAACGATCTACAAACCCTGAGTTTGGCAAGTTATATGATTCTAAACGTTCAATCCAAGCTCTAAGTTCTGTTTCATCTGGTACACGGAAAGCGACGTGGTGAATCGTACCGAACCCTTGGTATGCTGTTCTACTTGTAGTATCATCAACAATAATCACTGATGCCCCGTTACCACCTTCACCTGTTTCAAATAAATGATAATTTCCTTCTGACGCAGTTTCTTTAAATAAATAGACCGCTTCAAATGCTGATTTGAATGCTGTAAATTGGTTTACCGTAATAAATACTGGCCCTAATCCGTAAATACCGAATTCCTCTGGTACTGGACTATTCTTCCATGCAACACCAGCTGCTACACCGTTATCATTTTCATCAGAGATAAGTTGATATAATTGTCCGTCAAAATCTTCAAATGGCAATATTTTTTTACCGAACATCTCTTGAATACCATCGTGCTTCACATTAAATGTTTCAAATCTATCTAAGAAATATTCAACTGCAGCATCATTTGGTACTCTAAAAGACGTTCTTGCAATTTCATTTGTGCCATGTTGTCCTTTAGTAATCCCTTTGAAATCAAAGAAAGTCATGTCTGTACCTGCATTACCTTCGTCATCTGCAAAGAATAAGTGATACGTATTGATATCATCTTGATTAACTGTTTTCTTAACGAGTCTCATACCTAAAACTTCGTTGAAAAAGTCATATATTTTTTCGGCACTACTTGTAATAGCAGTTACATGGTGAATCCCTGTTAATTGTTTTATTTTGTTCATGGTATTTCACTCCTCTTCTTTAATAATTTATCAAACTGATTTATTGATATAATAATTATACTTCATATACTTAATATATCATTAAGTTTGTGGTACTGCAACCTATAAATTCCTCCATAATAAAAATCGAGGCAGTGCCTCGATTTAATCTAATTCTTAATTTTTACTCTATGTCATTAGTAATAAAATTCAATCGCTTTTTCTTTTTGTCATTATTGTTGTTCTAAATCATCAATTCGATGCAATAGTTTCGATAATTCATTAGTATCAACGCTTTTTTCAATCATCACTTTTGAATCTAACAATGTTTTATCTGTTAAAGTAAGCGTACGCGTCTTAATCATCTCACTAAAATATTCATCGTGACTGACAAATAGTACCGTTCCTTTATATTGTTTAAGTAAATTACCAATGATATCTTGCATTTCAATATCGAAATAATTCGTTGGTTCATCGAGTACAAGTAGATGTGCTTTGGAGAAATAGAGTTTCACAAAAGACAGTCTACACTTTTCACCCATTGATAAGTTTTGAACAAGATCATCCATACGTGATGCATCAAATCTAAAAGCAGCAAGTATCGTTCGTGCTTCAGTTTCACTAATATCAAGTGAAGTAATTTCTTCTAATACCGTATGATTCGGATTTAAATTCTCAAGTTTCTGCGAGAAGTACCCAATTTCAAGTGTTGGGGGCATGCTTATTTCACCCTGTTGCAGTGGTAATTCACCAATAATTAATTTGAGAAGCGTTGACTTACCTGATCCATTTTTTCCATCAATTTGCACGACTTCCCCTTGCTCTAATGAAAATCTAACGCGTTCAAACAAAGTATTTTGAAACGTATGACTTACATCCATGCATTGCAGTATATATTTATGATTTATTTCACTCGTTTCAATGTCATATTCAGTTCGCACAGCCTTCTCGATTTTTCCTTCAAAATTAGCCATCTCATGATTTAATCTTGATTCGCGTGCTTTCATTCGTTTAGCCATCTTGGCTAACTTCTTTTGTTCACTAAAGTCACGTACACTCGCTTTATGATTCATTTCATGGTGCCATTCACGCATCTCTTGAATCATCTGCTTCATGCGTTTCTTTTCCTTACGCTCTTTTTCTACAAGTGCTTGATTCGTTTTTATTTCTAAGTCAATTTGTGTTTTATATTGATCATATTTCATGTGAAACTTTCTTAACCCTTCACGTGTCAGTTCAAGTATATAATGTGCTGTTTGGTTAATAAACGTACGATCATGACTTGCATAAAGTATCGTATAATCATTTGATGCCATCCAGTTCACTAGCCACTGTTTCGTTTCAGCATCAATGTGGTTTGTCGGCTCATCAAAGATAAATTTTGTTTTACCTGAAAGTATCAGACGGATTAAAGAAACCTTCGTTTGTTCTCCACCTGACAGTGATTGTACGTCTCGTTCTGCATCACTTTCAGATAGATTAAACTTATGCATCATCGTAATAATCTCAGACTCAAAAGTATAACCATCTTGGTCTAAATAGCTATTCATCGCATTCATATCATCATTCAACTTCATCTTTAATTGATATAATCCCGGCTTACCTTGCATAATATAATCTAAAACGGTGATATTTTTAGCTGTGATTTGCTGTTCTAGCACACCGATTTCATCATCTTGTTGCACCAATATACTCAGCACTGTTGTCTTACCTATCCCATTATTTCCAAGCAATGCAACGTGTTCTCCTGCTTCTATTTCAAAATGTAAATCTTTAAACAATCTTTTTTCTCCTGCATAAATATCTGTTTTATTTAACCTCATAAACTCACCCCATAAAAAAAGTATCCCGCGCAACGTTTGGGATACACAAAATAAGCCTATGATAAACGATAGACATACAATAAATAGACAGACTTATCCCGATAATTCAAACGTTGTGCAATTCAATTTGCTCAGTTTTCATTATCGAATGATCATCTCTAAATATTGATGCCTCCTTTAGTATTTGTTTATAGTTTAACAGGTTTACGCATCTTATACAAAATAAACCCTATGATAAATCCAATCACTGCTGGTAATACCCAACCCATACCAATAGCTGAAAATGGCAAGTAGCGTTCACCAAATGTCGTAATACTTTCACCAAATCCTGATTTTGATAGAAATGCCGGACTCGCTTTAATACCATCGATTAATGCAGCAAACATTGTCACAAACGTTGTCCACTGGTAGACAATCTTCGAATCATTGAATAAACTACTAATCAACGTTAATAAGATTAACGTAATCGCAAGTGGATATAAGAACATCAGGACAGGAATTGAATATTCAATAATTTTTGTTAGGCCAACATTTGCGAGTATAAATGACACGATACTGACAACACTCGCAAACATAATATAATTGCGACTTGGGAATAATTCAGTAAATGTTTCTGAGAATGCTGTGATTAAACCAATTGCCGTTTTCAAACAAGCCACAATAATAATTAATGATAATAGAATAATGCCGTAATTTCCTAGGTAATATTGTGCAATCTGTGCTAAAGCAACACCACCATTCTCACTCACTTTAAACTGGCCTAAACTCATCGTTCCCATCAGTGCAAGTAGTGTATAAATTATACCCATTAAAATAATACTGATAGCACCTGACTTTACAGTTTCTTTTGCAATATCCGTTGGGTTGGTTACGCCGAGTTTTTTAATCGTTGTGACGATAATAATACCAAAAGCAAGAGAAGCAAGTGCATCTAAAGTATTGTAACCATCAACAAAACCTTTAAGTAAAGCTCCTTCTTTGTAATCTGGTTGAATCGGTGCATTTAAACTTCCCATTGGATTGATAAACGCGAGTAAGAATAATCCACCTAATAGTATTAAAAATAATGGATTTAAAAACTTCCCAATATAATCTAAAATCTTTGACGGTTTTCTTGCAAAGAACCATGCAACTATGAAGAATAATAAACTAAAAATGAATAAATAAAGACGTACATCTTCTTTTTCAATAAACGGAGTAAATGCAATCTCAAATGAAACTGTTGCAAGACGTGGTAAAGCAAAGAGCGGTCCAATGACTAAATATAATGCAATCGTAAACAGATATGCATACGTCTTATTCACACGTGATGCCACATCGAATAAACCATTTGTTTTAGAAATACCTATCGCAATAATCCCTAAGAACGGTAATCCAATAGCTGTGATCAAGAACCCTAAATTCGTCACCCATACATTCGCACCACTCGTTTGTCCAAAGTGAATTGGGAAGATTAAGTTACCTGCACCAAAGAAAAGGCCAAATAACATTGATCCAATAAATATGTTTTCTTTTAGTGATAGTTTTGATTTTGTGTTGATATAAATCCCTCCAAAGCTTTTAAATGTTACTTTAAAATATATAATTTTTAAATTATAGCATTTATTCATAAAGATTTGGATGGTTATTTCAAATAAAAAAGATACTGAAATTACCTTCAGTATCTAAATTAAATATTAAACATGAGCTTTCCATTGGCATGGCCCTACATTCATTTCAGTGAAAGTTGCTTCAAAAGAAGAGTCCTCAGGAGAACATGCATAAACGCCGAACTTTATTTCACCTTGTCCTTCATGAAGATGCGCAATTCTCATTTGTTTAAAATTTAAACCATCTTCAGAATACTCAATACAATAATCACTCTCACGTCTACTTAATCGATACCACATGGATTTAATATTGCTATCAATATCAAATGATGCCCAATCCGAGTAACCAGCATTCGTAACAACACTACCTAAACGTTGAAAGTCATCATTCTCATACTCAATTGAAGCTTTCAACCAATTGTCGCTATTTAGATAGATTACAACACCACACTGATCAAAGCGACGTTTCGTATCAAAATTTGTTTTCACTGTAAATGAAAAATAATCTTCTGACGTCGACATTTGAAGTACAGGTGCATTGTCATTTTGGAAGCCGTAATATGTTCTTTGCCATAGATCTGTGTTGGGTTCTGTAGTGATTTGTATACGTTCATCTGTTATCTCATAAACTTTTGATGCTCTCGTCCATTCTAAATTATTGAAAGTTGTCATATTAGTACCTCACAATCAATTCATTTCTCTCTCAACCACATCTAGAATTCTATGTAATTGATCCTCTAATTCATCTAAATTGCGTTGTAGTTCTTTAAGTTCACCGTGCACTCTAGCATCTGTAAAAATATTATCAAACCAAACATCGAGCATTTCATCTTGTCCATTATCAGAAATCCTTAAATCGACATTCAAATCAATATCTTTCAATTCTTGAACTGCAACATTTAAATTGTTTTGTAAACTTGAGACATGTTCATTGATTTCTTTAATCTTATTACGCTTAAAGTAACTCATGACACCAGAGCTACCTAATAAATCAAACCAACTCCAAGCATTTGCATCTTTCATTGGATTCTTAAGGTCTTGTATATTCCTAAGTGCAGCTTCTAATTCATTTCTTGCTTCGATAAACTCTCTTTGATCCATAGGTTCCACTCCTATAATTTGTTAAAATCATTGTAACAAACCATAAATTGTATTTCAAAAATGTGGATATTTTATTTCGCTGTTCCTAACTCTCTTTTTAAGTTATTGAGTACATTGTGCGTAAACGGATTGCCATACATTTCAACTTGGCGATCAATCACCGAAGCTTTTAAATCATGTAAATCTGATAGTTCATTCGTCCCCGCGATTCCATAAAGGCTGGAGATGAACTCTAACATATAAGCAATTGCTTCTCCATCTCGTAATTCAAGTAAATACGCTACCGCCTCATCGATTAATTGATACGCATCTTCTGGTGATAATCTCTTAATCATCTCATAAAACTTCGTACTAATAACCTCTTCGTTTAATTGTATTTCATCAACAAAAATTTCATCTAATTTGTCTTTTAACATACTACACACCTCTATCTCAAAATTTATTGTCATTATAACACTGATATTTCTACTTATACTTGCTTACGATTTATTTTAATGATATTTTCTGAAGTTGCTCAATAATTCTATTGTTCTCTTCAATTAAGCCCATTGCTTTCTCTGCAGTTAATCCTTCTATTGATGAGAAACATGTTATTAAGTGATTTTCTACATCATATTGTAACGCACGTCCTGCTTCAGTTAATTGCACAATTAACTGCCGTTTATCTTTTTCGGGACGAAGTCTTACCACATATCCCTTTTCTTCTAGTCGCTTGAGTAACGGCGTTAATGTATTACTCGCAAGGTCTAATTCTTTACCTAATTCATGTAATGTTTGACTTGGGTTCTCCCATAAGCTCACTAATGCAAGATACTGGGTATATGTTAACTTGAAATTCTTTAATGATGTTTTATAAAACTGATTAAATAGTCTGTTGACATTATAATATGAAAAGCATAATTGTTTTGACAAGTTATTTCCTTTAGTATCCATAATGTCCTCCAATCGTTCACGATTTATTTATAATTAGTAAGTTGTAATTATTGACTTAATTAATTATAGGATATAATATTATAAATATCAATCTTGCACGACTAATAAAAATAAAAGGAGTTTTTATCATGGAAAAAGTATTATATGACACAACTGTAATTAGTAAAGGCGGACGTAATGGTAAAGTATTTAGTGAGGATAACACTTTCTATTTAGATATTGAATCACCAAAAGAATTAGGTGGTAAAGGTACTACCGAATCAAATCCAGAACAATTATTTGCAGCAGGTTATGCAGCATGTTTCAATAGTGCGTTAACACTAATCCTGAAACAAGCGGGTCATAAAAACGTCGATCCTGAAGTAAGAGGAACTGCAATGTTATTAAGCGACTCAACAGATGGTGGCGTAAAACTAGCTGCAGAATTAGAAGTGAGAGTCGAAGGTTTAGATCAAGCAACTGCAGAAGCATTTGTTGAAAAAGCACATAACTATTGTCCTTATTCAAAAGCGTTAAAAAACTCAATTGATATTGAATTATCAGTAGTTGGTGATTAATTCCCCTGTCTTTTTTATAGATTAAAGGCGCCTTGATTTTTAAGACGTCTTTTTTACACAAAAACTTTGTGATTTAAATCACAAAGTGTTTATTTTTAAATATTTATACCCTCTACTATATTGAAATATCGAGATGTAAGCGCGAACATACTAATTTTTCATGTAATATTTCTAATCTATGCAACTTTAATTACCTAATTGTTCATAATTGAAATCAATTTGAAAATAAATAATCGTAAGCATGATATATGATTGCATACGCTTACAAATTGATAAATGTTTTTTTACATTTTTCTTTTGTCACAATCTCCTGAATGAAGATATCTTTTATAACAAATATACTTTACCCTCCTCAGTTATTATATTATATTATTTGTGAAATGATTCACAAAGTAAATAGGAGGAATTACTATGGTAGCAGTATTAGAAAAAAAACAAGTAGAAACAGAAGGCGCAGTAAAACAAATGATTGATACTTTAGCTGAAAACGGACAAGTTGCATTACGTATTTTAGCAAATAAAACTCAAGAAGAAATCAATCATATTGTTCATGAAATGAGTATGGCAGCCGTAGAACATCATATGTCGTTAGCGAAACAAGCTGTAGAAGAAACGGGTCGTGGTGTATATGAAGATAAAGCAATTAAAAACTTATATGCTTCAGAATATATTTGGAACTCAATTAAAGACAATAAAACGGTAGGCATTATTGGAGAAGATAAACAAAAAGGATTAACATATGTTGCTGAACCTGTAGGCGTGTTATGCGGTGTAACACCAACAACAAACCCAACATCTACAACAATATTTAAGGCTATGATTGCAATCAAAACGGGTAATCCAATCATCTTTGCATTTCATCCGAGTGCACAAGCATCCTCAAAAGCTGCAGCTCAAGTTGTTTTAAATGCAGCTGTTAAAGCTGGTGCTCCACTTCACGCGATTCAATGGATTGAGCATCCATCTGTAGAAGCAACAAAACAATTAATGAATCATGAACACATTGCATTAGTTTTAGCAACAGGTGGTGCTGGCATGGTGAAATCAGCGTATTCAACTGGAAAGCCCGCATTAGGTGTAGGTCCTGGTAACGTACCATCATATATCGAAAAATCAGCACACATAAAACGTGCAGTGAATGATGTGATTGCCTCTAAAACATTCGATAATGGTATGATCTGTGCTTCTGAGCAAG
Organism: Macrococcus animalis; assembly: GCF_047425875.1. Lineage (GTDB taxonomy): Bacteria > Bacillota > Bacilli > Staphylococcales > Staphylococcaceae > Macrococcoides > Macrococcoides animalis. Next base: position 1,185,537 of record NZ_CP179727.1, read on the forward strand.
CTGTTATCGTCGATGCAGACGTCTACGAATCTGTGAAAGCAGAGTTCTTAGCACATCAATGTTATATCGTAAACAAAAAGGAATTAAAGTTATTAGAAGACGCTGTCATGAATGATGGTAAATATGCTGTACGTCCTGAAATTGTTGGACGATCAGCAATCCAAATCGCTGAATTAGCAGATATCAAAGTACCTGTTGGTACAAAATTATTAATAGCCGAACTTAGTGGTGTTGGTGAAGCTTATCCGTTATCACGTGAAAAACTGTCACCTGTACTTGCAATGGTAAAAGCCGCTTCTACTGAACAAGCATTAAAACTATGTGATGCTATGCTCAACTTAGGTGGTTTAGGTCATACAGCTGTTATACACTCAGAAGACGAACAATTACAAAATGCTTTTGGTTTACGCATGAAAGCTTGTCGTATATTAGTGAATACACCATCTGCTGCAGGAGGTATTGGTGATATGTATAATGAGTTAATTCCATCATTAACTTTAGGCTGTGGCTCTCATGGTAAAAACTCAGTGTCTCATAATGTATCTTCACAAGATTTAATTAACATCAAAACAATAGCGAAACGTCGCAACAACATGCAATGGTTCAAATTGCCACCAAAAATTTATTTCGAACAAAATTCTTTACTTTACTTAGCAGAAATGGAGAAAGTAGAACGTGTCATGCTCGTTTGTGACCCTGGTATGGTTGAACATGGTTATGCAACTCTTGTTCAAGAAGTCCTACAAAGAAGACAAACACAACCTGACATCAAAATTTTTAGTGATGTTGAACCCAACCCATCAACGAATACAGTATATAAAGGGTTAGAAATGATTACCGACTTCCAACCTGATACAATAATCGCCCTTGGTGGTGGATCAGCAATGGATGCTGCAAAGGCAATGTGGATGTTCTTTGAACACCCAGAAACATCATTCTTCGGCGCAAAACAAAAATTCTTGGATATTCGTAAACGTACTTATAAAATTGGCAAACCAGAAAATGCAAAATTCATTTGTATCCCAACAACATCAGGAACAGGTTCTGAAGTAACACCATTTGCGGTAATTACAGATAGTGACACACACGTTAAATATCCTTTAGCTGATTATGCTTTAACACCAGATGTAGCTATCATTGATCCTCAATTTGTAATGAGTGTGCCAAAAAGTGTAACTGCTGATACTGGAATGGATGTATTAACACATGCAATAGAATCATATGTTTCAGTTATGGCATCAGATTATACAAGAGGATTAAGTCTCCAAGCGATTAAATTAACATTTGAATACTTAAAACAATCTGTTGATCAAGGCGATAAGTTATCTCGCGAAAAAATGCACAATGCTTCAACCATGGCAGGAATGGCATTTGCTAATGCATTCTTAGGTATAAATCACTCAATTGCACATAAAATAGGTGGAGAGTATGGCATCCCTCATGGTAGAACAAACGCAATACTATTGCCACATGTTATTCGTTACAATGCTAAAGATCCACAAAAACACGCATTATTCCCTAAATATGAATTCTTCAGAGCGCACACTGATTATGCAGAAATTGCTAGATTCTTAGGATTAAAAGGTGAAACAACTGAAGAACTTGTAGAAGCATTTTCCACTGCAGTCTATAAGTTAGGACAATCAATTGGTATTCAAATGAACTTAAAATCACAAGGCGTAACGGAAACAATGCTCGATGCTACCATTGATAAAATGGCTGAACTTGCATATGAAGACCAATGCACAACAGCAAACCCTAAAGAACCATTAATCAGTGAGTTAAAAGGTATTATTAAAACAGCTTACGATTACGAACAATAAATATCATTCAATTAACATGTAATAATACTTTAAAAGCGTCCATTGGGCGCTTTTATTTTATGTAATAACTTATTCACATTACTCATAAGAAACTTTTACAATATTTGCTATAATAGACTTGAGGATGAAATATAAAGGAGTGATAATATGAAAACGTTGACTAAGTTAACCGTTGCGAGTCTAATCACGCTTACTTCAATTATTCCAATGCACGATACTCAAGCAGCTACAGTCAAAAAAAGTTGTACTATTTCTGTTAACCACAAAACTGTTTCAAAGATTAATGGTATACCTTTAGCAAATAAGAAATACTATATGTCTAGACATTATAATCCTGGGGCGAATAAGACCATGATTAAATGGTACAAAAAAATGAAATATGCTGCTAAGAAGCAAGGTATCACCTTAGATGTTGTTGGCCAACCCGGTGCATACGGATTTAGATCTTATGCCACGCAACAATATCTATATAATAACTATGTTTATCAGTACGGCAGTGCTTATGCTAATCGCATCTCTGCAAGACCTGGTACAAGTGAACATCAACTCGGTCTCGCAATGGACATCAAAGATGGAACCAACTACGGTACTTTAACAACAGCATTTGAGTATACACGTGCTTCAAAATTTCTACAAAAAAATGCACATAAATATGGTTTCATTATTCGCTACTTAAAAGGAAAAGAGAACGTGACAGGATTTATGTATGAACCGTGGCACATTCGATATATTGGTCGCACACATGCAGCACGCATTAAATACAATAAAGTGACACTTGAGGAGTATTTCGGTATTCAAGGTAAGAAACGATTAGCATCAGGTAAACACCGTGTTCGTGGTGTCATTTGCAAGTACTAGTAATTCATAAAAATACACCGCTAACAAATGTTAGCGGTGTATTTCAATATATTATTAGTTAATCGGTGAACCACCTGTTATACCATAAACTTGCCCTGTAATATAACTTGCATTATCACTCGCAAGTAATACATATACATCTGCAAGTTCTACAGGTTGTCCAGCACGTTGTAATGGTTCTTTTTGACCGAACTCAGGAATTTTATCTTGATGTTGTCCACCACTAATTTGTAAAGGTGTCCAAACAGGACCCGGTGCAACACTATTAACGCGAATACCTTTTGGCCCAAGTTGTGCAGCTAAAGATTTCGTAATTGAGATATTACAACTCTTCGTCATTGCATAATCTACAAGTTGCAAACTCGGTTTTACACCCTGAATTGAACTTGTAATAATAATACTCGAACCAGGTTGTAAGTATTTCATCGCCGCTTGAATAGAGAATACATTGGAGAATACATTCACTTCAAACGTATCACGTAATTGTTGTTCTTCTAAGTTTTCAATATCATACTCATATTGTTGCATTCCTGCATTGAGGACTAGAATATCTAAACCGCCTAGCGCTTCATGTGCTTGATCAATCATATCTTTAGCAAACTGTTTGTCGCGTAAGTCACCAGGAAGTAGGACACATTTCTGACCTGCATCTTCAATATACTTTTTCACTTCTTCAGCATCTGTTTGCTCATCAGGATGATAGTTAATTGCAACATCTGCGCCTTCACGTGCATAACTGATAGCAGCAGCGCGGCCAATACCAGAGTCCCCACCTGTAACAAGTGCTTTTTTACCAACTAATTTCTCAGCACCTTTGTAGCTCTCTTCACCACAATCAGGTACAGGCGTCATCTTGCTCTGAATACCAGGATATTCCTGAGGCTGTTTCTCGAACTTATCATTAAAGTGCTTTGTTAACGGATTTGTTGACATTATTATTCCTCCTAAAAGCGTAATACTCTATATATACCCGTTTTATAAATTCTAAAATTAAAAAGTAGGAAAAAATAATAATTTTGTTCTTATGTTTCGTGTGAAACAATTAGCCTTTCTTATTGTTATATACTTTTACGATTTCTAATTTATATTTCGGAAACTGGAACTTTTCACCTTTAATATTTTCAATAGGTGCATCGTGTTTAATATAATATTTAAACGTGCAGAACTAGTTTTGTTGTGCAATCATATCACCATCAAAAGATTGGGTTAATTTATCTTGATAGTTATCTTGAATCCTCGGATCTAAATAAATTTGAAATTTATTGTTATGCTCAATTACAAAAATGGGTGCAATATAAGGAATTTCTTTATAATGATTCGTAATGTCATTCATTGGATAGATTAATAATGTTGGATAAATACTCTTTTTTCCTAATTTAATTCCTTCACCTTTTGCGATTTCCACATTACTATAATTGTTTTTATTAATGAATGTGTTAATGACTTCATCATATGAATTTTATAACTTATTTTTCATATTTAAATCATCAGTTTCATAACTTTCAACAACAATCATATGTTTAAGATGCTCTTGTTTCGTCATTTCATAGTACACAATTGATCCAACAATAATAAGCAACATCGCAATAATACTTAATAACTTTTTACTTTTATCCAAACGAACACCTCTTTTTATTTTATTATACTTTTTTTTACACAATATAATCAATTTCATTTATTAATGCATAAAAAAGGACAATCCAAAGATTGTCCTTAAACAATATTATTGAAATAAATTTAAACTACTTATACCCAAAAATACAGTTACTACAACAAATAATAGTACTATTAATATACTCTGCCAAAGATCTTTCAATGAATCTCTAGAATAAGGATTTCCCTCGGCACCATTATCGAAAAATTTAACGATTTCTTCATAGGTCTTAACGTTATACTTCGATTTTAATTTCTCAATCTTTAAAGCGTAATACAATCCAATTAACATTAAACCAAAATTAATTACCATTCCCCAATCTCCGAGATATTTTAATACTGGTCCAATAGATATAGCACCCAACACCATAAATATTAACATCCACCACGAATAACGATTCATACTACTCTTATCAATTACATTTCTCATTTCTACTACATCTCCTTTAACTAGTTCATCTAAAGAAACATTGAATAGAACACTGAGTGCAATCAAATTATGTAAGTCTGGATAACTTCTTTCATTCTCCCAATTTGATATCGTCTGACTGGAAACATAAATCTTCTCTGCCAAATCTGCTTGAGAAAAATCCATCCCTTTTCTATATTTTCTAATTTGATTTCCAACATCCATATCCAACAGCTCCTTCCCATTCAACATAACTTGTCAAATCCAATTCTCGCCATCTAATATCTTTATAATACAACAAAATAAGGACTATAAAATGATTTATAGTTCTTATTTCCTAGGTAATAGTTATCTAATACTCAATTTTTTCATATTTTTTAGTCATATTTTGACGATATAATGGTGGAATTGCATCCCATTCTACAAATGCAATCTTATCTACATAAAGTCCTTTATGGTGTACCATTGCATAGTGTCTATTATCCGGTGCTTGACCGCCTTCAAAAGTAAGTGTTGAGGTTTCCCCAAAAGGTGTATCAAAAACTATCATATTTTTATACGGATCTGGAAACTGTGGTTTTTTCTTTTCTCATCATATTTCTTACCACCATTATAAGTTACTTCTTTAGGCAGTGTAGTATATCCTATTTGGTAATCCATTAAGGGATTAATCCTATCAACCATCTCATTCTTATTTTGATATACACTGAAAAATATAAATAATCCTAAGATGAATACTCCTAGTGATATTAGCAAGTACTTATAAATGTTCTTAAATCTTAAATCTTTATCAATTTTCTTAATCATTTCATCGTCTCCTTTTAAAAAAGTGTCTAAAGATAGATCAAATGTTTCTGCCAATTTTATAATCATTGAGACATCTGGATATGTTCTTCCTGTTTCCCAACTTGATATTGTTTTATCAGAAATGTTTAATATATCGCCAAGCTCTTTTTGTGTTAGTTTTTTTGTAATACGATTTTCTTTTATCGCTTTGTTGATTTCCATTAAGTTGTCCTCCTCGAGATCATTATTATCTTTACTATACACTGAAGCTACCTAGCAATTGTAGAAACAATAAAAATAAGCACTCTACGATGTGTAGAATACTTATTTTACGGATTATTTAACTTATAAATTATCGCTTCAGTTTAAAGATTTCAGACAACGGATTGTATTTTCCTTCAATCATATCAAGTAATAGTTTACTACCAAATGATGAATAGACTGTTCCGTTACCACCATATCCATATAGGCCATATACTTCTGCATCTTCTTCAATTTTGCCGATAAATGGCTTACCATCTTTCGTTTCACCAAACCTTGCTCCATAAGCATATTCTATCGTAAGTTCTAACTCAGGATAAAGTTTATTCAATGCTTTAATCAGTCGCTTACCTTGTTTTTGTATATGTTTTTCGTTTGGTATTTTATCTGTCTTTTCATCTAATCCACCAATTAATACTCTATTTCCCGGGACATGTCTAATATATAAATAGGGTCTCGCAGACTCCCATATCATCACTTTATCTTTCCAAAATTCTTTTTCATCTATCGGCTCTGTCACAACAGCATAACTCGCAACAAATTCCTCATGATTAATATAGCGTTTCGTTATTTTATTATTCGCATAGCCTGTTGTCATAATTAGTTTATCGGCTGTGATTGTTTGGTTATTAAACTGACATTCAATTTGATTATCTACCTTTTTGTATTTGATGAGTTCAGTTTGTTCCATAACATCTAAATGGTAATTGGAATGTGCAAGCTTTACCACTTCATTTACAAATACATATGGATTAATCTCGGCATCTTCATGTGTAATGAGTGCATTATATTTATCAATACCATAGTCTTCTAATAGTTGTGTCTGATCTATATAATCTACAGGAAAATCAAAATATTTTAACGCTTCATATTCATCTTTAATCGTCTTTTTATCGCGTTTAGTAGATGCGATAAAGAGGCTATCACGTGTTATAAAGTTTACTCTAGAATCGAGTAATTTTGAAATCTTCTCAATGTCTTCTAAACCTTCTTTACTCGCTTTATAGAAATGATAGGCTTCCAGTTCACCAAAGTCTTTAATACATTCATGCAGTAATTTATCACTCATATATTGCATTAAGCCTGTATTTGCTGCACTACTCGCACTGCCAATCTCATCTTTTTCAACGAGTAACGTGCTATAACCTTTTTCTGCTACACGATATGCAGTCAGTGCACCACTCATCCCCCCACCTATGATAACAACATCATAGTGTGTATCAATTTCATCTTTATAAGACTTCTTTAAATACGTATCTGGCCAATATACTTTTCCATTATGCATATTTAACACCCCTTAAGAATGATTCTTTCTCTTTAACTTCAACATACCCAAAGTTGCTATTAATATGCGTTGGCTAATTCGAATGCTATTTTTCTAATCGATTAATTTTTATATTTATACCGAAGCATTCATTTAATAACTGCTGGTAATTATCTCGTGTTACTGGCACTATATTTTTCATTTCTGCTTTAGACAGTGTTAAATTATTATGTGTCATTGTAACTCTGCCAAATGGTTTTGGCATAGTCACTAATAATTGCCTCACAAATATTGATTCTGGGTTTACTTGGTTATACTCGATACTACTCTTGAAGTAATGGATGACTTTTGGCTTAAATGTTGATTCGTATAATGTCTCAAAATGATTTTCAACCTCTTTTTGTACAAGGATACTATCATCTGATACTTGAATTGCGCGGTATTTACCATTTATATCATTTACAAGTTTAATATCATGATCATTCGCTGTACTAATTGGAATTGCACTTACAGGTAAATCTCCAAAGCCAACATCTGCGATATAGTATTCATGATTGATACATACAATCGTCGACATATGAGAGTCTTCTCTACTTCTACCTTTTGGTGTAATAATTGTTGCTGATACATTATAGGCTTCAAAACCTTTTTTAATAAGATAATGTTTAAAGAATGTATTCAACTCATAACAATAACCTCCACGATGTTCAGTTATGATTTTTTGATATAATCCATCTAAAGTTAAATCGATTGGTACTTTATTTTGCACACTGATATTTTCAAAGGGTACTTTGTACATAAAGTATTTCATCAGTTTGTCTAAATAGGATACTTTCAACTTATATTTAATCTCATTTTCTGAATCGTAATTAAATTGATCATCTAAATTGATATATTGATCAATCTTTATTACTTGTTCATCTGAAAATGATTCTGTACTTGTTGGTAATGTCGTCATAACTTTCACTCCAAACATATTATTTCACCTCTATTATATTGAACGTCCTCTATCGCTTCAATGATACAAATTTAAACATAACAATAAAACCAAATTCTTGCTTAATCCCGGGAGATGGATTACTGTCTAATTACATTACATATTAAACAATGAAAAGGTGACGGAATGAAAATCGTTGGTATTAGTGGGAACCCGTATGCAAACTCAACCAACTTAAAAGTACTTGAGAAGGTTGGTGCTGAATTAGAATCACAAGGACACACTTTTGAAGTGATTCATGAAGTAAAAGATTTACCGCTATTTAATCCACAAACGGAGTATCAAGAACATTACGATATCGTTAATCAGATGAGAGCGAAAGTGAAAGAAGCTGACTTTTTAGTAATTGTGAGCCCTGAATACATGGGCGGTGTTCCAGCTATTTTAAAGAACGCACTTGAATGGATGTTGTCAGAAGCAACACTGATGCAAAAGCCTACAGCATTTGTTATTCATTCACCGATTGGTAAACATGCAGTTGAAGCATTGAACAGACATTTAAGTATTATGGGTGCAACACTAAAAGAGGAATGGCAATTATTGATTAGTTACAATAAAAGAATTGAAAGAAAAGATGGATGGTTTCAAGATGATTCCGTCAATGATCAGTTAAAAGCATTCATCCAAAATGTAAGTACTTATCATCACCAGATTATATTTCCCAAGCAATAAAAACGAACCATTCGGATCCGAATGGTTCGTTTTTAAGTTATGAAATACTTCTCATCGTATATACAATATCAAAAAAATAATTTGCTACTGTTTCTGATTCATCTCTAAAGTTTTGATGCATCCATTCTTCAATTAAACCAAGTAATGCAGATGCGGCAAAGTTTGCGATATAGTTATCTGGAATCTTTGAATCTCTAAACACCGATAAACTATTGTTTTTGAATTGTTTAATCAATAATTGTTTCAAATGTTTTTCAAAATTAAAAGGCAAATCCGAAAGCATCAATAACTTAAATGTCTCTTTTCTTTCCTCTATGAAATGAAAAATAGTAATACAATAAATCACTGAAAAATTGTCTTCCATCTGATTAATAATATTTTGAGCATCAATTTTATTCAATAGTATTTCCAATTGTAACATCATATTTTTTATCATCTTTTCACACAAATCATATTTGTCTAAATAATGATGATAAAAAGTACTCCGATTTACTTGTGCTTTCTTTGAAATATCCATTATTGTAATTTTCCCAAAAGACTTCATTTTTAATAATTCAATAAAACTATTTTCGATATTATTTCTTGTTTCAATATTCATTTTCTCGTAAGTATTCATTCGAACCACCATCCGACATATCCATTAATTTTGTTCATTGCAAGTAATAACTGTTCTTACTATAGTTATTGTTATAACTTATTTGAAGAAAGGAATTTCAACTTGAAAAAAATTTCACATATATTATTCTCTATTATAGCAGTTACAGTATTAGGATATGCAATGATAACAAATCATCCAGGAAAAACCATTATGCTTATCTTCTTTGCCCTCGGTTTTTGTTTAGCATTCTTACGATTATTCGTAAATAACTCAATCAAGAAAATGAAAGGTAAACATATCGGCATCAAACTGTTGTTCTTTTCAACTTTACTAGGTATAGGATTACCTATACAAAATTGGTTTAGAACAAATATATTATTTAAAATCGAACAAGATTATCTTACATATTGTATTATCTTGCTTGTCAGCGGTATGATAGTAACCACGTTAAGCGTCAATAGAATTAATCTTAAGATTAATTCCTCGGCTAATTTAAATTAATATGTTTCCACAAGTATTAAACCGAATCATTCAGATTTTAAATGATTCGGTTTAATTTAAAAGCTCGTTATTCTTCCACTCATAATGAAATATATACCTACTATTGTGAATATACCGAGCGCTACAAAGATTAATTTATCTATATTTGTGATTGACCTATCATGCTTCTTCTGAACCTTACAATATACAAATATGCCTGGGAAAAATAACATCATCGTCAAAAGCAAAAATTCAATTCCGGCTGCGATAATAAGCCAAATACTATAAACAGAAGCAATTAATCCAATTATTTTTTGGGTGATTGATAATTTATGCTGTCTACTAAACTTTAATTGATAGAATGCACTAAAGGCATAAGGTAATAGGACTGCTGATGATGCTAGGCTAAATGCAAATCGATATGCTTTATCTGTAAACAATAATGTAATAAAGAACGTTTGAATAATTAAGAAGGTTATCAACATCGCATTCACTGGTGCACTATTTTTGTTGTCTCTACCTAGCCATTCTGGGAAGATGTTATCTTTTGCAGCTAAGTTTGGTACCTCTGCTGATAGTAATGACCAACCTAACCATGCACCCATTACCGAAATCATTAGACCAATATTTATGAAATGTGCGCCCCATCCACCCACGATGTGTTCCATGACTGCTGCCATTGATGGACTTTCTAAATCTGCAATCTTATTTTGGATAATTACGCCTTGTGCAAGCAATGTAATCATAATATAAATTATCAATACACTCACTAGACCAATGATTGTTGCCTTACCAACATCTTTTCTATGCTTTGCTCTACTTGAGAATACTACTGCACCCTCAACACCTAGAAATGCCCAAACTGTAACCATCATCGTACTTTTCACTTGAGACATCATATCGAAGAAATCAAATGATTTTTGGCCATTATCCGTCATGCCATAAAAACCCGTCATAAATGTTTCAAAATTAAAAACTACAATTAGAGCAATAATAAACACGAATATAGGTATTAACTTTGCTATTGTAACTATTATATTAACAAATGCCGCGTTCTTTACACCTTTAGAGATTAAGAAGAATACACTCCACAACAATATCGAAGCCAATATGATACTAGGTATATTGTGTCCTCCTTCAAACATCGGCAAGAATGTACCTAGTGCTGTCATCAGTAAAGTACCGTATGCAACATTACCGAGTAATGTACTGAACCAATAACCCCAAGCTGCATTAAACCCCATGTAATCTCCAAATCCAGCTTTTGCATAACTATATATACCACCATCTAAATCAGGTCTCATCCTCATTAAATTTTGAAAACTTAATCCTAAAGAAATCATACCAATTCCTGTAATAATCCATCCGATGATAATTGAAAGACCACCTGATTTACCACCCATATCTGTGATTAAGTTAAATGCACCACCGCCAATCATCGAACCTATTACCATTGCAACAAGGGCAAATAACCCTAATCTTTTATCTTGATTCAAGAATACTCACTCCACTGTCATTTTTTATCCTGTTCAGCTCTAATGTTTATTTTTACTACTATAGTTACAGCTAACAATAGTATTCTACACTATTTAGAAACGCTTTCAAAAAAACAAATTGTAAAAACTTTTACATTTATGATTTGTCAGTGAATATTCATACAATTCTTTAATAATCACACTGTAGTATATTATAATACAAGTGATTAGCTTGTTTATTACTACGAGGAGGGATTACTTTGAATATGCATCGTGTGCTCTCAACATTAAAAAGCTTTAATCATTTAGGTTTTAGTACACAGCTAGATGGTATCAATCGCCTAGCTTTCACCCATAATGAACGATTAGCCGCTTTAAAATTTTCAATGTACTGTCAAGAATTAGGTATGAGTGTTTATTTTGATAGGATTGGTAATGTTATCGCTAGAAGAGATGGCAAAGATAACTCATTGCCCGCTGTTGTGATTGGATCACACATAGATACTGTTCCAGAGGGTGGACAATATGATGGATTACTCGGTGTGGTAGGTGCATTAGAAGTCGTTAGACACCTTAATGATTTAAAGCTTATCACAGACCATCCTATTGAAATCATTGCCTTTAGTTGTGAAGAATCAGCTAGATTTAATGTATCAACTATCGGTAGTAAGTATTTATGTGGATTGTTAAGTGAAGCAGACATGAAAAATATCATAGATAAAAATGGAGAAACTTTACTTGAAGTAATTGAAACAATGGCTTCTACCGACTCATCTCGTTCTTCATTTCACGATAATAACAATATGAAAGCATTCTTAGAATTACACATAGAACAAGGCCCTATCCTAGAGAAAAAAGAAAAAGATATTGGTATTGTTACACACATTGCAGCACCAGAACGTTTAAAAGTTACTTTAAATGGAATAACGAGTCATTCAGGTTCAACGCCCATGACGATGCGAAAAGATGCTTTAGTATGTGGTGCTGAGATTATTCAAAGCGTAGAAACAATCGCTCATGAATATCATCAAGACGGTATCGTCGCAACAGTTGGTGGTATTAACGTCTCACCAAATACAATGAATGCCGTAGCAGGAGATGTAACTTTATTAATTGATATTAGAGGGATAAATAAAGATATTCGCGATGGCGTTGTTCAAAAAATCATAGGACAAATTGAATTCATATGCTCTAAACGTGATATCGAAATAACAATCGAATCTCTTGGTAATGACACACCCATTGCACTCTCTGAGAAAATTGCTGATATTATTGAAGAAAAAGTAATGCATCAAAAACTTTCTAGTCGTCGTATGTTTAGTGGTGCCGGACACGATGCAATGCATATGGCTAAGTTTTGTCCCACAAGTATGATATTTATCCCATGTAAAGACGGTATCAGTCATTCACCATCAGAATCAGTTACCGAAGATCAAATAAAAAATGGTATTAACGTATTAATAGATACGGCATTAGAGCTCGCATCTGCAAGTACAAAATTATAAAAATTAAGCGACTGGAGAAATTTTTCCCAGTCGCTTTTAAGAATATTATTAATCTAGCAAAAAATATCCTTATGCGTCACGATAATATCTCCTTAATCTTTTACTTTAATTCACTAGTAATAATGCGATCTATTGTATACATCCATACGATATGGCCGATAAATTCTGAAATATGTTCTTCTATTGGTTGTTTTGCAGGAGTTGGTACAGTCTTAGTTATCGGCAAAAGCACCTCATGGAATAATACGAATAATCCAGTGCCATATAAACTGCCTTTACCCAAAGAAATGACTGGAAACGCGTCTTTTAAAAGTGCATAAGGAACGCTTGCACCAATAGAGAACCCATGATGAACAAGAGATGTTGTTATTGGCAGTTGGTGTCCTGAATAAGAATATTTTAAGTTTCTAATATTATCAGGTATGCCTATTTGTCTTAAAAGTGTCTCAGGTGGTGTCTCTTTTTCTCTTTCAGGCGTTCTAGGTGGTAATAAACTTTCAAATCCTATCTTAACCATACCGCCAATCAAACCAGCAGCTACTGCAGTAGTTAATAATTTTGTTTTGTCCATCAAATCACCCTTTTTTTATATATTATACCCACATTGTAAACTGATAATTTTATTATTGCCGTTTCGAATTATCAATAATACACTATTGTTGCTTTAGCCTAAATGATAAGTCTTCTTATCTATCTTTCTAAACTTCTAATGTTAAGATTGAACCATATTCAATTTGAGTGGAGGTAATCATGTTTAATTTTAATTTCGATAATACTTTTCTTAAATTATCAGATGATTTTTATGAGTTATGTAATCCAGCTAAATCTTCTCAATCTGAGCTTATCATATTCAATAAAGAATTAGCTGAACAACTCAATTTAGATACAGATCTACAACATCATCCTGAATATTTAACAGGAACTCTAATTATTCCTGGAAGTGAGCCAAGTGCACATGCTTACGCAGGGCATCAGTTTGGACAATTCACAATGCTTGGTGACGGGCGTGCACATGTGCTCGGTGAACATGTGACGAAGGGCGACGAGCGATACGATATTCAATTAAAAGGCTCAGGAAGAACACTTTTCTCCAGAACTGGTGATGGTTGTGCTGCAATTGGACCTATGCTTAGAGAATATATTATTAGTGAAGCAATGCAGAATCTTAATATACCTACAGCACGTAGCCTTGCCGTAACTCTAACAGGAGATAATGTTTACCGTGAAACATCACTGCCTGGTGCTGTCCTTGTTCGTATTGCTCAAAGTAATCTACGTATTGGAACATTTGAATATGCAATTCGTACTGAAGATAAAAAGAATATTAAAGCATTAGCCGATTATGCAATTGAGCGGCATTATCCAGAAATCAAAGATAGTCATAATCCATATCTATCATTGCTGAATAAGGTAATAGAAAAACAGGCCACTCTCATTGCTAAATGGCAATCCATCGGCTTTATTCACGGTGTCATGAACACAGATAATATGACGATAAGCGGAGAAACGATTGATTATGGCCCGTGCGCCTTTATGGATACATATAATCCAGCAACTGTTTTTAGTTCTATTGATCAATACGGTAGATATGCATACAACAATCAGCCTAGTATTGGTTTATGGAACTTAACACGTTTCGCTGAGACTTTAGTACCATTAATTGATTCGCATGAAGAGACTGCTATACAATATGCTGAAACAGCACTGGGTACTTATCAAGATCTTTACGTTCAACATTACATTCAACATTTTGGTAAGAAGATTGGTATAGAGAACATTCAACGACAAGATTTTCAACTGGTAATCGATTTACTCACACTATTTGAAAAATATGAACTCGACTTTACAAGTACATTTAGAAGTTTAGCGACAAACACATTCACTGATAAATCATTTTATAAATTTGACGATATACAATCTTGGTATAAACGATGGGAAACGTTTATCAAACAACATACAGTAACTGATGCGCACGACCTCATGCAATCCGTAAACCCAGCTATCATACCAAGAAATCATCTTGTAGAAGAAGCACTGAGTGATGCGACAATCGCTCGTGATTATACAAAGTTAAATCAATTACTTGAAGCTATCAAAAAGCCATTTGACGATAACCATAACGTAAAATTTCTCAATCCAGCTCCACCAAGCAATAAAGATTATCAGACGTATTGTGGAACTTAATATTGAAGGTTATACAATGACTCATATTTCAGTAAATCTAAAAAAGAAAGAGAAATTCGATTAAAAATCGAATTTCTCTTTCTTTTTGATTGATTATTCATAGGAGTTGAACAATAGCTCACTCTATCATTATGTTACTTATGATGTTCAGGAACATTTTTCAATACGTACTTACTTACTAAATAACCTATCGAAGCACCAATAACACCAAATATTACGAAACTTAATAGTGCAGTTAAATATCCAGATGGTTGACTTGTATCAAACCAACCACTAATGATTAGTGCAGGATATACAGTGAATAACATACATATTGTATGTGCGATAATTTTCTTTTTAACGGTCCAAACATCATAGTCATATATAACTGAGAAAGCTGCTAGAGCTACACTAATAATCGTTGCAGCTAATATAGATTGTGTCTGCTTTTCATCGCCTGATTGCATTGAAAAATAAAGAGATATTCCCATACATACTAGAACTATACCGCCGCGAATTAAACCTTGAATCACTAATTTTTTCTTCATTCTAAACGTACCTCCTATTTTATCTAAGTAACCTTACATGTCTTTTAATTTCATCATAGATAATCAAATTTTATAATTTATTGTATTTTTTTACTTTTATTATATACCTCTATTCTCTATAATCTTTAGTGTAATGTGACAAATTCATAACTTAAATTTTATGAAATATTAGTTATTTTTTTATAAAAAAATAAGCTAACCAATAATTTGGTTAACTTAATATTTTATTATGCATCTTGCGATAATATCTTCATATCTTTTGCATCAATTTCAAATTCTTTTGTTTTACCATCTTTGCCTTTGATTTCTAGATTATATTTAAATTTGCCGTCATCATGGTCAAGTGACCACTCTTTTATATCACCATCATAAACTTTTTGAGCAGTTTTGATGATTTTATCAACAGGTACAAATTTACCATAGTCAAATGTCTTAACATTGTCAGTATCATCTTCTACTTCAGTCGAAAGAACTTTATTCTCTTTTACATCTACTTTAATCTCATGCGTCTTCTTATTAGAATCTATTAATGAAATTGCATAAACCCATTTATTATTATCATGATCAAATGAAATACTTTCTAGATCACCTTGAACCTTAGATTGTGCTGTTTTAATCGCATCTTCTGGCATAGTTTTGATTTGATCAATGCTGATTGATGCTTCATTTGAATCATCATCGTCATCTGCTTCAGTTGCTTCATCAGTATTATCAACATCTGCTTGATTATCGTCATCCGCATCATCTTTTGCTGTATTATCTTTGTTTGCATTATCATCTGCATCGTTAGTATCTGTCGCTTTAGTATCTGTTTTTTCAGATTGTTGTTCCGTTTTCGTTTCATCTTTTGGTGCTTTTTCAATATCCTTCGCATCATTATTACACGCTGCAAATGCTAATGTCGAACTTAGAATTAAACTTAATATTTTAAATTTCATATTAAATTCCCCCTATTATTTTAATAGTATTATCTTTCCCTATTAATGATTTCAAAAACATTATTTCATAATTTTAGGATAATGATAAACAATGAAAAAGCTGAATTAATGGACAGTTAATGAGATATGTACAACAACAAGTCACAAAATCAAAGTTTATTGTAAAGACTATATTTCAATAATAAATTCCTTAGCAATGCTAAAAAATTAAAGTTTGTCCTCTCATACTTCCATAACCAAAAGCATCCAACATTTAAGCTGAATTTGATGATTGTTTTATATTAATATTCTACCTATAATACATACATGTATTTACAAATATAAAAAATGAGGTGTCATATGTTTCTAGCATGGAAAGAAGTTGTCCATAATAAACTGAAATACAGTCTAATCATAGGTGTACTTATATTAATTTCATACTTACTATTCTTAATTTCTGGATTATCGTATGGTCTTATGGACATCAATAGAGAAAGTTTAGATAAGTGGGATCCAGATGCAATTGTTGTCACTAAAGAATCAAATCAAAATATTGCTCAGTCTATAATGGCTGAAGATACTTTGGATAATAAGTTTGATACAATAGCAAAACTTAAGAGTGTTGCAGTCACAATCTCAAAAAATGACAACAAATCAAATACAATGTTATTTGGAATTAATAAAGATGAATTTGTCAAACCAAATATAACGAAAGGTCGCATGTTTAAAAAAGACTTTGAAGTTGTCGCAAATGATTCAATCAAACAAAAAGGATTTAAAATGGGTGATACATTAGATATTGCAGGTTTTGAAGACGATTTAAAAATTGTCGGGTTCACTGATAAATCAAAATATAATTCAGTTCCTACTTTATTTACAAATAATGATACTGCTGATATCATCTCGTCGAATCGTTTAAAGGGTAAAGTAAGTGCCTTTCTAGTAAAAGATAAAGACTATAAAAATATTGAGCTCAATGATACGTTGCAAGCAGTTGAAAAAGAAACTTTTATTACAAAACTACCTGGTTATACAGAACAAAAATTGACTTTAGATGTAATGAGCTATTTCTTGTTTGTTATCTCTGCATTTATTATCGGTATATTCTTATACATTATCACAATACAGAAAACACCAGTATTTGGTTTACTAAAAGCACAAGGTATTGGCAATGGATTCTTAGCGAAATCTCTACTCATCCAGACATTAATCTTATCAGTTATAGCCGTATTAATAGCACTAGGGCTTACTGTTATCACTGCAAATATCATACCCGAAGCAGTACCAATACAGTTTTATTGGGATAAAATTGGAATATATGGTATAACAATAATCTTAACAGCCTTGCTCGGTGGATTATTCTCAATTCGTTCGATACGAAAAGTCGATCCGTTAAAGACAATAGGATAGAGGTATAAATTATGATACTAAAATTAGAAAAAGTGAGTAAAAGTTTTGGTAAAAATCAAACTTATGTTGAAGCATTAAAACCTGTAGATTTTGAAATTGATGCTGGAGAACTTGTTGCAGTTGTTGGACCATCTGGTTCAGGAAAAAGTACATTCCTTACGATAGCAGGTTTACTTCAAAGCCCTACGCAAGGAAAAGTGATGATTAATAATCAAGACGTAACAAAATTATCTGAGAAAAAACGTGCTAAAATACGGTTAAATGAACTTGGTTTTATTTTGCAGTCATCCAACTTAGTCCCATTCTTAAAGGTAAAAGATCAGTTTAAATTACTAGATAAGGTGAAGCACGATCATCTTTCACAAGATGAATTAAAAAGTGAAGTAAAAAAATTAGGTTTACAAGATGTGATGAACCAATTCCCTTCAGAACTATCTGGTGGACAAAGGCAACGTGTTGCAATTCTTAAGGCAATTTATACAAACCCATCATTAATATTAGCAGATGAACCCACTGCGAGTTTAGATAGTGAAAAAGCATTTGAAGTGATGAAATTAATAAAAAATGAAGTGAAAAGTCGTAATAAAGCTGCGATTATAGTCACTCACGATAATCGCTTATTAGATTATTTCGATAAAGTGTATATGATGAGTGATGGCGTTCTAAAATTAAAACATTAAAATAAGTACCCCCTCTTGTTTATAAGAGGGGGTACTTATTTTCGTCAATATATGCTAGTTAGTCACAATTTTGTTACTATATTTATAATACTATGTATTTAAATCCCAAAAGTTTTGAAGTATTCATCAAAGAAGTACTAAAATGAATATGATTGGAGGTTAATTTATGAAAAAAACTATTGCTGCTATTTTCTCAATAATATTATTATTTAATGGATGTTCTAAAACGATCGAAAAGGAAGCTGAAAAAGATTTAAAGAAAACAGAAAAGCAAACTAAGAATTCATTAAAACTAAAAGAGAAGGAGAAAGAAAATAATAAAAATTAATATGAATTAAAATATTTGTTTGAAATTTTATTTTATGGGGAAATTCTTATTAAAAATAAAATGGAGTTGCAAATAGTGAATATTTTAATGAAAAAGTTATTACTTATTGTTATTGCTATTACACTACTATGTGCATGTAATGATAATAATAATGGAGAAATATCTAAAGAAAAGTCATCAACAAATGATATAGACGTGATTAAGGAAAATGCTATAAAAACAGATGTAAATGATGCCATAAAAACAGCAAAGAAAGAAGTGATTGGTGATTTAGAAAGTATATCATTTGCCTATGATGATCAGGAAAAAAAGTGGTTATATAAAGTGAATTTAAAAGAATATATAAATGCACATGAAGTAAAAATTGATGCTATGAACAATGAAATCATTGATGTTATTTCAAAAAAAGAAGACGATAAAGTAATGATTCTAGATTATAAAAATGTAACACCTGTAGAAGAAATAATAAAAATAGCACAAAGAAAATTTGATGGTGATATCATTGAATGGCGATTAGACATTGAAAACGCAAATGTAGAGTACTATTTAAAATTATTTAAAGATGGTAAATATAAAGAATTTGAAATTGATGCTACTACTAAAGAGATTCTCAATTAGAAAAGAAATGTATTCATATGAGACCCCAATTTATGAAATAAAATAAATTGGGGTCAGTTCGTTTAAAAGTTAAATCACTTTATTTGATTAAATTTTCTTTACTAATTGTGTCTATAATATCTTTGACACAATCATTATATATTCGCTGCTTAACGTCTTCATAGATTACTTTTTCAAAAGAATCATATAAATAGTCTATAATTTGTTTACTCGCAATTTCTCCAACTTCTAATTCATATTTATTGTATAAAAACTTTTTAAGTTTTAATGCTAACGCAACTTCTGATTCCATTTCCAGTCTTCCTTTCATTTATAATTTTGTAAGGTCACCCAGAGTTAAAGCGATAATTGCTTTTATAGAATGCATTCTATTTTCTGCTTGTTTATAAATAATATTTTGATATTTTTTAAATACTTCATCTGTTATTTCCATTTCTTTAAGTCCATATTTTTCATCAATCAATTTCCCAAATTCTGTTTCTAAATTGTGAAAAGCAGGTAAGCAATGAAGAACAATAACATCCGGTTGTTTCGTCTTTTCTAATAAACTTGTATTCACTTGATACGGCTTTAACAAATTGATACGTTCTTCAATTAATTTTTCTGCCTCACCCATCGAAAACCATACATCAGTATAAATTGCATCTGAATGAGTAATCGTATTATCAATATCCGAACTAACATTAATCATACTTCCTGATAAAGTAGCATATTCTCGTGCGAGTTTTGTAAGATTGGGATCTGGAAATAGTTTTTCAGGACTAATAATATTTATATTTACACCTAGTATCGCACCAGTGACCATTAAATCACATGCCACATTATTACGTCCATCACCAATATAAGAAAGTGTCTTACCAACATATGTACCAAATACTTCTTTTATCGTCATAAAGTCCGCTATCATTTGTGTTGGATGCCACTCATCCGTAAGACCATTCCATACAGGTATGTGAGAAAATTTTGATAATTTCTCTACATCATCATGACAATGTCCTCTAAATTCTATACCATCATACATTCTACCTAATACTTCAGCAGTATCTTCAATGGATTCTTTATACCCAAGATGTAGTTCACCTTTTCCAAAGTAATCAACATTGGCACCTAAATCTCGCGCAGCTACACTAAATGCAGCTCTCGTGCGTGTAGATGATTTTTCAAAAATTAGTGCAATATTTTTATTTTTCAATAATTTAAGGTAATAGTCACTATTTTTATTTTCCTTCATAATTTGAGCGTACTCTATAAAGACATTTAATTCTTCTTTAGAAAAATCAATAGTTTTCAAAAAACTTTTTCCTTTAATTTTTTCAACGATTTCTTTATTTATATCCATTGATCACATCTCCTTTATTTTTTTATATAGTATATCATTTTTTATATTAATGCAACTTAATGTTTAATTATTCACTATTAAACTTATAAAAAATAGGCATTATAATCATTTAAAATAATTATAATGCCCTGTTTTATTGTTAATATTGAATGATCCACTCGTCGCAAGTTGACCTTCTTCTGCATAAGGAATATACATTTCCTTATAAATATTACTTATATTTAATACCAATAGATAATTCTTCAGTGGTAAAAATATATATTAAGAAAAGCTGACAATACTTATTGTTCAGCTTTTCTTAATATCTTCAAGTTATTTTTCATTATCTTATATATCCATATGTCCTAACTAGAACGAAACAAATTTTGAAATTCAAGAACTTTTCTATAACGATATATTTAAATTTGTCATTACTTATTTTACTTTGCATCATCAGCATAATAAGACGATAAACTATTAATAGGGATAACATCATTAGAAATGAATTAGAAAGTGCATGCAAGTTTCATAACAAGGATAATACAATTTATATACATTAATTATTACGGGGAACAGGCATATTAAACTTTTCCATAAGTAATATTATCATTTATTAGTACATTCAATTTCAAAACAGTGGCATTAGTAAGTTATGACAGAAACTTAATTGACATTGATAATCACTATCAATTGGAGTAAGATTATCTTACGAGGAGGAATTTATAATGAAAAAATATTTCAGTATTACTTTTATATTATTGTTACTAATTGTAGGTGGTTGTAATAGAAATATCGAGAAACCTAAAGAGAAAGATGAAAAAACTGTCACTATGCAAAATGATTTCCCTGTAAAAGAAGAAATGAAGTCAGATAAACCGGGTGATTTATTAAAACATCAAGTAAAAGTTCAAATAAATCCTCAAAAAGTAATCGTTATGGACCTTGGTGCTCTAGATATGATGAAGCAACTTAAACTAAAAAATCATGTTGTAGGTATCACAAAAGGAATAGATGAAGCATTCTTAACAGAAGATTTAAGTGACTTTAAAGGTGAAAAGTATGTCAATATTGGCAATCCTGGTCGTCCTAATTTCGAAAAGATTGCTGAGCTGTCACCAGATGTTATATTTCTTAGCTTTAGACAAGCTCATACGAAGACATTAGATGAAATAAAAAAAGCAGCACCTGATGCTCAATTAGTGTACATGAGCCCAAATGATGACGATTATATCAATTCTGTTAAAAATAATATGCTCATAATGGGTAAGATATTTGAAAAAGAAACAGAAGCAAAATCTCTAAATAAAAAGCTAGATTCTAAAGTTATTGAAGTAAAAAAATTAGCTCAAAACAATCAAGACAGAATTATATTTCTAGATATAGATGAAAAAGGAATGAAGATTTATGGTAATACCGGTCGTTTCGGCGGTTTTCTAAATCGGGAAATAGGTATTAAACCTATTGATAAAACAGTAAAAGCTACTTCAAAAGGACATAAGATCAATTTTGAATATATCTCAAAATTAAATCCCGAAAGAATATTTACAATTAATCGCTTACCTAATGCAGGTAAACAGTTACATACAAATTTTAATAATCCATTAATCAAATCAGTAAAAGCTGTAAAAAATAATCGAATTACACAATTTGATGCGAATAGTTGGTATTTCACAGCTGGTGGCATAGAAAGCACTTTAAACCAACTTGAAGAAATAGAAAAAGGACTAAAGAAATAATTATACACATCAAAAAAATAAATTTGTGTGTCATAGTGACTTAGAAAAAGTAAATGATAAATTTATAGGAGAAAATATATGAAAAAACTACTGTACCTTATTTGTTCCACAATTATATTACTTGCTGCATGCAATAGTAAGTCGGAAGAAAAAATTAATAATGATACGAAAGATTACAAACTTGAAAATGGCAAAACAATTAAAGTTCCCAAGAATCCAAAACGCGTTGCAGTATTAACAGCATTTTATGTAGGAGATCTTATTGAGCTGGGGATAAAACCTGTTGCTGTTCCAAATTGGACTAAGGATTCATCAATTATTAAACCATATATTAAAGGGGTCAAACTTGTAGGAGATAATAACATTGAACAAGTCATAAACTCTAAGCCCGATTTAATAATTGCCGATTCATCAGATAAAAATTTGAAGAAATATGAAAAAATTGCGCCAACTGTTCCCTTTACATATACAAAGTATAACTATAAGTCAATATTAACTGAGCTCGGAAATCTAACCGGCAAAAATAAACAAGCTGAAAACTGGATAAATACATGGGATAAAAATTCAAAGAGGGACAAACAAGAAATTAAAGAAAAAATCGGTAACTCTACCGCTTCAGTATTCGAATTAGATACAAAACAAATTTTCATCTACCAAAAAAATTGGGGACGTGGTTTAGATATTGTTCATGATGCATTTGGCATGCCTATGACTAAAGCATATAAATCAAAAGTAAATAAGAACAATAAAGGATACGATGCTATCTCTGTTGAGGAAATAGGAAAATATGCTGGAGATTATATATTTTTAAGCAAGCCCACATATTCGAAAATGGATATAGAAAATTCAAATTTATGGAACAATCTACCTGCTGTTAAAAATAAGCGTGTTATATCTTATAAAGCTGAGGACTACTGGTTTACAGATCCAATAACACTCGATAATCTCCGTATTAAGTTAAAATCAGAAATCTTAAAGACAAACTACAAAAAGTAGACAATTTAATTTTAAATGAAAAGAGATACATTGATTTAAACAATGCATCTCTTTTCATTATATGTATTTATAATAGATTTGAGCATTTCTTTAATGACTATGGTCTTTCCAGTAATAAATCTCATAATATGTGCGAAGATTCAGTGTATCGGTTAAGAGTGCCGTTTTTACATAAAGAATATCCTCCAACTTCATTGCGTCGGAGGACTTATTAATTATATTAAAATCTGCTTAATTAGTCTCTTGTATAACCTTCTTTGTCTTTGTTTAAAATCCAATTACCACCGTTTAAATAGCTCGCATAACTCAACCAGCATATATAAGGAATCAACATGAAACCTGATACTTGATTCACTCGATAAAACTTTTGTGCAGTAATAATAGCTGCTGCAAGTAAACAATAACTTTCGATTAATGCAGTACCTCTTAGTTTCAAATTAAAATATAATAATGACCATGCATAATTCAGTGCAAGTTGCGTATAATGCGCTTTAGTTAGAGATTGATCATTACTACTTTTAGTAGCGAGATGATGGGCAACACCCATCGATGTGTAAAGGATTGGCCATACTATAGGAAATGCAGCTGCTGGTGGAGAAAACGGTGGTTGTTTAAATTCCTTATAATCTTCCTGCGCTTTAGCGGTTAATCTTCCAACTATCAGTCCTCCAGCCAGTGGTAAAGCCATGCGTATATATTTTTTACAATTTGTCATTTGAACACTCCTCCTTAATACCATTTTATAAAAAACACATTGCATAACCAACAAACAAAAGGTATAGGAATGTTGGATGTTCTTACGTAGGAATCACAAACTCATTTTCTTTATTGTCTTATTTCAGCAATTTTATCCATAATATCTTAGGATTTCAATAAGTTATCTTGTAATTTTAAAGCTAACTCTACTTTCATATTTTCCACTCTCCTAAGTATGCTATATCACCATTAATTGATTAAATATACATTATTCACTAAAAAATCCGAGTCATATACTTTTTAGCATCATCAAAAAACACGTAATTAAGATAAAAAAGAACTCCTTTTCATATCGATACGATAGAAATAGGAGTTCTTATTTTGATTGGTCTTTATTTACTTCACTTTAAAATTTTCTTAATAAGGATTTTTAACAAACTTAATTTTTTTTAAGATACTACTATATTCCTTAGTATTTTTATACTTCAAATAATTTTTCATACTATATTTCTTACCACTCTTAACTAACCCTTTGTAATCAATAATAGATTGCGTGCCTGAAGTAAGAATCGTATCATCACTAACACCTATAACTGTAGCAAAGTTTCCGCGTGGTAGTTTAGTTGAATAAAAAGTCATATTTTTAGGTGCCCCTTTGAATGTGTAATCAAGCTTAAACACATCTAAAGTTTTACTATGTTTTTTTGTAGTACCTGCTGGATAACGTAACAAATATTCACCTTTTAATATTTCTTGTCTTGTAAATGAATATGTTCCAATATCTTTAGTGAAATATGCTAAAGCGAGTTTAGATTTTTGAATTGATGTCTTTGACGTAGCTGCATCAGCTCTTTCCATTGGTAAAATGCTAGATGTTAGAAGTAAAGACGCCGTTAATATAGGTAATAATATCTTTTTCATAGTGCACCTCTGTCATAATTTTATATCCAAATTATGACATTATTAAGCAGTTTTATACAATTAAAATGGTAATTATAATCTATTCTCATCTGTATAATTTTCATTTTTTCATTTAAGTCTATTGTTGATTCAATAATTAATAAAGTAGCCCCTCAACTTAGTTTCAAGGACTACTTTATGATAAGTGTTATTAATTATTTATCTTAGTGTTTTTGTTTTGCCTTCTTTCCACTACCAACCTTTTATTTAGTTCCCACAATGCCGTTTTATCAATATCAAAATGCAATAAATCAATTGCTTCTTCATAGTTCAACCATTTTGAAACTACATGTTCTGATGATACTTTAACAATATTATTATCAACTTCTGCTGCAAATGAATAGACTGGTATTACAAATAACCCTTCTTTCCATCGATCTTTAAAATCTTTAAAGTACTCAACAGGTACTGTTGTTGTTGCATCTAGTTTATATACTTTTAATGAGTTCATTTGTATTTCTTCATATAGCTCACGTTGTGCTGCTTCTAATGGTGTTTCATTGTTTTCACCACCACCGGCAACGAACTGCCAAATTTGCATATCTTGTCGCTTGAAAATACAAAAAAATGGTTCATTCTCATTTATTATATATGGCAAAACTAATACGTTACATGGTGCTCTCATATACAATCCTCTTCTCTTTCTTAAGCATTCCTAGAAATGCAATCCACAAACTGGCATCCATCAAATACCATTACATATATATCAGGCTTTGAAGTACTTCGTAAAAATTTGTAATCATATTTATCATCAAAGTAATTCAGTATTGCTGTCATGATTACACCATGCGTCCCTATAACGACAGCTTCATTATTTTCTTTTAATATCTTTTGGATAATCGATATACCTCTAATTTGGACTTCTTCTAAACTTTCACCCTGTTCTTTATACTTTTTATCATCTAATAATTTTTCGACTAATGGATATACTTCACTGTCTTGTAAAGTATGGTTAGAAAAAATACATTCTTTCAAATCTTCTACCAACGAAACATCTAATCCCTTATTTATCGATAATGGTTTAACTGTATCTATTGCCCTTTTGTACGGACTAGAATATACCTTGCTTACATTAATGTTTTCAAAGTATTGTGTTACTTTATTTACATCCTCAACACCTTTTAAAGTTAGTCCTCTATTTCGTTCGTCTAAATCAGACTTAGTTGATTCAGCGTGTCTTACAAGATATATAGATTTTTTCATTAAAGCACTCCTATATTATTAAATGATTAGATTCATGAATTAAATTTCTACTATATTAGATTTTGTATTATTTTTAGATAAAAATAATACTTTTCCATATTCATCAATCATATATGCAATTGGAATTGAGACTCCACAATTCCTATAAGATCCATCAGCATGACTTGTACCTATTACTTTACATTTTGTTTTTATTGCTAATTTCTTTGCCGCTTCTAGCCATTCTTCTAATTGTTCTTCACTGAACATTCCTACACCTATGGGGTGAAAAACGATATCTAGTTGTATGTCAGTATTAAAATCGCGATATCCTTTTAGAATTTCCATACATAAAATATAACCCACATTATATTTTCCTAACTTGAAATGCAAGGGATGGACTAACTTTTCGATAGGAGAAGATCCTGTCTTATCACGCGAATATACTACTTTTCCAAACTCATCAATAACTACTGCAACATCTTTATTGTTTTTCCTATAGGAACTTATAATAATTTTATTATTTTCATTAGCTAGTTTTTGTACGTCTATTAATTTATCGCTATTTGAAATATATCCTTCTGGAAATAAAAAAATATCTACTTCAAGATGAGTAGTAATAGCATCTCTCAATTGGGTTATTTCTTCTTCTTGTCTAGGTTGTGCAATTAGTATCTTCATATAACACTCTTTCTTAGATTTATTATTAGTTCTGTATACATAATTTTTTCACATAACCCCTACACTCATAAATTCTGTCTACTACCGTTTCATCAATTTGCTTTCTATCCGTTACATGTCCAAAAGTAAATACCGGATGAAAATAGGGATTATAAGTACTCACTTCTCCACTTGTGAATACATGATAATATGAGTTAAATTGAGAAAATCCATTTTTTATATACCATTGATTACTTGCATCGTCTTCTCTAGTCCAAGCTTCTAAATATTCGATACCTTCTAATTTCATTCTTTCTTCAGCAACTTCTAATAATTTTTGACCTATACCTTTAGATTGATGATCAGGATGAACTGCGATTGTCTCTATCATTGCGCCTTTTTGATGCTTATCATAGCTACAATAAGCATTTTTAATTTCGATATCGAGTAATCCATTTACTTGATTGTTTTCTACACAAATTAATTCTATACCATCGATTTTAGGTTTTGTTTGAAGAACATCATCGTAGTACTGCGTGTAAAGAAATGATAAGATTCTACCTCGAATCCATGAGTCTTCATATTTTGATGAATAATTTAAAATTTTCATAAAAGTACCCCTTTTTCATTTCTTTTTTATTAAAAATTTTGTAGTTATTTCTTATATATGAGAATAAATTTGACTCGCTAAACCTTCCCAATCCATACTATCAGTATTTACAATCTTATACGGAATGACTGTATTGCTTACAGCTTTTATATAATACTCTTGAAATTGTGTAAACTTTTCAATTTCTTTTTTTAAATCATGATTACCTATTTGCGGATATCTAAGCTGGATTCGTTTGCTAATTTCACTCTTAGAAACAGTTAACAGAACACAAAGTGGATTTAATTCCATTATTTTATTTTGTATTTGAATAATGTCATGATAATTCCCAAAATGCACTATATGATTTAAATGATATCTCTCAATCACATAAAAAAGATCACTAGAAATTTTACCATGATTTATCTCATTATTAATCCAATTCGATAGTTGAGACAAATAATTCAAATGCGACTCTAATAACGAAATATGATTATCTTTTGATATTTCAATTATCTCATCATGTTTGTTAACGTTGAGAATTTGAGTGAAGTGTTCTGTAATATAGACTGCTGAACGTTCTTTATTTGATAATGCTTGTAATTTCTTTAATTCATTAAATATCGATGATTTCCCTGTGTACGAATAACCCTCAATAATAACCCCATTAAATTTAGGCAAAAAATCCCTCCTTATTTATTGCTTTATATACTTCACTTCTCTACAAAATGAACAATATGTTTCAAACCGTTCTTATCAAATATTTTATGTTTCTTCATACCTATTTTTGCAGCTACCGTTTGAGAAGGTAGATTATCTATAGTTGAATATGAATATATTTGTTCAAATCCTAAAAAATCAAAAGCATAGTCCATACATGCTTTCGCCGCTTCTGAGGCATAACCTTTGTTACAGTATTCTTTGATAATATGAAATCCAATCTCGGATAGAACCTCTCCATCAATATGTTGCATCGTTATACCACAGTCACCTAAAAATGTTCCATCTTCCTTCAGAATAACCGCCCATAGACCACAATTATACGTAGCATAATTTCCTATATTCCACTTAATCCATTCTTCAATCTCATGCTCATTAAACGGAGAATCATAGTATTGCATAGATATGGAATCAGAGAGGACTTTGCCTAGATTTTCGTTGTCATTTTCTCTTAACTCACGTAGGATTAAACGTTCCGTTTCTAAAATAACCAAGTAAATCACACTCCCTAAAAGTCTGTTTTGTATTGCTAATTAGCATCTCTATATTCTTTTATCTTTTTTGACTATTAAATTAGTTGCTAAATATTGTTTTACGAATTTACCTTATTCATTAATTTTTAATGTCATCAGTTTTAATAAAAAAAGATATCCATGTAATCCATACCTTCAATGAAAAACTCCCTACTGACAGTTAAATACGTTAATTGACAATAGGGAGTTTATTCAAAGTAATTATTTATTTCGAGATTTTACGAATTAATATAATTTAATATCCCAATTCTCTCCGTCCTCATTTAGTTCATAAAAAAATTCAGATAGTTCTGGGTTAATAAATATTTCGTACATCTCCATAAAATCATTACTTACTTTGTAATTTTTTAATTCATCCTTTTTTATCCAGAATACCTCTCCCTCTGATGAAGATTGCAACTCACCTGTAAAATCAGTTGTTTTATAGAGTAGCACGATATATCTCTCATTTGACTCAGTCATAAACTGTTTAATACCACATAGTTTAGGATTTCGAACAGTTAATCCTGTCTCCTCCAGAACTTCACGAACAACCGAAGCATGAAAGGATTCACCCTCTTCAACATGTCCTCCAGGAAATGTAACACCTGGCCACGATTTTCCTTGTCTATCCTGAACTAATATATAATCGTCAAGTCGTTCCACCATACACATATTCGTAATAATTGCCATCTGTGCTCTACTCATCATATGCCCTCATCTCAGTCCTATTTAATTCGATTATAACATTTGTTACAATAACCAAAAATAGTAGCCGAAGCTCTACTGTATACAACATAAATTTTATATTTTTTCGAAAATCATTTCTTATAATAAATATTAGCACATCTCTCAATCATGAGGTTATACCAATAAAAAACCTCATCACTTATGATAACTCTGAGCGTATCTCTGAAGACTGCGGTATTTCCCAGAAAATAACCGCATTATTTGTGATAACTTTCAGCGTATCGATTAAGACTGCGGTTTATTTCAATTGTTAAAGGTGTCATCAAATATTAAAGCTATGCTTTTTATAATAAATGACATAAGATTATCAAGTTTATCATTATATCCTTCTAACCTCATTAAACAATTGCTCTATTACATTCATTGCTTTTGGATTACTTTCAAAAATTTTATTTTCTTCTACAGTAAAATTTATATTTAAAGGTAAATCTATATCAGTTGTTGCATTTGCCCAGTCGTTTAAAGAATAACTTTGTTTAGTATATCTACCATTACCTGAATTATTTTTCTTGGTTAAATGCTCTTTTTCATGAATTTCATCTACCATGACAGATATACGATCCATTAATACATGTACATTTTTACTAACTGGATCTTGATCAATAGACTGGAGTTCAATAATAAAATGCCAATACCTTTTGTCAAAATAGAAGCTTCCCTCAATATACATCCAATTAGTTAAGTCATACTTAGCTATGCTTCTTTTTCTCGTATATGCACTCGATCCTTGACTACCTTTCTTCACTACACCATCAAATGATTTCTCCAAATATAGTTTTAGTAGCTCACGTAAATCATCTCTTTCATTTTCTCTAGCACCGTTATATTTATCTTTCATATCTTGAAACTGATTAACTTTCATCTCTTCAATCTCCCTGTTCTGTCAAAATATCTTCAATCATTGGGTCAATTCCAAAATTAATTACTTCTTTAACAAGATCTTGTGCATAAAATCTATTCACTGAACAAGCAACAAAGACTAAAATTTTAGCGGATATCTCTAAAACTATAAATGAAAATGACATTTTAAGAATGGTTGATGTGAGTTTTGCAAATCCATCGTATCGATTATAATCTTTACCTGCCACGTCAATATAATTATTAGATATCTTTTCTATCATAATTTGATCTTTTCTATCATAATTTGAGCTTTTTTATCATAATTTGAGCTTTTTTATCATCATTTTCCATGCATTTAATAATAGCCTGATTAATATTATTATGCTTACTAGCTATTAATTCACATATTCTGTTTCCTGCTAATCCATATAAATATTCTAAAACATCATCTTCATATTTGCCTTTTATAATCTTAGCTAACATCTTCTCATCATGATTTTTATCATTGATAATTTCTATCCTGCGTTCAAAGTTTATATACAAATCGCTAGCATTATTAAAACGGTAATCTGGATTTTCATTACATGCTTTGTCAACTAAGCTCTTAAATTGATGGTCATCAGATTTTATTTCTCCTGTTAATACAAAAGTTAATACTCTCCCTAAAGAATATACATCACTTTTCATATCTCCATCTTTAAGTAACATGAACTGTTCAGGAGCACAATAATAGAATTGTCCTACACCATATGTGGTTAAAGTTTGATGAGAGCTAAACATATTCAAATCTTTACCTAGACCAAAATCTGAAATTTTAATCATGCCATTCAGAATAAATATATTAGTAGGACTTAAATCTCTATGTATAATATTCCTCTCATGTACTTTACTCATTATATCCAATATTTGTCTAATTAACGAAAGCCTTTGTTCAAAAGTTATATCATAATCATTTATATATTTTTCTAAAGTCACTTCTGCTTTTTCCATTTGGTAAGAAACACTTTGATCATCAAAGTCATATACCTTTATAATATTCGGTAAGTCATTCAATGATTTTGTAATATTAAACTCTCTCTTGAAGCGGCTTCTTATTGCATTATCAACAACAAAATCCTCTTTAAGTTTTTTTACTATATATCCAGTAGATTGTTGTAAATACACGTTAGCATAGCCACCACTAGCAACATATATTAAATCTTTATTAATACTAACTAATTTAATTTTACTATTATTACTTTTAATTAAATCATATGAATATGCTCTTATTATTCTTCGTAGCTCTTGAAGAATTATAGTCGAATGGCTAATTGCATCTACTTCATCGCTTTTACGTTCTGTTAAAATGAATTCTTTACTAAGAATCAATGTAAAAAACTGATTAATCTTACCTTTGTTATATAAATCAATTAAGTTATTACAAACGTAAAGCCATCTACTTGGAAATCCCTGTTTATAATTATCTCTATAATTAAAGTATTGATTAAAGAATTCTACTAGCTTTGCTCCTGTTTTATAACTATATAAATCACCTTCATCTCCAATAAATACATTTGATATCTCTTTAAATGCTTCATTTAGCAATGTCCTCACTACTCCAATTTTTGATAATTTGTATCAGTTATTTTCAATTCGATTATCTCACAATCACACTTGTTTGATATGATTATATTACTTAACTAGAAAAGGGAGCATTGATTATGTCACAAATAAAACTGAATGATTTACTTGGCTTTTCTGAAGAAGAAATGAATCATGTGAAAATTAAATTCAACCAATCAAATGGTTTTGTTGATCCTATGGAAGTATTTAAACAAAATCCAGAAGAAGTGAATACACAATGGCTATTTTGGAGGAACAAATCGAGATACTTTAATGTAGGTCAGACAGCCGTATGTTTACTCAAACTTTCCTACGATACGTGGTTACTTACGACGATTAAGAAAGTGACGAAAGAGTTAGGTGTATTAGAAGGTATCAATTATGAAGGTGTTGAACTGTCACAATACGAAAAATATTATGATCGAGTTATCATCAAGTTTGGAATGTCAACAGTTTCTTAGACACTTTTCATGTGTAAATTTTTAAACGCCACAGGCGTTAAATAATGTAATGAAGAATGTGGTCTAAAATTGTTGTACCAATTCACATAATCAAATAATTCGGTTTCTAACTGGTTCAAGTCTTCAAATTTCATTTGTTTTACAAATTCAGTTTTTATTGCTTTCATCGTTGCTTCTGCAACGGCGTTATCATAAGGACAGCCTTTTATACTTAATGAACGGTTTGATGTTAAATGTTTTTAATACTTCATCTATCAATTTGTTGTCGAATTCTTTCCTCTATCTGTATGGAATAATTCTATTTGTTCTAAATTATGATTAATTTTACTAATTGCTTTCGTCACTAAATGGGCGTCTTTATTTTTGCCTGCACTATAACCAACGATTTCTCTATTGAAGAGATCAATAAATAAACATATGTAATGCCATGTTCCTGTGACTTTAACATACGTTAAATCACTGCCTAAACTTCTAAAGGCTGTTCCCTTGTAAATGAACGATTCAAGAGATTTTTTATTAATTTTTCATTTGTTTCTTTCTGATGATTTTTATATTTAGCTTTAGTATAAACTGATATTAAATTATATTTTTTCTTAATACGACCTATTTTTCGTCTAGATACAATAATACCTAATTTATTTAATTCATTTTTAATTCTTCTTGTACCAAAGCTCTTTCTATTTAAGTTAAAAGTACTAACGATAGCTTGTTCTAATTCCAAGTCATCTTTTTTTGGTTTATTTGGCGTTCTTTTTATTGAATCATAATAAGTGCTTCTTGGTATTTTTAGGACTTTGCACATTGCTGATACTGAATATTGATGTGCATTACGTTGAATGACTACTATTTTCGTCCCATGATCAGCGCTGCTTGCTTTAAAATATCGTTTTCCATCTTCAATTGTTGATTTTCTTTACGTAGCTTTCTGAGCTCTTTTTCATCATTAGTTAGATTATCAGCAGCATTAAATGAACCACTATTTTGATGATGCTTAATCCATTTATCTAACGTCGAAGGTGTTAGATCATATTCTCTAACAATATCTGATTTAGATTTTCCATTTTCAAATAAACGAACCATTTGAAGTTTAAATTCAGGTGTAAATGTTCTTCTTTGTCTAGCCATAATAAAATCGCCTACTTTCTTAATTTAACAATACATTCCCTCAGGAAAGTTGTCCAATTAAGTGTAGACGATTCAAAATAATATATTAACTACGAAAGAAATTCCTCCAATCTTATGAGCCGTCGGAGAAATTATTAAATATATTAAATTCTATTTAATTAATCCCTTGTATAACCTTCTTTATCTTTGTTTAAAATCCAATTACCACCGTTCTGATAGCTTGCATAACTTAACCATAAAACTCTTTTATCAATATTTATTTATAAATTTCCTGTTTTTTAAAATACTTAGTTTTGCTTTACATCAGTTTAATTCATACTTAATATTCTGAAAAATTACTACATTTAAATTTCGTATTTGTTGATATTGATGCTTGTAATATCTAAAAATCATAAAATGCTTTACAGATTAAACAGTGGCAGTAACTCCACCATCAATCACAAATTCTGATCCTGTAGAGTATCTAGCTTCGTCAGATGCTAAGAAGATAATCATATGAGACACTTCTTTAGCTTCAGCAACACGGCGCATAGGAATAGTTTGTTTAAATTTCTCTACCGCTTCTTTTACACCAGGTTGCTCAAGCATCTGTGTATGAATTACACCTGGATGCACAGAATTTACTGTAATATTATAAGGTGAAAGTTCTCTTGCCGCTGCTTTTGTCATACCTCTGACTGCAAATTTAGTATCCGTATAACCTATTGCTCCGCCTACTAAGCCATTCATCGATGAAATATTAATGATTGTACCTGACTTTTGCGTTTTCATAATTTCTGAAACATATTTAATACCTAAAAAAACAGAGACTTGATTGATATTGATAATCTTCATATAATCTTCTAAAGTAATCTCATCAATCTTCATATTATATGTAATACCTGCATTGTTTACTAAAACATCAACGCGTCCCCACTTATCATATGTTTCCTTAATCACACGTTTCCAATCTTCTTCATCAGCTACATTATGCTTTATAAACAATGCTTTCTCACCTAATTGTTTAGCAACTTCATTTCCTTTTTCTTCATTAATATCTGTAATAACAACTTTAGCTCCTTCTGCAATCGCACATTCTGCATGAACTTTTCCCATACCTTGTGCAGCGCCTGTAATTATCATCACTTTATCTTTTATTCGTTCCATTATAACCCCTCCTTATTAATACAATTTAATACTACCGCCATCTACCATAAATGTCTGACCTGTAATGTATTTAGATTCATCACTTGCAAGAAATATCGCAACTGGTGCTATATCACTATATATATCCCCAAATTTCTGTAACGGAATACCTTGTACTACCTTTTCATAATATTCTGGATTTTCCTTGCGCCACGCCTCTAC
Organism: Macrococcus animalis; assembly: GCF_047425875.1. Taxonomy (GTDB): domain Bacteria; phylum Bacillota; class Bacilli; order Staphylococcales; family Staphylococcaceae; genus Macrococcoides; species Macrococcoides animalis. The sequence continues at coordinate 1,220,476 of NZ_CP179727.1, forward strand.
TCCTTCAGAATAAGCAATCGGAGAAATTATATTAATATTTATACCATCTTTACCGAATTCGTTAGCTATTACACGTGTGATTCCTCTTATCGCTTCTTTTGCTGCCGCGTAAGCCCCTTGATGATGGTCTCCTTTCATGGCAGCTCCAGACCCAAAGTTTATAATGTTTCCTCTATTTTTTATCAAATACGGCATTGCTAACTGACATAGATGGAAGGTAGCATAAAATCCTGTCTTCATCGATAATGCTAAATCTTCTTCAGTGATATCTAAAAAACTTTTCATTCTTGAAGCATGAGCATTATTCACTAAAATATCTATCTGTCCATATTTCTTTATCACAAAATTGACACAAGATTTTAAAGATTCTTTGTCGGTTAAATCGGCATATATAAATTGTGTATCAAATCCTTTTTTATTTAAAGATTTACTTAATGCTTCTCCTTTATTTTTGTTAATATCAATAATTGCGACTTTAGCACCTTCTTGAACATAAGCTTTAACAATCCCTGAACCTATTCCACCTGCTCCACCTGTTACTATTGCTACTTTTCCTTTTAGTCGTTTCATTATATCTCCTCCTTATATTTCATCTATTGAATCAACATGATTCAATAGTTTCTTTTGTATTTCTTTCATCAGTGTTAATTCTTCATCAGTTAGAACGCTATAAACTGCATTACGAACTTTCTCTCCTGTAATTTCCGCTTCTTTTAAAAGTGAAATTCCAGATGGTGTAATATTCAGCAATATAACACGACGATCAATTAGTTGAGGTACTCTATTGATATATTCCATTTTTACCAACTTATTAGTCATTGTTGTAATAGCACCATCTGTGAAGCCTAGTGCTTTAGCTATCGTTGATGGCTTAGATGCACCATTAAGTTTAATATATTCAAGTAAAATAATTTGAGAAATATTCACTTTATGGTTGAATTGCTTTAAGAATAGCGACATCATTTTGTAACTTAACTGATTTCCATCATGTACAAACTCAAAGAAATTTGATTGTTTCATATATTCACCTCTATCTTTATTTTAACATTAAATATTTTAGCATTAAACTATTTAATGTTAAAATAAAATACTAACTGATAAACAGTGAACAATTTAAATTTAAAGATATTGGGCAAGTTTTGTCGTCATGACTTCAAAATTCTCATAGAGTATAGCCATATAAACGCCCCTCTTCCCTTTAATAGAACCTCTAATCTTACCTTCCTTTAAAGTAAAATTCTGATACAAACTTTTTACTCGCTAGATTTCCGTTAAATCTTTTCTACTATATTCCAATAAATGCTTAAGACAATGATTCATCTTTAAAACACTACCTGCTAGTGCTGATGTGCTTATTCCGGCATCTCCATCTTTCACGATAACTGCTTTTCCATCTAGATTATAAATACCATCCGCCTTACATTTAGCTCTCATCGCATCAGTAATTAAATAAAATTTTCATTATCTTTTGCTACGCTTGCAAGCTTTAAACTTACAAAGTGTGCATACGGAACAGCATAATTTAAACCTAGTTGCGCATAGTGTACATTTGTGACATCCTCTTTTTCTTTTTGACTATTAGCAGGTTCATATACCAAAATATAAGCTGTACCCATAAAAGTATAAAGTATGGACCCTGCTATTAGAAATGCTACAGTTGGCGGTTAATCATACTATTTATAATCATCTTGGACCTATGCAGCTATCCTTCTTACAATTAATACTCCAACAAGGGTTACCATTAATGTTGTAATATTTCAATCTCATTATCTAAATAAAATAAATTAATATCCATTTATAACGTTCTAAGCATATATAAAATATCTAAAAAATATTTTGTTAATTTTTCAGAATCATCGCTAAAATCTTGCTTCATCCACTCATCTATTAATCCGAGCAAAGCTGATGCTGCAAAGTTAGAAAGATAAGTTTTTGGAATATTTGTACCTTCGAATAGTTTCATATGCGTTTCATTATATTGGTTAATCAATAACGCCTTCAGATGCCCTACAAAACTAAAAGGTAAGTCCACTTTCATAAGCACTCCAAAGATCTCCTTACGTTCCTCGATGAAATGAAAAATAGTACAACAATATATATTAGAAATTTCCTCATGCATTTGAGATTTTAATTCTTCATGATTTATATTACTCAACAAAGCTTCTAAATCTAACATTAATTCTTTTATAATCTTTGATCTTCCTCGTTCTGCTTTTCGATATATTCAATCTCTGCATCATGCAATAATTGAGGTAATTCAAAAATTCTCTCAAAAATCTTCTTAAGTAAGGTGTCATGGTCATCTGTACCAGGATACTCTCTATTTATTCCATGAACATTATTACTCCATGGATATACTCCGATGAGTTCCGCTTTGAAATAACCCGTATTGATATAATCATAGCTAGAATAGCGATCATCATCTCTTTTGACTCTTTTTGTCTTTTCTTTAAATTTTAATTTTATTTGGAACACATTCATTTTTTCGAACATTATATCGTTTTTCTTTACTTGTTTGTCTTTACGATGTATTTGAAAATTTATATATTCTTCATCAACACTAACCTTAAATTTTAAGCTTTCGATCGCTCTAAATAAAGTATCACAAAGTTTATAAAAATCAGGTAATGCTTCTTTTGAAATATGAGAGGCATTCAAAACTTTCATTGATTCGGAACGATAATAACTATGACCCCAAGGATTCATTTCCGCTTCCCTTTTTCTTCTTCTTTCAGATGTCAGGTAGTCTTTATGTTTAGTAATGATTTTATGATGACGCTTAACCTTGTCTGGTATTTTCAAGTCCATGTATACATTATAAATCTCTTCTATTTTATCATCATCAAAGTATGACCACTTATTTGTTATTTTAGTTTTTTCGCTAAGTTTCTCACCTATCTTAATTATATAATCTTCACCTTCTATAGGTGTAAGTGTACCAATAACACCTCTTCTATAATCGTATAAATACTTAGAATCAGGTAAAGGAATCTTATGTACCTCTATGACTTTCTTCAGGTTAGTAAATTCGATATTATGTTCCTCAGCAAACGCCGTACGTGATTTTGTCCATAGCTCCTTATAAATATCAAAACGATTCATTTCCATATTCGACACCCCTAACACATTGTAGTATTACAATAAATGTAGCATGTGAATATATAAAAAGTCGAACTGCAACTAAATGCAGTTCGACGATTATTTTTTATTTTATTTCTTTTGTACTTGCAAGCTCTTTATACCAATATGCACTCTTTTTTGGATATCTTTCTTGTGTTTCAAAATCTACATAGAACAAGCCATATCTTTTTTCATAACCATTAGACCATGAAAAGACATCCATTAGCGACCAAATAAAGTAACCTTTAACATTCGCTCCATCTCTGATAGCGTCTGAAATAACTTCTAAATGTTTTTTCACATAATCAATTCTAGCATCATCGTATACAGTTCCATCAACGAACTCATCTTTGTATCCTAAACCATTTTCAGTTATATACATCTTTTTATAGTTAGGATAATCTTTTTTCACTCTCATAATTTGATCATATAAACCTTGTGGGTAAATCATCCAATCCCAATCGGTACGAGGAACATCAACATCGAATTCTCTTTGGCCAACACCTTTTAACTGATATTTAGAACCACCTTTATTACCTTTTGAATTGTGTGTGATTTCTGATTCTCCTTCAAAACCACGCATCCAATCACTCATATAGTAATTAATGCCTAGAAAATCATTCATATCTTTAGCAGCGTTTAATACTTCTAAATCTTCTTCCAGTATTTCTAATTTGCCACCATTGACATTAAGAATATGATTAACGCCTTCCATAGTCTTTTCTGAATATTTACCTAAGTATGTTGCATCCAGAATGAATTTATTATGAATAATATCTTCAAGTTCAGCAGCTCTAACATCTTCAGGATTCTTAGGATCAAACGGATATTTTGTAGGTAATGCATGCACTACACCTATTTCTCCTTCAAATCTTTTTTCTTTGAATAATTTAACTGCTTTAGCATGTGCGACCATCATATTATGGTGAGATTGAAATACTTTTTCAAAGTCGTATCGAATACCCGGTGGGAATTTACCTACTAAATATTGTCCATCTCCAATCGGTCCGATTTCATTAAATGTTGTCCAATATTTAACTTGATTAAATTCCTTAAAACAGAATTCTGCATAGTCTACAAAATGATCTACATTTTCTCTATTTAAGAAATCACCATTACTGTGTAACACCTCAGGAGTATCAAAGTGATGTAATGTTACAAATGGTTCAACATTTCTTTTCAGACACTCATCAAATAGATTATTATAGAATTCTACACCTTTTGGATTTACTTCACCAAAACCGTTAGGAAAAATTCGTGACCACGCAATAGATATTCTAATCCCATTAACTCCAAATTCTTCACTCAATTTCAAGTCTACAGGATACTTATTATAAAAATCACTGGCTGGCTCTGCGGTATACCAATAATTGTCTTCTAAATATTTATCCCAAGCAACTTTACCTTTGCCATCTGTCTGGGTTGCACCTTCTGCTTGATATGCTGCTGTAGCTCCTCCAAAAATAAAATCTTCAGGTAATTTCTTCATTATAATAAGATCTCCCCTCTATTTTTTAAATTGATTCTCAACAAACTCTAAAGCGCCTTTGCCATCACGTGTTAACTTAATGTATTCAGCACCTTGAGTTTTAGCCAACTTAATTCCAAGTCTATCAGTATCTACTTTTATATCTTCATAATTTGATGCAACTTGAGGTGCTAATATAACCAAATGATACTCTTTCATAATATCCATATGAGCGCCATAACTACCTGCAGCTGCTTTGACTGGCTTACCATGCTCAGTGGCTGCTTTATTAAGTGCATTAGCTAATAAGCCACTTGTTCCTCCACCTGCACATAGTACTAATACGTTGGTTTGTTTAGTTATAGGGCTTTCATCAGTAGTTGTATTTGTAACCGTTACAGTATTATTTGTATCTTTACCATTTAAAATAGCATCTGCTTTTTTAGTATCAAAATTCTCTTTAACTTTCTCTCTCAATTCATTCGATTTATCTACTCCAGCTAACTCTTCTTCAAGAATTTGCTTATCATAAACTCTTAAGAACGGATAATAGATTAATACATCGACAATAATCAAAGTAATAGCTAAAACAAATGACCATATGCCTAAACCAGTACCCATAATAATTCCAAGAGGACCTGGCGTTGTCCATGGTAAGTTTACGCTGAAACTATTCATACCTAATACATCTACAAAAAATTTAAAGATCCATACGTTTGCAATAGGTGCAAATACAAACGGTATAAAGAATACTGGATTTAATACTAATGGTGCACCAAATAATATCGGCTCATTTACACCGAAAAATGTTGGAACGGCTGAAGCTCTACCAATAGCTTTGTTTCTTTTTGACTTGGTCAACCACATAAACATGAATGGGACAACTAACGTAGCACCTGTTCCTCCCATAGTAACAATGAACATTTGTGTACCAGATGTTAAAATCTTATCAGCATGTTCACCAGATTGTAATAATTGATAGTTTGTTTCTATATTCGCATAAGTTATAGCGGCAATTGCTGGTTCTACAATAGATGGACCATGAATACCGATAAACCAGAATAATGCGAAAGCACCAAAAATAATAGTTATCCCTACATAACCATCTGCAGCTGAAAATAAGGGTGCAAAGAATTTAACAATTGATGCGGCTACATTGGTATTTAATAATGCTCTACTTAGTAAATCTAATCCATACAATGTCAAAATAACAAACGAGAAAGGAAAAATATCTTTAAATACCTGTGATATATTTGGTGGAACTTCTGAAGGCATTTTTATAGTTATATTTCTCTTAACACAGAAGTTATAAATAATTACTGATACAAACGCTGCTAAAAATGCAGTCATTAAACCTTTAGTTCCTAAAAATGCACTTGAAAAACCACCAACTTTAACAGAATCTGCGGCAAGAAATAAAAACCCACAAATTGCTGCCAACATTGTTGAGAGGAAATTTATCTGATTTGTACTTTCAAGTCTTCTGTTATAAGAATCTGTTAATGATTTAGCTGTTGTTCCAGCTACTAATAAAGCAATAATCCCCATAGTATAATGATATGGTTTCATCAAAAGTCCTTCGGTAGATTTGCTCCATGTAAATCCGAATACATTAGGTACATACGCGATTAATAAGAAAATGCTAGAGAATAATATTACCGGCATCGCTGAAATGAAACCATCACGTATGGCTCTTAAATAAATATTTCTTGATAACTTTTCAAATAGAGGTTTTGCTTTCTCAATTTGTGCGATTAATTTATCCACTACAATCAGCTCCCTCTTTTATAAAGCTCAATCATGTGCTTCATCATATCTTTTAATAGTAAAGTCGTCATTAAATGATCTTGTCCATGCATCATTGTTACACTGTATGCGATATCTTCTCCTGATGCTTCTTTAGCAAGAAGACTAGTTTGTGCATTGTGAGCATCAACAATACATTTATCCGCTTCTTCAATTAATTGTTCAGCTTTAGCAAAATCTCCTGCTTTTGCAGCATTTAATGATTCTAATAATTTAGATCTTGCATCTCCAGCATATGCAACGATTTCAAAACCTAACATTGTTGTTTCTTCTCTATTCATTTAAAACACCCCTATTGATATTATATTTTTTCTTTATATGACACTGCAGTGTTTTGTAAAACTTTGTTCAACTGATTAATATTATTATAACCTTCGGTACGTAACCATTCTTTAGCAGCTTCTTCCCCTTGTTCAATATATACTTTGACAACCCCAGACCAAGTGGCTCTTCCACATAATACACCATTAAATTTCGCCCCTGATTCATGTGCAAACTTTAACGTATCTTGGAATAATTGTGCTGAAACACCTGCACTTAAATAAATGTATGGTAAATGCGTTGCTTCTTCTTGTTCCTTGAAGAATTGAGCCGATTCTTCTTTGGTGTATACTACTTCACCAGTTCCAAAACCTTCGACATAATTCATATTAACCGGAACTTCTACTTTTAATACATCTACATTAAAGCGATTATGTGAAAATACTTTCATCGCTTCATTAACTTTTCGAGGTTTTACTTTTGCAAATTCTACACTACCATTATCCTGAATCTTGTCATCATATGTTAAAATTTCTAAGAAAAATGGAATATCTTCAGCCTTACATTCAGAACCTATTCTTTCAATATACGCATATTTTTGATCATTAATTGATTCTTCATCATCTACATCATAATAAAGTAAAAATTTGACTGCATCTGCACCTTGTTCTTTAATACGCTTTGCCGACCATTCCACAAGACAATCTGGCAATCTTCCTTTTGTTGTAGCATCATAACCAGTTTTTTCATAAGCCAATAATAATCCTGCATTAGTATTTTTCACTTGAGAAGCTGGTAATCCATATTCCGGATCTAGTAATATCGAAGAAGAATATTTAGTTAATTCCTTAGAAACTAATGATTTTAGATTTTCAATTTGCTCTGTCGTAGGTTCTGTATCTTGAAATACAGACATCATTCTTTTTAACGCACCACGTTGGTCAAAAGCTAAAGCTGAAATAATCCCTTTGTCATCACTGATTTTGTTTAAATAATTAATTTTATTTTCTGTGTTAATCATTATTTACACCTCTGTAATTTCAATTTTTTTATATAGGTCATTATAATTTTCTAAATTAATAAAACCTGTTTTAGATTCCATGGCATTCTGCATTCCAAATACATTTGCCTGTTTAAGAATTTCATCAACTGATTTATTGTTAATGTAGGCTGATGCAAATCCTGCGACCGTTGAATCACCTGATCCAACCGGATTAATCACTTTTATCTCAGGAATATCGACCTTATAAAATCTTTTGTCTTTTTTAACGAGTGCACCATTCGCTCCTAATGAAACAATGATCCATTCCATATCTTGAAAAATTTCATTTTCTAAAGCTGACTTAATTGCTTCAGTTTCATTTGCTATTGTTTCACTTAATAATTGAGATAATTCCTCTAAATTCGGCTTAATTGCTAATGGCTTATTTGTACCTTGTACAATTTTTAATAATGGTTCACCAGAGCAATCAATTATTACTGGTTTGGAAGCTGCATTACAGATTCCAATAAGTTCTGAATAATAGTTTGTAGGTATTCCATTTGGTAAACTACCAGAAATAACGACAATATCTATATTATTTAATAATTGTTGTAAATGTCTGCTGAATCCTGCTAGTTCATCTTTAGAAATGATAGGGCCTTTTTCTAAAATTTCAGTTTGATTGCGTTCATGCAAAATGGCTATACAATTTCGAGTGTCACCTTTAATATTATAAAATGAATTCTTAATCCCTAATGCATTCAATTCATCTTCAATAAAATTTCCTAAATGACCACCTTTAAAGCCAGTGGCTAATACAGGTTGATTAATTTGAGACAACACTCTAGTAACATTTAGTCCTTTTCCACCAGCCGTTTTAATTACTTCATGAGCTCTGTTTACACCATCAATTAGCAAATTATCTAAAGGATACGATACATCAACAGAAGGATTTAGCGTAACTGTTAAAATCATCAGTCATACTCCTTAATCATGATACTCACCTTTATCCCATTTCTCTAAGAACTCATTAAAGAACGCTGGGTCTTTTTGTTTTTTATCTGCACTATCTAATTCTGTTATTTTAGAAATCAAGGCTTTATTTTTTTCACTAGGTTTGTATTCCGCTTTGATAAATGCTTCGATAATATCACACATTAATAATTCACCAATAATTTTTCCACCAAAGCTGATAACATTTGCATTAAGTTCTTCTTTAGCATATAAAGCTGAAGTCATATCTCTTACCAACGCTGTTCTCACCCCAGGAACTTTATTGGCTGCATTACTAATACCTACCCCTGTTCCACAGATGCATACGCCTAAGTCTGCGTCACCATTTGTAACTGCTTCCCCAACCTTCTTTCCATAGATAGGATAATGCGTTCTCGTAAAGTCATATGTTCCACAGTCAATAACTTCGTGACCCTGAGATTTTAAAAATTTTGAAACTTCCATTTTTGTATCAGTGACAATGTGATCACATCCAATTGCAATTTTCATAATATATTCTCCTCCTAATTAAGCCATTTTATTTAGCATATCTACACGAATTTGATGTCTTCCACCATCATACTTACCAGTTACAAAAGCGTTTACAATATTTAAAGCTAATTCTGATCCTACAATTTCAGATCCCATAGTAATCATACGAGCATCGTTGTGCCCTCTTGTCATATAAGCTGATCTCTCATCAGAGACTTCAGCGGCAATCATTCCTTTAATTTTTGTTGCTACCATAAAACTACCAGCACCATATGCATCAATCATAATCCCCAAATTCTCCTCATCTTCTTTAACCATTGAGGCAACTGCTAAAGTAGTATCAATAAAGTCCTTGTGACTTGTACTACTTACATCAAAAACGTTATAACCCTTTTCTAATAAAAACTCTTGAACTTTATTCTTCAATTTTTGACCATCTTGATCTGCACCAATTATTACTTTCATTTTTATCATCCCTTCAATCTAATTATAATTTTTGTTGATTTAAACAATACAAGCGTTTACATGTTTAATTATGTTTAAATTATAAACTCTATTAGTTAAAAAATCAACATTTTATGTTTAATTTTGTTGTTTTTATGATAATAATAAACAAAAAAAAGACACATTTTAAATGTGTCTTTTTAGAACCTATATTATTACCTCTGTAAATATTTCTAAACCCTTCACCTTACTAGGATTATTATTATCAATAACTATTCCAGTAAGTGCCTTCAAGTCACAAAAAGATACGAAATCTTCTTTTCCCAACTTAGATGAATCTAATAATAAGTATTTTTCAATTGAATTCTTCAATGCTAATTGCTGTGTATATGCTTCTTCATGTGAAGAGGTCATCACATCTGAACCTTTAACACCATTCGCACTAAAAAACATCTTACTAAATCTCATTTTTTCTAGTGTACTATTTGTCATATCACCCGAAAATGACTCTGTTAACTCTCTCATTTCACCGCCTACTAAATATACCCTGAACCTATCTGTTTTCTTTCTAAATAGTATATTAAATACTGGAAGACAATTTGTTATAATGCTAAGTCGCGTGTTTCTTATCTCTTCTGCTAACAACTCTACTGTTGTCCCCGGCCCTAAAAATATTGTATTTCCTTCCTCGATAAGACTTGCAGCTTTTTTAGCAATCTGTCTTTTTTCCTCCATATATTGCGTATGCTTTTCAGTATGGGACATTTCAGTATATTGAAAGGCAGAGTTACTTCTCGCACCACCATGTATCTTAGTTAGTATACCTTTTTCTTCAAGTTCAGCTAAATCCCTTCTGACTGTCATGTCGGATACATTCAATGACTCAACAATTTCCGTAATTCTAATCGTACCTTTTTTATTAACTAAATTAGCGATCTCATCTAATCTTTCATATTTATTCATATCATATTTTCCTTTCGCATCAATACTTGTTTATATTCTAAACAAATTTTAAAATTTAAACAATAATTGTTGATTTTCTTTGCTTATATTCAATCAAACCAATAATTTCCGAAAATTTTTATCAATTATATTATTCTACAATTATACTTGTTTGATATGATTATATTACTTAACTAGAAGAGGGAGCATGGATTATGTAGCAAATAAAACTTAATGATTTACTTGGCTTTACAGAAGAAGAAATGAATCATGTAAAAATCAAGTTCAACCAATCAAATGGCTTTGTTGATCCCATGGAAGTATTTAAGCAGAATCCAGAAGAAGTGAATACACAATGGCTATTTTGAAGAAACAAATCTAGATACTTTAATGTAGGTCAGACAGCCGTATGTTTACCCAAACTTTCATACGATACATGGTTACTTACGACTATTAAGAAAGTGACTAAAGAACTAGATGTATTAGAAGGCATCAATTATGAAGGTGTTGAACTGCCACAATACACCCAATATTATGGTCGAGTTATCATCAAGTTTAAAAAATCTTTCATGGCTCAGGGACGTTTTTACAAAGACTTACATCAAGAGTTAATCGTTCAACAGATATTACCTACAATCTATGATGGTGATGACTTCCCAGGTTATGATAAGGTTAAGCTATCCTATCAACAACTCGCAACGATTATTCACCGTGGTAAACGTGACTGGATTGCCGCCCTTGAAAATCAAAAAGCAGTTTATCTCATCATCGATAAAAGTAATGGTAGGTTATATGTAGGATCAGCAACGAGTGATACTGAGATGCTATTAACTAGATGGTCTAACTATATAGATAATGGCCATGGTGATAATAAGGAACTTGTAGTATTAGTTTAAGAAAAAGGCTTTGACTACGTTAAGGAAAATTTTCAGTATACGATACTTGAGAACTACAATGGTAAGGTTGATGATAAGTTAGTACTTCAGAGAGAGTCTTACTGGAAAGAAGCATTGCAAAGTCGAAAGTTTGGTTATAATTCGAATTAAAATGTCTCTATACAACTAAAAAACATGTCAAATCGACATGTCTTTCGCCTCTATTCGCATAGTTAGACACAGCAGGGTAGGGTTTCCCTTATTCAGCATATATAATTATTCCTAGTTAATTTTTTAAATGTAATTTTACGAATTAGTTCATACAAAATTTCTTTCTTAATCATTAATAATATCAAGAATTAGTTTTTGTTGTTCCTATGTTACTTCCTTATCCTCGAGTAAAAGATTTTTAGCAGTTGTTTATTAATTTTGAAATCAATTGTAATCATATTATCGATTTCTAATGTAAAATAACATCCTAAAAACCTTATCATTTATGATAACTTTGCCCCTTCATTATCCTAAACGCACGATACACTTGCTCGAGCAAAATGACTTTCATCATTTGATG